>CALEAV010000062.1 GCA_937943575.1 uncultured bacterium | reverse complement strand
CATACGCCGCCTTCCCCTTCTTGGCCAGATGCTTGGTGATGGCCGCCGTCAACGTCGTCTTGCCATGGTCGATGTGCCCAATCGTCCCCACATTCACGTGCGGCTTGGTGCGCTCAAACTTCTTCTTGGCCATGAAAGATCCTCCAGGTTGTCCGGGTCAGGCGTGGGCCTGGCGCCGTCCCAAGATCTCTTCCGCCAGGTTTGCAGAAACCGGCTCGTAATGATCAAACTGCAGGGTGAAGGTGGCCCGTCCCTGGGTGGCGCTCCGGAGCACCGTGGCGTAGCCGAACATGGTGGCCAGGGGCACCATGGCGGAGATCACCTGGGTGTTCCCCCGGCTCTCCATGCCGGTGATGCGGCCCCGGCGGGCGTTGAGCTCCCCCATGACCTCGCCCACGAACTCCTCCGGGGTCACCACCTCCAGGGCCATGATGGGCTCCAGGAGCACCGGCCGGGCTTTCAGGGCCGCCTCCTTGAAGGCCAGGGAGCCGGCGATCTGGAAGGCCCGCTCCGAGGAGTCCACTTCGTGGTAGGAGCCGTCCACCAGGCGCACCGCCAGATCCACCATGGGGTAGCCCAACACCCCGGTGGCCGCCGCCTCCCTGACGCCCTTCTCCACCGCCGGGATGAACTCCTTGGGGACGACGCCGCCCACGATCCGATTGTCGAAGACCACGCCGCTGCCGGCGGGCAGGGGCTCCACCTCCAGCCAGACATGCCCGTACTGGCCCCGGCCGCCGCTCTGCCGCACAAAGCGCCCTTCGGCCCGGGCAAATTCGGTGACCGTCTCCCGGTAGGAGACCTGCGGCCGGCCCACCCGGGCATCCACCTTGAACTCCCGGGTGAGGCGGTCCACGATGATCTCCAGGTGCAGCTCGCCCATGCCGGAGATCAGGGTCTCGCCGGTGTCCGGGTCGGTCTTCACCCGGAAAGAGGGGTCCTCGGCGGCGATCTTGGCCAAGGCCAGCCCCAATTTGTCCTGGTCCGCCTTGGTCCTGGGCTCGATGGCGATGTCGATCACCGGCTGGGGGATGTAAAGGGCCTCCAGGGTGAGGGGCCGCCGCTCGTCGCACAGGGTGTCGCCGGTGGTGGTGTGCTTGAGGCCCACCGCCGCCACGATGTCCCCGGCGTAGGCGGCGTCGATCTCCTCCCGCTTGTTGGCGTGCATCTTCAAAAGCCGGCCGATGCGCTCCTTCACCCCCTTGGTGGCGTTCAGCACCGCGCTCCCCGAGGTGAGCACCCCCGAATAGATGCGCAGAAAGGTGAGCTGCCCCACATAGGGGTCGGACAGGAGCTTGAAGGCCAAGGCCGCCAGAGGCTGGTCGTCCCCGGGCAGGCGCTCCGCCACCTCGCCTTTGGGGGTGAGGCCCTTGACCGGCGGCTTGTCCAGGGGCGAGGGGAGGTAGTCCACCACCGCATCCAACAGCGGCTGCACGCCCTTGTTCTTGAAGGCGGAGCCCAACAGCACCGGCACCAGGTGGAGCCCAGTGGTGGCCCGGCGCAGCACCTCCTTGATCTTTGCTTCGGAGACCGGCTCGTCGGAGAGATAGGCCTCCATGAGCTCGTCATCGAACTCGGCCAAGGCCTCCAGCAGACGGCTGCGCCACTCCTTGGCTTCGGCGGCCAACGCGGCGGGGATCTCGGTGACCTCCACCTTGAGTCCCAGGCTGGCCTCGTCAAAGATATAAGCCTTCTGGGTGATGAGGTCCACCACGCCCTTGAAGGCCGCCTCCTCGCCCACGGGCAGCTGCAGGAGCACCGGCCGGGCGTTGAGGCGCTCCGCCATCATCTTCAGGCAACGGCGGAAGTCGGCCCCCACCCGGTCCATCTTGTTGATGAAGGCGAGCCGTGGCACGCCATAGCGGTCCGCCTGGCGCCAGACGGTCTCGGATTGGGGCTCCACCCCGGCCACGGCGTCAAAGACGGCCACCACCCCGTCCAGGACCCGCAGGGAGCGCTCCACCTCGATGGTGAAGTCCACGTGGCCCGGCGTGTCGATGATGTTGATGCGATGGTCCCGCCAGAAGCAGGTGGTGGCGGCGGAGGTGATGGTGATGCCCCGCTCCTGCTCCTGGACCATCCAGTCCATGGTGGCCTGGCCGTCGTGCACCTCACCCAGACGGTGGGTCACTCCGGTGTAAAAGAGGACCCGCTCCGTGGTGGTGGTCTTCCCGGCGTCGATGTGGGCCATGAAACCGATGTTCCTGACCCGGTTCAGTGGGGTGGTTCTGGGCACTTGTCCTTACCAGCGATAATGGGCGAAGGCCTTGTTGGCCTCGGCCATTTTATGCGTGTCTTCCCGCTTCTTGATGGCGCCGCCCTTGTTCTGGGCCGCGTCCAGGAATTCTCCGGCCAGCTTGGCCTCCATGGATTTCTCCCCCCGGGCCTTGGCGTAGCTGATGAGCCAGCGGATGGCCAGGGAGATGCGGCGGTCCTGGCGGACCTCCACCGGCACCTGGTAGGTGGCGCCGCCCACCCGGCGGGACTTCACCTCGATGAGGGGCTTGACGTTGTCCATGGCCTGGTGGAAGAGCTTCAGGGGATCCTCCTTGGCGCGCTGGCCCATGATCTCCAGGGCGTTGTAGAAGATGCGCTGGGCCACGGACTTCTTGCCCCGCCGCATGAGGCCGTTGATGAAGCGGCTCACCAGCGGATCGTTATACTTCAGGTCTGGGGGGATGGGTCGTTTGACCACTCCGCCTTTTCTCGGCATCGCGCCACTCCCTGGGGGATGTCTCGGGGGAGTGGGCCCGGAGGGCCATCGCACCTGGCCCCCGTCTCCAGGCCCCCCTCCCCCTCATCTCACTTGGGCCGCTTGGCCCCGTATTTGGACCGGCCCCGGCGGCGGTCCTGGACCCCGGAGGCGTCCAGGGTGCCCCGGATGACGTGGTAGCGCACCCCGGGCAGGTCCTTGACCCGGCCGCCCCGGATGAGCACCACCGAGTGCTCCTGGAGGTTGTGCCCCACCCCCGGGATGTAGGTGGTCACCTCAATGCCGTTGGTGAGGCGCACCCGGGCCACCTTGCGCAAGGCCGAATTGGGCTTCTTGGGCGTGGTGGTGTAGACCCGGACGCACACCCCCCGCTTCTGGGGGCAGCTCTGCAGGGCCGGGGAGGCCGTGCGGCTCTTGATCTTCTGGCGGCCCTTGCGGACCAGTTGGTTGATGGTCGGCATCGTCTCTCCTGCTCGCAGCACAAAACCTAGTATGTGTAAAGGTTTTGGGAGATTTTGTCAAGCCCCTTCTTCCGGAGGGCTGAGCTCCAACGCGGCCACCGCCGGAGGCGTCAGCGTCTCCGGCTGCGGCAGGGGGGGCTCCTCCGCCGGCAGGGCCGGCGGGCTCTCCTCGCCCGGGATGGCGATGCTCAGCTCCCGATAGACCGGCAGTCCGGTGCCCGCGGGGATGAGGCGCCCCATGATGACGTTCTCCTTGAGGCCCCGGAGGTGATCCACCTTGCCCTGCACCGCGGCGTCCGCCAGCACCTTGGTGGTCTCCTGGAAGGAGGCGGCGGAGATCCAGCTGTCGGTGGTCAGGGAGGCCTTGGTGATGCCCAGCAGGAGCGGCTCGGCGATGGCCGGGCGCCTGCCCTCGGCCATCACCTTTTCGTTTTTCTCCTCAAAGACCCACTTCTCCACCTGCTCCCCGATGAGGAAGTCGGTGTCGCCCGGGTCCACCACCTTCACCCGCCGCAGCATCTGCCGGACGATGACCTCGATGTGCTTGTCGTTGATCTTGACGCCCTGCAGGCGGTAGACCTCCTGCACCTCGTCCACCAGATAGCGGGCCAGGTCCTTGAGGCCCCGGATGTTGAGGATGTCGTGGGGGTTGGCGGAGCCGTCCATCAGGGGGTCCCCCGCCTTGACGTAGTCCCCTTCCTGCACCGCCACGTGCTTGCCCTTGGGGATGAGGTACTCCTTGGGCTTGCCCACCTCGGGGGTGACGATGATCTTGCGCTTGCCCTTGATGTGTTTGCCGAAGGAGACCACCCCGGCGATCTCGCTGATGATGGCGGTCTCCTTGGGTTTGCGCACCTCAAAGAGCTCCGCCACCCGGGGCAGGCCCCCGGTGATGTCCTTGGTCTTCATGGTCTCCCGGGGGATCTTGGCGATGACGTCCCCGGGGAAGACCTGGTCCCCTTCGTTGACCGTGAGGATGGCGCCCACCGGCATGAAGTAGCGGGCATAGGCCGGGGAGCCGGGGATGCGGGCGGTCTGGCCGGTCTCGTCCTTCACCGAGATGCGGGGCCGCAGATCCGGGTCCTTGCTCTCGATGATGAGGCGGGAGACCTTGCCGGTCACCGGGTCCACCCGCTCCTGCATGGCCTCCAGGATGTCCCCGAACTTGATGGTGCCGCCCACCTCCGTGAGGATGGGGTTGGTGAAGGGGTCCCACTCCGCCAGCTCCTGGCCGGGCTGCACCATCTGGTTTTCCCGCACCTTGATGATGGCGCCGTAGGTGAGGGGGAAACGCTCCCTTTCGATGCCCTTGTCGCTCACCACCACCAGCTCGCCCTGGCGGGAGAGGTTCACCAGTTCGCCATGGCGGTTTTCCACGTAGCGCACGTTGACGAAACGCACCCGGCCCGGCACCTGGGCCACGTGCCGGCTCTGCTCGGCCCGGCGGGAGGCGGTGCCCCCGATGTGGAAGGTGCGCATGGTGAGCTGGGTGCCCGGCTCGCCGATGGACTGGGCCGCCAGGATGCCGATGGCCTCGCCGATGTTCACCTGGGTGCCGTGGGCCAGGTCCCGCCCGTAGCACTTGGCGCACACCCCCCAGCGGGTCTGGCAGGTGAGCACGCTTCTGATCTCCACCTTCTCGATGCCGGCGTCCTCGATGCGCTGGGCCGCCTCCTCGTCGATCTCCTCGTTGGCCTTGACGATGATCTCCCCGGTGTGGGGGTCCACGATGTCATACAAGGCGGTGCGCCCCAGGATGCGGTCCTTCACCCGCTCGATGATCTCGCCGCCCTCCACCAGGGGCGTGACGTAGATGCCGTCGATGGTGCCGCAGTCCAGCTCGCTGATCACCGCGTCCTGGGCCACGTCCACCAGCCGCCGGGTCAGGTAGCCGGAGTTGGCGGTCTTCAGGGCCGTGTCCGCCAGCCCCTTGCGGGCCCCGTGGGTGGAGATGAAGTACTGCAGCACTGAGAGGCCTTCCCGGAAGTTGGCGGTGATGGGGGTCTCGATGATCTCCCCGGAGGGCTTGGCCATCAGGCCCCGCATGCCCGCCAGCTGGCGCATCTGGTCCTTGCTGCCCCGGGCGCCGGAGTCCGCCATCATGAAGATGGGGTTGAAGCTCACCACCTCCTCCTGATGGAGGATGGTCTTCCCGGGCTGCTCGGGGTCGGGCTCCTCCACGTTGATGATCTCCCGGCTCATCTCCTCCATCATCCGGGCCGCCACCTCGTCGGTGGCCTTGGCCCAGATGTCCACCACCTTGTTGTATTTCTCGCCCTCGGTTCGGACGCCTTCCTGGTATTCCTTCTCCACCTGGTGCACTTCGCTCAGGGCCCGGTTGAGGATCTCCGCCTTCTGGGCCGGGATCACCATGTCCTGGATGGAGATGGAGATCCCCGCCTTGGTGGCGTAGTGGTAGCCCAGGTTCTTCAAGCGGTCCGCCAACAGCACCGTCTGCTTGATGCCGCACCTGCGGTAGGCGTGGGCGATGAGCTTGCGCACCTCCCGCTTGGTCATGACGGTGTTCACCATCTCGAAGGGGAGCCCCTTGGGGAGGATCTCGGAGAGGAGCACCCGGCCCACGGTGGTCTCGTAGATCTTGCCGTCGATGCGCACCGGGATGCGGGCCTGGAGGTGCACCTCCCCCTGGTCGTAGGCCACCCTCACCTCCTCCGGGGAGGCGAAGGGCAGGGGCTTCCTGCCGTTTTTCGCCACCCGCTCCCCCTTGGCGAAGGGGCGCTCCCGGGTGAGGTAGTAGAGCCCCAACACGATGTCCTGGGTGGGCACGATGATGGGGTCGCCGTTGGCGGGCGACAGGAGGTTGTTGGTGGACATCATCAGCGCCCGGGCCTCGATCTGGCTCTCAATGGACAAGGGCACATGCACCGCCATCTGGTCGCCGTCGAAGTCGGCGTTGAAGGCGGTGCACACCAACGGATGCAGCTGGATGGCCTTGCCCTCGATGAGGATGGGCTCAAAGGCCTGGATGCCCAGGCGGTGCAGGGTGGGGGCCCGGTTGAGGAGCACCGCGTGCTCTTTGACCACCTCATCCAGGATATCCCAGACCTCCGGGGTCTCCTTGTCCACCAGCTTCTTGGCCGCCTTGATGGTGGTGGCGTGGCCCTTGGCCACCAGCTTGTGGAAGATGAAGGGCTTGAAGAGCTCCAGGGCCATCTGTTTGGGAAGCCCGCATTGGTGCAGCTTCAGCTCCGGGCCGATGACGATGACCGAGCGGCCGGAGTAGTCCACCCGCTTGCCCAGCAGGTTCTGGCGGAAGCGCCCCTGCTTGCCCTTGAGCATGTCGGAGAGGGACTTCAGGGGGCGCTTGTTGGGCCCGGTGATGGTGCGGCCCCGGCGGCCGTTCTCAAAGAGGACGTCCACCGCCTCCTGGAGCATGCGCTTTTCGTTGCGGATGATGATGTCCGGGGCGTTGAGCTCCAGGAGCCGTTTCAGGCGGTTGTTGCGGTTGATCACCCGCCGGTAGAGGTCGTTTAAGTCACTGGTGGCGAAGCGGCCGCCGTCCAGGTGCACCAGGGGGCGCAGATCCGGGGGCAAAACGGGGATGACCTCCAGGACCATCCACTCGGGGCGCTGTCCGGACTCCCGCAGGGCGTCGATGATCTTCAGGCGTTTCCCCAGCTTCTTGCGCTTGGCGTCGGAGCTGGTCCTGGCCATCTCCGCCCGCACCTCCTGGCTCAAGGCGTCCAGGTCCAGGGCCTTGAGCAGGTCCCGGATGGCCTCGGCCCCCATGCCCGCCTGGAAGCGGTCCCCGTACTCCTCCTTGAGCTGGCGGTAGCGCTCCTCGGTGAGGAGCTGGCACCTGGCCAGATTGGGCACATCCCCCGGATCCACCACCACATAGGCCTCAAAGTAGAGGATCTTCTCCAGATCCTTGAGGGTGAGGTCCAGGAGGTTGCCGATCTTGCTGGGGAGGCTTTTCAAAAACCAGATGTGCACCACCGGGCTGGCCAGATCGATGTGGCCCATGCGCTCCCGCCGCACCTTGGACTGGATCACCTCCACGCCGCACTTCTCGCAGGTGATGCCCCGGTGCTTCATGCGCTTGTACTTGCCGCAGTTGCACTCGTAGTCCTTGGCCGGCCCGAAGATCTTGGCGCAGAACAGCCCGTCCCGTTCCGGCTTGAAGGTGCGGTAGTTGATGGTCTCCGGCTTCTTCACCTCGCCATGGGACCAGGAGCGGATCATCTCCGGGGAGGCCAACGACAGGCGCACCGCCTCGATGGAGAGGGGGTCCTCCGGCGGGGCGAAGTAGCTGTTCAGGTCTGCCAATCTTACTTCTCGGGGCTTGTCCTGCATACTCATTCCTTGGAGGGCTTCTCCTTCTTCAAGAGCTCCACGTTGAGGGCCAGGCTTTTGAGCTCCCGGACCAGGACGTTGAAGGATTCGGGCAGGCCCGCCTCCAGATCGTATTCGCCCTTGAAGATCTTTTCATACATGCGGGTGCGTCCGGCCACGTCGTCGCTCTTCACCGTCAGGAACTCCTGCAGGGTGTAGGCGGCACCGTAGGCCTCCAGGGCCCAGACCTCCATCTCCCCCAGCCGCTGGCCGCCGAACTGGGCCTTGCCGCCCAGGGGCTGCTGCGTGACCAGGGAGTAGGGCCCGATGGAGCGGGCGTGGATCTTGTCCGCCACCAGGTGGTGCAGCTTCATCATGTACATGATGCCCACGGTGACGTCCCGGTCGAATTCCTCGCCGGTGCGGCCGTCCCGCAGCCGGGCCTGGCCGCCGATGGGCAGCCCCGCCTCCGCCAGGCAGGCCCGCACCTCCTCCTCGCTGGCGCCGTCGAACACCGGCGTGGCCATAAAGATGCCCTGGCGGTAGTGGCGGTTCCAGATCTCCCGGAGCTCCTCGTAGTCGGCGGCGTCGATCTCCGCCGCCACCTGCGGATCGTTGAGGATGCGCTTCATCCGGGCCTTCACCGCCTCGGGGGAATAGTAGCGGTCCAGCATCTCGCCGATCTGCCGGCCCAGCTCATAGGAGGCCCAGCCCAGGTGGGTCTCCATCACCTGGCCCACGTTCATGCGGGAGGGCACCCCCAGGGGGTTCAGGACGATGTCCACCGGGGTGCCGTCGGCAAAATAGGGCATGTCCTCTTCCGGCATGATGCGGGAGACCACGCCCTTGTTGCCGTGGCGGCCGGCCATCTTGTCCCCCACCGAGAGCTTGCGTTTCATGGCGATGAAGACCTTCACCTTCTTGATCACCCCGGGGGGGAGCTCATCCACCTTCCTGAGCCGGGAGAGTTTGTCCTCGAAGACCATGTTCACCAGGTGGAGCTGCTCCTGGTAACGGTCCAGAAGGTCGTCCACCTGGTCCTCCAGGCCGGCCTCCTGGAAGGAGACGTGGCGCCAGAACTCCAGGGGCTGCCTCTTCACCAGCTCCGGGGGCACCGCGGCCCCCTTCTCCACCAGCGTGGTTCCCCTGACCTCGTCCTCGATGCCCTCCGCCACCTTCTTGCCCACCACCAGCTCCGCCAGTTTCTGGCGGTAGCTCTGGGTGATGATGGCGATCTCGTCGGCCTGGTCCTTCTGGAGCTTGGCCACCGCCTCGTCTTCGATGGAGCGGCTGCGGTCGTCCTTCTCCACGCCCTTGCGGGAGAAGACCCGGGCGTCGATGACCACCCCCTCGATGCCCGGGGGCACCCTGAGGGAGGTGTCCTTGACGTCGCCGGCCTTCTCGCCGAAGATGGCCCGCAACAGCTTCTCCTCGGGAGTGAGCTGGGTTTCGCCCTTGGGGGTGATCTTCCCCACCAGGATGTCCCCGGGCCGCACCTCCGCACCGATGCGGATGATGCCGGATTCGTCCAGATTCTTCAGGGCGTCTTCGCCCACGTTGGGGATGTCCCGGGTGATGTCCTCCTTGCCCAGCTTGGTGTCCCGGGCCATCACCTCGAATTCCTCGATGTGGATGCTGGTGAAGACATCCTCCTTCACCAGGCGCTCGCTCACCAGAATGGAGTCCTCAAAGTTGTAGCCCCCCCAGGGCATGAAGGCCACCATGACATTCTTGCCCAGGGCCAGTTCCCCCAGCCGGGTGGCGGGGCCGTCGGCAATGATCTGGCCGGCCTCCACCACATCCCCCCGCCGCACGATGGGCCGCTGGTTGTAGCAGGTGTTCTGGTTGGTGCGCTGGAACTTGGTGAGTTTGTAGATGTCCACCGGCGATTCGCCGCTGCCGTTGCCGTCGGCGGCCCGGATGACGATGCGGGTGGCGTCCACGTCCTCCACCACCCCGGCCCGCTTGGCCACGATGGTGACCCCCGAGTCCCGGGCCACCACCCCTTCCATGCCGGTGCCGATGAGGGGGGCGGAGGCGGTGAGGAGGGGCACCGCCTGGCGCTGCATGTTGGAGCCCATCAGCGCCCGGTTGGCGTCGTCGTGTTCCAGGAAGGGGATGAGGGAGGCGGCCACGCTCACCAGCTGGCTGGGGGAGACGTCCATGTAGTCCACCTCGCTGGGCGGCACCATGACGTACTGGCCGCTGATGCGGGCCTCCACCCGCTCGTCCAGGAAGCGGCCCTCGGCGTCCAGCCGGGCGTTGGCCTGGGCGATGACCTTGCCCTCCTCGTCCAGGGCGGAGAGGTAGCGCACCTCCCGGGTCACCCGGGTCTCCACCCGGTCCCCCACCTGGATCTTCTCCACCACCCGGTAGGGCGTCTCGATGAAGCCGAACTCATTCACCCGGGCGTAGGTGGACAACGAAACGATGAGGCCGATGTTGGGACCTTCCGGCGTCTCAATGGGACAGTTGCGGCCGTAATGGGTGGGATGCACGTCCCGGACCTCGAACCCGGCCCGCTCCCGGGTGAGCCCCCCGGGCCCCAGGGCGCTCAGGCGCCGTTTGTGGGTGATCTCGGAGAGCGGGTTGGTCTGGTCCATGAACTGACTGAGCTGGCTGGTGCCGAAAAACTCCTTGATCACCGCCTGCACCGGCTTGGCGTTGATGAGGTCGTGGGGCATCAGGGTGTCCAGGTCCTGGATGGCCATGCGCTCCTTGACGGCCCGCTCCATGCGCACCAGCCCCACCCGGAACTGGTTCTCCAAAAGCTCCCCCACGGCCCGGACCCGGCGGTTCCCCAGGTGGTCGATGTCATCCACCGGCCCCTCCCGGTCCTTCTGGATGATGAGCTCCTTGACCGCCCGCAGGATGTCTTCAGGCACCAGGGTGGTCTGCTCCAGGGGCAGGTACTCCCCGGGCTTCCGCAGCTTCAGGTCCAGCTTCAGGCGCCCCACGGGGGAGAGGTCGTAGTATTCCGGGTTGAAAAAGAGGTTGTGGAAGAAGGTGGTGGCCACCTCTTCGTTGGGGCGGTTGCTGGGCCGGAGGCGCCGGTAGATCTCTAAGATGGCCTCCCGCATGCCCTCGGTCTTGTCCGCCAGGAGGGTGTTCCTCAGGCTCGGGCTCACCGTGATGTTGTCGATGTAGAGGAGGTCCAGCTCCCGGACGCCCCGCTCCCGGAGGAGCTCCAGCTTGTCCTGGGTGAGGTCCTCGTTGCAGCGCACCAGGACCTCGCCGGTGGCCGGGTCCAGGATGTCGTGGGCCGCCACCTTGCCCAGGAGATATTCCGGGCTCTCCGGCAGATACTCCACCCCCGCCTTTTTCAGTTTGGCCAGGGAGCTCTGGGTCACCCGGCGCATGCGCCGGATGAGGACCTCCCCGGTCTTGGGGTCCACGATGTCGGTGGGCGCGCTCTTGTCCAGGAGCATCTCCGGGATGAGCTTGCGCTTCACCGTGTCGCCGTCGAACAGCACCTTCTCGGTGTCGTAGAAGTAGTTGAGGAGAAACTCGGTGGAATAACCCAGGGCCTTGAGAAGAATGGTGACCGGGAACTTGCGCCGCCGGTCGATGCGGACGTAGAGGATGTCCTTGGGGTCGAACTCGAAGTCGATCCAGGAGCCCCGCAAGGGGATGAGCCGGGCGGAGTAGATGATCTTGCCGGAGGAGTGGATCTTGGCCCGGTCATGGTCGATGAACAGGCCCGGCGAGCGGTGCAGCTGACTCACCACCACCCGTTCGGTGCCGTTGATGATGAAGGTGCCGTGCTCGGTCATCAACGGCAGGGTGCCGAAGTAGATCTCCTGCTCCTTGATGTCCCGGATGGGGGCGGGCTTGGTCTCGCCGGGCTCATAGACCACCAGGCGCACCCGGATCTTCATGGGGACTTCATAGGTCATGCCCCGCTGCAGGCATTCATCGATGTCGTACTTGGGGTCCCCCAGGGTGTACTCCACGAACTCCAGGGAACACTGACCGCTGAAGTCCCTGATGGGGAAGACGCTGTTGAACACCCCCTGGAGTCCGTAATTCTGCCGGAGCTCCGGGGGGGTGTCCTTTTGCAGGAAACGGGCATAGGACTCCCGCTGCATCTCGATGAGATTGGAGATGTCCACCACCCGCTCGATTTTGCCGAAACTCTTGCGGTAGAGCTTCAGGGGCGACAAGGCTTTGGCCATGAGTACTCCTTATGCGGCTGGCCCGGGCGACTACTTGATCTCGACGGTGGCTCCCTGCGCTTCCAGTTTCTTTTTGATCTCCTCGGCCTCCGCCTTGGAGATGCCTTCCTTGATGACGTAGGGGGCGCTCTCCACCGCCTCTTTGGCCTCCTTGAGGCCCAGGTTGGTGATGGCCCGGACTTCCTTGATCACCTGGATCTTGTTGGCCCCCGCCGCGGTGAGGACCACGTCGAACTCGGTCTTCTCCTCCACCGGGGCGGCGGCCGCGGCGGCCGCCGGCTGGGCCACGGCGGCCATGGCCACCGGAGCGGCGGCGGTGACCCCGAACTTCTCCTCCAGCTCCTTGATGAGCTGGGAGAGCTCCAGGACCGTCATGTTGGCCAGGGCATCGATGATCTCGCTGCGGGAAATGGACATCGTCTCCTCCTTCCATGCACGGGGCTGCCCAAAGCAGCCACGGGGGTGCAGATACATTGACGACCGGGGCAGCCCCGGCCGGGATTCTTCCTGGGGCTAGGCCTCGGCCGGGCCGCCGGCCTCGCCGCTGTCTTTCTTCTCCTTGATGGCCTCGAGGACGTTCATCAGGTTGCGGAGGATGCCGGCCAGGACAGTCACCAGCCCCTGGGGGACGCTCTTAAGGGCGCCCAGCAGCTGGGCCAGAAGCACTTCGCGACCCGGCAGCTTGGAGAGGGCCTCCACCTCGGCGGGGCTCAAGACCTGCCCCTCCAGCACGCCCCCCTTGATTTTGAAGAATTGGGGCTTATCCTGGGCGAACTTCACCAGGAGCTTGGCCAGATTCACCGGGTCCCCGTAGCCCAGAGCCACGGCGTTGGGGCCGGTGAAGCGGTCCCTCACCAGGGCCAGCACCGTGTCGGCGGTGGCCGCCCGCCGGAGCAGGGTGTTTTTGGCCACCTTGAGCTCGCCCTCCGCCTCCCGCACCTGGCGCCTGAGACGGGTCAAGTCCTCCACCTTCAGGCCGGAAAAATCGGCCAACACCGTCATGCGGGCCCGGGCGGCCTTCTCGTGAAGCTCCTCGACCAGCCTGGCCTTCTTTTCGATCTGGGGTTTGAGCACGTTTGGGCCTCCTTTAGGACAACAGCCGCACCAGGTTCTTCACATCCCCGGTGTCCACCGGCACCCCGGGCCCCATGGTGGTGGACAGATGGATGCTCTTGAGGTAGGTCCCTTTGCTGGTGGCGGGCTTGAGGCGGATGAGGGTGTCCATGAAGGCCGCCAGGTTCTGCAGGAGCTTGTCGGGCCCGAAAGAGACCTTGCCCATGGGGGCGTGCACCACCCCGGCCCGGTCCACCCGGAACTCCACCTTGCCGCCCTTGAGCTCCTTGACGGCCTTGGCCACGTCAAAGGTGACGGTGCCCACCTTGGCGTTGGGCATCAGGCCCCGGGGGCCCAGGATCTTGCCGATCTTGCCCACCGCGCCCATAAGATCCGGGGTGGCCACCGCCTTGTCGAACTCCATCCAGCCGGCCTGGATCTTGGCGATGAGATCCTCGGCCCCCACGTAGTCGGCGCCGGCGTCCTTGGCCTCCTGCTCCTTTTCCCCTTTGGCGAAGACCAGGACCCGCACGGTCTTGCCCAGGCCGTGGGGCAGCACCACCGCGCCCCGCACCATCTGGTCGGCGTGCCGGGGGTTGACCCCCAGAACCACGGCGGCCTCCAGGGTTTCGTCGAATTTGGCCCGGGCGGTCTGAAGCGCCAGGTTGACGGCCTCCGGGAAGGTGTAGCGCCGGCCGGGCTCGATTTTGGCCGCCACCTCCCGATAGCGTTTGCCATGTTTGGGCATGATGCGCTCCTCACCCTTCCACGATGTCGATGCCCATGCTCCGGGCGGTGCCCGCAATGGTGCGCATGGCCATGTCCAGGTCCGTGGTGTTCAGATCCGGCAGCTTCTGCCTGGCGATCTCCTGAAGCTGCGTGCGGGTGATGCTCCCCACCTTGCTGCGCTTGGGCTCCTTGGAGCCCGAGGCCACCTGGGCCGCCTGCTTCAGAAGCACGCTGGCCGGCGGCGTCTTGGTGACAAAGGTGAAGGAGCGATCGCTATACACCGTGATGAGCACCGGGATGATGGTGCCTTCCTGTCCGGCGGTGCGGGCGTTGTAGCTCTTGACGAACTCCATGATGTTGACCCCGTGCTGGCCCAGGGCCGGGCCCACGGGGGGCGACGGGGTGGCCTGGCCCGCCGGGAGCTGCAATTTGATCTGCGCCACCACTTTCTTGGCCATAAAACGCCTGCTCCTTTGGTTCCCAGTCGGCCGGAGCCCCGGGGCAAGAGAAAGATGCCCCCCGCCCGCCGCACGGCTCCCCGCCGCGGTTGATCGACTTCCCTAAATCTTCTCCAGCTGGGTGAACTCCAGCTCCACCGGGGTGGGCCGCCCGAAGACGCTGATCATCACCTTCACCCGGCCCCGGTCGGCCCTGACCTCGTCCACCACCCCGGTGAAGTTGGTGAAGGGACCGTCGGTGACCTGCACCTTGTCCCCGGGCTCAAACTGGATCTTGGGCTTGGGCCTGGCGATGCCCTCCTGGATCTGGGCCAGGATCTTTTCCGCCTCCTCCTCGGGGATGGCCACCGGCTCGGTCTTGGAGCCCACAAAGCCCGTCACCTTGGGGGTGTCCTTCACCAGGTGCCAGGTGTCGTCGGTGAGCTCCATGCGCACCAGGACATAGCCGGGGTAGAACTTCCGGGAGGTCACCCGCCGCTGGCCCTTCACCATCTCCTCCACCATCTCGGTGGGCACCACCACCTCGGTGATGAGATGGCTCAGGCCATGGGCCCGGGCCCGCTCCAGGATGGCGGTCTTCACCTTCTGCTCAAAGCCCGAATACGTGTGGATGATGTACCACTTCTGGCTCACGGAGCGCTAACCTCACATCCCCGGCGTCAGCGGATGAAGCCCTTCACCAGGCGGGCCAGCCCGAAGTCCACCAGCCCCAGGAAAGTGGAGATGACCACCACCAGGAAAAGCACGATGGCGGTGGTGCCCAGGGTCTCCCGGCGCTCCGGCCAGGTCACCTTGCGCAGCTCCTGCAGGGCCTCCCGGAGGAACTGGCGGGCATTCTGGTACCAGTCCCCCACCGCCGGCAGCCTGGCCCGCCAGGAGACCCAGGCCTTGGCCGGGCGGAGCTTCACCACCGGGGCGCCGCCCTCTTTGCCTTTCACTTTGTTTTTCTTCATAAAGCGCCTGCCTCAGGGGGCCACCGGGTCCACGACACGACGGGGCCGCCATTCCCACAGAGGGAATGTCAGCCAAAAGGAGCCGCGCCACCCACCCCGTGGCTGGCACGAGGCGTCCCCCTCGGTTACGGTTCTCCTGGGAAAGCTTCCCGGCAAGGGGTCCTGTCCCGGCGGGTATCCCGTGTGGTTGGGCCCGATACCAATGGTGTGGCAGGCCAGGAGGGATTCGAACCCCCATCCCCCGGTTTTGGAGACCGGTGCTCTAGCCGTTCGAGCTACTGGCCTGTCGTCCGCTGCTATTTGGTCTCCCGGTGCTCGGTATGGGTCCGACAGAACGGGCAATATTTTCTGAAGGACAAGCGGTCCGGCGTGCGCCGTTTGTTCTTGGTGGTCGTGTAATTCCGGCGTTTGCAGGTCCCGCAGGCCAAGGTCACAATCTCCCTCATGGCGGTTCAAACCCTGCCTTATTCAAGGATATCGGTGATGACGCCGGCGCCCACGGTGCGGCCGCCCTCCCGGATGGCAAATCTGAGCTCCTTCTCCAGGGCCACCGGGGTGATGAGGTTAACCGTCAGCGACACGTTGTCCCCCGGCATCACCATCTCC
>CALEAV010000061.1 GCA_937943575.1 uncultured bacterium | reverse complement strand
CGATGGGGCAGGGCTTCATCTTCTCGGCCCTATCAAAGATGGTCTCCACGCCCTCGGCCCGGGCCCGGCTCAGCAGCTCCTGTGCCGCCTGGTCCACGCTGTACTTCTCCATGTCCGCCATCTATCCGTCCCTCCAAGTTGTTCTCTGTCCTGCGGGAGTGCCTCCATGGCCTCCCGGCGGCCGCTGACTCCAGGGCGGTCCGTGCCGTCCCTGAGGGCGGGGTCAGCCCGGCGCTTGACCAGGCGGTTACGCAAGCATTTCCTGGATAAAGGTCTTGGCCAATTTCACTGATTCCGGATGCCGCAGAATCAGCAGGTCGGAACCGGCCAACAGCAGGCTCACCGCGGTGACGGTCTCCATGAGGATGCCCCGGGTCTTCTGATCGCCCAGCTGAGGCGCCTCCTCATTGGTCTGCTTGCACTCCTTGACCTTCCAGACTTCCTGGCCGGCGTAGTTGATGATGGGGAACTGCAGCCGGTCGTCCTCCTGGGTCAGAGCGGCCATGCGGTCCCGCTCCATCACCGAGTAGCAGTACTCCATGCCGTAGCCCAGGCCGCCGGTGGTGGGGTCCACCAGGATCTGGGAGTCCTTGACGCCCAGCTGGCCCAGGAGGATGTTGAGCTGTTTGGCCAGGTTGACGTCGATGGGGGTGTTGGCCGCCACCACGTGGTTGTAGGCCAGGGCCGCGGCACCGGCCTTCTTGTAGTTTTTGTCCTGCACCGGGCCGAGAACCACGTTCAGACCCTGGCAGGCCTCGGCCACCGCCGGCAGCACCTCGGCGTCCTTTTCCTGGTTGCCGGAACCGTAGACGATGACCGGGACATCCACCGCCTCGGCCACCTTCTTGGCCGTGGCCGCCGCCGCCTCCGGGGACGCATCGTCGCCGTTGGGGTCGGTGCTCACCAGGATGAGGGCGACGGCGTCGGCCCCGTACTCAGTGACGCATTTCTTGGCCCAGGCCACCGGGTCCCCCAGCACGTCCCGGAAGGGCTCCTTGGCCGGCTCGGCCCAGTCCTCGCCCGGATCCACATCCCAGACTTCCATGGCCACCCGGGGGGGATTGGGCATCACCCCTTCAAAAACATAAAAGGGGTAAGATGTCTCACCCCCCAATGTGATGGCCTTGTCGCCCTTGCCGATGGTCACCGTTTTGATGGAGCCAGAGTAGATCTGTTTGGGAATCTCGAAAGCCAAGATCGTTCCCTCCTTATTTTTTTCCGGAATCCCGGGCATCTGACCGCGCACCACGCCTAGACATTGTGAAAATAATAATTTATGTGCACAACTGTCAAGCAAAAAATCACGCTTCGCCCCGGCCCGGTCATGAACTTAAGTTAATATCCGGGAGAAGATGTCATAGGCGGCTGTGAGGGCCGGGCTCTTCGGCGGCAGGGTAAAGGTGGGCCGCCCTTCGGCGTCATACTGGGCAATCAAGGGGTCATCGGGAATCAAACCGGCCAGGGGGATGCCGGCCCGGGCGATCTCCTCTTCCGCCCGGGCACTCAACCCATTGGTCACCCGGTTGATGATGAGGTAGGTCTCCCCCACCACGATTTTGAGCTGCCGGGCCAGCTCCCTGAGGCGGCTCACCGTCTGGATGCCCCGCCAGGAGGGGTCGGAGACCAGAAGCAGCCGGTCCACATCCTTGGTGGTCAGGCGGCTCATGTGCTCCATCCCCGCCTCGTTGTCCATGACGATATACGGGTAATTTTTGGAGAGCACTTCCATGTAGTGGGCCACCAGGTGGTTGGCGGCGCAGTAGCAGCCCGGGCCCTCGGGCTGGCCCATGCTGATGAGGTCGAAGCCGTCGGCCTCCACCAGGCACTGGTTGATGCGCATCTCAATGAGCTGGTCCTTGGTCATGTTGACCATGCCGCCGCCTTCCCGCTTCATCTCCTCCCTTGCTTCCCCCACGGTGTGGTGGATCTCCACTCCCAGGACTTCGTGGAGGTTGCTGTTGGCGTCGGCATCCACTGCCAACACCGGGGTTTTGCCGTGTTCCACCAGATACCGGAGCACCATGCCGGCCACCGTGGTCTTGCCGGTGCCGCCTTTGCCTGCCAGCGCGATGAGAAAGCTCATGCGCCCTCCTGACTGAGAAGGGGATTTCCGGGGAGGCAGCCGCCTCCCCGGGTGGGCTCCGGAAGGGGTCCGGGTGGGTGCGCCCCCTCCCCCCCGAAGCAACCCCTTCCCCGCCCCGACCAGGGACGGGGGAAGGGGCGGGGGCCTGGCCCCTCCCACACTGTTTTTGGATCATCTTTATATATACAAAATTTTGAGGCAAAAGGCTGCTGCCAAGGGCTGTCCCGGCGGGTCAGTGGCGATAGCCCAGCTGCAGCCCCACCAGATGCCGGCGGTAGTCGTAGAGGGCGATGGTGGAGTCGTCCCGGATGAAATGGTAGGAGGCCGCCACCTCCAGCCCCCGCCACAGCCGCCAGCCGGCCTCGGCGCCCAGGGTGTAGAGGGTGTCCCGGCGCCGGGGGTTCCTGGCGGCGTTGTTGTCCCCCACCCAGATGTGGACATAGGGCTGCCAGGAGATCTCCCCGAAGCCCCGGAGCGTCAGGCGGGAGGTCAGAGGATAGCGGGCCCCCAGGGCGAGGCGGTAGACGTGGCGGTCCCAGTTGTCGCCGGCCGTTGCCACATGGTCGTAACTGAGGCGCAGCAGCACAAAGCCTTGGCCGTCGGCCCAAAAATAATACAGCCCGCCGGAGGCGCCGAGCTGCCGGCCGCTCCGGTCATCTTCCGGCTGAAAGACGGGGAGCCAGTAATAGAGGCGGGCCAGGCGCAGCCCCGCCTCCAGCCCCACCCTGGGGGTGAGGAGATGGAGCAGGGTGGGGGAGGCCTGGAAGGCGGTGGAGTATTTGTCCGAGCCCACATCAGTATAGGAAAACGACAGGGGCAGCCACAGGCGGGTCCGGGGCCAAATGTAGGCCGGGGTGAGCCCGAAGGTATGGCTGATCACATCGTAGCTGGTGAGGCGGCGGTGCAGGGTCTGGTAGAAACTGTATGAGGCCCACAGGGACCAGGGGCCGGCGGGCAGGAGGTTGTACTCCAGGGCGGCCAGATGGTAAGAGAAGACGTCCCCCCGGCCGGAGACCTGCTGGGCCGCAGCCCCGGCTCCGGGCTGGAGGGTGACATTGCTGTCGTAGACGAAGCCCGCGGCCGCCTGGGCCCGGAAGCGCCGGGCCTCGGGGAGCCGGGGCTCCCAGGCAAGGAGCAGCCCCCGGGCCAGGATGCCGCTGTCGGTGTGGGGACCCAGGCGCGCCATCTCCCGGAGGCGGGATTCGGCCGGCCCCAGGCGGTGGTCCCTTGCCAGGGCCAGGGCTTCCTGCAGCGCCGCCTCCTGGGCGAGGGCCGGGTCCCGGGCGGCCTGGCGGAAGTGCCCTGCGGCCTCGGCGTAGCGCCGCTCTTTCACCGCCGCCAGCCCCGCAAGATACTGGGTGGGGCCGGGGCGGTAGCCCCGGAGGGCGAGGGTGGCCAGAAGCGGCCTGGCCTCCGGGGTGCGGTCCAGGGCGATGAGGGTGTCCGCCATAAGGAAGATAATTTCCGTATTCTCGGGCTCCCGCCGCCGCGCCTCCTCCAGATAACCCAGGGCACCGGGATAGTCCAGGAGATGGCGGTGCACCTTGCCCAGGGCCAGGGCGAGGGGGGCGGTGCGGGGGCCCTTCTCCCACGCCTGGAGGAGGAGCTCCCGGGCCTCCTCGTATTCCTGGCGGGAGAGGTGTGCTTCGAGGACGGGGAGGAGGGTGGGGGCCGCAGCCGGGGGAGGGGCGGCTTTCCCCACGGGCACGGACAGCATCACCGCCAGGAGGGGCACCAGCACGAGGGCAGCCATGGGGGACCTCGGGGGAGGGGAAGTCGGCTGTCCCCAATGCCACCGGGGGCAGCACCTGGGCCACCTTACCACAGAAAAGAGCGCAAGAACACCGGGAAAAAGGGGGCAGCCGTGGGATCCCCCCCTGGCATAAAAGGCTTGCACATCCTTGAAACCGTGGGGATAATCTGGATAATTAGCCTGGAGTGTGGGGGATCGTCCAACGGCAGGACAGCGGCCTTTGGAGTCGCCGATGGAGGTTCGAATCCTCCTCCCCCAGCCATGGCAATACCGCCTCCTGGTCCCCCGGGGTGAGCCCCTCTTGGGCAGAGTCCGCATGGGACCCCGGGACCCGGGGCAGTGCACCAGGCCCCGAAAGAAGGAAGGGGCTCCAAGTCCAGCAGCCATCCCCTGAGGGCTGGGCGCCTCCGCCCCCACATGCGCTGGCAGCCCCTCTGGAGAGAGGAAACCGGCGCTGAACAAACCGCCTGACGCCGCAGCGGTCCGCCGACGCCCCACGGTGGACCTGATGCCCCTGGGACCGGTGGACCCTGACCTCCTGCGGCGGCTGCAAAAGTCCTTAAGCCGCCATCTCCCCCTCGCCTTCCGGGTGTTGCCCCCCAAGCCCCTGCCGCCCCAGGCCTATCATGTGGTCCGGGACCAATACCATTCCACCGGACTGCTGGAATATCTGCTCAACAATGACGAGGAGGACTCCTACCGCATTTTGGGGGTGACCGCAGCGGATCTCTACATTCCCATCTTCACCTTTGTCTTCGGGGAGGCGCAGTTGGAGGGCAAGGCGGCGGTCATTTCGCTGTTTCGCCCCAGCGGCGCCGGCGCCGCCCGGGTCCCCCGCCAGACCCTCATCCAGCGGCTCACCAAACTGGGAGTGCATGAGCTGGGGCACACCTTCGGCCTGGGCCACTGCCGGCAACCCGGCTGCCTCATGGGTTTTGCCGAAAACCTGGCCAAGCTGGACAATAAAGATATGGAACTCTGTCCCTATTGCCGGGTGCTCCTGGAGGATTATCTCCGCAATGACCTGAAGACCTGAACAGAAAATGGCGGGTCGCACAGCCGCTGCCCCGGCGGCGGTTGACAGCCCTTCTGGGTTTGCATACATTTAGAAGGCGGATGCGGAAGTGCCAGGCTCACTGGTGGGGCCCCCGGACTTCAAATCCGGTGTGCCGTCTGAGGAAGGCGGCGGGTGGGTTCGATTCCCATGCACTTCCGCCAGTTTTATTTGAAATTACCAAATACCTTTACACCCCCTTACCCACCGTCAGCAGACCGTGAGCAAAAAATTTCCCCCCCCATCCCCGCACCCCCCGCCCTGTGGATCAGCTCTGGGTTCCGTTGAAGAGGGGTGTCCCCCTTGCCTTCAGGCCGCTGGCGCAGTCCCCTGGCATAATTAAATTTTTCCGGCCGGGTGCCGAAACATAGTGACAAAGGTGTGGATAAGGAAATTTTCAGGCACCTCTTTGGCCAAGAGGTGCTTACGGGGAAAAGTGAAGCGCCCAAGGGGCTGCGGCCCCACATGCGTCTCCTTGAGAAGGCACCATCGGGCGTCTGTGTCGGCGGTTCCCGAATACCCGCCCATGGCCGTGGAGAAGGCCGGGTTCTCCCCCCGCAGCATCGGGCGGGACCGAATGGTGAACCAGTTGGGGCTGACAGATGAAAGTGGCTGCGACAAAGAGGCACAAGATGCCCTTATGCGAAATCCCGGCCCCGCGGGTGGAGCAATGGTGTTACCGACGCCATCCCCACCCGGACCATTCCACCCTTCCCGAAATCCTTCAATGGCCTGCCGATCCTGAGAGCAGGGTTTTCTTTTGCGGGCACCGCAAGTGCGGGCCCTGGAAGCCTGTGGGCATCCGCGTCTTCGTGAGAGCACCCCAGATCTTCGGGCGTTACTGCCGGTCATTTTCCAGGCACACCGAGTCAATGGAAGCCTTGGGTCTCGGTTCCACCTTTATTGAAAACTATTTCAATTATGCTATAGAACCGTTGCCTCACCGGAGCAAGACCGGCAATGATTCTGGCCGGGGTCGCGACCGGTGGCATGAACCTTTTGCCGCTTCGGTAAAAATGATCTTCACCCCTGGGGGTGAAAGGGGCATCCCCGTCGCCTGCAAAAGCCTCATCAAAGTCAGCCTCACCACCACCGGCAAGATTCGCCTTCAAAAAGGGACGGTCCGCAAATCTCCCTTGGACTTCAGCGTGGCTCCGGAAAAGGGGGTTATGAGGGCGAGGATGACCGTTGGCACCGGTATGGCCCGGATTTTGGCCTTCGCCGGACGCACGGCCGAGGCCTGATGGCGGAAGGCAGGAATGGCAAGTTGCCACCGCCAGCCGTGAAGACCCGGCCCGGGAAGGGCGGGGCAGAGCCATTCCCAGGGGGGAGGGGGGAGGGCGGTGAGGGGGAAGTCGGAACGGCTGCCCACGGAGCCATTCCCAGGGGGGGAGGGCGGCGGCCCTGGAAAAAGGGGGCGGCTCTCCCCGGGCGCCTGAAATACGAGCTCATGTATCTTGGGGAAGAAACTGCGGCCAGTGACCACCTGATTACGGCAAAGCGTTTGCAGAAGGAGACTGAACCGCATGAGTCCAAAACGTTGCGGCCGCGTCATGGCTAACTGCAAATGGGGTGTTGTGTTGTCAATTCTATTTTTCATGGTATATCTATTATTTTTTAATACGTCTGCTGCCTGGTCTGAGAAGCATTGGATAGTTAACAAATCTGAAGACGGCTCAATAATCATACTCGATAACGGAAGTGTTTGGCAGGTGGAGCCGGTGGACAGAATGGACAGTATGTTTTGGCTGCCTGGTGAAGGGATTTTCATCCCCGATAGTTATGATTGCCTCATCAATACCGACAATGGCGAAAAGGTGGAGGCCACCTGCATCAGATAAAAGATAACAGGGGTCACCCGGAGGTTTTCCCCCTGGCAGAGGGGGTGAAAGGGGGAATCAGGCCGTCCAGGGGCCGCCCTTTGCTTTCCCCGGGAAGAGATAAGGCCGTGGCGCCCAGGGGCGGCCTTTTTGGCCCGGCCTGTCGGGACGTCCACCTCCAACCAGGGCGGGTCGGGCGTTTCCGCCAGCCCGCAAGTTTGGGGCGACCGGCCCGCTGCCTATCCCCGGGGGGGTCCCCTGGTCCACGGAAATCACCAAGCAATCTCGGCCCGCCTCCCGGCCGACGGCTTCCGGGCAGGGTGAAGCCCGTCTGCATCGCTCCGCCTTTCGCCTCCGCCGCCGATGAGGTTTGCGGGGTCACCCTGCGGGGAGCCATGAGAACCGCCGGGAGCAACGGGGACGGCGGCACCCGATCGGCCGCCACCTCCATGGTTCCAGGCGAAGGGTAAAGCCGCGCCCCTCGCGCCCCGTATCGTCTCCGGTGAAGACCGCCTCGCCCACGTCCTCGTCACGTCCCATGGCATCCTGGTCAACCCACTGGCTGGTGATTCCCTCGTTCATCAGCTCTCCGGCGCCGCCCTTCAGAGCCGGGCCGGAGCCGACCGGCTCGCCCTCCGGGATCTTCGCCCCGGCCGCGCTCCTTACAGAACTTCTGGGTTTTCTCGAGCAGGACGTCTTTGCGCTTGTGGGCGGTGGAGACGACATGGCGGGGTTCCTTGGGATCCGGGGGCGAAAGGTGTTTCCTGCGATAACCGTTGATGGTCTTCTGATTCAGAGGCGCAACACGGGAGGTGTGTTTGGGCTTGCCTTTCCTTTCCGGGGCAGTTATATTGTTGGGAAAATTGCTTTGGCCTTCAGCGCCCGGGGTTCCCTCCACCGGCCTTTACAGGGGGGAACTGAAAGAGGGGCCTTGCCGGGTGCAGCCGCAACGGGTACGCGCCGTTCCCAAAGCAAATCGAATATTTTCATGCACCCAGGTTCTTGGATGACGGGGCCTGCCTCCTCCTTCTCCTCATGAACGGCAGGAGCGGTCGGCCCCTTTGGCTTGTGTACGGCATGACTGCGGCCGGTTCGGATCTCCCTGAAAGCGGTGCCTGCCCTGCCCCTGTCCTGCCCCATCCCCATTTACCCTCTTAAAGGAGAACCGCATGACCACTGTGAAGAAAGGACAGTATGTCCAGGTGCATTACACCGGCACCCTGGATGACGGCACCCTGTTCGACAGCTCCGAGGGCCGGCCGCCTTTGGAGTTCCAGACCGGCCGTAATCAGGTCATCCCCGGCTTCGAGGAGGCGGTGATGAGCATGGCCCTCAATGACGAGCGCACCGTCACCATCCCGGCGGAGCAGGCCTACGGCGAGATCCGGGAGGACCTGGTGCGGGACTTCCCCATCGGCATGCTGGGGGGGGAGAGCGTGGAAGTGGGCCAGCCCCTGTGGTTCCGCAGCCCCAACGGCCCCATCCAGGGGAAGGTCACGGCCCTGGACGCAGAAAAGTTCACCGTGGACTTCAACCACCCCCTGGCCGGCCAGACCCTGCACTTCCGCCTGAAGCTGGTGGGCATTACCGATGAGCCCACCCAGCAGCCCATGGGCTGCTCCTGCGGCGGCGGCTGCGACACCGACTGAAGCCCATCTCCTGAGGAGGGGTCAGGGCGCCCCCCTGATCCCTCCCGGGTGCCCCCGGCCTTTGGGGAAAGGCCCCCCTGAACCCTGCTCCGGGGCCCTCAGCGCGGCGGCGATAGGGGAGGAGGAGGCCACTCCGGCCCGGGCGGCGGGCCGAGGCCCCGGCCCCGGTGCCCCTGAATCCGCCCGGCACCGGAAGGAAACCGGGCGTAGCGCTGCTCCAGAAAGGCGGCCATGGCGGCCCGCTGGTGCGGCTCCAGGTGGCGCTGCAGCTCCAGGAGCTGCTGCACCAGGTCCTCCTCCAGCCGGCTCTGCAAGCTGCGAATCTCCCGCACCTTGGCCTGCAGGGCGGGCCACTCCGGCAAAGGCTCAGCCTGCATCAGAGTCAGGAGCTCCCGGCGTTTGGCCAGCAGTTCCCGGCGCCCCTCCTCGATCTGGCGGCGCTGCTCCCGGAGAAAACGCCGAAAAACCTCCCGCTGGCCGGGGGACAGGTTCAGGCGTTCGGACATCTCCCGGAAAGGCAGGGGCGGCTCCGCCACGAGGGGCCTGGAGGCCTGCGCCTGCTGGCGCAGATACAAGAGGGCCCCGATGGTGCCCAGATTCAGGGCCAGGCTGAAGCCCAACAGGCAGAGAAGCCAGTCCCGCTTCATGAGGTGCCGTCCTCATCCTCCGGGGCCACCAGCTCCAGGCTCCCGAGGGAGCCGCCCGCATCCAACTCCATGATGTCCTCCAGAGCCGCCAGTTCCCTCTGGCCCCCGTTGCCCGACCCGGGATACAAAAGGCCGGTGAGTCCGCTTCCCGTGGCCAGGCCCAGGATGAGGGAGGCGGCCAGGGAGAGGGCCTGCCACCGCGCCGCCCGGCGGGGCCGCAGGGAGGGCAGCCGCAGGGGCGGCACCGGCGCCCTCAGGTTCGTCAAAGCGGCGGAGAGCCGCTCCAAGGCCGCCAGCTCCCCCCGGCACTCCGGGCAGACCTCGAGGTGCTGTCTGATCCGCTCGGTCTCCCGGGCCTCGGTCTCGCCGTCCAGGTAGGCGGAGAGCCGCTCCCGGATGTGGCTGCACTCTGTGGGCATCCTTCTCCCCCAGCTGGATCGGGGCGGCGGGCGGGAGGAATAATTCCTCCTGGGCATAAAACCCCGTCCAGGGTGTTATCCGGCGGCCCCCCGGAAGGAAAAATTTCGGGCCCGCCGCCCTTCCTTTTTCCCCTCACCCTCTTTATTTTTATTCCAAGGCGTCCCGGGGGCCAATGAAAATGCACTCCTCCCCCGATGAAGCGACTGGGTCGGGGAAAGGGGGGGAGCCGGAGGCCCTGCCCCGGACCTTCCTGCTCCGACTTCCGGGGGGACGCCCTCATCTGAATGGAGGATGACCATGCTGTCCCAAATCCCCATCGATCTCTCCAAGGTCAGCGCCGCGGAGCGCAACAAGGAAATTCTCCGGGCTGCCATCATCGCGGAGCTGGATGCCATCAATCTGTATGAACAGCTGGCGGCGCTCACCGATGACCCGCACATCCGGGCGGTGCTCCTGGATGTGGCCAAGGAGGAAAAGACCCACGTGGGCGAATTCCAGGCCCTGCTCCTCAAGTGGGACCAGGAGCAGGTGGAGGAGCTGGCCCACGGCCGCCAGGAGGTGGAGGAGATCACCGGCGGCAAATAACCCCGGCTCCCCCGGGGGCAAATTTTTGCCGGGCCGGCCCCCCGGGGCGGAGATTTTTCCCCCGGGGGCAAAGGGAGGCGCCCCGGGCCGGCCCCTGACGGCCTGGCCCGACGTTTATTTATGCGAAAAAGCTCACGTGCACTCCGGCGGGGGGGAGGGCTGGCGCTGGCCTGCCTGGTCCTGTGCCTGGTGGCTCCCACAGCCTCCGTGGCCTCGGATGCGGCCCTCTTCTATGAGGCTTTGGCGCCCCATGGAAAGTGGGTGATCTATGCCGACCTGGGCCCGGTGTGGTTTCCCGCCGGGGTGACGGCAGAATGGCGGCCCTACGTGGACGGCCGCTGGGTGCCCACCCCCTGGGGCTGGGTCTTTGAAACCGCCGAGCCCTGGGGGTGGGCCACCTACCACTTCGGGCACTGGCTCCCCACCCTGGACTTCGGCTGGGTCTGGCTGCCGGGGCGCACCTGGTACCCCGCCACGGTGGTCTGGCGCAGCAGCCGGGACTATATCGGCTGGGCGCCCATGCCGCCTCCCTTCTTCACCCCGGCTCCGGCCTTCGGAGGCGGCGCCTTCCTCATCGGCGGCGACCCCTTTGCCCGGCTTACCCCCTTTTTCTGGACCCTCTGCCCGGTGAGGGAATTTCTGCGGGGTGTGGGCACGTTCTGGGCTCCGGGCCACAGCTTCCTCCGGTGCGGCTGCCTGGTGCCCCTGCACGGGGTGGCGGCCATTCTCCCCCAGACGGCGCTGCTGACCAATTTCTTCGTTCTGGGACCCCGGCCGCAGGGCTGCTTTGCCTTCGGACCTGACTTCCATCTCCTCAGCCAGACGGTGGCGGTGCCGGTGAGCGAGCTGGAGCGGGTGGCCGGGACCGTCTCCCCGGCTCAGGTTCAGCAGCTGCTGCCGCCGCCAGCCCTCCTGGAAAAACACCCGTATCTCAAGGAGGCGGCCCCCACTGAGCTCCTCCAGGGCCAGGCCCTGGCGGTGGCGCCGGTGCCGGACCCCCAAGGCGCAGCCGCCGACTTTCTCAAGACGGATGCCGCCCCGCGTCTCACCCGGCTGCCGGTGCTGCCTGCGGACCTGCCCCGGGCGGTGACCGTGCCCTTTGCCACCCGCACCGGGCCTGAGGCCCTGAAAGGGGTGAAGGGGGCGGATCTCCCGGCGGCCGCAATCAATCCCCGTCTGGCGCCGCCGCCGGCTCCCATCAAGTCGCCGCCCCCGCAGGCAGAGGAGCGCCCGGCAGAGGTGACGACTTCCCCCCGGCCGGCCCCTCCCCTGCCCCGGGAGGAGACCCCGGCTCCCCGGGAGGCCCCCCTGACCGGGCGGGAGGGCGTCGCACTTCGGGGTCCCGCCCCGGAAGCGGGACGGGAGCCGGAAGTCCCCCGGAGGCCCCGGCTGATGGAGGTTCCCCGCACCGGGGTCTCCCCGGCTCCCCTGGGAGAGGAGGCGCCTCCGACCGGGCCGTCGGCTCCCGGAGTGACCCCCAGGGGCCGGCCCCCGGTGCCTGCCCCGCCGCCGGCGCTGGCTCCGCCCCCGATGGGAAGAGAACCGGGCCCCCAGGCAGTCTCCCCGCCGGCCCGCCGCCAGGCAGGGCAGGTCCTCCAGGAGCAACGGCTCCGGGAGCAATGGGAGCGTCAGCTCCGGAGGGCGCTGGAGCGTGAGCGCCGGGCGGCCCCCCCGGCGGCGCCCCCGGCTGTGCGGGAACGGCAAAAGCCTCCCCGGGTGCCCCCGCAGACGCCGCCGGAGGAGCCCGGGCGGCGCCCGCAGCCACCCGGCGGGGGCCCCCAGGGGTGGCCGCCGCGGCCGGGTGCGGGCAGATAAGCCGCCGTATGGCGGCACATTTTTCGAGCTGCGGCCAAGATGCCCCGGGGACGTCGCTTTGCCGCAGGAACTTCGCTTATTCACACCAGCGGCCATTCCACCCGACAAAGGGGGGACTCCCGCCAGGGGGGTCTATCCGCCATCACCGGCTGACAGACTTCTTTCAATGACTGATATTGCTCAGCGCCTGGAGAGATTGACCCACTTGGCGGCGCGCCTGGGGGAGCGCCGGGAGGACCTGGCCCGAGCAGCCGGGGCCGATATAGGCACCCCCCTCTGGCTGGGCCGCCTGGAAGTGGAACTGGCGGCGGCTCACCTGGGCACCATGACGGCAGAGGCCCACCTGGCGGCCGGCGGCGCCCCCTATGGGGTGGTGGCCGCCATCTTCCCTTATGACGCCGTCCCGGTGATGCTGGCCCGGGTGGGGGGCGCGGCGCTCCTGGGGGGCAACCGCTTTCGCTTCTCCTGCTCCTCCCAGACCCCCACCGTGGCCCGGGTGCTTCAGGAGGTGACCCGGCCCTTCCCGGAGATCGAGGCGGTGGTGGGGGTGGACAACCGCCAGTTCGGCGCCCGGGCTGTGGGTGACCCCGAGGTGCGGGTGCTCTTCCTCTCCGGTGGCGGCGAGGTGGGCGCGGTCTATGCCCGCCAAATCGCCGACTTCGACAAGATCATCTTTGCCGGCCCCAGCGGCCTGCCGCCGGCCCTGGTCTTCCGGGACGCGCCGGTGGCCCGGGCCGCCAGGTTTCTGGTGCGCCGGGCCTTTCTCAACGCCGGCCAGTATTGCACCTGCCTGAAGCGGGCCTACATCCACCGGGACATCTACCCCCAGGTAAAAGAGGCGGTGCTGGCGGAGATGGCCGCCATCAAGGTGGGGGAGCCGGAGGACCCGGAGACCTGGATCGGCCCCCTGAAGGTGGCGCGCACCCGGGCGCTTCTGGAGCGGGTCCTGGCGGCCCTTGAGGAGCCGGTCTTTCTGCTGCCGTTCCGCCGGGAGGGGGTCTGGCAGGGGCCGTTTCTGGTGGAGACCCCCGACCCCCCGGAGGTGGAGCTCTTCGGGCCTTTTTTGGCCCTGGTGCCGGTGACCGGTGATGAGGAGGCGGTGGCCAGGGTGCTCAAAAGCCGCTATCCCATGCTGGTGGTCCTCTTCGGCACCCCCCCTGCCGGCGCCTGGGAGCGCCTGGCCCACACCTTCGGCATGGTCTTCGACAACCCGGAGTTTCTCTTCACCCCGTTACGGATTCCCTTCGGCGGCAGAGGGGAGAGCGGCTGGGTCCTGGAGCGGGAGGGGGAAGAGGTCCGCAAGCGGGACGGCGCCATATGGTATGCCGCAGAGCTGGTGCGGCGGGCCATGCCGGTGCCGTCCCGGCAGGAGCCGGGGATGTGATTTTCGGGGAGGGTTCATCTCCCCCGTTGCTCTGCCACTTGCCTCCCCGGCGGGCTCAGGGGAAAGGCTCCGGAGGGGAGAAGGCCCGGTTTTCGGCCTTCCCTCCGGTTTCGCACAGGAGGAAGGCATGGATATCGACGGAATGCTCACGGCCCTGGGCTGCCGGGAGGAGCCCCTGGGTTTTTGCTATGCCGACCACCCGCCCGAAGCGGGGTCCTCCCCCCGGCCGGGGCGGCTGCCCTCCGCCGCCGAGGAGGCCCGGGGGGAGGTGGACGTCAGCCGGCTCTTTGCCGGGTTCTCCTGCGTCATGGGCCACGTCTGGCGGGCCCGGCGCCAGGGCCGGGCGGCCTGGTTCGACCGGGAGCACTTCGGCTGCCTGGGGGGCGCCTTTTATCTGGGCTTTCTCAAACCGCAACTGGAGGTGGTCGCCCACTACGTCTCCAGCGGCCTCCCCGGGGTGCTGCCGGGGGAGCGGTATCTTCCCGGCCCCGAGGTCTGCCGGCGCTTCTTCGAGAGCATCGACCCGCCCCCGGCCTCCGGGCGCTATGCGGTGTTTCAGCCCCTGAGCCGCTTCGGACCCGGGGAGAAGCCAGAGGTGGTGATCTTCTTTGCCCGGCCGGAGGTGCTCACCGGCCTGCACATGCTGGCCACCTTTGCCACCGGGGATTTCCAGGTGGTGCAGGCGCCCTTCGGGGCGGACTGCTCCCAGGTGGTGACCTGGCCCCGGAAATTTCTGGCCGGGGGGCGGCTCACCGCGGTCTTGGGCGGCTTCGACCCCACGGCCCGGAAGTTCCACCGCCCCGATGAGCTGAGCTTCGCCCTCCCCTGGGCGCTCTTCCGGCGGATGGCGGAGTGCTGGCGGGAGTCCTTCCTCACCGGGGAGACCTGGGCCGGGGTGCGGCGGAAGATCCGCCTGAGCGACAAGGCCTGGGGGGAGAAGTAAGGGATGGCCGGGCCGGGCCCGCCGCTTGTGGATTTGGGACCCTGGCCCGCCACCTGCAGGGAGGCGGCGGCCCTGCAGCAGGCCTGGCGGCAGCGGGTGGTCCTGCGGCCCCTGGGGCGGCCGCCCCGCCTCATAGCCGGGGTGGATGCGGCCTATGAAGGCCCCCGGGGCCGGGTCTTCGGCGCCGCGGCCCTGTTCAGCTACCCGGAGCTGGAGCTTCTGGAGGAGGTCGGGGCGGCCATGGACTGCCCTTTCCCCTATATCCCCGGCCTGCTGAGCTTCCGGGAGATCCCGGTGCTTCTTGAGGCGCTGCGCCGGCTCAGCCGCCTGCCTGACCTGATTTTGGCCGACGGCCAGGGCATCGCCCATCCCCGGGGGCTGGGGCTGGCCTCCCACCTGGGGGTGCTCCTCCATCTGCCGGTCATCGGGGTGGCCAAAAGCCGGCTGGCAGGGGAAGGAGAGGAGCCGGACAGGGAGGCCGGGGCCTGGCGGCCGTTATTCCTGCAGGGCCGGATTGTGGGCCTGATCCTGCGCACCCAGACCGGCCGCCGCCCCCTGTATGTGTCTCCCGGCCACCTCGTCGTCCTTCAGGACTGCCGGGAGATCGTCATGGGGTGTGTGCGGCGCTATCGGGTCCCGGAGCCCCTCAGGGCTGCGGATCGCCTCAGCCGGCGCCTCCGGAAGGCAGCTTGCCCTTCACTGCCGGGTTGAGGGAGGGGGAGGAGGAGAAATCGGCAAAGTACAGCTGCCGCCGGTAAATGGGGCAGATGGCGTTAAACCCGTTGCGGCAGCACTCCTGGCGGGCATCCCAGTCCCACCACAGGCACTCCTGACATTCCCCCCGGAGTTCCCGGTTGAGGCACATCTTTCCTACGTCGGAGAAGTCCATGTATATCATCCCGGCAGCCGGCCTCCCCCGCCGGCGCCTTTTTTCTGGAATGTAGCAGAAATCTCCTATTAGTCTAACTCATTTAAAACAAACGCGCCGGGATGTCAAAAATTTTTTTGGGGGAGAGGCGCGCCTCTGATGACAACCGTGGCGGGCCAGGCTCTGAGGGGGCGCAGTCAGGCCGCCCCTCATCCCTGGGGCGGAGGGGGGCTTGCAGGTGCAATCAAAGCGGGCAAAGGGGGCAGCCTTCAGGAGGCCTCGCCCGGCGCCTCAGAGGGGGAGGGGGTGAAGCCCGCAGGGGACGGCGCCTCGGCCCCGGGCCGGTCGGCCCCGTTTTCCCACCCGGCGCAGAGGTGGAACTTGCCGACGCCGACCTGGAGGCGCCGGCAGAAGCCTTTGTACTCCTTGGTCCAATGCGAGCAGGTGCCACAGACCTTGAGGGGCCGACGTAAAGGTGCGGGTTTCATGGGGGTCGTCACAGGTGATGAGGTCCTGGTGTGCTGGGGGAGGGCAACGTATCGTAAACCCGCCGCCCCCTTTTCCCGGCCCCATCCCTCCGGGAGGTCGGGACAGGAGAAGGGGGGCAGGGGCCTGAACCTTCAGACCCTCCCCGGGCAGAGGTGCCCTGGTGGCTCCACTTTAACCGACCTCTCCCTCCCGGTCAAGGCGGAAGTGGTCGTAGCCCCGGCCGCTGATGACCTGCTCGCCCCCGGGGCCGGCCAGGAGCACCTCGGCGCCGGGGATGATCTCCCCGATGCGACAGGGGGCTGGCAATCCGGCGCCCCGGAAGCGCTCCGCCAGGTGATGTTCCGGGACCGCCGAGGTGAAGAGGAGCTGGTAGTCCTCCCCGCCGAAGAGGGCCAGGGCCAGGGGATCGAGCCCCAGGGTCCGGGCGGCGCGGGCGAGGGCAGGGGGGAGGGGCACCAGCTCCGCCCGGATTCTCGCCCCCACCCGGCTCATCCGGCAGATATGTCCCAAATCCGAGGCCACGCCGTCGGAGAGGTCGATGCAGGCGCCGGCCAGGCGGGCCTCGGCCAGAAGCCGCCCGGCGGCCAGCTGGGGCACCGGATCCCGATGGGCCTTCAGGAGGGGTTCCTGCACCTCCAAAGGCAGGGGCAAGCCCCGGCGCAGGGCCTCCAACCCGGCGGCGGCCGCGCCCAGGGGGCCGGTGACGTACACCCCGTCCCCCACTTTGGCGCCCGCCCGGGTCAAGAGCTCCCCCTTGGGCACCCGTCCCATCAGGGCGACGGTCAGGGTGAGGCCTGGGGGGGAGGCGATGGTGTCCCCGCCGATGACGGCCAGGTGCCACTGACGGGCCGCCTCGGCCACCCCTGCCCCCACCTCCAGGGCCAGGGAGAGCTCCCGGTCGGGGGGCCAGCCCAGAGAGAGGAGGGCGTAGCCCGGCTGCCCGCCCATGGCGGCGATATCGCTGACGTTTACCGCCACCGCCTTGCGTCCCACCTGGCGGAGGGTGGACCAGGCCAGGTGGAAATGCACCCCCTCCACCAGGGTGTCCAGGGTGAGGAGGAGATACTCCGGCCCTCCCGGGTCGAGCACGGCGCAGTCATCCCCGATGCCTAAGATCACCTCCGGGGGCGGGGGGCCGAAGAGGTCGGCCAGGGCCGCGATGAGGCCGAATTCACCGGCAGGGGGCGGGCCGTTCACTCCACTTCCAGGGCGCTGAAAAAGAAGGGGATCTCGGTGGCCGCGGTCTCCGGGCTGTCCGAGCCGTGCACCGCATTTTTTTCCTTGTCCAGCCCCAGGTCCCGGCGGATGGTGCCGGCCGCGGCCTCGGCGGGGTCCGTGGCGCCCATGAGGTCCCGCCAGCGCTGGATGGCGTTGTCGCCCGCGGCCACGCAGGCGACGATGGGCCCCGAGCTCATGTACTCGGTGAGGCTGTCAAAAAAGGGCCGCTCCCGGTGCACGGCATAGAAGGCCCGGGCCTGCTCCCGGGTGAGGCGCAGGCGCTTTAAGGCCACGATGGTGAGGCCGGCGGCCTCCAGGCGCTTCAGGATCTCGCCGGTGAGCCCCCGGCTCACCGCATCCGGTTTGATGATGGCCAAGGTCCGTTCCACGGCCATAACCTCTCCTTCTGGAAGATCAGGCACAACGGATCCAGTACCCATCCGGCCCGCCCCGGAGGAAGGCCGGGTCCCGGCTTGTGCCGGTCATTTGTCCACCGTGCCGAAATGATGGAACTGCAGGGTGAAGGTGCCCCGGCCCTGGGTGAGCGAGCGCAGGGCGGTGGCGTAGCCGAACATGGCCGACAGGGGGGCCTGGCCGGTGATGATCCTCACCGGCCCCTTGGCGGTAAGCTGCTCGGTCTTGCCCTTGCGGGCGTGGAGGTCGCCCAGGACCTCGCCGACGAACTCCTCCGGCACGATGATCTCCACCTTCATGATGGGCTCCAGAAGCACCGGCCGGGCCTGGGCCACCGCCTGCTTCACCGCGGTCATGGCGGCCACCCGGAAGGCCATGTCGCTGGCCTGGCCCTCCCGCACCTGGGCGTCCACCAACGCCACGGCGATGTCCACTGCCGGGTGGCCGAAGGCCGGCCCTCCCGCCAGGGCCTCCCTCACCGCCTGCTCCACCACCGGCACAAAGGGGGCGGCAGGATGGTCCTCCGGCAGAAAGGAGGTGAAGGAGTTGCCGGCGCCCCGGGAGCGGGGGGAGAGGCTCAGGCGCACCGCCGCAAAGTGCTGTTTGCCCGCCAGCTCCCGCTCGAAGGTGCCGGTCTCCTCCGCCGCCTGGGTGATGGTCTCCCGATAGACCACCTGGGGCCGTCCGGCCCGGATGCGGGTGTGGAATTCCCGCTCCAGGCGGTGCTGCACCACCTCCAGGTGCAGTTCCCCCATACCGGAGAGCAGGGTCTGGCCGGTATCCTCGTCCAGGTGGACCCTGAGGCTGGGGTCCTCCTCCGCCAGACGGACCAGGGCCGGGCCCAGGCGCTCCTGGTCCTCCCGGGTCTCCGGTTCGATGGCCAGCGAAATCACCGGCACATAGGAGCTGATGGGCTCCAGTACAATGGGGTGGCCCGGGCTGCAGAGGGTGTCCCCGGTGGTGGTGTGTTTGAGTCCCACCAACGCCACGATGGCCCCGGCCTGGGCCTCCTCCAGGGGCTCCCGTTTGTTGGCGTGCATGCGCAGGATGCGCCCCACCTTTTCCGTCACCTGCTTCACCGGGTTGTAGACTTCCTGGCCGGCCCTGAGGGTGCCGCAGTAAAGACGGACATAGGTGAGGCGCTGGCTGCCGAACATCTGGATCTTGAAGGCCAGGGCGGCCAGAGGCCCCGACACCCGGGTGGGGCGGGTCTCCATCTCCCCGGTCAGAGGGTTCTCCCCGGTGATGGCCGGCACCTCCAGGGGATTGGGGAGGAAATCCCTGATCCCGTCCAACAGCGGCTGGATGCCCTTGTTGCGCAGGGCGGCGCCGGCATAAACCGGCACGCCCTTGAGGGCGATGGTGGCCCGGTGGATGGCGGCCGTCACCTCCTCGGGGGTCACCTGGGCCTCGCCCAGGTAGGCCTCCATGAAGGCGTCGTCCACCTCCGCCAGGGCCTCCAGGAGCTCCTCCCGCCGGCGCTGCACCTCCTCCTCATACTCCGGCGGGATGGGCAGCTCCTCATACACCGCGCCCAGGGTCTCCTCCTGCCACCGCCAGGCGGTGAGGCTGAGGAGATGGAAGACCCCCTGGAAGCGGTCCTCCTCCCCCCAGGGGATGGTGATGGGGAGGGGGTGGGCCCCCAGCTTCTCCCGGAGGCTGGCGACGCTCATCCAGTAGTCGGCCCCGGGGCGGTCCATCTTGTTGATGAAGGCCAGCTTGGGCACCCGGTAGCGGTCCGCCTGGTGCCACACCGTTTCGGACTGCGGCTCCACCCCGTGCACCGCGTCAAAGACCCCGATGGCGCCGTCCAGGACCCTCAGGCTGCGCTCCACCTCGATGGTGAAGTCCACATGTCCGGGAGTGTCGATGAGGTTGATCATCACCCCCTTCCACTGGCAGGTGGTCACCGCCGCGGTGATGGTAATACCCCGCTCCTGCTCCTCGGGCATCCAGTCCATGGTGGCGGCGCCGTCGTGCACCTCCCCGATCTTGTGGGTGCGGCCGGTGTAATAGAGAATGCGCTCGGTGAGGGTGGTCTTGCCCGCATCGATGTGCGCGATGATGCCGAGGTTGCGGAGCTGTTCCAGTCGCACGCCCACGGTGGCCTTCCGGGAGGGGCCGGGACTGCGGCCCCCTTGCGCCTGCATTCAAGTCCCATATTTTGTAATGGAATTTCGGAGGGCTTGCAAGGCGGCAGTGCGGAAAAGCCGGAGGGAAATGGCGAAAACCGGGGGGCTGCGGCCCGGGATGCCGGGAGGATTTGGTTTTCCCTTGTCATTCCAGCGCTTATCCGGGATAAAAAAGGGCTGAAGGGAGGCGCCGGCAGGCTCAGGTTGAGGGGGCCGGAGCCCCCCGCCCCCTGATCCCCTCTCCGGGGGGAGGGGCCGGGACCCGGGGCTCGTGACCCCCCGCAGGAGCAGGGGCATGGATGGGGTGACTTTGCTGCAGCAGCTGGTGAACGGGCTCTCTTTGGGGAGTCTGTATGCCCTCATCGCCGTGGGCTACACCATGGTGTACGGCATCCTGCGCCTCATCAACTTTGCCCACGGCGACCTCATCATGGTGGCCGCCTACGCGGCGGTGATGGGGGTGGGGCTGTTTTCCTGGCCCTGGCCGGTGGCGGCGGGAGTGGCCGTCCTCCTCACCGGCCTGGTGGGGGTGCTCCTGGAGCGGGCCGCCTACCGGCCGCTGCGCCGGGCCCCCCGCATTTCCCTTCTCATCTCCGCCATCGCCGCCTCCTTCCTTTTGGAGAACCTGGTCCTGGTGCTGGCCGGGGGGCGGCCCCGGGCCTTCCCGGCCCCGGGGTGGCTGGGAGGCTCCCTGGAGCTGGGGGGGCTATATCTTCCCCGCCTCAGCCTGGTGATCCCGGCGGTCACCGCCCTGAGTGTCGGTGCCGTGTTTTTTCTGGTTTATCGCACCGCCACGGGGCGGGCCATGCGGGCCATCGCCGCGGATTGGGAGATGGTGAGCCTCATGGGGGTGGATGTGAACCGCATCATCTCCCTCACCTTCCTGGTGGGCTCCCTCCTGGCGGGGGTGGGGGGGATCCTCTGGGCCCTGAAGTACCCCCAGGTGAACCCCTTCCTGGGGATCCTGCCGGGATTGAAGGCCTTCATCGCCGCGGTGCTGGGGGGCATCGGCAACCTGGCCGGCGCGGTGGCCGGAGGGCTTATCCTGGGGCTGCTGGAGGTCCTCATCGTCGCCGCTTTCCCTGCCTGGGCGGGCTACCGGGACGCGGTGGCCTTCGGCCTGCTCATTGTCATCCTGCTGGTCCGGCCCACGGGGCTGTGGGGCGAAAGCCTGGAAGAGGAGAAATTGTAGGAGGAGGTGTGCGGGGGTGGCGCCCGGGTGTCCGGGCGTCCTCCCTTGCGGCCCTGATGACCCGCTCCACCTGGCTCACCCTGGCGGCGATGGCGCTTTTGGCCCTGTGCCTGGCGGCGGCGGAGCGCTTCGGCAACGAATATCAGGTGCGCCTGCTCCACAATGTCGCCGTCTTCATCACCCTGGCGGTGAGCTACCACCTCATCAACGGCGTCTGCGGCCAGCTGCACCTGGGGCCCAACGCCTTCATCACCCTGGGGGCCTACACCGCCGCCCTCCTCACCCTGACCCCGGCGGAAAAGGCGGCCACCTTTCTCCTCACCCCCCTCATCTGGCCGCTGCGGGAGGTGAGCCTGCCCCTGGCGCCGGCCCTTCTGGCCGGGGGGCTGGTGGCCGCCGGCTTTGGCGTGCTCACCGGCTTTCCGGTCTTCCGGGTGCGGGGGGATTACCTGGCCATCGTCACTCTGGGTTTCGGGGAGGTGGTGCGGGTGGCGGCCAACAACCTCCAGGGGCTGACCAACGGGCCTTTGGGCCTCAAGGGGCTGCACCCCCTGGACAGCCTGTGGTGGTCCTGGGGGGTGGCGGGGCTAACGGTCCTGGTGGTCCACCGCCTGAAAAACTCCAGCTTTGGCCGGGCCATGCAGGCCATCCGGGAGGATGAGACCGCGGCCCGGGCCATGGGGGTGGACGCCTTCCGCCACCTGATGCTGGCCTATGTGCTGAGCGCCTTCTTCTTCGGGGTGGGAGGGGGGCTGTTGGCCCACCTCATCACCACCATCTCGCCGGGGCTGTTCAGCTTCTTCCTCACCTTCCAGCTCCTCATCATCATCGTGGTGGGGGGGCTGGGCTCCACCACCGGGGCGGTGCTCTCCGCCGTCTTCTTCACCCTGGCGGGGGAGTGGCTGAGGGTGGTGGAGGAGCCCCGGCAGGTCTTCGGGCTGATGGTGCCGGGCATCCCCGGCCTGCGCCTGGTGATCTTTTCCCTCCTGCTTTTGCTGGTCATCCTCTTTTTCCGGCGGGGTTTGCTGGGCCGGCGGGAGTTCAGTTGGGCGGCCCTGGGCGCCTGGCTCTCCGGAGGCCGCCGGTCCAAAAGCCGCGGGTAAGGACAGCCATGGCTCTCCTGGAACTCCGCCAGGTGGGGATGCGCTTCGGGGGGCTGCTGGCCCTGGAGGACCTGAACCTGGAGGTGCCGGAAGGCGGCCTCTACGGCCTCATCGGCCCCAACGGCGCTGGCAAGACCACGGTCTTCAATCTCATCAGCGGCTTTCTCCGGCCCACCAGCGGCAGCATCCGCCTGAGCGGCACCGAGCTGGTGGGCCTGCCTCCCCACCGCATCACCGCCCTGGGCGTGGCCCGCACCTTCCAGAACATCCGCCTCTTCGGGGAGCTCACGGTGCTGGACCATGTCCTGGTGGGGCAGCACCTCCGGGGCCGGGCCCGGTGGTGGCAGGCGGTCCTGGGCCTGCCCGGGGCCCGGCGGGAGGCCCGGGAGCAGGAACGCCGGGCCTGGGAACTGCTCACGGCCGTGGGGCTGGCGGAGGTGGCACACGAGCCGGCGGGGCAGCTCCCCTACGGCCACCAGAGGCGGCTGGAGATTGCCCGGGCCCTGGCCACCGGCCCCCGTCTGCTCCTGTTGGATGAGCCGGCAGCCGGCCTCAATCCCCAGGAGACCCGGGAACTCATGACCTTCCTCCAGGATATCCGGCGCCGCTACGGCCTTACCCTGCTCCTCATCGAGCACAACCTGCCCCTGGTCATGGGCCTGTGCGAACATCTCACCGTGTTGGATCACGGCCTCACCATCGCCCAGGGACCGCCGGCGGCGGTGCAGAAGGACCCGGCGGTGATCCGGGCCTATATCGGGAAGAGGTGAGCCGCCCATGAAGGCCCTGGTGGTCGAGGACCTGCAGGTCCACTACGGCCCCATCCGGGCGGTGGCCGGGGTGAGCTTCCAGGTGCCCGACAGCTCCCTGGTGGCGCTACTGGGGGCCAACGGCGCCGGCAAGAGCACCATCATCCGGGCGGTGGCGGGGCTGCGCCCCCCCACGGCCGGCCGCATTGTGCTCCATGGGGAGGAGATTCAGGGCCTGCCCCCCCATGAAATCGTGCGCCGGGGGGTGGCGGTCTGCCCCGAGGGCCGCCGGATCTTCCGCAATCTCACGGTGGAGGAGAATCTGCTCCTGGGCGGCTGGACCCGGAGCCGCCGGGACCAGGAGGAGACCCTGGCCCACATCTGCCGCCTCTTCCCCCGCCTGGCGGAGCGCCGCCGCCAGCGGGCCGGGACCCTCTCCGGCGGCGAGCAGCAGATGCTGGCCCTGGGCCGGGCCCTCATGAGCCGCCCCCGCCTGCTGCTCCTGGATGAGCCCTCCCTGGGGCTGGCCCCCCTTCTCGTGCGGGAGGTCTTCAAGGTGGTGGCCCGCCTCAAAGAGACCGGCGTCAGCATCCTTTTGGTGGAACAGAACGCCGCCGCCGCCCTGGAGCTGGCCGACTACGCCTACATCCTGGAAAACGGCCGCCTCACCCTGGAAGGCACAGGCACAGACCTGCTCACCAACGACCACCTGCGCCGGGCCTACCTGGGAGAAACCCCGACAGAAAAACCCCTCCCGCCCGCTGGAGGAGCAATGTAAAATGAGGGGAGGGCCGAGGGAGCCTGGCTCCCCCGCCCCCCCTCATTCTCCCCTCCCAACCCCCCGATAAGGGGTTGGGGGAGAGGGTCTGGGAGAGGGGGCAGGGGTCTGTGACCCCTGGCCCCCT
>CALEAV010000060.1 GCA_937943575.1 uncultured bacterium | reverse complement strand
AGATCATCGCCCACATCGACCTGAAGCGCAAGGCGCTGGGCATCGACAAGGCGAGGGAGCGGGTGCTCTTCGACATGGAGATGCGCCGCAAGCTGGAGGCCGAAGCCGCCGCCGCCGAGGCCGCCGAGGTGTAGGGGCGACAGGGGCCGTCCTCGGGCGGCCCTGGAAAATAATTTCCTTTACGAAAAAGGAAGGAGTGAGCGAGTATGTCGAGGATTATCATTTCGGCTGCTATTCGCGGCGCCCACAAGATTGTCGAGAAATGCGCAGCCAAATTGGATGAAGCCATTGAAAAGTACGGGGAAAATCAGGAGATCGGTTTCCCCAACACCGCCTACTACCTCCCCATCATCTACTCCCTGATGGGTGTCAAGATCGAGCGGCTCAAGGATGCGGTGCCGGTGATGAAGCGCTGCAAATCCCTGCTGCCGCCCATCCCCGCCGAAAAGCATTACCTCCCTTATCTGGGGCCGGGTCTGGATGCCGGTCTGGCCACCCTGTTCGCCGAGGAGATCTTTGAGGCCATCCGCATCCTGGAAGACCCCACCTTCTACATCGGCGGCGAGGACATCATCGAAAAAGGCGCCGAAAAGATCTGGCTGGGGCCCGCCGAAGACACCATCTTCCGGAAGCGGGGCATCGAGTTCGTGGACGGCACCGCCCCGGGCTTTGCCGCCATCGTCGGCTCCGCCCCCTCGGTCCAGGAGGCCGTGGACCTGGTGCTGGACTACCAGAAGAAGAACCTGTACATCTTCTGCGCCGCCCGGGACATCGAAGGCAAGACCTCGGTGCCCGAGCAGCTCCTGGAGGCGGGGGTGCAGATCGGCTGGCCCACCCGCATCGTGCCCTTCAGCCCGGACATCTCCGGCGCCGTCTTCGCCCTGGGCTTCGCCAACCGCGCCGCCATGGCCTTCGGCGGCGTCAAGCCCGGGGCCGCCTTGAAGATGCTCCTCTACAACAAGGACCGCATCTTTGCCTTCGTCAATCCCCTGTCCACCATCTCCGATGAGTGGTACGCCAATGCCGCCGGGGCCATCAACTGGGGCTTCCCGGTCATCACCAACCAGGATATCCCCCAGATCCTGCCCACCGGCATCTGCACCTATGAGCACGTGGTCTCCAACGTGCCCATGTCGGAGATCAGCCAGAAGTCCATCGAGGTCCGGGGCCTCAAGGTCACCGTCACCCACATCGACATCCCGGTGAACTTCGGCGCCGCCTTCGAGGGCGAGCGGGTGCGCAAGGACGACCTCTATCTGGAATGCGGCGGCGGCAAGACCCAGGCGGTGGAGCTGGTCACCAGCCGGCGCATGGATGAGGTGGAAGACGGCAAGGTGGAGGTCATCGGCCCCGACATCCCGGACCTGCCCAAGGACAAGATCCCGGCCCGCCTGCCCCTGGCGGTGGTGGTGGAGGTGGCCGGCCGCAACTTCCAGGCCGACTTCGAGCCCATCCTGGAGCGGCAGATCCACCATCTGGTGAACTACGCCCAGGGCATCATGCACATCGGCCAGCGGGACATCGCCTGGTACCGCATCGGCAAGGGCGCGGTGGAAAAAGGCTTCACCCTGAAGCATATCGGTGTCATCCTGCATGCCAAGTTCCACCAGGATTTCGGCGCCATCTTCGACAAATGCCAGGTGAAGATCTACACCAACAAGGAGGACGTGGAGCGCATCACCACCGAGGCCCGGAAGATCTATGCCGAACGGGATGCCCGCATCGAGGGCATGACCGACGAGACCACCGAGATCTACTACTCCTGCACCCTGTGCCAGTCCTTCGCGCCCAACCACGTGTGCGTGATTTCCCCGGAGCGCACCGGCCTGTGCGGCGCCTACAACTGGATGGACTGCAAGGCCTCCTATGAGATCAACCCCACCGGCCCCAACCAGCCCATCCAGAAAGGGGAGACCATCGATCCCAAGCTGGGCCAGTGGAAGGGCGTCAATGATTTCGTCTTCAAGGCCTCCCGCCAGGCGGTGGCGGCCTACAACTTCTACAGCCTGGTCTACGACCCCATGACCACCTGCGGCTGCTGCGAGTGCATCTCCGCGGTGCTGCCCATGTGCAACGGCATCATGACCGTCAACCGGGACTACACCGGGGAGACCCCCTGCGGCATGAAGTTCACCACCCTGGCGGGCGTCATCGGCGGCGGTCAGGTGACCCCCGGGTTTGTGGGCCACAGCAAGTACAACATCACCCAGCGCAAGTTCATCGCCGGCGACGGCGGGCTGTTGCGCCTGGTGTGGATGCCCAAGATGCTGAAAGAGGAAATCCGGGAGCGGCTCATCAAGCGGGGTCAGGAGCTGGGTGTCCCGGACCTCATCGACCGCATCGCCGATGAGACGGTGGGGGTCACGGAGGATGAGATCCTGCCCTTCCTGCAGGAGAAGAATCATCCGGCCCTGAGCATGGAACCCATCATCGGCTGATCCCTCCGGGCCGGGGAGCTCCCCCGGCCCTCGTCTCAGCAGGTATCCCCCCTGCATGGCCGGGAGGTCAGGACCCCGGCCATGCAGGTTATCAGCCACGGATAAGGAGAGTGACGATGGCGTTAACCGGAATTGAAATCTTTAAGATGCTGCCCAAAACCAACTGCAAAGAGTGCGGCTTTCCCACCTGCCTCGCCTTTGCCATGGCTTTGGCCAGCGGTAAGGCGGAACTGGCCGCCTGTCCGTATGTCTCAGACGAAGTGCGGGAAAAGCTGGCGGAAGCCGCGGCGCCCCCCATCCGCCCGGTGAAGATTGCCATGAAGGACGCCGAGAAGGTCATCGGCGGGGAACTGGTGATGTTCCGCCACGAGAAGACCTTCTTCAATCCCCCCCTCATTGCCGGCCTCCTCACCACCGCCATGAGCGACGCCCAGGTGGACGCCCAGCTCGAGGCCTTCACCAAGATGCAGTATGAGCGCGTCGGCCTGATGCTGCGGCCGGAGATGTTCGCCGTCAAGGACATGGGGGAGGCGGCGAAGTTCACCGCCCTGGCCAAAAAGGTGGCGGACAAGACCGATGCCGCCATCATGCTCATGAGCGACAACGTGGACAATCTCAAGGCCGCCGCCGAGGCCGTCAAAGACCGCAAGCCGGTGCTCTATGCCGCCACCGCGGCCACGGCCGACGCCCTGGGCGCCCTGGCCAAGGAGATGGGCGTGCCCTTGGTGGCCAAGGCCGACAACTACGACGCCTTGGCCGAACTCTCCACCAAGCTCATCGGCATGGGCCTCAAGGACCTCATCCTGGACAGCGGCGCCCGCACCCTCAAGCAGGCCTTCCAGGACCAGGTGGTCATCCGCCGGGCCGCCCTGGGGCCCAAATTCCGGCCCTTCGGCTTCCCCACCGTCACTTTCCCCTGTGAGATGACCGAGGACCCCATGAAGGAGACCATGTATGCCGCCACCTTCATCGCCAAGTACGGCGGCATCGTGGTGCTCTCCAGCCTGGAGCCGCACCGGGTCTTCCCCCTGCTCCTCCAGCGGCTGAACATCTACACCGACCCGCAGAAGCCCATGATCGTCACCCAGGGCATCTACCCCATCAACAACCCGGACGAGAACTCGCCCATCGCCGTCACCACCAACTTCGCCCTCACCTACTTCATCGTCTCCGGCGAAATCGAGGGCAGCAAGGTGCCCACCTGGCTCCTGATCAAGGACACCGAAGGTCTGTCGGTCATGACCGCCTGGGCTGCGGGCAAGTTCTCCGGGGACGACGTGGGTCAGTTCGTCAAGAAGTGCGGCATCACCGAGAAGGCCAAGACCCGCACCCTGATCATCCCCGGGTATGCGGCGGCCATCAGCGGTGATCTGGAGGAGGAGCTGCCCGACTGGAAGATCCTCATCGGGCCCCGGGAGGCTTCGCACATCCCGGCCTTCCTCAAGTCCTTGCAGCAGTAATAGGGCCCCCAGCACCGGCACCACGTCAGGGGGCCTTCCCAGGCCTCCTGGCGCATCCTGCAAAGAGAGGTCACCCTATGAGCAAGTTTTACCGCATCGGCGAAAACCTGAATGTGGTGACAAAAAAATACGGTCAGGCCATGAAGGACCGGGACCCCAAGCCGCTGCAGGAGCTGGCCCTGCAGGAAGCCGAAAAGGGGGTCGATTACATTGACGTCAACATCGGCCCGGCCCGCAAAGGCGGCGAGGAGCTGATGGAGTGGATCGTCAAGATCATCCAGGAGGTGGTGCCCGACATCCCCCTGGCCCTGGACACCTCCAACATCGCCGCCATGGAGGCGGGGCTGCGGGTCCACAAAGGCCGGGCCCTCATCAATTCCATCATGGCCCGCCCCGAGCGCATGGACGCCATGATGCCCCTGGTGAAAAAGTATGACGCCGACATGATCGGCCTCTTGTGGGGGCCGGAGGGCATGCCCCGGGATGAGCATGAGCGGGGCATGCTCACCGCCGAAATCCTGGCCAAGGCGGCGGAATACGACATCGAAAACGAGCGCATCTGGTTTGACCCCATCATTGCGCCGCTGAACATCCAGCAGCCCCAGCTCATCAGCGTGCTGGAGTACATGAAGATGCTCCCCGACATGGCGCCGGGGGCCAAGTCCACCTGCGGCCTGTCCAACTCCAGCAACGGCGTGCCGGATCACCTCAGGCCCATCATCAACCGCACCTATGTCATCATGCTGCAGCGCTACGGCATGGTCTCCGCCATCGTGGACGCCTTTGACGACGAGCTCCGGGACGTGGTGGACGGCAAGAAACCCGAGGCGGTGAAGGTGGTCTACGACATCATGGACGGCAAACCCGTAGACATCCCTTCCCTCCCCAAGGACCTGCAGAACTACGCCAAGACCGCCCGGGTGATCCTGGGGCAGGTGCTGTTCTCGGATTCCTGGCTGGAGATCTGACCCCCTCACCCCACAAGGCATGGCAGGCGGCGGGGAAAAGGCCCCTCGCCGCCTTTTTCCTTTCCCGCCCCTTGGCCCTTCCCTTGCTCAAGTTATCTGGCACTCCGGCCGATCCGGCGGATAAAAAGGGAGGGCCCCATGTCCGGCACTGGTTTGCCCACCGAGCTGTCCGTGAATATCCGGGAACTGGATGATCAGCATCGCCGCCTCCTGGGGTTGGTGGAAAAACTCAAGGCCGCCATGCGCCAGGGCAAAGGCAAGGAGGAGCTGCAAAAAATCTTTGATGGCCTGGTGACGTATACCGCCAGCCATTTCGCCAGCGAGGAACGGCTCATGCTGGCCCATGGCTTCCCCGAATACGAGGACCACAAGCGCATCCACGCCGCCATGACCGCCAGGGTCCTGGACCTGCAGCGGCAGTATCGGGAGGGCCGTCTGGGGCTGAGCCTGGAGGTGTTGAAATTCCTGGAAGACTGGGTGGGCAAGCACATCCAGGGCACAGACAAAAAGTACGGCCCCTTCCTCAACGCCAAAGGGGTGTATTGAGGGAGGCCCCAAGAAGTGGAGAGCACACCGGGGAAGGGGCGGCAAAGCTGAGGTCCTCTTAGGTCCTTCCCCCTTGGACCACGGAGGGGAGACAAAACCGGGGCCAGGGGCCTCCGAGCCGACTCCCTCCAGTCCCCCCCCACACCAGGCAGGTGGTGGAACTTCACGACCGGCACCTCCAGGGAGGCTGAGGAAAGGGTGTCCCTGATCCTTCGACACCAAGCAGGGCGGCGGGAATCACCCCGGGACAAGGGCATCAACCCCGGGAGGCGGGGAGTTGCCGGCGCTGGCGGATTCGCTGCCGTGGAAATCAGACCGGGGCAATGGGGCCGAAACCAGTCTGCCGTTGCAAAAGCTCCTCCCCTCGGTTGGGGGGCGACGGGGGCCCAAGGCGGTCTGGCGTTGCGGGTGCGAGGTGTTGAAGGCCCTCCGTGACGTCCGGGTGGGGCCATGAGAGGGGAAGGCGGGTCTGGCGCCGCGGGGGAGGCCGCCTGTCAGGCCTGCGGGGGAGCCTTCCCGGCGCCCCCGGGAAATGGCTGGAGACCAGGGCCCTTACCCGGCCGTGATCCTGCCGCCCCCCGGGAAGGGACCGATGGCGCCCTGCCGGCTGTAAGCCGGGAAGGGGGGCCGCCCGGGGGGAGGGGGGCCGGGGGTGAGTTGCCCCCAGAGCCGCAACGGCAGGCCTGAAATGACCCGAGGCTGCACCCAAAGGGGGACGGGGTTTGGGGCCGGCGGGCATGCCGGGCTGCACCGCCCTGCCCTCGGGGGGAGGGGGAGGAATTCGGTTGTTCAACTGATGAAGAAGCATGCACCGCCCTGCCCTCGGGGGGAGGGGACCATTCCCGGCAGCCGCCGCCTGTTCCGGTTTGAGGCGGCTGGCCCTCAGGGTGGGCGGCGTCGGAGCCTTCCGGGGGACTGAAGCCGCGGTCCGCGGTGGCCGGGTTCCAAAGGGGAGGGGGCCAGAGGGGGGTGGGCCTGGGGCAGGGGGCCTCCCCAGGGGCTGCGGCCGCTGCCGGCGATCCACCTCCTCAGGCCCGGCTCAGCGACCCCAGGGCCAGGGCCACGGCTTCCGAAGGGGAGGCGGCGAGCCGCATTCCGGGAAGATGCCAGTCCGCCGCCAGGGCGATGACCGCCTTGCCCAATTTGAGCCCGATGGCCGCCTCGGAGATGGTGCCGTAGCCTCCGCCCACGGCGATGAGAACGTCCGCGGCGTGGGCGATGACCATATTCCGGGCGTGCCCCAGGTTGGTGGGCAGGCTGTAGGTGAGATGGGGGTTGGCCAGGCGGCGGTCGGGGCCGGGAAGGATGCCGATGCTCACCCCGCCGGCCTCCGCCGCCCCCTGGGCCGCGGCGGCCATCACCCCGCCGAGCCCGCCGCACAGGACCACCGCCCCGGCCTGGGCCAGCAGGCGGCCCACCTCCCGGGCCAGCCCCTGGAGCTCCGGGCCCGCCTCCCCGGCGCCGATGACCGCCGCATAGCGGGTTCCACGTCCGCTGCGCATCTGCCGCCCCTTCCTTTGGCCGTGTCGCTCCCGTATGATAAGAGGGCGGAAAGGTTTTACGGCGAGGACCGGGGGGCGGCCCTCCCCGGGCTCCGCCCCGGTCACCTGCCGTCGCCCGGGGGCCCGCCCCCGCCGCGGGGCCGGAAGGGACAGGCCGGACGCCGCTGCTCCCGGTTCCCTTTCCTCTGGGGAATTCCTTATTATTTTACGGGCAAACGGGCCCGCGGGGTAAGGGCCTGGTGATTCACAAAAGCCGGAGACCGGGCGTCTAAGACGATAGGGATTGCCCGCCCGGGGAGGCCCCCTCTCAGAGCCTTGCCGGCGCTCCGTTGCCGGCCGTCATCAGGTGCATCACTGCCCGGGAGAGAAAGATGAGCCTGCGCCCTTTTCTGACCACGCTGCCGCTTCTGGTGCTCCTGGCGGCCTGGGGCTGCAGCACCGTGCCCTATACCGGCCGGACCCAGGTGCTCATGGTCTCCCAGGAGCAGGAACTGCGCCTGGGCTACCAGGCCTTCGAGCAGATCAAATACCGCTCCCGCCCCGCCCGGGACCCCCGGATGCAGGAGGCGGTCCAAAGGGTGGGCCAGCGTCTGGCCCAGGCCGCCGGCCGCCCGGACTTCCGCTGGGAGTTTGTGGTCATTGACGACCCCAGCCCCAACGCCTTCTGCCTTCCCGGCGGCAAGGTGGGGGTGTATTCCGGCCTCTTCCGCTATCTGGAGAACGACGCCGATCTGGCCACCGTCCTCAGCCACGAGACGGCCCACGTCCTGGCCCGCCACGCCGGGGAGCGCTTGAGCCACAGCATGTTGGCCCAGATGGGGGGCACCGGCCTCAATGTGGCCCTGGCCGGCATGGGAGCCTCCCCCGGGGCCGGGCAGCTGGCCATGCTGGGCTATGGGCTTAGCACCCAGATGGGGCTCTTGCTCCCTTACAGCCGCAAGCAGGAGTTTGAGGCGGACCGCATCGGCCTCATCCTCATGGCCAAGGCGGGCTATGACCCCGCCCTGGGGGTGGATTTCTGGAAGCGCTTCGCCCAAGCCAAGGCCGACCGGGCCCGGCGGCCGGCCTTCATCTCCACCCACCCGGCGGACGCCGACCGCATCCGCAATCTGGAAGCGGGCCTGGCCGAAGCCCGGCGCTACTACCAGGCCCCGGCGGAAGTGCGGGACTACGCCGCCATGGCCCCCTCCCCCACCCCCTGGCAGGGCCATCGCAATGTGGCCAGGCCGCCTGCTCCCCGGTAGCCAAGTGGCAGTTCACCCCACCCGGGGAGGGCCAGGGGTGTCGGCCCTTCCCCCTCCACCCTCTCCCCACCCCTACTCGGGAAGCACCCCTTTGGCTCACGCTCCCTCCCGCAGGCGGCGGGCCTCCCCCACCCTCACCGTGAAGCGGGTGGCATCCAGATATTCCAGCAGGGGGATGGTGAATTTGCGGGAGGTCTGGGTGAGGTCCTTGAACTGCAGCACGGTGATTTCGCCGTTCTGCCTGAGGAATTCCGTCAGCCTCGCCTTGAGGCGGCTTAACGCCTCCTGATGGAAATACAGGTCCTCCTTGATCTTCACCAGGCGGCCGTCGTTCACCAGGACGCGCAGGAGCGGCTGCAGGCGGGAGAGGGGCAGTTTCAGGGCCGCCTCCACCTCTTTCAGGGTGGGCGGGGTGAGGTCGCCCCGCCGGTAGAGGTCCTCCATTTGCCGACTGAGCCTCTCCTCTTCGCCCCCCAGGGTCACCTTGTGGGTGCTGAGGCGCACCACCTCCCTGGCCACCACCAGGCGGCCCGCCTGGGTCAGCCGGGAGAGGAGGAAGTTGAAGAGCCGGGGCTCCACCCCCTCGGGCAGCTGGGTGCGCAGCTCCTCCTTGGAGAGGCCGGGGAGCAGGGGGTTTTTGGCGTGAAAGGCGGCCAACAGCTCCAGGATGCGTTCCTCCAGCGCCTGGGCGGCGGCGGTGAGGAGATAGCGCTCGTTGTCCGGGTCATATTTGAGCACCGCGCCCGAGTGCGTCAAGGCGGCCAGTTCCTCCCGGAGGCGGGGGAGGTCAAAGGGGAGGAGGGCCGCCAGCTCCGTCAGGCCCAGCCCCCTGGGGCCCGCCTCCTCCAGGGCGTGGGTAAGGTGGACCGCCGGCTCCATCTTTTCCAGGGCCGCCAGGGCGGTGAGGACTTTGTCCTGGAAGCGCCGGCGTTTGGGGGGGTTGACCTGGAGGATGACCCCGCCCCCCCAGGTGAAGGCCGGGGAGAGGTTGCGGATGACGAAGCGGTCCCCGGGCTTGAGGGCCACCGGGTCCCGCAGGAGGAACTGGACGTAGCCGCGCTGCCCCCGCCGGAGTTCGTCGGCGTCCAACAGGAGGGCCACGGCCAGGGTCTCGCTGGTGCCGGTGTGGAGGCGCACCGCGGTGCGGTGTTTCAGGGGCCTGGGAGCGCTGGGGAGCACCTCCAGGAAGGTGTCCAGGCGGCGGCAGGGCACCAGGGAGCCGGGGGTGGCCACCACCATGCCCCGCTCCACCTGCTCCTTTTCCAGCCCCTGCAGATTGATGGCGGTGCGGGAGCCGGCCCGGATCTCCTCCACGCTGCGGCCGTGGGTCTGGAGGCTCCTGACCTTGGCCTTGAAGCCCGGGGGGTAGATCATCACCGTGTCCCCCACCCGGAGACTCCCGGTGATGGCGGTGCCGGTGACCACGGTGCCGAAGCCCTTGATGGTGAAGACCCGGTCGATGGGCAGGCGGAAGATGCCGCCCGCGGGTTTGGGGGGTACGGTGGCGGCCAGCTCCGCCAGGGTGGCCAGCAGCTCCTCCCTGCCCTCGCCGGTCACGGCTGAAAAGCGCACGATGGGCGCGCCCTCCAGGAAGGTGCCGGCCAGGGCCTCCCGGACTTCCTCCTCCACCAGCTCCAGCCAGTCGGATTCCACCAGGTCGGTCTTGGTGAGGACCACCAGACCCTTCTTCACCTTGAGGAGCTCGCAGATCTCCAGATGCTCCCGGGTCTGGGGCATGACCCCTTCATCCGCCGCGATGACCAGGGCCACCATATCCATGCCGGTGGCCCCCGCCACCATATGGCGCACGAAGCGCTCGTGCCCGGGCACGTCCACAATGCCCAAAAGCTGCCCGCTGGGCAGGGAAAGAGAGGCGAACCCCAGCTCAATGGTGATGCCCCGGAGTTTTTCCTCCTTGAGCCGGTCCGGATCGATGCCGGTGAGGGCCTTGATGAGGGAGCTTTTGCCGTGGTCGATGTGCCCGGCGGTGCCGAGAATGATGGGTGGCAAAGTCATATGATGGCCTGTCGGGCTTCCTTGGTGACTGTGGTTATGCGAGCCAGGTATGTGCGCCTCCGGGGGCCTGGGGGGCGGCAGGGGCTGCGGCTCGCCGCCCCCTCCCCCCTTACACTTCCTCGGGCCGGGCCCGTTTACCTGCCCTTGAGCCCCCGCCAGTCCCGGGTGAGGTTGTAGTGGCCCCGGGGAAAGCTGGGCTCCTCCAGGAGGCGGATCTCCACCTGGAACTCCGCCATCAGCCGGGGCAGGATCTCCCGGCCCTCCTCCCGAAGCGTGGCCGCCACTTCGGGGTGGAGCTGCACCGTGAAGCGGCACCCCGGAAATTCCCGGGCCTCGGCGCTGAGCTGGCGCAGGAGGTCGTGGGCCACCACCAGGGTCGACAGCAATGCCCCCTGCCCCTGGCAGCAGGGACAGGCCTCGGTGGCCAGCTGCACCAGACTGTCCCGGAGGCGCTGCCGGGTCATCTCCACCAGCCCCAGGGGCGAGATGGGGAGCACCATGGTCTTGGCCCGGTCCTTTTTCAGGGCGGTCAACAACTCCTCATGCACCGCCTGGCGGTGGGCCGCCCTGGCCATGTCGATGAAATCAATGATGATCAGGCCGCCCAGGTTGCGCAGGCGGATCTGCCGGGCCGCCTCCCGGGCCGCCTCGAGATTCGTCTGCAGGATGGTCTCCTCCAGATTGCTTCTGCCGGTGAAGCGGCCGGTGTTGACATCGATGGCGGTCAGGGCCTCGGTGGTGTCGATGACCAGGTAGCCGCCGCTCTTCAGCCAGACCTGGGGCGCCAGGAGACGCCGCCAGTCCACCTCCAGGCCATAGTGCGCAAAGATGGACTCGGCGCCGTCGTAGCACTCCACCCGGGCCCTGAGCCAGGGGTGGAAGCCCGCCAGGTACTCCTCCACCTCCCGGCAGGTGTCCGGGTCGTCCACCGCCACCAGGTCCATGTCCGGGCCGAAGAGGTCCCTCACCAGGCGCACGGCGAACTCCGGCTCCTGATGCAGCAGGGCCGGGGCCCGGCTGGTCTCACCTTTGCGCAGGATCCGCTGCCAGCGGGCCACCAGCTGCTCCCGCTCCCGGGCCAGGGTCTCCTGGTCCTGGGAGAGGCTGGCGGTGCGGGCGATGAAGCCGCCCCGCTCCGGCCGGAGCTCGGTGAGGATGCCCTTGAGGCGCTCCCGCTCCCCCTCCTCCGTCAGCCGCCGGGAGACCCCCACCTGGGAGACGGTGGGGGTATACACGAGGTAGTGCCCCGCCAGGGTGATGTGAGTGGTGAGGCGGGCCCCCTTGCCGCCCCGGGGGGGCCGATGCACCTGCACCACCACCTCCTGCCCGGGGGAGATAAGGTCCTCGATGCCGGGCTGCTCCTGTTCCCGCAGCGGCGCCTCGCCCTCCGGATTGTCGCTTTTCAGCCACAGGCTGTAAAAATCGTCCGAGGCATCGGAGATCTCGTCCACATAGAGGTAGGCGGGGCGCTCCAGGCCGATGTCCACGAAGGCCGCGGCGATCCCCGGCAGGACCTTGATGACCCGCCCTTTATAGATATTGCCGGTGGGATCCTCTTCGCCCCGGCGTTCCAGGAAGAACTCCACCAGCCGGCCGTCCTCCACCAGGGCGGCCCGGGTGTCGCAGGCGGCTCTGCTGATGATGAGCTGGCTCCCCATGGGCCTGGCCCTGCCCCCTCCTCAGCGCCGCTTGCGGCCGGCCGCCACCCTGGCCCCGCCGGCCGCGAATGCGGTCTGGCGCTCCGGAGCGCCCGGGGCCGCCAGCGCCTGTGTCTTCACCAGCCGCACCGTCGCCAGCTCCTCCGGGGACAGGCCGAACACCGCCGCCAGAATCTCCGTCACCTTGAGATTGTCCCGGGCGGGCAGGAGCACCGTCAGGTGCAGGTGATGCGCGTCGTCCCCTTCCAGGGCGGCCACCAGGGGGCGGACATTCACCTCCCGGGGGGGCCCGCCGGGCCGCCGCTTCACGTATGGAACCACTTCCTCGGCCAAAAACGCGGCGGCCTTGTCCGGGGCAAAGACGGGGAGAGGGCTTTCCGCCTCAAAGCGTGCGGCGGCAAACTCAGGGGGCCTGGCCCCGGGGGCCAGCCGGGCTGCGGTGAGCACCCTCAGCCCCGCCGGCAGGACGGCGTTGAGCCGGTCCACCAGCATCTCCGGGGAACAGGGCCGGGTCAGGGCCACATCCAGGCACTCGCAGAGGCTCTCCACCCCCACCGGCAGGGCGCCGTGGAAGGCCACCCTGGGGAGGGGGTGATACCCCCCGGTAAAGGCCAGGGGCAGGGCCGCCCGGCGCAGGGCCCGGTAGACGGCGCTGACGAGCTCCAGGTGGCTGAGCCAGCGGGCCGGGCCCAATTTGGCATAGGTGAGCCGGTAGAGCACCGGCGGTCCTGCCTTGGCTGGCCCCGACGCCGGCCGGGGAGCCGCCTCCGGCGCGGCCGACGGGGCCGGATACAGCCTCAGGTCCCGGCTGGGGTCCTGGCAGGCGCCGCAGCCCTGGCAGCCCGCCTGGCGGCAATCGGGGGTGGAGACCCCGCCGTAGGCCCGCTCCCTCTCCTCCAGGAGAAAGTCGGGGCTGACGCCGCTGTCCAGGTGGGCCCAGGGCAGGAGTTCATCGGGCCGCCGCTTTCTAAGATACTCCTCCGGATTGACCCCCGCCTCTCGAAAGGCCTCCTGCCAGGGCTCCAGACGCAGGTGCTCGCTCCAGGCATCCAGGCGGCAGCCCCGGCGCCAGGCGGCCAGGAGCACGGCTGCCAGGCGGCGGTCCCCCCGGGAGAAGACCCCCTCCAGCCAGCTCTGGGCGGCGGAATTCCATTTCACCTGCACATGGCGGCTCCTCAAACGATCCTTGACCTCGGCCAGTACCGCCCGGCTCTCGGCGAGCCCGAGCTGACGCTCCCACTGGAAGGGCGTGTGGGCCTTGGGGATGAAGGTGGAGAGGCTGACGTGCAGCTCCGGCCGGGCCTCGGGCGCCGTCTCCCGGATGGCCTGCACCAGCCGGGCCAGCTCCTCCCGGTCCGCCGGGGTCTCCGTGGGCAGGCCCACCATAAAGTAGAGCTTCAGCAGGCGCCAGCCCTGGCGGAAGACCTCCCGGGCCGAGGTGAGGATGGCCTCCTCGCTTAAATTCTTATTCACCACCTGCCGCAGGCGCTCGCTCCCCGCCTCCGGGGCGATGGTGAGGCCGGTGCGCCGGACCCGCCCAATCTGCCGGGTGAGCTCGGGTCCCAGGGTGTCGGCCCTGAGGGACGGCAGGGACAGGGAGACTTTGGCCCCTTCCAGGCGGTCCATGAGGCGGGCCAGCAGCCAGGGCAGGGGGGCGTAATCGCCGGGGCTCAAGGCCAGAAGGGACACCTCCTCAAAGCCGGTGGCGGCCAGGGCCGCCTCCACCCAGGTTCTCACCGCCTCCGGCTCCCGCTCCCGCACCGGCCGGTAGATGATCCCCGCCTGGCAATAGCGGCAGCCCCGGCTGCAGCCCCGGACGATCTCCACGCTCAGGCGGTCATGCACGATGGGGCAGGTGGGCACCAGCACCGCCGGAGACAAGGGGATGCGGTTCAGGTCGTCCAGGAGACGCCGGGTCACCGTGTGCCGCCGGCCCCGGGGGGCGACCTCCCGGAGACGCCCCGCCTCATCCCACGCCGGGACAAAGAAGGCCGGGACGTAAACGCCGGGAATCTCCTCCAGGGCCCGCCACAGCTCCTCCCGGCTGCCCCGGGCCTTGCGCCAGACGGCCACAGTGTCGGCCAGCTCCAGGACGGCCTCCTCCCCGTCCCCCAGGAGGAAGGCGTCAAAGAAGGGCGCCATGGGTTCGGGGTTGAAGGCCGCCGGGCCGCCGCCCACCACCACCGGGTCGGCGGGCCCCCGGGCCGCCGCCAGCAGCGGGATGCCCCCCAGATCCAGCAGGGTGAGCACGTTGGTGTAGCAGAGCTCATACTGCAGGCTCACCCCCACCAGGGGGAAGTGACGCAACGGCTCTCCGGATTCCAGGGTGCCCAGAAGCCCGCCTTGGCGGCGCAGCTCCGCCTCCAGGTCCGGAGCCGGGGCAAAGGCCCGCTCGCACCAGACCTCCGGGCGGCGGTTGAGGACGTCGTAGAGAATCCCCAGGCCCAGGTGGGACATCCCCACCTCATAGAGGTCGGGGAAGAGGAGGGCCACCCTGAGGCCCACCTCCCGGGGGTCCTTGAGGATGACATTCACTTCCCGGCCCAGGTAGCGGCTGGGCCGCTGGACCCGGCTCAGATACGGTTGTTCGGGCATTGTCCGTTATGGTCAGACCCCGGGCCGCACCCCGTGGGGTGTGCTCCCGGGCCTTTGTCGAGGTCGGCGCGCCCCGCTCAGCCGGCGGCCAGGCGGATGGCCTCCTTCAGATCCAGGAGGCCGTCATACAGGGCCCGGCCGGTGATGACGCCGATGACGCCCAGAGGCTCCAGGGCCTTGAGGTCCTGAATGTCCCTGAGGGAGCTCACCCCCCCGGAGGCGATGACCGGCAGATCCACGGCTTCTGCCAGGGCCCGAGTGGCCGCCAGGTTGGGGCCGGTCTTCACCCCGTCCCGGGCGATGTCGGTGTAGATGAGGGCGGCGGGTTTCAGGGGCGCCAGGGCCTGGGCCACGGCAATGGCGGTGGCCTCGGTGGTCTCGGTCCAGCCCTCCACCGCCAGGCGGCCGTCCCGGGCGTCCAGCCCCACGGCGATGCGGCCGGGATAGGCGTCCAGGGCCCGGGCCGTGAGCTCCGGGTCCTTGAGCACCGCCGTGCCCAAAATGAGGCGGTCGATCCCCAGGGCGAAATACTCCTCCATCACCTCCAGGGTGCGGATGCCGCCCCCCAACTGGATGGGGATGCTCACCGCCCGGCGCAGCCGCCGGATGGCCTCCAGGTTTTGGGGGCGGGAACTGAAGGCGCCGTCCAGGTCCACCACGTGGAGCCAGGCGGCTCCGGCTGCCTGCCACTTCTCCCCCATAGCCGCCGGGTCGTCCCCGTAGACCGTCTCCTGATCCGCCCGCCCCTGCTTCAGGCGCACGCAGCGCCCGCCTTTGATGTCGATGGCCGGAAAGACAATCATCGTCGCCTCGGACTCCCTGCGGCCGGGGGGGAGGCGGTTTACGACCTTGGCCTTCCTCCCCCATCTTTCCGCAACTCTTTCAATATAAATGAGACGGGGGCCGGTGACAAGCCGGGCGCCCCCGGGCGGGCGCGGGGCCGCCCGCGGGCCGTCCTGGGGGCGGCCGCAGAGGCGCCCCGAAAAGTCTGGATTTTTTTCCCGTTTTGTTAGCATAATAAATCACCCTTGCGAATTTTTCCGTCAGCCTGTGATGCAGGAGCCGGCTGCGTCCGGAGGCTGCCCACCGTCCGCCCCCCAGCCGCTCCCCCCGGGAGGCACCATGCCCTTGCAGAAAAAAGTGGCGGAGCTGATGATTCCCCTGGAGGATTACCCCCATGTCCCCTTCTGGTTCACCCTGAAGCAGGCCATGGCCATCATCCGGGAGGCCGCCATCAAATTCCCGGGCACCTTCGAGCCCCGCTCGGTTTTGGTTTTTGATGAAAAATACCAGCTCGTGGGCGTCCTGTCCCTGGGCGACCTGCTCGCCGGCATCACCCCACCGCTGCCGGGGGTTGCCGGAGAGGCCTGGGAGAGCCTGGTCAGGCGCCTGGAAAGGGATCTGACCGGCGCCTGGGTGGAGGAGAAGGCCAACACCCCGGTGAGCGAGGTCATGAGCCCCATCACCGCCACGGTGCGGGCCGAGGACTCGGTGGCCCGGGCGCTCCTGGTCATGGTCCGGGAGAAGCTGCCCCGCCTGCCGGTGATGCAGGGGGCCCGGGTGGTGGGGCTCATCCGCCAGAGCGAGCTGTTTCAGGTGATTTCCGACCATGTCCTGAGAGAACGCTAAGCGGCGCCGCCGGGCGGGGGTGCCGCGGGGAGATGCCCTGTGGAACGCGCCGTCCCCTTTGATTACGACCTGCCGGCCAAGGACCCTTTTTGGTTCCGGGAATGCTTTCTCATGACCATGCCCCTGGGGCGCAAGGCGGTGAACTTAAGGGAGCTCCTCCAGGCCCTCAAGGAGGTGGACACCGAGGTGCTCCATTACCACCTCCTGCAATCCCGCCTGGCGGTCACCCAGCCGGTGGTGGAATACCCCAACGACTTTGCCCTCTGGGCCGCCACCGCCCTGCAGGACGTCAAGCTGGCGGAGAAGCTCAGCTCTTTCGACCCCCTGGAATACGACGATCTGGAGCAGGTGCGCCAGGCCATGGTGGACATCCTGGAAGATTACTTATGGGACCTGCCCAGTGTGCCCTGGGCCCGGCCCGGCTTTGAGTTTCACTTCTGCATGGCCTCCATGGTGGTCATCCGCTCCGAAATCCCGGCCACCACCCTGAGGGAATTCTGCCACGCCCTGGGAAAGGTGGGCCTGGACTCGGTCTACTACCACTTCTTTGAGGCCCGCCGCCGCCACGGCCACCGGCGGGTGGATGACTTCTCCTTCTGGATCGAGAACAACTTCGGGCTCCCGGAGCTGGTGCAGGCCATCCGGGAGATCGACTTGTATTTTTACACCCTGAAGGAAGTGCGGGACACCCTCCTGCAATTGATCCTGGAACATCTGGGGGAGATCTGTGGTTACCCTGAATGATTACGCCCCCATTGTGGGCCCGGAGGTCATCGGCCAGCTCCAGCGGCTGGCGGAGCGCCTGCGGGAGCGGCGCTTCGTGCACATCAACTCCACCCGCACCGGCGGCGGGGTGGCGGAGATTCTCTCCCGGGCGGTGCCCCTCCTCAACCAGATGGGTCTCAACACCTTCTGGGAGGTGATCCAGGGGGATCCCACCTTCTTCGAGGTCACCAAGGCCTTCCACAACGCCCTGCAGGGGCATGACGTCCGCCTCTCCCCGACGCAGCTCCGGCACTATGAGGAGGTGAACGAGGAAAACGCCCGCAAATTCTTGTGGGAGGCGGACTATGTGCTGGTCCACGACCCTCAGCCGGCCTGGCTCATCAAGGTGATGCGGCCGCGGGCCCGCCACTGGATCTGGCGCTGCCACGTGGACGTCTCCCGCCCCAACCTCAAGGTCTGGAAATACCTGCGGGAGATCGTCAGCAGCTACGACGCCTCGGTCTTTTCCATGGCGCAGTTCGCCCAGAACCTCCCGCACCCCCAATACCTCATCCGGCCCTCCATCGATCCTCTGAGCGAAAAGAACCGGGAACTCACCCAGGAGGAGATCGACCGGGTACTGAACCGCCTGGGGGTCGAGCGGGACCGGCCCATTGTGCTGCAGGTCTCCCGGTTCGACTCCTTCAAGGATCCGGTGGGGGTCATCCAGGCCTTCCGCATGGTGCGCAAGCACGTGCCTTGCAAGCTGATCCTGGCCGGGGGCGAGGCCACCGACGATCCGGAAGGGCCCCGCATCTTCGCCGAGGTCATGGAGGCGGCGGCGGGGGAGCCGGACATCCAGGTGCTGCTTCTGCCGCCGGACGCCCACCACGAGGTGAACGCCCTGCAGCGGGCGGCGGACATCATCGTGCAGAAGTCCACCCGGGAGGGCTTCGGCCTTACCGTCACCGAGGCCATGTGGAAGGGCAAGCCGGTCATCGGCGGCGCCGTGGGGGGCATCGTCCTCCAGATCCGGGACTACCATACCGGCTTCCTGGTGCACTCTCCGGAGGGCTGCGCCTTCCGCATCCGCTATCTCCTGCACCGGCCGGAGATGGCCCAGCGCATGGGCCGGCTGGCCCGGGAGTTCGTCCGCCAGCATTTTCTCATCACCCGCAACATCCGGGACTATCTCACCCTGCTCACCCTGGCGGAGAACCCCGGCAGGCTCACCCTCGAACTGTAAGGGGGAGATGTGACCGCGGCGTCACGTTTGGGGGCCACCTATCTGGGGGAGGGGCGCAGCCGCTTTGTGGTCTGGGCCCCTTTGGCCCAAAGGGTGGAGGTGCACCTGCTGGCCCCCCGGGAGCGGCTCCTGCCCCTGGCCCCCCAGAGGCAGGGGTATTTCGCTGGGGTGCTGGCGGGGGTGGAGCCCGGCGCCCGCTACTTTTACCGGCTGGACGGCGGGCGGGAGTTCCCCGACCCGGCCTCCCGCCGCCAGCCGGAGGGGGTGCACGGCCCCTCGGAGGTCACGGACCCCGCCTTCCCCTGGGAGGACGGCCACTGGGGCGGCCTGCCCCTGGAGGACTATGTCATTTATGAACTCCACGTGGGCGCCTTCACCCCGGAGGGCACCTTCGAGGCCGTCATCCCCCACCTGGACGGGCTGAAGCGGCTGGGGGTCACCGCCCTGGAGCTCATGCCGGTGGCCCAGTTCCCGGGGGAGCGCAACTGGGGCTACGACGGGGTCTATCCCTTTGCGGTGCAGGACAGCTACGGCGGCCCGGAGGGTTTGAAACACCTGGTGAACGCCTGCCATGCCCGGGGTGTGGCGGTAATTCTGGATGTGGTTTACAACCATCTGGGGCCGGAAGGCAATTACCTCTGGGCCTTTGGGCCTTACTTCACTGAGCGCTACCGCACCCCCTGGGGGCCGGCCATGAATTTTGACGGCCCCGGGAGCGACCAGGTGCGCCGCTTCTTTATTGAAAATGCCCTTTTTTGGGGGGAGGAGTTCCATGTGGACGCCCTGCGGCTGGACGCCCTGCATGCCATCGTGGACCTCACCCCCCGGCCCTTCCTCCTGGAGCTGGCGGCGGCGGTGCGCCAGGCCCGGCGGCGCTGGCGGCGGCATTTCCACCTCATGGCGGAAAGCGACCTCAACGACGCCCGCCTGCTTCAGCCCCCGGAGCTGGGGGGGATGGGCCTGGACGCCCACTGGAACGAGGACTTCCACCACGCCCTGCACACCCTGCTGACCGGGGAGAGGGGGGGCTACTACCAGGACTACGGCCGCCTGGCGCACCTGGCCAAGGCCTGGCGGGAGGGCTTTGTCTATACCGGGGAGTATTCCCCCTACCGCCAGCGCCGCCATGGCAGCTCCGTGGCCCAGGTGGCCCCGCCGCGGCTGGTGGTCTTCTCCCAGAACCACGACCAGGTGGGCAACCGCCCCCAAGGGGAGCGCCTGAGCGCCCTGGTCTCCCGGGAGGCCCTGAAGCTGGCCGCCGGGGTGGTGCTCCTCTCCCCCTTCACCCCTTTGCTGTTCATGGGGGAGGAGTACGGCGAGACCGCCCCCTTTCCCTATTTCGTCAGCCACGGGGATCCGGAGCTCCTGGAGGCGGTGCGCCGGGGCCGCCGGGAGGAGCACCCCGCCCTGGCGGCCGCCGGGGAGCTCCCCGACCCGGGAGAGCCCGCCACCTTTGCCGCCGCCAAGCTCAACCACGCCCTGAAGGAGGAGGAGGGGCACTGCCGGTTATGGGAGTTTTATCGGGAGCTCCTGGTGCTCAGGCAGGAACTGCGGCAGGGAATGCGCCTCCAGGAGGGGCCCCGGGAGGTTATGGGCTTTGAGAAGGAAAAGCTCCTGGTGGTGCACCTTTGGGGCGAGACGGCGCAGGCGGTGCTGGCCTTTCATTTCGGCGACACGCCCCTGGATCTCTTTCTGCCCTGGCCGGAGGGGGTGTGGCGGCTCAGGCTGGAATCCGCCGCCACATCCTGGGGCGGGCCGGGGCCCCAGGCCCCCGGGGAGCTCCGGAGCGACGGCCGGGTGCGCCTCAGTCTCAGGCCCCACTCCCTGGCGGTCTATCTGGCGGAGGAGGGCTGATGGAGCGCTACATCTGCATCCACGGGCATTTCTACCAGCCGCCCCGGGAGAATCCCTGGCTGGAGGACCTGGAGCTGGAGGATTCCGCCTTCCCCTACCACGACTGGAATGAGCGGGTGGCGGCGGAATGCTACGCCCCCAACACCGTCTCCCGCATCCTGGACGGCGACGGCCGGATTGTCCGTCTCCCCAACAACTATGCCTCCATCAGCTTCAACTTCGGCCCTACCCTGCTGGCCTGGCTGGCCGCCAAGGCCCCGGAGATTTATGAGGCCATCCTGAGGGCGGACCGCCTCAGCCGCAAGCGCTTCTCCGGCCACGGTTCGGCTCTGGCCCAGGCTTACAACCACATCATCCTTCCTTTGGCCCACCGGCGGGACAAGTACACCCAGGTGATCTGGGGCATCCGGGACTTTGAGCACCGCTTCGGCCGCCGGCCCGAAGGCCTGTGGCTGCCGGAGACTGCGGTGGATCTGGAGACCCTGGACATCCTGGCGGAGCTTGGTCTGCGGTTCACCATCCTGGCCCCCCACCAGGCGGCCCGGGTGAGACCGCCGGGGAAGGAGGGCTGGCGCGACGTCAGCGGCGGCCGCATCGACCCCACCATGGCCTACCGGGTGCGCCTGCCCTCGGGTCGGAGTCTGGCCCTCTTTTTTTACGACGGCCCCATCTCCCAGGCAGTGGCCTTCGAGAACCTTCTGCAACGGGGGGAGGACCTGGCGGCCCGGCTGCTGGGGGCCTTCTCCGAAGAGCGCCCCTGGCCGCAACTGGTGCACATCGCCACCGACGGGGAGACCTACGGCCACCATCATCACCACGGGGACATGGCCCTGGCCTACGCCCTCGATTACCTGGAGGCCCAGGAGGGGGTGCGCCTCACCAACTACGGGGAGTATCTGGAGCGCCACCCCCCCACCTGGGAGGTGGAAATCATCGAGAACACCTCCTGGAGCTGCAGCCACGGGGTGGAGCGCTGGTGGCGGGATTGCGGCTGCACCAACGGCGGCCCGCCCCACTGGCGGCAGGACTGGCGGACGCCCTTGCGGGAGGCCCTGGATTGGCTGCGGGACACCCTGGCCCCCCGCTTTGAGGCGGCCGCGGCGCCTCTGCTCCATGACCCCTGGGCGGCCCGCGACGATTATATCCGGATCATCCTGGATCGCAGCCCGGAAAGTCTGGCGGAGTTTCTGGCGGCCCACGCCCGCCGGGAGCTCTCCCCCGAGGAGACGCACACCATCCTGAAACTCCTGGAGCTGCAGCGCCACGCCCTGTTGATGTACACCAGCTGCGGCTGGTTCTTTGCCGAGCTCTCCGGCCTGGAGACGGTGCAGGTCCTCAAGTATGCCGGCCGGGTGGTGCAGCTGGCCCAGGAACTCTTCGGGGACGACCTGGAGGAGGCCTTCCTCACCCGCCTGGCCGCCGCCAAGAGCAACCTGCCGGAACACCAGGACGGCCGCCGCATCTATGAGAAATTCGTGCGCCCGGCCATGCTGGACCTCCTGAAAGTGGGCGCCCATTATGCCGTGAGCTCCCTCTTTGAGGACTATCAGCCCCGGGACCGCATTTTCTGCTATACCGTGTCCCGGGAGGATCACCGGGTCTCCGAAGTGGGCAAGGCCAAACTCGCCCTGGGCCGCATCCAGGTCACCTCGGAGATCACCCGGGAGGCCCTCCGGGTGAGCTACGCGGTGCTGCACTTCGGCGACCACAACCTGTGTGGCGGGGTCCGGGCCTTCCAGGGGGAGGAGGCCTATGGCCGCCTGGTGGAGGAGATCACCGCGGCCTTCTCCTCGGCGGATTTTCCGGAAACCATCCGCCGCATCGACCGGCATTTCGGCGAATCCACCTACTCTCTGCGGTCGCTGTTCCGGGATGAACAGCGCAAGATCCTGGATCAGGTGCTGGCCCTGAGTCTCGCCGAGGTCTGGGAGCTCTACAGCCGGGTCTTCACCCACCAGGTCCCCCTGATGCGCTTCCACCGGGAGCTGGGGGTGCCCCTGCCCCGGCCTTTTCAGGTCACCGCCGAGCTCATATTGAATTACCAGCTCACCCGGGCCTTTCAGGAGGCCCCCCTGGACCTGGACAACATCCGGGCCCTGATGGAGGAGGCCCGGCGGCTGCAGGTGCCCCTGGAGGGCCATCGTCTGGAGTTCGCCGCCCGCCAGGCCCTGGAACACCTGGCGGGGTATTGGCATGAGCACCCCGACGACGCCGAGCTCTGTCAGGCCCTGGAGGAGGCGGTGCGACTGATGCGGGAGCTCCCCTTTGAGGTGAACCTGTGGCGGGTCCAGAACCTCTACTATGACCTGGCCGGCAAGGTCTACCCGGAAAAGCAGCGCCAAGGCCGGGACGGCGATCTCCAGGCGGTGGAATGGACGGCCCGCTTCCTGAGTCTGGGCCAGGAGCTGGGCTTCAGCCTGGCGGCCCTGGAGCAGACTGCGGCGGAGGAGCCATGAGCGCCGAGGCTCCCCCCGCCGCCACCTACCGCCTGCAGTTTCACCACGGCTTCCGCTTCATCGCCGCCCAGGCGCTGGTCCCTTACCTCCACGACCTGGGGATTTCCCACCTCTACGCCTCGCCCTTTTTCAAGGCCCGTCGCCAGAGTCTGCACGGCTATTCCGTCACCAATCCCCTGGAGATCAACCCGGAGCTGGGATCCCGGGTCTCCTTCACCGCCCTCACCCGGGCCCTGAAGGCCAAGGGCATGGGGCTGATCCTGGATATCGTCCCCAACCACATGGCCTTGAGCCCCGACAACCCCTGGTGGCAGGAGGTCCTGGAAGACGGCCCCGCCTCCCCCTATGCGGTGTTTTTCGACATCGACTGGCAGCCCTCCCAGCGCTTTCTCAGCGGCAAGGTGCTCCTCCCCATTCTGGGCAGCCCGTATTACCAGGCCCTGGAGAACCAGGAGCTGGTCCTCACCCTGGAGGAGAGCGGCTTTGCGGTGCATTATCACGACTTCTTTTTTCCCGTGGACCCCCGCACCTACAGCGTCATCCTCAGCCACCGCCTGGAGGAGCTCACGGCCGAGCTGGGGCCGGAGGACCCTGCCCTGCTGGCCCTGCAGGGGCTCATCACCTTAAGCCGGCACCTGCCGCCCCGCAGCGCCACCGGCCGCCGCCAGCTCCAGGAGCGCCAGCGCACCAAGAAGATCCTGAAAAAAAGCCTCTGGCTGAATTATCTCACCCAGCCCGCCATTCGCCGTTTCGTGGACGAGAATCTGGCCCGCTTCAACGGCATCCGGGGGGAGGCCGCCAGCTTCGATCTCCTGGACCGGCTGCTCAGCCTGCAGGCCTACCGCCTGGCGTGGTGGCAGGTGGCCCTGGATTTCATCAATTATCGCCGGTTTTTCAGTGTCAATGACCTCATCGGGCTCAGGGTGGAGGACCCCCGGGTCTTTGATGCCAGTCATGCCCTGCTGTTCTCCCTCATCCGGGAGGGGAAGATCGCCGGGCTGCGCATCGATCACCTCGACGGCCTCTTTGATCCCGCCGGCTATCTGCAGCGCCTGACGGAACACCTGCGCAGCCTGGTCCCGGAGCGGGGCCGGGAGCGCTTCTACGTGGTGGTGGAAAAGATCCTGGCCCCGGGGGAGACGCTGCCGCCGGACTGGCCGGTGGCCGGCACCACCGGCTACGACTTCCTGGACCGGGTCACCGGCCTGTTCGTGCATCCCCCCGGTCTGGACAAGATCCGGCGCATCTACGCCCGCTTCACCGGTCTGGCGGACTCCTGGCCCGAGGTGGCCTACGAGAAAAAGAAACTGGTCCTGGAGAGCCTCTTCGGAGGGGAGCTGGAGAACCTGGGGCAGCAGTTGCGGCTCCTGGCCGAGCAGGACCGGCGGGCCCGGGACATCCCCCGGGGCGATCTCCGGGAGGCCCTGGAGGAGGTCATCGCCTGCCTGCCCCAATATCGCACCTACATCCGCAGCCTGGAGGTGGGGGGGGCGGACCAGACCTGCCTGGAACAGGGGTTTGCCGCCGCCCGCCAGCGCCGCCCGGACCTCAATCCCCTGGCCCTCAATTTCCTGCGCCGGGTGCTGCTTCTGGACTTTCCGCCGCATCTCCCCGAGGACCAGAAGCGGGAGTGGCTGCAGTTCGTCATGCGCTGGCAGCAGTTCACCGGGCCCATCACCGCCAAGGGGGTGGAGGACACCGCCCTCTATGTCTATCACCCTCTGGCGGGGTTGAATGAGGTGGGCAGCGCCATGGAGGCGGTCACCCCGGCGGCCTTCCACGCCTTCAACCAGGCCCGCCGGACGATGTGGCCCTTGACCCTCAACGCCACCTCCACCCACGACACCAAGCGCAGCGAGGATGTGCGGCTGCGCCTGACGGCGCTGTCGGAGATCCCCGAAGAGTGGGAGGCGCGCCTCAGACGCTGGCGGGCCCTCAACCGGCACAAAAGGCGGCAGGTGCGGGACCGCACCGCGCCGGACTCCAACGAGGAGTATTTTATCTACCAGACGCTTTTGGGGGCTTGGCCCCTTGTGCCGGAGGAGCTCCCCGCCTTTCCGGAGCGCCTGGCCGCTTATTTCATCAAGGCCCTCCGGGAGGCCAAGGTGCACAGTCACTGGACCCATCCGGACGAGGAGTATGAAGGGGCCCTGCTGGCCTTTGTCCGGGAGCTGCTGAAGGACTCCCCTGAGAATGAATTCCTTCGGGATTTTCTGGAGTTCCAGGGTCTGCTCGCCTGGTGCGGCGCCCTTAACTCCCTCTCCCAGGTGCTTCTCAAGATCGCCGCACCCGGCATCCCCGATTTTTACCAGGGCACGGAGCTCTGGGACTTCAGCCTGGTGGACCCCGACAACCGCCGGCCGGTGGATTTCCGCCGCCGCACGCAGATGCTGAGGGAGCTGCGCCGCAAGGCCGCCCGGGGAAAGGAGGCGCTCTTCCCTGAGCTATGGGCCAACTGGCGCCGGGGGGAGATCAAGTTGTACGTCACCGCCATGGGCCTGAACTTTCGCCGGGCCCACCTCTCCTTGTTTCTGGACGGGGACTATCTGCCTCTGGCCGCCCAGGGACCCCAGGCGGAGCGGCTGGTGGCCTTTGCCCGCCGGCTCGGGGGGGAATGGGTGGTGGCGGTGGCGGGGCGGTTCTTCGCCGGGCTGGGGGAGGCAGGCCGCTATCCCGGGGGCGCCCCCTGGCGCCACACCGTGGTCCTCCTGCCCCCGGAGGCGCCGCCCCACTTTGAGGAGGTGCTGAGCGGCCGCCGCCTGACCGCCGCTGCCGGGGCCGAGGGCCGGCAGCTCCCCGGAGAGCAGCTCCTGGAGCACCTGCCCGCCGCCCTCTTGTGGGGCCGCACGGGGTGAGGCGAAGACGGTTCGAAAGGAATTTTCTCTTTCCGGCAGCCCCACCCCAAACCATTCTGGCGTTTCCTGGCGCAAAGTCAACTCTTTCCTTTTTCCCACTTTTTCCCGGTGTAATAATAAATCCAGCGGGGCTGGCCTCCCTTGCTCCTGGCGCTTACAGAGGCCTGTCCGCCCTGAGGGGCGGGGAGTGCCTCCTCAGCCCTACGCTTTGGGGTTTCTCCCCAGAGGTCAGGGGGAGCCCCCACCGACCCGGCAGGGCCGCCATGTTGGGCGTGGCCACCGCCATGGGGGAGTGATGGGGGACGTCGAGGAAAAGGATAGGCTTCTTCCTAAAGGAGCGGTGACCTCCGGCTTCGAAGCCGCCGCCCGCCTCTTTGAGGAGCATTTTGATCACCTGGCGGCCATAGTGCGCCGGCGCCTGGAGGTGGGCTGGCGCTTTGGCACTCAGAAGCATCTGGCCCCCCTGGAGGCGGAGCTCCTGGAGTATGCCCGGGAATTCGGCCTCCTTTTGAAGGTGGTTTACCGCTACCAGCTCTTCAAGGCTTTGCAGGAGGAAGCCGGCTGGTCTCTCTCCTTATTGACCTCCCGGGGACCCGGAGCCGCCGCCGCGAACCTCCTCCTGGACAGTTGGCTGGTGGCCATCCACGGGGTTATCAAACCTCCGGAATGCCACCTTCTGGCAGGTCCGCTGGCGCAATTACGGTCCGAGCTGGGGACCTTGCGGCACCGGCCCCAGCCAGCTGCCCCTTTTTCCGCGCCGGAGGTTGCCCGCCTCCTCAAGGTGCTCGTCACCGGCAACCTGGCCGCGGCCCGGGACCTGGTTGCGGCCTGGCTGGCTCAGGGCTGCCCTGCGGAAGAGCTTATCGCCTCACGGCTGCTGGGGGTGATGGAGGAGATCGGCCGCCGCTGGGAACATAATGAGCTCCAGATCTATCAGGAGCATCTGGCCACGGAGACCCTGAGCCGCCTGCTCAGCGGCCTCCCTCTCCTTTTGGGGCCGCCCTTAAGTCAGGGCCCTCAGGCTTTGGGTCGTGCGCTCCGGGAGATGAGCACCAAGTGGTGACCCTGGCTCTGAGCGTCTATCTGGAGGTGCGGGGCTGGCAGGTGCGCAATCTGGGCCGGAGCCTGCCGGGCCAGGAAATCGCCGCGGCCGCCCTGGCCCTGAGACCTGAGGCGGTCTTTTTATCCCTGACCATGCTCTCCCGCCTGGAGGAGGCCCTGGCCACCGTGCATCGCCTGAATGCCTTGCAGCCCCGGCCCGTTCTGGTGCTGGGAGGCCGGGGGGCCCGGATGGCCCGGCATCTGCTGACGGCTGCGGGAGTGCGGGTCGCGGCGGATTTCGCCGACGCGCATCACCTGGCCCTCTCGGAGCTTCGCCATGCGTAGTCGGGGGGCCTGGCGCCTTCTCCTCCACGACCGCTCCTCCACCGCCGGCTCCCTGTTGGGGGGTGGTGGCCATCATCTTTCTGGTGGGACAGCAGTTATCCATCCTCTTTGGCCTCTTGAATTACATGTCGGTGCTGGCGGACCACAGCGGCGCCGACCTCTGGATCACCAGCGCCCGGCTGCGCAACGCTGACGCGGCGAGCTCATCTCTGGCCGCTATCAGGAGCGGGTGCTGGGCCTGCCGGAGGGGCGCTGGGCCGAACCCATTCTTCTTGGGAACGGCTTGCTGCGCACCGTGGACGGCAGCCATGAAGCGGTGCGGCTGGTGGGCTTGCGGAGACCGCGCCTGGCTGCCGGCCCCTGGGCCCTTGCCGCCGGCGATGGCCGGGCGCTCATCGACCTGGAGGCGGTGGCTGTGGACCGCCTGGACTTGGCCAAATTCGGCCACCCGCTCCTCCAGGGCGTCACCGAGATCAACGGCCGCCGGGTCCGCTTCGGGGCGGTGACCCAGGGGGCCCGGGCCTTTCAGGGCACCTTGGTCTTCCTTTCCCTCGACAGGGTCAAGGAGGCGGCCAAAACCCCGCCAGGCCGCTAGTCCGCCATCCTCGTGGGCCTCAAGCCGGGGGTGGACCGGGACCATGCCCTGGCCCATCTGCGCGCCCTCATGCCCGAATGTGGGGTTTACACCACTCCCGAGCTCTCCCGCCTCACCAGACTTTACTATCTCACCAATACCGGCATCGGCGGGAGCTTCGGCTTTTCCATTTCCATCGCCGTGCTCATCGGGGTGGTGATCGTCACTCTCACCATGTATGCCAGTGTTTTGGGGCGCACCCGGGATTTTGCGGTGATGCGCGCCCTGGGGGCCCGGCGGCGGGATGTGGCGGTGGTGGTGCTCTGTCAGGCGCTCATGGTGAGCATCATCGGGATTTTCCTGGGGTTCCTGTGTCTGGCCGTGGTCCTCAACATCACCCGGGGCACGGATATCCCCAGACACTTTCCCCTCTCTGTGCCGCCGCTGTTGGCCGGCCTCACCCTGGTGGTGAGTCTTCTGGCCTCCCTGGTGGCCCTGCGCAAGGCCCTGCAGGCCGATCCGGCCGCGGTCTTCCATTAAGCGGCGGCATTGAAATCCCGAGGTCCCTTGAGACCTTGAGGAGGGGAAAGCCCTTGGGGCGGTCATGGCTGATTTGATTCTTGAAGACATTGCCCGGGATTTCTTTGACGGTCGCGAGATCCGCAGGGTGCTCTATCCCCTCTCCCTCACCCTGTCTCCGGGGGAGCTGACGGTGTTGGCCGGGCCCTCGGGCAGCGGCAAGACACCCTCCTGTCTATCATCGGCCTGGTGCTGCGGCCCACCGAAGGCAGAATTGTCCTGGATGGCCAGGTGATCACAGGTTTGCCCGACGAGGCAGCCGCCTCCATCCGTCTGGCCCGCTACGGTTTTGTCTTTCAGCAGCCCATGCTCATCGCGGGTCTAAAGGTGCGGGAGAATACCCTTCTGGCGGTGGGCATCCAGGGCGCCCGGATCACCCCGGCTCTGGGGCGTCGGGCCGAGGCGCTGCTGGAATCCCTGGGGCTTGGGGGAACCGGCCTCATGCTGCCCGCCATGCTCTCCGGCGGGATGAAGCAGCGGGTGTCCATCGCCCGGGCCCTGATCAAGGATCCGGCCGTGATTCTCTGCGATGAACCCACCTCCGCCCTGGATGCGGAGAGCGGCCAGGTGGTCATGGGCATCCTGAAGGGGGTCGCGGTGGGGGAAGGCCGCATCGTGGTGGTGGTCTCCCACGACGCCCGGGTCTTCCCCTACGCAGATCGCTTGGTAAAACTGGAAAACGGCCGGCTGCTGGCGGACACTCGGCCTGGCAGGGCGACGGCGGCGGTCTCCCCATGAAACCGAAGATTATCCTCCTCCTGGTGGCGCTGATGGCCGGGATTGTCGGCGCCTCTCTCTATATCCTGGAGTCCCTGAGGCAATCCGCCCGCCCGCCGCACCCCGCCCCGCCCGTGCGGCTGGAGGAGGTTCCCTTCCGGGTCTATGGGCTCATTGAACCGTACCAGCGGGAGGTCTATGTGGGGCCTCTCCAGGCCCGGCGGGTGGTGGCCCTGTATGTCCGGGAAGGGGACCGGGTGCGTCAGGGCCAGCCTTTGTGCCGTCTGGATGACGACCTGGAGCGTCAGACCCTGGAGGTGGCCGCCTCCCGCCTGCAGGAGCAGGTCCGCAAACTGGCCCTCACCCGGGACACTTTGCGGCGCCGGGAGGTTCTGGCGCAACGGAAAACCATCCCGGAGTTCGACCTCAGTCAGGTGCAGCTCCAGGCTAAGCTAAAAGAGCAGCAACTCGCTTCGGCCCGGGCCGAGCTGGAGCTACGCCGCCTGGAGGTGGACAAGCTCACCCTGCGTTCCGCCATCGACGGAGTGGTGTATAAATGTGATGTGCGCCTGGGTGAGCAGCTCGCCCCGCAGGATTACAAACGCATCATCCTCGGGCTCCCGGAGAAACAGGTGCGGATGTTCGTGGAGGCCTTCTGGTTGGGTGGGGTGAACGTGGGGGATCGCTTTGTGGTCCGGGAGGCGGAAACCCTGGCCGAGATCGGTGAGGGGGAGGTCTATGAGCTCTCCCCTTACGTGGGGGAACGGGACTTTAGAAGCGAGGACAGCCGGGAGAGGCTGGATACCAAATACGTCCAGGCCCTTTTACGGCTGCACGCCCGGAAGAACCCGCCCATTGGTTTGCAGGTGCTCTGTGAACGCTTCGTGCCCGGCAGCGGAAAAAACCCTTCTTCGCCCTGAGCCGGGAGTTCGGCTTGCGCGCCGTAGCCTCTTCCCCCTGACCCCCGAGGGTGAGATATGGTTTTCGGTCATGGGGGCCCCGAAGCCGCGCCTCCTAGGGTTTGATGGCTCGTGTGCGTCAGTACCTCCCCGGCACCTTGCGGGGTGGAAAAGACAATGGTTTGCACAAACGCCTGCGGGTCATAAGTCACAGCCCTTTTTTCCCGCCTACCGCACCTCGTGAGGCGTCAAGGGTTTGAACAAGGCAGCAGGTGGTCCCTGCCTTTGCCCTTAATGGAAAGTCCCCTGCTGATACCGATGGACCGCGAGCCACGCCGAGGGGGGTGGAGGGCTGGGGGCGAAAGTTGCGGAGATTCCTGGTGCCTGGGGCCGGACTCGAACCGGCACGGGGAAACCCCCGAGGGATTTTAAGTCCCTTGCGTCTACCCGTTTCGCCACCCAGGCCGGCGCAGGCAAGGGGGAGGGGGAGAGCGAGGGGGCTCAGCCTGCCTGACGCCCCCGGCAGGCCAAAGCCTCCCTCTCGCCAATGACAGCTTCCCCGGTCTTTTTCCCGTTGACTCACTCCAAGCCATTATACAACAGGCCGGTCAACGCCTGCAACGGCCGCCGCATCCCCGGCCGACCCTGAGGGCCCGGCCGCCAGGGGGAGGCTTCCCTCCCGGGCGGGAAGCTCCCGGTCCCCCCGGCGATAGGACAACCACCGGGAGGCGCTTCACGGTCCCCCCGGCTCCTGCCCTACTCCGGGAAAAGGGGTCGGGGCTCAGATGAGGTTTCTCCGGTGCCGGGCAGGATGACCACCACTCCCCTTCCCCGGCTGTCCGGGCGGGCTGCCACCCGGGCCGTCTCCAGGGCCGCTTCATGGGTGACCGTCGCCACCCCGTCTCCGGCTGGCCCCCGTGAGAACCGCCGCCGGGGGTTCCGGCCCCAATTTCCGGGCCAGCGCCTCCCGCTCCCGAGGCGGGAGATCCGCCCTCTTTTCGGCGCCAGGAGCGGGTGTCAGCTGCCGGCGCCGGTGAAGTGCCCGGGTGCGGTCCAACCACCGGGGCTTCTGGCGGCGGCGGAGGCGCTGAGGCGGCAAATTCATTGGAGCTGCCCTCCCGGAAGGCCCGCCCTTTTTGGGGCCTGAGCCCCTGGTGGGCCAGCCATCGAGAAAGGGGTTCAGCCAGGCGGGGATTCGCCACCCGTTTGATTCCCCGGGCGCCATCGCGGTGAAAGTCCGCTTCCTCCGATACCAGCTCACACACCTCCCCGTGGATCGCTGATCCCGTGTCCTGGCTGCAAAGCTGGCGAATGATCTGCCTGGCGGCCGCCTCTGCCAGTTGCCGGCAGACGTCCCGGCCCGAGGGGTGAAAGATGATGATTGTGTCGGGGGGGCCCTACGACTTGGGGATGGTCAAAATTTCCCGGGTCCGACGGGTCTTAAAGGAGCCGGGTTACGGCCCTCCGCCCCCGTCTCCCGGGTGAGTGTGGAGTAATCCGGCTCCTGGAACCCCACTGTGCCCCCCAAGGAATCCCTCCCTTCGCGCCCCGGGAGGCCCCCCACTGCGGGCTTATGAATCCATCAGGAGTCCTTGCCCGCCGGTCCGGCGCCAGGGAGATTCCCTTGCTGCCCCCAGCGTTCCCTGGCGGCGTCCAACAGCTCAAACACCCGGCCGTCATCATGGGCGCCGGTGCGGCCGGTGAGGCCCTGAAGCCAGCGGGGGGGCAGATTTTCCCGGCCGTGGAGGGCCCCCACCGCCGCCCCCACCACGGCGGCAATGGTATCGTTGTCAAAGGTGTCATTCACCGCCCGCACGATGGCCTCCTCGGGGTCATGGGCGTGGCGCATGAGAATATAGAGGACCGAGGGCACGGTCTCCAGGAGATAGGCCCCCGAATTCCACAGCCCGCAAGCCTCCAGGACCGACAGCCCCCGGGAGAAGGCGGCTTCCAGGGCGTCTTCCACAAACCGCCATATGGGGCCGGAAAAGCCCGGGAAGGCGCCACCCCGGGGCCGGTAAGTGTCCTCCTCCAGACCCCGGGCCACGGCCACGTAGGTTCGGGGCCACCAGGCGGGCTCGGGTGGGGTGCTCAGGTGCAACAGGTGCCACAGGATCGACACGTAGGCCAGGCAGGCGGCGGTGGAGCCGGAATCATTGTGGGTGAGCATGGCCGCCAAGGCCACGTCACACCACAGAGCGGGCGAGGGGGCCTTCAGGTGCGGGATCACAAGGGGGGCTATCCGCATCAGGGCGCCGTTGCCGGCGGAGCGAGGCCCGCAGCGGTACCAGGGCACGCCGCTTGTGCAGTTGCGGATGAATCCCCTGACCGTGGCACCGATACCGAATATCCGCTCCCGGCAGAAACGGGCGGCCAGGTTGGCGGGGATCAGGCCGCCGTCCGCCAGCAGCTGTTCCAGGGTCCAGAAGGCCAGCTGGGTGTCGTCGGAGGGCAGTCCCGTTCTCTCGCCGCTCTGCCAGTTGGGGAGATAGTCCCGGATTTCGCCGTGTCGGGCCCGGCGTTCCCAGGGGTTCCAGGACTCCGTGGTGTTCCCCAGGGCGTCCCCCACCGCCAGCCCCAGCATCATGCCCTCAATCCGACCGAAGTCAAACCCGGCGGGCAGCGGCTTCGGGATGACGTCAAAAAGGGGGCCGGCCCGGAGGCGGATCTCCCCCTTGGCCAGCAAAGTGTGAAAGAGCTCGGTGTTATTGATCATCTGGAGCACCGGCAGAAGCACCCTTGGGGTCATTTTCCCCCCAATCCACCATGAGGTCAAGGCAGAACCGGAGCCCAGAAGCCCGATACCGGCCCCAAACGCCGGCCACCTGGCCAGGTCAACAGGCCAGCCGTCCATGCAAGGTGTCCTTCCGGGTGGTCCCGTGCGGCTCTCACCGGGGTCAAGGGGGGAGATCCTGATTTTGCCGCAAGGATTTTCTCCGTCAGGGTGGTTCTTCGGCCGCAGCCCGGCCATTTCCTGGCCGCCAGGCTCAGGGGATGGCCGCCATATCCATGGACACCGTGATAATCGGGGCCTGCAGGGGTGCCGCCAGCCCTCTGCAACAGGATCGCCCCTTTCGCCCTCTCCTTTGAGCGGCGACGCCAGGCTTCAGCCGGGGGCTGACCCCCTGGTCTCCCCCAGGTGCGGCGGAGTGGGAAGTGGCAGGCCAGCCCTGGAATCCACCGGGGCTGATGACGGCCGGCCTGGAGGCCGGGGGAGATGCCGGGGTGAGAGGCTGGGGACGCCCGGGAGAGCCTCCACCAGGTGGCGCCACCCCTGGCAGTGGCCCCACAATCTCCGGCGCCCGGGGAATGCCTCCTCGGCGGTGTCAGGGGTATGAACCCCCAGGACAGGGAGGCGGGGTCACCCGCAGGTGGGGGGAAAAGTCAGGACCCCTGGGGGGCGGGTGGTTTGCCGGCGGTCCTGGGTGCCTCTCCCGCTGGGTGAGGCGGGGGCCGGAAAGCCGGGATCTGGTGCCGGAGGCGAGACTCGAACTCGCACAGGGCCGTGCCCCGGGGGATTTTGAGTCCCCTGCGTCTACCCATTCCACCACTCCGGCGTCTGCTTGCATTTTACCGTGGCGGCCACAGGCAGGCAAGGGGTTTGTGGCCCCGGGAGGGCGGGACCTGCGGGCCGCAGGCCTGCCGGGCCGGGTTTTGCCAGCCGGAGTCCCACGAGAGGCTCAGCCCCCGGGGTTTCCTGCGTCCAGCCAATCAACGCCGGCGTCTGGCGCTGCTTCGTTTCGGCCCATGGGCCTGGCGGGATGGGGGGTGCCCCGGAAAGGAAGCACCCATCAGGGGTTGGGGCGCATCACCGGCAGCTCCCGGGGCGGGCTCACGGGCTTGGCGGCCTTGGGGGCGCTTTTGAGCTCCCGGGCCTCGGTGGCCACCTGGCGGCGCAGGCTCATGAGAAACATGAGATAGCGGGCCTGCTGCACCGGGGTGAGGAGGCTCATCTCCTCCTGAAACTGGCGCTGCTGCAGGGCCAGGGTCTCTTCCCGGGTGCGCATCATGCGCTCCAGGATCACCCCCACCTCCTGGTCCGTGGGGTTGGGCTTGCTCATCACCTGCTGCAGCTGCTGGAAGGCCAGCATGGCCTCCTGTTTGGCCCGCTCCTTTTGCACCCGGTATTTCTGGTCAATCTGGAGCAGCAGGTCCACGGTGCGCTGGTCCACTCCCAGGGCCGGCCCCAGTTTGGCGCGCTTGACCTCGGCCTGGTAGCGGTCCATGGGGTCCGCCGGCTCAAAGCCCTGAGCTGCGGCCAGGCCGGTGAGACACAGGGTAAAGAGAAGGGCCAGGCCGCCAAGCCGGGCCAGTTGTGTCTTCATGGTTCTCCCCCCATCAGTTTCCGGGCCAGCGCCTCCCGCTCCTGCGGCGAGAGATCCCCCAGCACCGGGTCCATATCCCAGTTCAGCACCAGGTCCTCATCCCAGAGACCCTCGTCGATGCCGGCATAAAGGACCTTTTCCGGTCCCGGCGGGTGGGCCACGCCCGGGCCGTAAGCCGTCAGCTCCACGCTGCTGCTGTCCGGCTCCCCCGCCGCCGGCGCCGCCGTCAACGGGGCCGTCTGGGCGGGAGGAGTCGGCTGCGGGGCAGAGCCCCAGGGCCCCCACCCCCGCCACAGCCCCACCGCCGCCAGGAGCACCACCAGGGGGGCGGCCGCCACAATCATCCTCAGGGGGGCCGTCAGGTGGCGCCGCTGCGCCTGCGGCTGTGGCTCTTCCTGGAGCTGCGCCAGCTTCAGATGCAGCTCCCGCTGGAAGCTCTCCCAGAACTCCGGGCCCGGATCCGGCACCGGGTGCGCCTGCAGCAGACGGACGGCGGCCTCGACTTCCGCCAGCTCCTGGCGGCAATGGGGGCAGCGCTCCAGATGCCGGGCCACCAGCCGGTTGCGGATCCCCGTGTCCTCAGCGTCGAGATATCCGGGGAGCCACCTTTGGATAAGGGCGCACCGCCACGTCATGCTCGTGCTCGCTCACCAACAGTTTCTTCAGGCGTTTGAGGGCCTGGCAGTAATTCACCCGGGCGGCGCCGGCCGTGCCCCCCAGCACCTGGGCGATCTCCTGATAGGAGAGATTCTGCTCCAGCTTCAGGGTGATCACCGCCCGCTGCTTGGCCGGCAGCTTCTCCAGGGCCTGATAAAGCCGGGCCCGCTCCTCTTCGGCCATCAGATCGGCTTCCGGGGAATCCTCCGCCTCCAGCACCAGGTCCCCCACATCCACCGGCTCGCCGTAGCGCCTCCGCCCCTTCAGGAAATTGTAGCATTGGTTCAGGGTGATGCGGAACAGCCAGGTGCGGAAGGCGGAGTGGCCCCGAAAATCCCGGATATGCAGAAAGGCTTGGAGCAAGGCCTGCTGCATGACATCCCGGGCCTCCTCGACGTCGCTCACCATCCGGCAGGCCAAGGCGTAAATGTCCCGCTGGTAGCGCTTCACCAGTTCCTCGAAGGCCGGCAGCTCCCCCGCTTGCGCCCGGGTCACCAGCTCGGCATCCGCCACCAGGTGCCATTCCCCGGGCTTCACTGGATTAGACCGGCCCCTGCGGGAGATGTTAAAGTGGGCATGCGGAATTTTTCTCACTTTGATAAAAATTCCGGCGGCGCTCAAAGGCGCATGCCTCCACTATACCCCGCTTTGCCTCCCGACGGAAGGGCCGGGGAAGCGGGCCTGAGGGGAACAGCTTCACATTGCCCCGATTCCGGCGCCGGCGGTCGAAAAATTATTCCCCAGGAAGGGGAGAAATTTCACTATAATTAAAATATGTTGTCCCATGATCGGGAACCCGGGGCCCCGCAGCCGGTGATCGTCCCCCGGCCCGAGCACCCCCTGTCCCGCAAGGACATTTCGGTGGAGGCCCTCAAGGTCCTCTACCGGCTGCATTATGCCGGCTACACGGCCTACCTGGTGGGGGGCGGGGTCCGGGACCTGCTGTTGGGCAAACAGCCCAAAGACTTTGACGTGGTGACCGACGCCCGCCCCGGTGAGATCCGCAAACTCTTCCGCAACAGCCGCATCATCGGACGCCGCTTCCGGCTGGTGCAGGTCTTTTTCAAAGGCGGCAAGATCGTGGAGGTCTCCACCTTCCGGCGGCGCTCGGAATTTGATCTCACCCCGGAGGGCGAGGACGGCAAAAACCCCACCTATGGCACCCCGGCGGAGGACGCCCAGCGTCGGGATCTCACCATCAACGCCCTCTTCTATAACATCGGGGACTTTTCCCTGGTGGATTACGTGGGGGGCCTGGAGGACCTGCGCCGGGGCTACATCCGGGTGATCGGCGACCCGGCGGTGCGCTTTGTCCGGGACCCGGTGCGCATGCTCAGGGTGTTGCGCCATGCCGCCCGCACCGGCTTCACCATCGACCCTCAGGCCTGGGACGAGATCCGGGCCAAGGGGGATCTCATCCGCACCTGCCCGCCGGCCCGGGTGCGGGATGAACTGCTCAAGGACCTGAAAAGCGGCGCCGCCCGCCCCTTCTTCCGGCTGATGCTGGAAAGCGGCCTGTTTTACGCCATCTTCCCCGGCTGGCGGCACCGGCTGGGGGCGCAGGGGGAGGCCCGGCTGCTGGAGCTGGCTGAGCGCCTGGATATTTTAAGCCAGGCCGACCGCCCCCTCCCCGACAGCCTTACCTGGGCCCTCTTTCTCCTCCCCTACCTGGAGGCGGAACCCTGGCCCGCCGGCACCCAGGAGCTCAGGGAATTTCTGCCGGCCAGAATCCGGGAGGCCTTGGGGGGGATTGAATTCCCCCGGCAGCGCCAGGAAGAGGTGGTGCAGCTTCTGGCCCTGGCCGCCGCGGTGGGTCACCACACCCGGCAGCAGCGCCCCATCCCCAGCCGCCTGGTGCGTCTCACCGCCTTTCCCCAGGCCTTCCTGCTGCACCGCCTCCTGACGGCCCCCCTGGAGGGCCTTCCGGCGGAGCTGCAGGGCCCGGAGGAGGCCCTGGAGGCCGTCCTCCCCCGGCGCCGCCGCCCCCGGCGCCGTCGCGGCCGCCGGCGGGGGGAGGCCCGACCGGAGCCTCAAAAATCCTGAATATCCTGCAACCGCCAGGGAGAAGCGGAGTCGGGCCGCTCAAACAGCCAGGACTCCCGCAACTCGGTGGGGTAGGTCATGCTGCCGGCCAGGAGCTTGTAGGTCTGGCTTTGCAGCACGTAATCCAGAACCTGCCCCTCCACCCAGACGGTGACGGTCTGCCGCTGGGGCTCCACCTCCGCCTGCACCACCGCCAGGCGCTTCAGGCTGAGGTCCTCCAGGCGGCTGATCTCCCGGCGCAGGGCCAGAATCTTCAGGCCCATCTCCAGGAAGCCCTGGAGATTGTCGGAGAGCTTGCCGTTCAGTCTGCTCAGGTCCTGATGATTCCAGGCATCATGGACTTCATAGATGAGATGGTGGACGAAAGTGCCGAAGGACTCCAGGGTGAACTGGGGGTCCTGGGCCGTTAGCCGCTCCACCCCGGCCTGGGCGCTCTTTTCCACTTCCAGGGGGACCGAATTTTTGGACGGGCGGCTGAAGCGGGGGGTGGGCCGGCCGATGGCGGCCCGCTGCTCCCACCAGCGCTGGACCGCCACATAGCCCCCATACAGGGCGGTGGCCGCCACCGTGACATCCAGCAGACCCACGGGGAAGCCCTCAGACAGCCCCAGACCATAGAGGGGATAGCCGAAAAGCCTCGACCACAGCAGGGCCGCCAGGAAGCCGCCGGTCAGAAACCGCCACAGCCTCTGCCCCGGGGCGGGAGGGGGATCCGGCCGGGACGGCAGGCGGTCCTGGCCGGCCCCGGCTTTGGGGCCGCTCAAGGCCGGTGCAAGGGAATCGGGCCTCGCCCAGGCGGGGCCGCCGGCAGGGGTCTCCCTTGCCCCGGACCATGCCGGCGCCAGCAGACACCAGATGACCACCGCAGCCACTATCAGGCCCGGCCGCGCCATGTTGCCCCAAATCCCCGAGATCTCGGCTGCTTTCTCCTTATCTATCGGCTGTCAGCGTCACGCGCTTAAAGCGCCTCTTCCCCACTTGCAGTAAAATCGGCTGATTTTCAGGCACTTCCCAGCTCACCGCCGTCACTTTTTCCCCGTCGGCCTTCACCCCGCCCTGGGCGATGAGGCGCCGGGCCTCGGAGGTGGTGGCCGCCAGCCCGGCTGCGGCCATGACGTTGGGAAGCAGGCGGTCCTGCGGCCCCGCAAGGGTCAGGGTGACCTCCTCGATCTCCTCCGGGAGACCCCCCTCCCGGAAGACGCGGGCGAACTCCGCCGCCGCCCGGCCCGCCGCCGCCTCGCCGTGGTAGCGGGCCACGATCTCCCTGGCCAGGGCCTCCTTGGCGTCCCGGGGATTGACGGCGCCCCGCTCCAGGTCCCGGGCAAGCTGCGCCAGGTCCTGGGGACTGATGTCGCTGAGCAGCTCATAGTAGCGCAGCAGCAGGGCATCGGGCAGGCTCATGAGCTTGCCGAACATCTCCCGGGGGGGCTCGTCGATGCCCACGTAATTCCCCAGGGACTTGCTCATCTTCTGGACGCCGTCCAGCCCCTCCAACAGCGGCAGGGTGATGACCACCTGGGGCTCCTGGCCGTACTCCCGCTGGATCTCCCGGCCCACCAGGAGGTTGAACTTCTGGTCCGTGCCGCCCAGCTCCACATCGGCCCGCAAGGCCACCGAGTCATAGGCCTGGATGAGGGGATAGAGAAACTCGTGGATGGCAATGGGGGTGTGGCTTTGATAGCGCTTGTGGAAGTCCTCCCGCTCCAGCATGCGGGCCACGGTGTAGCGGGCCGCCAGGCGGATGAGGTCCTGGGCGCTCATGGCCTTCATCCAGCGGCTGTTGAACTCGATGAGGGTGCGCTCCGGATCCAGCACCTTGAAGATCTGGCGCTCATAGGTGGCGGCATTGGCCCGGACCTCCTCCTCCGTCAGGGGCGGCCGGGTCTCGCTCTTCCCCGAGGGGTCCCCGATGAGCCCGGTGAAATCCCCGATGAGAAAGATGACCTGATGCCCCAAGTCCTGAAAATGCTTCAGCTTCTGAATGAGCACCGTGTGCCCCAGATGCAGGTCCGGCGCCGTGGGGTCAAACCCGGCCTTGACCCGCAACGGCACCCCCGTGGCCACCGAGCGCGCCAGCCGCGCCTTCAACTCCTCTTCCCGGATGATCTCCTGGACGCCCTTCCTGATGAGGGCGAGCTGCTCGTCCACCGATTTCACTGCGGTCTCCGTTGGTGTAGTGGTAGCTGAGGGAGGGGGCCAGGGGCCGCAGGCCCGTCCCCCTCCCTCTGCCTCCCTCCCCCAACTCCATAAAGGGTTGGGAGGGGGCGTGGGGGAGGGCAGGGAACGATGTTCCCCGGCCCTC
>CALEAV010000059.1 GCA_937943575.1 uncultured bacterium | reverse complement strand
CCCCGGGTGCCGGGGGTGCGCACCCCCAGGAAGAAATAAAAGGCGGGCACTTCCTGGGCGAAATAGGCGAAATCCTCGCTCCCCATGGCCGGCTGGTGGGCGGTCACCCGCCGGGCCCCCAGACACTCCCGCAATATCCGGACCGCCTGGTCGGTGAGGCGGGGGTCATTTTTCAGGATGGGGTAGATCCCCCGGGTGGCCAGCTCCAGCCGGGCGCCGGTGGCTTTGGCCAGCCCCGCCAGGTGGCGGCGCAGCGCGGCCAACACCCGCTCCCGCACCCCCGGGGACAGAAAGCGCAGGCTGCCTTCCAGCACCACCCGGTCTGCCAGGATGTTGAAGCGGTTGCCCCCCTCGATGCGCCCGAAGGTGAGGACAAAGGGGTGCCGGGCGTCGATTTCCTGGGAGAGGGCGCTTTTCAGCACCACCAGGGCCTGGGCCGCGGCCAGGATGGGGTCCACGCCCTTGTGGGGGGTGGCGCCGTGAGCCACCTGGCCTTCCACCTTCAGGAGGAGGTGCTCGGAGCCCGCCATCACCACCTCGGGGCAGTAGCGCACCTGGCCCACGTCCAGGGTGGGGGCCACATGCAGGGCGAAGACGGCCTCCACCCGGGGGTTGTCCAGCACCCCGGCCCGCACCATGCCCAGGGCGCCGCTGTCGGGACCCTGCGGCGGGCCTTCCTCCGCCGGCTGGAAGATGAACCGCACCTCCCCGGCCAGGCGGTCCCGGAAGCGGCTGAGCAAAGCCGCGGCTCCCAGGGCGATGGCCAGGTGAAAATCGTGGCCGCAGGCATGCATGACCCCGGCATTTTTGGAGCGCCAGGGGACCTGGACCTCCTCGGTGAGGGGCAGGGCGTCCATGTCGGCCCGCCAGGCCACCGTGCGGCCGGGGCGGACCCCGGAAAGCCGCCCCACCACCCCATGCCCGGCAATGCCGGTGCGCACCTCCAGGTCCAGCTGGCTGAGGAAGGCGGCCACGGCTTTGGCGGTGCGCCGCTCCTGGTGGGAGAGCTCCGGGTGCTGGTGAAAATGGCGGCGCAGGCGGATGAGCTCCTCGGTGAGCCCGCCCGCCGCCTCCGACGCCTCGGGCCACCACTCCGGCAGGATCGTCTCTTTTTCCGGCATTGTCCTCTCAGGCCCCGGGGCCCTTGTTCCCGCAGCCTTCTCTTTTGCCGCCTGAGGCGTTCTCCCCTTTTCAGGCCCCCCGGCAGGCGACCTCGCCCCGTTCCCCCGGGGCGCCCGTGACCGTGTAACAGGGTCCCAGGAACTGCTCAATGACCCAGATGTTGGTGAGGAGGTGGGAGGTCACCGCCTCGGTGGTGAAGCGGGAGGGCCCCCGGGCCCGGGCCAGGTAGAGCACCAGCTGGTCCGCGGCGTGGCGGTCCAGGGCGGCCTGCCGCGCCTCGTAATGCAGAAAGGCGTCCACCGCTTCATCGGCCACCTGCTCCGCGGGCTTGCCCCGGGCCCCCAGGGCGCTGAAGCCGGCCCCGGGCCCCCAGAGGAACACCAGGCTGCCGGGGTCCAGGCTGTCGGCCTCCACCTCCTCCACCGGCAGGTCGGCCCCCAGGCGCTCCCGCAGGCGGGCGGCCTGCCGCCGGCGGACGTGCTCCGGCAGGCGCCCGGCGGCGGACAGGGCCCTGAGCTCCCCCCGGCTGGCCGGGGTGAGAAGCTCCACGGCCGCCAACGAGGTGACGGGCTTCACCTCCAGGCGCACCTGACCGCCCCCCCGGGGGTAGAAGCCCCAATGCTCCAGCGTCAGGCGCACCTCCGCCCCCTGCCGGGCCAGCAGGGGCAGAAAGACGTGCTGGAGGTAATGCACCGGGGGGCTCCAGGGCACGTGGGTGCCGCCCTTGATGATCACCGTGCTTGTGCCGGGGGCAAAGAGGAGGGCCGGGAGGACCGCCTGGGCCACCAGGCCGACGGAGCCGGCGCTCCCCGTGGTTTCGGCCACATCAAAGACATAATTCCCGGACTTGACCCGGCCGGGGCGGAAGGTGAGCTCCCGGCTGTGCAGCTCCGCCCCCTTGACCTCGGCATCGCAAATGCGGGCCAGGGCCCTGACCGCGGTGAGGTGCTGGGCCTTGAGGCCCGGTTTGGGGCGGCCGGCCCGGATATTCTCCACCCTGACCGCCTTCCCCAGCAGGGCGGCCAGAGAAAGGGAGGTCCGGACGATCTGCCCGCCTCCCTCACCGTACGACCCGTCCAGGTACAGCATAGGCCGAGGAAACCCTGTCACCTCCCGCCGCAGCCCACCATCCTGGGCCCCCAGACCGGCCCTCCGGCGCGAATCTTCTCCACCGGGGAAATTTTCACTTAACGAACCCGGGCGACGATCAATCTTCCAGGATGAAGATGACCTCCATCTTCACCCGGAAGGTGTTGATCCTGTCGTCCTTCACGGAGATGCGCTGCTCCAGGATCCTCAAGCCCGTGATGTTGCGCAGGGTTTTGGTGGCCCGCTCAAAGCCCACCTTGATGGCGTCCTCGAAACTCTCCGGGGACTCGGCGATGATGTGGGTGACCCGGGCGACGTTCTTGCTGGACATGACATCCCTCCTGACTGGATTGGCGACTGGCCCGTGGGGCTCATCTGCCCTTTAACATAAGACCCCGGCGGGGGGATGCAAGGAAAAAGCGCCTTCGTTGGAATTTCCCCCATGTGCCGGGGCCGCCGGGCCTCCCTGCCTCCCTGAGCCCGGCCGGTCGGGGCTCAAGGAGAGGGCGGCACCCGGGGGCAGCCAGTCGCCCCCGGCCTGTGCTTCCGCGGCCGCTTTCCGGGAGGTCCGCAAAGGAGGAGAAGAGATGGGTGGGAAAAATATTACCCTGGCATTGGTGGCTGCCACTCTGGCCGTCCTGCTGGGGGCTCCGGCGGTCAGCGCCGGGCCGCCGCTGGACCCCCGGATGGCCCCGCTGTGGCAGAGCGTCGCCACCGTCACCGACGTGTTCTACGCCCCTAACCTGCCGGTGGATGTGTTCCGCTATCAGGGGCGCTACTACTGCTATGACGGCCGCTGGTATCAGAGCCGGGTCTGGGGGGGCCCCTGGCAGGCGATCCCGGAGCCGCCGGCGGTTGTCCGGCAGATTGACGCCGCCTATTTCAAGAAAGTGCCCCCGGGCTGGAGCCAGGGCCGCAAGGTGGGCTGGCAGGGCGGCTCCCTGCCGCCGGGCCAGGCCAAAAAATTCCAGGGCGGAATTCCCCCCGGGCAGGCCAGGAAGCGGGGATATTGACCCAGGGGAACCGGTGGGGCAGACCCGGGAATCCGGCGCCCCCTGCTCGCCGGGTCTGAAAGCCCCAGGGTGGGGAGGAGGGCTCCCGGCCTTTGGCGCCCCCTTCCCCCCCAGCCGGGAAGCCCTGGCCCCGGCAACCCGCCAAAATTGCTGAGGCAGGGTCACCCACCGGCCATCTCTTCCGGATATCCCTGGCCCGGCGGACCCGGTCAGCGGAAAAAGGGCAGGGAGACCAAAAGGAAAAAGCCGTTCACCGAAAAGGCGCCCCCCAAAACGGCAGTGGCGACGGCAAAGTAGTACATGCGCCGGGACTGGGAGATGATGGCGATGCTGGCCAGCACGATGGCGATCTGCAGCAGCACCTCGGCGTAGTCGAAATACGGGTCCTTTTTCTGGTTCAGGTCCCGCTCGGCCTCAAAGTGCCGGGCCTCCTTTTCGATGTCCTTTTTTTCCGCATTGAAGCGCTGGGCCTCGTTCAGAAGGTGGGTGCGGGCCTCAAGGATTTTTTGCTGCCCTGAGGGGTTGCCGGCGGCGGGATTGGCCGCCATGGCTTCCAGGAGATACGCCTGGCTGCGGTAAAGGTGTTCCCGGATGACCTTGGCCTGATAGTAGGCCCACATGTTGGAGGCCTGCTGCTGCGCCAGGAGCATCTCCTTCATGGCATTGCTGCCCCCCAGGGAGGTGATGGCCAGCAAGACCGCAAAGATGGCGGTGGTCAGGGCCACCCGGCGGGTGAAGGCGTCCTTGCGGGCCTCCTCCAGTTCCTCCACTTCCGGCAGTTCGATCTCAGCCATACGGGGTCGGGGTGTCCTCCCTACGTTCCACGATGATCCGGGCCCCCTCGCTCAGGGCCCCGTCCAGACCGATGACATGGCCCCACTCATCCCTGACGGTCAGGTTCGGGCTGCCCGCGGGATAACCGGCGGCGATCAGGGCGTGGCGCACCCGCATGCCCGGGGCCAGGTGCACCGGTCGGTCATTGACGTAGACCTGCATCAGCCTTCCTCCTGCCGCAACTCTGGCAGGCGGACCCTCAAGGGGGTGACGCTCTTTTATGCCCCCTCCCCCAGGGGAGGAAAGCGGGCGATGGTCGGGGCGACGGCTGTCTGCCCGGGGAATCCGCCCGCCCCGGGGCCTCTCAGGGGAGGGCCCGGATGCGGCCCTCCACCCTCGCCGTCACCGGGCTGTGACCCTGGAAGTGCTCCACCACCAGGTCCCTGAGGTAGGTCCCGGGGTCGTTGTAGGCCAGGGCGCTGCTGGTGAGCATCCCCCCGGTGCTTTTGAGGCCGGCCTCTTTGAGCACCTCGCCGAAGACGGTGTAGCCGTCGCCCCCGGCCGCCAGGAAATCATGGGTGGCCAGGACATACACCCCGGCCGGATCCAGGGGCCGGCCGCCCACTTCCACCTCCACGATGCGGCTGCCCGGCGGGGCGGAGACCCGGTAGGTCAACCTCAGGCCCGCCACCTGGGGGAACCGGCCCTGGCGCTCCGGCAGGCCGGCCAGCCCGTGCTCCAGGGCCTGGCGCACCTGGGCCCCGGTGAGGCGGAAGGCCACCAGGTAGTTGTCAAAGGGGAGGGCCGTGTAGATCTGTTTGCGGCTCACCGGGCCCCTGGGGATGCCGGCCCTCAGGGTGCCGCCGTTGATCAGGGCGGCATCGGCCCCGGTCCTCTCCCGCAGGATGTCCGCCACCAGGTTGCCCAGGGCGGTCTCCTGCAGGCGGCTGTGCTCCGCCTCCAGATCCACGGCCGCCTCGCCCACCACCACGTTGAGCAGACTATCGACTTTCTGTTGGTATTTCTTGACCAAGGACAGGACCTTCCCGTCGGCGGGGCCGAGCCCCGGGCCGACGGGCACCAGCCGCCCCCGGGCCGCCGCCACCCGGCCGCGCCGCACCGTCAGGTCCAGCACCCCCAAAAACCTGCCGTGTTCGCAGGCCTGCACAATCCAGGTGCCGTTGAGGCGCTCCGGCCGCTCCAGGCGGGTGTGGGAGTGGCCGCCCACGATGACGTCAATGCCCGGAACCGCCTGGGCCAGCTTCCGGTCGGCGGCATAGCCCAGATGTGACAGCACCACCACCAGGTCGGCCTCCTGCCTGAGCCGGGGAAGATGCTCCCGCACCGCCGCCGCCGGGTCGGTGAAGGTGAGGCCCGCCACATTGCGGGGATGGGTGGCCTGAGGGGTGTCCGGCGTCACCACCCCCAGGATGGCCACCCGCAGGCCCCCCACCCTTTTCATCACATAGGGCCTCAGGCCCGGCAGACCCTGGACATTGGCCCCCAGGACCGGGAAGGCGGCCTGGCGGATCCTCTCTGCGAGAACCTCCCGGCCGAAATCGAACTCATGGTTCCCCACCACCATGGCGTCAAAGCCCATGGCGTTCATGAGCTCGATGACCGAGGCGCCCTGGAAGAGGTTGGCCCAGTTGTCGCCCTGGATCATGTCCCCGGCGGCCAGGAGCAGGCTGGGGCGGGCGGCCCGGAGGCGGTTCACCGCCCCGGCCAGGTAGGCCGCCCCGCCCTGCAGCTCCAGGCTCCCCACGGGCCGGTGGGGCTCGGCAAAGCCATGGAAATCATTGACGTGCAGGAGGCGGAGCCTGCCCTCCCCGGCCATGGAGGGGGCCGCCCCCAGAAAGAGGAACATCAGAATGGCAATCAGGGTTCTCAGGCTGCGCATAATGCCCCTCCGCCCGCCTTTCCCGGCGGCGGTTCACATCAGGAGCTTCCTTCAGGTTCAGGCTGCCGGGGCCGCCCCTCCCTGTCAACGGCCGCAGGCCCGAGGGGGCCTTCCACGGCTGGGGCGAAGGGGTCAGGGGCCGGGTGCCCCCGCCTCGGAGCGGGCGGAGACAGGCCCGGGGCTCCGGCCGGCGAATCTGGCCATCAGTTTAGGCGATTTATGATAAAAAGGACAGGGAAACCCCAGCCCCTTGCCTGAAGCAGGGGGAAAATTGTCCTGTGCAAACTGAAATGTTCCTGACCCGGACCCTGCCGGCCCCGAAGGATGGCCGTGTCGCCCCGGAGCCGTTAGCCCATCTCCCTGCGGGTCCGCCGGCCCGGGCCGCAGAGGCCGCCGGCTGCCGGCCGGAGCCTTGAGGAGGCGGCCGGTGTCTGTGGCTCCCCCGCCACGCCACGGGGTTCTGGCCAAGTTCGGCGCCCTGCTCCTCTCCCGCTGGCTGAAGGAGGGCCTGCAGGCCCTGTTCCTCATCTGTCTGGCCCGGGTCAGCGCCCCCAGGTTCGGGGAGTTCGTGCTGGCCCTGGAGCTGGGGGCCGTGGTCCTCCTGGCGGCGGAGTTCGGCCTCAATGTGGCCCTCGTGCCCCACCTGGGGGGGGACCCCGAGGAAGCGGAGGCGGCCCTGAAGCGCATCGCCTGCCTCAAGGCGTTTCTCCTGGGGCTGGCATTTCTGGGTCTGTGGGGCTTTGTCAGCTGGCAGGGCTATCCGGCAGAGCTCAGACGGGTGGTTCTCCTGATTGCCGGCGGGGTGGGCCTGGAGGCTCTGGCCAGCACCTTCTTCACCTGTCTCCAGGTGCAGGGCCGGCAGGCGGCGGAGGGCAGGCTTCGGGCCGCCGCCGCCCTCCTTGGTCTGGGGTATGCCTTTTTCACCCTGGCCGCGGGCGCCCCCGGCCCGGTGGTGGCCCTCTTCAAGGTCTGGGAGAACCTGGCCAACCTGGGGGGGGTGCTGGTGCTCCTGGGGCGGAGCCGCCCCCGGGGGTGGGGGGGCCTGAAATTCCGGGGCCTGTGGGCCACCCTGTGCCAGGGCCTGCCTTTCGGCCTGCTGGCGGTGCTCTCCGCCCTCCTCAGCCGGGTGAATCTCCTCTTCCTGCAGGCTTACGGCGGCAGCGGCACCGTGGCCCAGTACGGCGCCGCCTGGCCTCTGGTGGACGGCCTCCATGCCGTCATTTCCGGTTTGCTGCTGCAGAGTGTGCTCTATCCCCTCTTCGTCCGGCTCACGACGGAGGACCCGGCGGAGCTCACCCGGCTGGCGCAGCACACCGCCCGGTGGCTTTTGGGCCTCTCCCTGCTCATCGCCCTGGCCCTGGCCATGGAGAGGGACCGTCTCATCCCCCTGATCTTCGGGCCCCAGTACCCGGAAGCCGTGGAGGTCCTGGGAATCCTGGTCTACAGCGTCCCCTTTGTCTTTCTCCAGAGCCTGGCCGGTTTTGCCCTGCTCACTCTGCGCCGGGAACGGCTGCTGGCGGCGTTTTTCGCCGGGGGTCTGGTCTTCAACCTGGCCTTTTGCAGCCTGACGGTGCCCCGCTGGCCCCTGGCCGGGGCGGCCTGGGCCATCGTCTTCAGCCGGATGCTGGTGAGCGGCGCGGCGCTGGCGGCCCTGCAGCGACAGGTGCCGCTCCTGGAGGGGCGCACGGCCGGCCGGCTCCTCCTGGCCGCAGGCCTGGGGTGGGCCCTGTGCCGCGGCCTGAGTCCCCTCCTCCCCCGGGAGGCCGCGGAGCTCGCGGCCCTGGCGCCCCTGGCGGCGGCCCTGTGGCACTGCCGGACTCCGGGCCGGTGAGGGGCCGCTCAGGCTTTTTTTCTGTGGCCGGGCAATTTTTTCTTGACACCTGTCTTTCGGTTGATTACATATAAACCAAGTCAGGACCTTTATGGTTCTAACCCCCCCCAAACGCCTCCGGTACCTCCCCCACCGGGGGCGTTTTCTTTTGGGATGAACTTCTGTTCGGGTCTCCCGCCGGCCCGGGACCCCCACAGAGAATTTGCCCCGGGTGTCTTGCATTTTTCTTAAACATTCGCTATAAAGGAAGGACCAGCCGCTTGGGGCGGCTGGCAGGATCTCACGGACACGAGGCATATTCCCCGGGTGAGGAGGCGGCCCCCTCCCGGAGGTCGGGAGGCGGGATGCGCCCGCCACGACATCAGGTACGCCGGCAGTCTGACACGCTTCACCTGCCCGCACTCGCCGGGCTCCCTGACGGCCCCGCCTCTCACCACTTGGCCTGTATGGCACCTACGGCCCCCATCACGTCGCTGATCCAGCCTCACCTGCTGCAGCTGACTCCCTATCAGGCCGGCAAGCCCCTGGAGGAACTGGCCCGGGAGCTGGGCCTGACCGACGCCGTCAAGCTGGCCTCCAACGAAAACCCCCTGGGCCCCTCCCCCCAGGCGGTGGCCGCCATTCAGGCGGAGCTGGCCACCCTGCACCGTTACCCGGACAGCCATGCCTATTACCTCCGGGAGGAGCTGAGCCGCCATCTGGGGGTCAAACCCGAGCAGCTCATCTTCGGCAACGGCTCCGACGAGATTCTGGACCTCCTGGTGCGGGCCCTGGTGCCCCCTGGGGGCGAGGTGGTGAGCACCGCCCATTCCTTCCTCATGTACGGCCTCCTCACCCAGGCGGTGGGGGGGGTGTTCCGGGCGGTGCCCCTGAAGGACCTGAGGGTGGACCTGGAGGCGGTGGCGGCGGCGGTCAGCCCCCGCACCCGCCTGGTGCTCCTCAACAATCCCAACAATCCCACCGGCACCGCCTTCTCCCGGAAGGAGTGGGAGACCTTCCTGGCGTCCCTGCCGCCCACCGTCACGGTGGCGCTGGACGAGGCCTATATCGAATTTGCCGATGACCCCGAGGTGGCCCAGGGGCTCCCCTATCTGTCCGAGGACCGCCCTTTGGTGGGCCTGCGCACCTTCTCCAAGGCCTACGGGCTGGCGGGCCTGCGGGTGGGGTATGCCTACGGGCCCAGTGCCCTGATGGAGTGTCTGAACCGCTTGCGGCTGCCCTTCAATGTCAACCGCCTGGCCCAGGCCGGGGCCCGGGCGGCCCTCCGGGATGCCGGGTTTCTCGCCCGCACCCGGCAGCTCGTCTGGCAGGGCCGGGAGTTTCTCACCCGGGAGCTCACCCGCCTGGGGGTGGAGGTGGTGCCCAGCCAGGCCAATTTCCTCCTCCTCGCCGTGGGCCGCCCCGGGCGCCAGGTCTATGAGGCCATGCTCCGGCAGGGGGTCATCATCCGGGCCATGGATGCCTACGGCTTCCCGGAGCATATCCGGGTGAACGTGGGGCTGCCGGAGGAGAACCGCCGCTTCCTTGCGGCCTTCCGCCGGGTCATGGGGTTGTAGCAGGACTGTGGGCCCGGGGCGTCTCATCACCATCGACGGTCCGGCCGGGGCCGGCAAGAGCACGGCGGCCCGGGGGCTGGCCCAGGCCCTGGGGTGGACCTACCTGGACAGCGGTGCCTTCTACCGCCTGGTGGCCTGGCAGGCGCGACGCCGGGGGGTCAACCCGGAGGATGAGGCGGCGCTGGCCGCCCTGCTGGCAGAGCTGGCCCCGGAGCCGGGGGCGGACGAGGACGGCTTCTTCCTTAAGGTGGACGGCCTCAGGCTGGCCAGGGAACTGCGGACCCCGGAGGTCAGCCGGGAGGCCTCCCGGGTGGCCCGGGTTCCGGTGGTGCGCCGCTGGGTGACGGACAAGCTGCGACGTTTGGCCCAGGGCCGGCAGGTGGTGGCCGAAGGCCGGGACCTGGGCACGGTGGTCTTTCCCGAGGCTGACCTGAAGCTCTATCTGGAGGCGGACCTGACCGTCCGGGCGGTCCGCCGCCAGCAGGAGCAGGCCGCCCTGGGCGCCGGCGGGGATCTGGAGGCCATCCTGGCGGCCCTGGCGGCCCGGGACGCCCAGGATCAGAACCGGGCCGAGGCACCCCTTAAGGTGCCGGAGGGGGCGGTGATTGTGGACACCTCCCGGCTGACCCCGGAGGAGGTGGTGGCCCGCTGCCTGGAGCTGGCCGCCGCCCGCCTGACCCTGGCCCGAAGCCCGCTGACGCCCCAGAAGCGGGAGGAAACGACCTGAGGATAGGATGACTCCGGGTGCGGCCCCGCCGCCCGGAGAGGATATGTAACCGTCAACTTCAACACCTTGTGAAGGGGGAACCTTTTTCATGATTGACCTGGACAACAAAGAAGAAACCCTGCACCAGCCACCTGGAGACGTGGAGATCCAGAACCAGCAGAGCGAGCCCCGCGAACCGATGTACGAAGCCGCCCCGACCCCTGAGGCCGGCCCGGCTCCGGAACCCTCCACCCCGGTGTCCCCGGCCCCTGAAGCTGGGGCCGGCGGCGAGGAGGAGGAAGAGGTCACCATGTCGGAGCTCTACGAGGAGAGCCTGAGAAGGGTGCAGGAGGGCGAAGTGGTGCGCGGCCGCATCGTCTCCCTCACCAAAGACTACGTCATGGTGGACATCGGCTACAAAAGCGAGGGCCAGATTCCCATCTCCGAATTCACCACGCCGGAGGGCGAGGTGACCGCCAAGGTGGGGGATCAGGTGGAGGCGGTGCTGGAAAGCCGGGAAGATGAAGAAGGCCCCCTCATGCTGTCCAAGACCAAGGCCTCCCGCCTCAAGGTCTGGGAGGAAATCTCCTACGCCTACCACAACGAGGGCGTGGTGGAGGGCACCATCACCGCCAAGGTGAAGGGCGGCTTCTCCGTGGATCTGGGCGGCATCACCGCCTTCCTGCCCGGCTCCCAGGTGGATCTGGTGCCCATCCGGCACCCGGACAGCCTCATCGGGCAGAAGTTCACCTTCCACGTCCTCAAGTTCAACCGCAAGCGCCGCAACGTGGTGCTCTCCCGCCGCACCCTCCTGGAGAAGGCCAAAAATGAGGCCAAGGCCACCCTGCTGGCCACCCTGGAGGAGGGCAAGGTGGTGGAGGGGGTGGTGAAAAACATCACCGATTACGGCATCTTCGTGGACCTGGGCGGGCTGGACGGGCTGCTGCACGTCACCGACCTCTCCTATGGCCGCATCCGCCATCCCGGGGACATGTTCAAGGTGGGCGACCACCTCACCGTCAAGGTCCTGAGCTTCGACAAGGAGAAGGAGCGCATCTCCCTGGGGTTGAAGCAGCTCCACCCTGACCCCTGGACCATGGTGCAGGAACGCTACCCCATCGGCGCCATCGTCACCGGCAAGGTGGTGAGCCTCACCGATTACGGCGCCTTCGTGGAGCTGGAGCCGGGGGTGGAGGGCCTCATCCACATCTCCGAGATGTCCTGGACCCGCAAGATCCGCCACCCCTCCCAGATCCTCAGCGCCGGGGATGTGGTGGAGGTGAAGATCCTGGAGGTGGAGCCCCAGCGCAAGCGCATCTCCTTGAGCCTGCGCCAGGTGGAGCCCAACCCCTGGGAGGTCATCGGGGACAAATATCCGGTGGGCTCGGTCATCGAGGGCAAAATCAAGAACATCACCGACTTCGGCATCTTCATCGGCATCGACGAGGGCATCGACGGCCTGGTGCACATCTCCGACATCTCCTGGACCAAGCGCTTCAAGCACCCCTCCGAGATCTTCAGGAAGGGCCAGACCGTGCAGGCCAAGGTGCTGGCCATCGACAAGGAAAACGAACGCTTCTCCCTGAGCATCAAGGAGCTGAACCCCAACCCCTGGGAGACCATCGACCAGCGCTATCCCGTGGGCGCGGTGGTCTCCGGGCCCATCACCAACATCACCGACTTCGGGCTGTTTGTGGAGATCGAGGAGGGCATCGAGGGCCTGGTGCACATCTCGGAATACAGCCGGGACAAGGAGAAGACCGCCTCCCTGAAGGTGGGGGAGGTCATCCGGGCCAAGGTCATCCACTGCTCGCCCCAGGAGCGCCGCATCGGCCTGTCCATCCGCCGGCTGGAGACCGAGGAGGAACAGCGCACCTACCGGGATTACCTCAAGGGCTCCCAGGAGGCCACCACCAGCCTGGGGGATCTGCTTAGGGAATCCCTGGGCGAAAGCGAATCCCGCAAGAACGGCCCCAAATAAGGGGACCGTTCCCCGGGGCTCAAGTTTGCCCCGCGTGTGCTCCGATAAAGAGACAGGGCGCCGGGAGGGGGGCCGCCGGGCCAGGGGGGCGCCCATTTCTTGCCCGGCCGGGCCCCGAAAGTGGGGTCGCTTCGGCCCTCCCGCGGGGCACCCGAACCCTGAGCCCCGAAAGGTGGTGGAAAGATCATGAGACGCCGCCCCATCCTCACCTCCATCCTCATTTTGGCCTTCATCCTCTTTTTCTTCGTGGGCCTGTCGGCCCTGACCCTGAAGTGGGCGGGGAAGGAGGGCCTCTTCGCCAAGGCCCCCCGGGTGGGGGTGGTGGAGGTCAGCGGCCTCATCACCCAGGCCCAGCCCACCTTAAAGGACCTGCGCCGCTTCCAGGAGGACGACCGCATCAAGGCCATCCTGGTGCGCATCAACTCCCCCGGCGGGGCGGTGGGCCCCTCCCAGGAGATCATGCGGGAGATCCTCAAGGTCCGGAAGAAGAAGAAGGTGGTGGCCTCCCTGGAATCCCTGGCGGCCTCAGGAGGCTACTATGTGGCCTGCGCCGCCGATGTCATCATGGCCAACCCCGGCACCGCAGTGGGGAGCATCGGCGTCATCATGAAGCTGGCCAATGTGGAGCAGCTCACCAAAAAGCTGGGGGTGGATTTTTATTCCCTCAAGGCCGGGGAGCTCAAGGACCTGGGCTCCCCCTTCCGGCCCATGACCCCCGAGGAGCGGGAGGCCCTCCAGAGCCTGCTGGACAACATCCACCGGCAGTTCATTCAGGATGTGGCCCAAAACCGCAAGATCCCCCTGGAGAAGATGACCACCCTGGCCACCGGCACGGTCTTCACCGGGGAGCAGGCCAAAAACCTGGGGCTGGTGGATGAGCTGGGGAACTTTGAGGACGCCCTGGAGCTGGCCGGCCGTCTGGGGGGCATCACCGGCAAGGTGGAGGCGGCCTACCCTCCCAAGAAGCGCCCCTCCCTCCTCAGCCTGATCATGGGGAGCGATGCCGAGGGGCATCTGCACGCCTTGGCGACTTTCCTCTCCCCGTATCCGGAGCCGGCCTTCCTGCCGCCGTGGTTCCGCTAGCAGGTCGGCGGCCGCTCCAGGAATCAGAGAACCCGGGGAGGTTGGCCCCGGGTTTTTGCGTGGTGGGAAGGCCGGCGGGCCACGGCCGGGCCGCCGGAATCCCAGGGGAGCCGCGTTGGCTTGGGGTTCTGCCCTGCCGGAGGGAGAGGGCTCTGCACAGCTTGCGGACCTGGAGCCGAGGGAAGGGCAACAGGTGCCGGGAGTCCCGCTTTTCCAAAGGCCGATCTGAACAAGGAAGACCCCCGCCCACTCTCCCTTTCCCTCTCCCGCGCTTTCGGCCGGCCTTCTGCCTCCCCCTACCTCTTTCAGGCGAACATGCTCACATCCCCCTGGCCCGCCCGGATGACCTCCGGCACGTCGTCGATGAGGGAGATGACGCTGGAGGGCCGGGGCGGGATGATGCCGGCATCGATGACCAGCTCCAGGTGGCCCTTGAACATCTCCGCCACCGCATAGGGGTCGCTTTCCGCCAGATTGCCCGCCAGGTTGGCGCCGGTGGAGATGATGGGGTGCCCCAGCATGCTCACCAGGGCCAGGCAGATGGGGTGGTTGGGCACCCGGATGCCCACGGTGTTACGCCGGGTCTGCAAGATCTTGGGCACCTGCCGGGAGGCCTCCAGGATAAAGGTATACGGGCCCGGCAGCAGGCGCTTCATGGTCTTGTAGGCGTAATTGCCCACCCGGGCATACTCGCTGATGTTTTTCAGGTCGGCACAGATGAAGCTGAAGGGTTTGTTCACCGGCCGGCGTTTGATCTGGTAGAGCCGGGAGATGCCCTTGAGATTGTAGAGGTCGCAGCCCAGGGCATAGCCGGTGTCCGTGGGGTAGCCGATGAGGCCGCCGGCCAGCAGGGCGTCCACCACCTGCCTGAGCAGCCGCTCCTGGGGGTTGTCGGGATTGATCTTCACGATGGGGGGGAGCTTCGCCTTCATGGCCCTGCCCTCCGAGAGGATGAAGGTGGAGAACAGCTCTGGGGCAAGTCGCTGTGCAGAGAGGGGATCATCGGCCTGCCTCCTTCACCCACCTCCCTTGCCGGTGCCGAGGGTGGGGCGGGGAGTGTGGGGGGAGCGCAGGAAAGCCGCCGCTCCCCGGTCCGGGAAGAAATCCCGCCGCCCCACCTTTGGCCTGCAGACCGGGCACCGCCGCCCTTCGGCCCTCAGCGGCCCCGCTTTTTGGGCCGGGAGGGGGCCTTGCGCCTCTCCGGGGAGGCGGCAGCCGGTGCGTGCGTCTTCACCGCCATCATCGACTGGACCTGGTCCCGGTGCCATTTGGGATCCCACCACTCCAGGGGATCCACAAACTCCCCGTGCACCAGGACGGAGTAGTGCAGGTGGTCCCCGCCGGCCAGACCCGTGGCCCCGGTGAGCCCCAACCTGGCCCCTTTCTCCACCCGGTCGCCCACCTGGATATCCATGCGGCTTAAGTGGCTGTACATGGAGAAGATGCCCAGGCCGTGGTCCAGCACCACGGTGTTGCCATAGATTCCCAGGGGCCCGGCCCACACCACTACCCCGGCGGTGCTGGCGGGCACTGGGCTGCGCTCCAGGGAGGCCAGGTCCTCCCCCAGGTGGGTCTGGTGATCCACCGCTTTCCCCTGATAGAGGTAGGTGCGCTTGTCCCCGAAGCGGGCCATGGGTTTGCCGAGATAGCGCTGAAAGGCCCCGGACCACAGCGGCTCGGGCCGGCTTTGGCGGCACAGCTCATACAGTTTCTCATGATCGGCACGGCGCATCTCCCGGTTCACCGTCAGAAAGGCCTGCAGGGGATCAGGGTGCTGCACCTGGAAGGTGGCGGCCACCTGGCGCAGGAAGGCCTCGGAGAGATTCATGTTGTCGTGGCGCCACTTGCGGGGTTTCAGGGTGAGGGGCACCGGCCGTTTCACCTCCTCCCCCACCCCGGGGCGGGCCACCAGCTCCACCGTGAAGGGCACCACCGGCTCCAGGGGGATGGGAAAGAAGGCCAGGTATTCCCCCTTTTCCCCCCCGGGCAGGGGATAGCCGGGGTAGAGGCGGCCGTGCACCCGGACGCCGCTCTCCGCCACCTCTTTGTTGAGGCGATAGCGCATCACCCCGGTGCCGCCGAAATGCAGCAGGTGGTTGACCCCCTCAAAGACGAGGGAGAGGGGCACCAGGTCGATGACCACCTCCCGGCTCCAGGCGGCGCCGCGGCCCTGGAAGAACCCCCGCCAGGAGCGGTCCCGCACCGTGGCCGTCAAAATAGCCGTCCCCTCGGTCAACCCCAGCCCGGGGGGCGCCACCTGCACCGGGATCTCCGTTTCCTGGCCGGGCTCGCCGCCGGGCGGGAAGGTCCGGGTGAGGACCACCTTCTCCTGCCCCCCCTGGGTGAGGGTCACCCGCACCTCCCTCAGGCCGCTGGAGGCATCGGCCGCCGTCAGGGTGAAGGTCGTGCGGGGGCCCAGCACGGTGAGGCCCTCGGGGCCCCGGATGACGGGGTCTTCCCAGTCCAGGGACATGAGGCCCCACCACAGGAGCAGGCCCAGCCCGGCCAGGGGGATGAGCCACAGCACATACCCCGCCTTGTTACTCAGGGACCATTTTCGCCAGCTTGTTCTCATGGGAATGACAGCAGGGAGGGGGCAGAGTTATTTCGACCTCCCCCGCCCTCATGGTAGCAGAGGTTCCCGGAACAGGCAACCCCGGGCGGCGCTGGCACCCCTGCAGGTCGTGGATGCCCCTCAGGGGATAACCGAGGGGGGAATGACTTTTTTAATCATTTTTGGGTAAAAGTATCGTAAAATGAAAGCGTTATTGTTTGTTTGTGAAGGCGCTCCCCAACATGGCAGCGGTCCGGGCTTGGCACATCGGAAACAAGAATCACAGCTTCTCAGCCGTCCCCTGAAGGAGGGAGGCCCGTGGCCCGAGAGCAGACCGAAGTCACCCTGGCCCTAGGCGGCCTGCATTGCGCTGCCTGCGTCGCCCGGGTGGGCAAGGCCCTGAGCGCCGTCCCCGGGGTGGAGAAGGCCCAGGTCAATCTGGCCACCCGCCAAGCCCGGGTGATCTTTGACCCCCGCCGGGCCACCCTGGAGGACCTGAAGCGGGCTGTGGTCGACGCCGGCTACCAGGTGGAGCAGATCTTCCGGGGACCTGCCCGGCCGGTGGCCCGGCCGGAGATGGAGGTCAGCGCCTTTCGACGGCGTTTTCTCGCCGCCCTGGGGCTCAGCCTGCCGGTGATGGCCGCGGCCATGTTTCCCGGCCTGGCGGCTGCTCTGGGCCTCTCCCCGGGACAGAGCCATCTGCTGCAATTCCTCTTTGCCACCCCCGTCCTCTTTGCCTGCGGCTGGCCCTTTTTCCAGGGGGCCCTGAGGGCGGCCCGGCATCTGGCCGCCAACATGGACAGCCTGGTGGCCCTGGGGACCACCGCCGCCTATCTCTACTCCCTCTGGGTCACCTTTTTCCCCTGGCAGGTGGCGGCCTTGGGGCAGGAGGCGGTGGTCTATTTCGACACCACGGTGATGATCATCACCGTCATCCTCCTGGGCCGCTGGCTGGAGGCCCTCTCCCGGGGCCGGGCCGGCGAGGCCATCCGGCGGCTCTTCGCTCTGGCGCCGCCTCAGGCCACCGTGCTCCGGGACGGCCGGGAGGTGCAGGTGCCCCTGGAGAAGGTGGCGGTGGGGGATCTGGTGGTGGTGCGCCCCGGGGAGCGCCTGCCGGTGGACGGCGTGGTGGTGGAGGGCACCAGCAGCGTGGATGAGTCCATGCTCACCGGGGAGAGCCTGCCGGTGACCAAGGAGCCCGGGTCCGAGGTCTGGGGGGCCACCCTCAACCAGCAGGGCCACCTGGTCTATCGGGCCACCCGGGTGGGGCAGGAGACGGTCCTGGCCCAGATCATCCGCCTGGTGAGCGAAGCCCAGGGCAGCAAGGCCCCCATCGAGCGGCTGGCGGACAAGGTCTCCGGCATTTTCGTGCCCATTGTCATGGCCCTCGCCGGGCTCACCTTCCTGGGCTGGCTGTTCCTGGCCCCCCAGGCGGCCCTGGCCCCGGCCCTCATCCACGCCGTGGCGGTGCTCATCATCGCCTGCCCCTGCGCCCTGGGGCTGGCCACCCCCACCGCAGTGATGGTGGGCACCGGCCGGGGCGCCGAGCTGGGCATCCTCATCCGGGGCGGCGAGCCCCTGGAACGGGCTTATCGCCTCACCACCGTCATCTTTGACAAGACCGGCACCCTGACCTTGGGAAAGCCCCGCATCACCGACCTCTGGGCCTGGGAGGGCTGGAAGGAAATCCAGGTGCTCACCTACGCCGCCGCCCTGGAGGAAAAATCCGAACACCCCCTGGCCCAGGCGGTGGTGCTGGCCGCCCGCCAGAAAAAACTGAAGCTGCCGGAGGTCACGGAGTTCCAGGCCGTCCCGGGGCTGGGGGTCAAGGCCCGCATCAACGAGCATGAGGTGCTCCTGGGAAATCTCACCTTCATGAAGCGGGCCGGCGTCCCCCATGCCGATCTGGCCCACTACCAGGAGCAGTTGGCCGCCGAGGGCAAGACCACCCTCTTTCTGGCGGTGGACGGGGCGGCCAAGGGGCTTTTGGCCGCCATGGATACCGTCAAGCCCTTCGCCCGGGAGGTGGTCCAGACCCTGCGGGAGATGGGCCTCAGCATCCGACTGCTCTCCGGCGACACCCAGGCCGCGGCCCAGGCGGTGGCCGGTCTGGTGGGCATCCGCAAGGTGACGGCCAATGTCCTGCCGGCGGAGAAGAGCCGGGCGGTGGCGGAGCTCCAGGCCCAGGGCGAGGTGGTGGCCATGGTGGGGGACGGCATCAACGACGCGCCCGCTCTGGCCCAGGCGGATGTGGGCATCGCCCTGGGGACGGGGGCCGACGTGGCCCTGGAGGCCGCCGACCTCACCCTCATCCGGGACGACCTTCGCCTCATCCCCCAGGCCCTGACCCTGGCCCGGGTGATGATGCGTATCATCCGGCAAAACCTCTTCTGGGCCTTCTGCTACAACGTGGTGGCCATCCCGGCTGCGGCCCTGGGCTATCTCTCCCCCGCCTTGGCGGCGGCCGCCATGGGGCTGAGCTCCGTGAGCGTGGTGACCAACAGCCTGCGCCTGCGCCGTTTCGGCAGATAGCAGGAGTGGGCCAAGAAAAGGCGGGGGGACGGCGACGGTGAGCCTCCTCCCCCCATATGCGGCCGCCAGAAGCGCCACCTGACCGTTCCGGCCGGACATTGACTCCCCCCGGGCCATCCCATACAATGGGGATATGGCGGGAAGACATGCGGCCCGGGTGCTGCTGTGGGGGCTGTTCCTGGCGGTGGCCTTAGGAGGGCCCGCCGCCTGGGCGGGGTCCCGGCCCCCGTCGCCGGCGCTCCGGCCCCAGCTGGTGGACCCCGCAGCCAATCCTGCCATCGCCCGCCTGGTCCTGCAGCTTTACCTCCGCTATGACCCTGGCCTTACCGCCGAGGAGCGGGACCGGGACTTTCTGGCCAAGGTGAGACTGGCCAGGGACCGCCTGGAGCTGGGCCGCCTGGTGGACCTGCGCCGCCAGAGCCTGGCTTTGATGAACGCCCACGGCCCCCGGGAGCCCTCCTGGGAGTACTTAAGGCGCCGCACCTGGCCCCAGGGCGGCCGGGTGGGGGTCACCTTAAGCGCGCCGGTGTGGGTGCCTTCCCAGGCCCGGCGGGTGCCCACCTACGCGGGCTTTGAAAAGCGCTGGGAGACGGTGGCCCAGACCCTGCCCCGGCCCTCGGGATACGTCTGGTTCGCCCCCCTGATGAGCGACATCAACGACAAGACCAGCTACCGGGCCGAACAGATTCATTTTGAGATCAACAGCCGCTTTGCGCCTTTGGCGGCGCTGCTGTTGGAGTATATCTTCCGGGAAGGCTGGTATGAGCCGGCCCGGCGGGTGCCCCTCATGGTGGTGCGGGGGGGCGAGGACACCTATGCCGCCCCGGCCTATGGCGGCCCGGTGACGGCCCAGGTCCTGAGCTTCCCCGATGAGGAGGGGGCCTCCCTGGCCGCCCAGGTGGTGACCGTGTCTCTCCCCCATCTGGCCGCGCTCTACCACGGCCGCCATGCGCCTTCCTCCAACCACCGCCTGGGGCTGGCCCTGGACCTGAACGATTTCAACTACCCGGGAGTGCTGGATGGCCCGCCCAACCCCATCAGCCGGGCCCTCAGGCAGTTTGACCGGGACGCCATGCACCGGCTGGATGCCCGGCATCTCCCCGGCTGGGTCTACCGGGCCGCCAAGTGGGTGGGCCTCAGGCTGCCCCAGGAGTGGACGTATTACGGCTACCATACCGACTGGGCCCATCTGGATGTGGGCACGAAATAATAATTTGGAGTTATCAATGATCAGTCTTAGGGAGAAGAAAGATGACAGAGAATGAGCTTCAAAATTATCTTTATGAAAATCCAAATATAATTTTCCCAGGAAAGACAATTACATAAAAAACCAAAGAATATTATATCAAAGGGAAAAGAATTGACCTTTTATTTGTAGTTGATAAAAAGATAAATTGTTGAATTGAAAAGTGTGCCTTTGATAAGATAACTTGAATATTATGGCCTAATGAAAGAATATTTAAAAGATAATAATTTAAGAATGATAATTGTTTCTCTCAATATTCCTTCATGGAAAAGTGTGCTTTTAGAAGAGGTCGGAATTATATGTATTGAATTTGACCTCTCATGATCTGTCAAAAATCCTCAATTAAATGAACCCAAATTAATCAGTGAGAGGAGGAAAATAGATTCAATCTTTACTCATGTCGACGAATTGACAGAAAACTCAAAATATGAAAAAAGTGTGGCAAATGCGACAGGTCCACCTTCCGGACACGATGTCGGGTTAATAAGAAAGACCATGCAGGATATACTCCCTGCCATTGGGAATGCCTTTGAAGATTTTGAGCCTCATCCCTTCGGAATCACAAAAGCATGGTCTAATGATTTTGATTACGAATGTCTCCCTGGAAAATGGATTTTAATGAATTATAGCAAAATCATATCCAAAGAAATCATATTCTTATTAATTACTCGAAAATGAGAAAATTATGGATAAGTCATATCAAAAAATATAATCCCCTGCTCTCGTACAAAGAAAGACTGAATTTAGATAATCGCAATAAAAATGTAAACCTTGCCCTACGGTTTGTAGACCCAATAACATTGGATGATGATTTCTGGAATAAGTCATTTTACGGACAAAACACTATAATTCTTGATAAAATTATAAGGTTAAATAATTTATTTATGTTTATATCTAAATAATGATTGGTCTATCTTATATTTTTATCTTGATAAGATGTTACAAAATTTTGTCCATTCGCTGAAAGAAAACCCTGAATATCGGGAGATTCTCGCTTATTACCATTATCTGCCTGCCCGGCCCGTGCAGTATCATGACGGCGAGGCCGGGCTGCCGCCGGAGCTCTGGCAGGCCCTGGGACGGCTGGGGATCGAGCGGCTCTACCGCCACCAGGGGGAGGCCCTGGAGGCGGTGGCCCAAGGCGAGCACGTGCTGGTGGCCACCCCCACCGCCAGCGGCAAGACCCTGATCTACAACCTGCCGGTGGTGGCGGACTTTCTGGCCGACCCCGAAGGCCATGCCCTGTATCTCTTCCCCCTGAAGGCCCTGGAGCAGGACCAGCTCAAGGCCCTCCGGGAGCTGGACGCCGCCCTGCCCCGGCCCGGCATCACCGCCGCCATCTTCGACGGCGACACCCCGCCGGCGGAACGCCAGGCCCTGAAAGCCAAGCCGCCCCGGGTGCTCATCAGCAACCCGGACATGCTGCACCTGGGGCTCTTGCCCTTCCATGACTCCTGGGCCGGGTTCTTCCGGCATCTCAAATACGTGGTCATCGACGAGGTGCACACCTACCGGGGCATCCTGGGCAGCCACATGGCCCAGGTCCTGCGCCGTCTCCAGCGGATCTGCGGGCATTATGGGGCCAGCCCCCGGTTTCTCATGTTCTCCGCCACCATCAATGAGCCCGGGGACTTCATCCGCCAGCTCACCGGGCTGGAGGTGCGGGTCATCACCGAGAGCGGCGCCCCCCAGTCGGGGCGGCACTTCCTGTTCGTCAACCCGCCGGAGGGGGCGGCGGCCACCGCCGCGCGCCTCTTCGCCCAGGCCATCCGCCGCAATCTGGCCACCATCTGCTTCACCCAGGGCCGCAGACTCACCGAGCTGATTCATCTCTGGGCCCTGCGCCAGGTCCCGGAGCTGCGCCGCTACATCAGTTCCTACCGGGCGGGCTTTCTCCCGGAGGAGCGCCGGGAGATCGAGCACCGGCTGGCCAGCGGCCGACTTCGGGGGGTGATCTCCACCAGCGCCCTGGAGATGGGCATTGACATCGGCGGGTTGGACGTCTGCCTCTTGGTGGGCTACCCCGGCACCATGGTCACCACCCTGCAGCGCATCGGCCGGGTGGGGCGCCAGGGCCGGGACTGCCTGGTGGTGCTGGTGGCCCAGCCCGACGCCCTGGACCAGTATTTCATGAAATACCCGGAGCAATTCTTCGGCCGGCCCCTGGAGTGCGCTGTGGTGGACCCGGACAACCCGGAGGTGGTGGCCGCCCACCTGCCCTGCGCCGCCCAGGAGCTGCCCCTCCATCGGGAACGGGAGAGATACTTTGACCTCGCCGCCCACGCCCCGGCGGTGGACAGGCTCCTGAGCCGGGGGCGCCTGCTGGCCACCCTGGACGGCCGCACCCTGCTGGCCCGGGAGCGCTTCCCCCACCGGGAGGTGAACATCCGGGGCGTGGGGGAGAGCTTCGCCATCTTCCAGCGGGGGAAAAAGCGGCCCCTGGGCCATGTGGACGGCCACCGGGCCCTCCGGGAGTGCCACCCCGGGGCCATCTATCTCCACAAGGCCCACACCTTTGCGGTGGAGAAGCTGGACCTGGAGCGGCGCAATGTCCACGTCACCCCGGTGGAGCCGGACTACTACACCCGCATCCAGACGGACAAGGAGACCGACATCCTGGAGGTGAAGGAGAGCCGCCAGGTGGCGGGGTTTGTGGCCCACACCGGCCGCCTCCGGGTGACGGAGCGCTTTTTGGGCTACGAGAAGCGGCGCCTGCCGGGTCAGGAGCTTCTGGGGGTGGTGCCCCTGGAGCTGCCGCCCCAGGTCTTTGAGACCGTGGGGGTGTGGCTGGAGATCCCCGAGGCGGTCAAGGCCGCGGTGGCCGCCCAGGGGCTGCACTTCATGGGCGGCATCCACGCCCTGGAGCACGCCCTCATCAGCATGTTCCCCCTCTTTGCCCTGGCGGACCGCCACGACATCGGGGGCATCGCCCATCCGGCGCACCCCCAGGTGGGGCGGGCGGCCATCTTCATCTACGACGGCTATCCCGGCGGCGTGGGGCTGGCGAGCCGGGCCTTCCGCATCCTGGAGGAGCTCCTTTCCCGCACCCGGGCCATGATCAACGATTGCCCCTGCGAGGAGGGCTGCCCCTCCTGCATCCACTCCCCCAAGTGCGGCTCCGGCAACAAACCCCTGGACAAACAGGCGGCCTACGAGATCGCCTCCCTGCTTTTGGGGGAGGAGCCCCGGGCGGAGCCCGCCGCCCCCCTGGTGGCCGAACCCGTCGCCCCCTCCCCGGTGACGGCCGTCGAGACGGAGACCCTGCCGTGGCTCTCCCGCCGCCGGGTGGGCTTCCTGGACCTGGAGACCCGCTGCTCCGCCGAGGAGGTGGGCGGCTGGGAGCTCTGCCACCACATGGGCGTCTCCCTGGCCGTGCTGCTGGAGACCAGCCCCGAGTGCCTCACGGTCTACCGGGAGGAGGACCTGGAGCGGCTCTGCCGGCGGCTGGCCGAACTGGAGCTGGTGGTGGGCTTCAACCTGAAGCGCTTCGATTACCGGGTGCTCCAGCCCTACTCCCCCATCCACCTGGCGGACCTGCCCACCCTGGACATCCTGGAGGACGTCCACAGGGTCCTCGGGTTCCGTCTGTCCCTGGGACATCTGGCGGAAAAGACCCTGGGGGAGAGGAAGACAGGCAACGGCCTGCTGGCCCTGGAGCTCTACAAGGCCGGCCGCTGGCAGGAACTGGAGGCCTACTGCCGCCAGGACGTGCTCCTCACCCGCCGCCTCTTTGAACACGGCGCCCGGGAGGGGTATCTGGTCTACCAGCACCGCCAGGGGCTGCTGGTGCGGCTGCCGGTGGAATGGCGGGAAGAGCGGTTCTTCGGGCCCTGAGGGCCGGGATTCAGGGGGGTGGGGTGATTTGGGGTGGAAGTGAGTCCCCCGATGGTTTATGATGTATGGGACATTTCATTTCCGAAAGGAAGGATTCATGCGAAAAGCGCCGCTGCTGCCGTTTCTCGCTGCCGTCCTGCTGACGCTCTCCCCCCTGACCGCCGCGCTGGCCGCCGAGGCCGAGCCCAGGGTGGGGCTGATGGCCGGCAACATCCCCTTTTCCGCCCCCCTGACCCCGGAGGAGGCCCAATACCTGGGGCTGGACAAACCCGCCCCCTTCACCCTGAAAGACATCAAGGCCACATACGTCCTCATCGAGTCCTTCAACACCACCTGCCCCCACTGCATGATGCAGGCCCCGGTGCTCAACCGCCTCTATGAGCTGGCCTCCCAGGACGCCCAGCTCAAGGACAAGGTGAAATTCCTCTCCGCGGGCCAGGGGAATGACGCCATGGCGGTGCGCATGTGGAAGGCCTTCCACAAAGTGCCCTTCCCGGTCCTCCCCGATCCGGAGAGCAAGCTGGGCAAGGCCATCAACTTCAGCCCCTACCCGGTGACCCTCCTGGTGGACAAGACCGGCAAGGTCGTCTGGGTGCATGTGGGCGCCTTCGAGAAGGCCGAGGAAGCCCTGAAGGAAATCAAGGCGGTGGTGAAATAGCCCCATGCCCCCCGGCGAGGCCATGAATTTCCAGGCCATCCTGGTGGCCACCGATTTTTCGGAATGCTCCGGGGCCGCCTTTCAGACCGCCCAGAAGCTGGCCCGCACCTTCCAGGCCAAGCTCATCCTGGTGCACGTCATCAATGTGAAGCGCCTGGAGGCCGTCAGCGACTTCATGCATCTGGACCCCGAGGCCCTGGTCCCCAAGCTGAAGCAGCGGGCCGAGGCGCGGCTGGATGAGTTTTTGCAGCGCTACGGCGGCGACCTCAGCCCCGAGAGTGTGGTGGCGGTGGGCCTGCCCTTCCAGGAAATCGCCGTGCTGGCCCGGGATCTGGCGGTGGATCTGATTGTCATCGGCGGCTACGGCAGCGCTGGCCGGGGGCCCATCGAGGAGGTCTTTTTCGGCTCCACCGCCGAAAAGGTAGTGCGTCTTTTGCCCTGCCCGGTGCTGGTGGTGCCGGGTCCGCCCGGCGAGAATTAACCTCCAAAGCAAGAGCGGGGGGAGCAGCGGCTCCCCCCCTCCCTTTCCGCCCCCCGCATGCGGGAATCCGCCCGGAGGATATGCGGGGCAGCGGCTTCCCTTTCCCCGTCACACCGGGAAATCCACCTTGATCTTGAAGACTTCCTGGGCCGGGAGGCTGAGGATCTCCACCCCGCTCTCCCGGGAGATCTCCGCCAGGATCTCCTCCAGGCGGCTGGCGGAGGGGGCGATGAGGGTGAACCAGACATTGTAGTGGTGGCGCCGCAGATAGTTATGAGTCACCCCGGGATAGCGGTTCACCACCTCCACGAAGCGCTCCAGCTCCGCCGGCGATACGTGGGCGGCGCACAGGGTGCTGGTGTAGCCCAGGCGGCGGGAGGTGAAATTGGCCCCGATGCGGCGGATGACCCCGGCCTCACAGAGGCGTTGCACCCGCCGGAGCACCTCCGCCTCGCTCAGCCCCAGCCGCGCCCCCACCTCGGCATACGGCCGGGCCACAATGGGGAAATGGGACTGAATCTCATTTAAAATGGCCCGGTCTAATGAATCCATATCAGATCGCATATTCAGAATGGTGGGGGAGGGGGATAAGGGCCGGTGGGCCCTTACTCCCTCCCCCACACCCCCTCCCCAATCCCTTATCGGGGGGTGGGGAGGGGAG
>CALEAV010000058.1 GCA_937943575.1 uncultured bacterium | reverse complement strand
GCCTGGCAGGTGCGGGAGTCGGTGGACACCCCGGCCACGGCGCGGCGGGGCTCCCCCTGCAGAAGCCTCCCGCCCGTGGCGGCCACAATCTCGGCGGCGGTAAAGGCGGCGGTCATATCAATGGCGTGCTCAGCCGGCAGTTGATGGGGTCAGGGAAATGGCAAATCTCCCCTCCGATACATGGGCCGCCCAGCAGCGGCGACGGCCTCAGGCCGGCTCCCAGCCCCGCTCCCGCAGGGCCTGGCAGACCTCCTCCCGGTCGTCGAGGTGGATCCTGCGGGTGCCCCAGATCTGGTAATCTTCGTGGCCTTTGCCGGCCACCAGCACCGCCTCCCCGGGCCCCGCCAGGCGGACCGCCAGCCGGATGGCCTCCCGCCGGTCCGGCACCACCAGGTAGCCCGGCTCCCCCCGCCGGATGGCAGCCAGCCCCACGGGTTTGAGCCCCGCCTCGGCCAGCCCCTCCTCGATGTCGGCAATGATCCCCAAGGGGTCTTCGGTGCGGGGGTTGTCGGTGGTAACGATCACCAGGCGGCTGCCCTCCGCCGCGGCCTGGCCCATGAGGGGCCGCTTGCTGCGGTCCCGGTCGCCGCCGCAGCCGAAAACCGTGATGAGGCGGCCAAACCCCAGGGTGGTGAGGGCCGCCAGCACCGAGGCCAAAGCATCGGGGGTGTGGGCGTAGTCCACAAAGATGTGAGGGCCCTCCGGCGGCCCGAAGCGCTCCAGGCGGCCGGGGACGCCGGTGAGGCCGGCCACCCCCTCCACCACTGCCTCCGGTTTCACCCCCAGGCCCAGGGCGGCGGCTCCTGCGGCCAGGATATTGGCCAGATTGAAGGGGCCCACCAGCCGGGACCGCACCGTCAGCTCCCCCCAGGGGGTGGTGAGGCGGGCCGTCAGGCCGTCGGGCCGGAACTCGGCCCACACCGGCCGCACCCGGGCCTCAAAGTGACGTCCGCAGGTGAGCACCGGGCCCGGCACCCTCGGCCACAGGCGGCGCACCCAGGGGTCGTCCACATTGAGCACCGCCAGCCCCCGGGAGCCGCCGTCGCCGAGGATATCCAGAAACAGCCGGGACTTGGCCTGAAAATAGGTCTCCAGATCCCGGTGGTAATCCAGGTGGTCCTGGGAGAGATTGGTGAAGACGGCGGCGTCAAAGGCCACCCGGTCCACCCGCTTCAGGTCCAGGGCGTGGGAGGAGACCTCCATCACCGCATGGGTGGCCCCGGCCCGGCGCATCTCCCGCAGATACCGGTTCAGGTCCAGGCTTTCGGGGGTGGTCACCGGCGCCGGCCAGCGCCGCTCCCCCAGGCGGTAGTTCACCGTGCCCAACACCCCCACCCGGTGGCCGGCGGCGGTGAGGATGGCCTCCAGGAGATACGCCGTGGTGGTCTTGCCGTTGGTGCCGGTGATGCCGATCAGAGTCAGCTCCCGGCTGGGGTGGCCAAAAAAGGCGGCGCTCAGGTGCGCCAGGGCGAGGCGGGCATCCGGCACCTGCACCAGGGTTACCCCCCCAGGCAGGCTGAGTTCCCGCTCGCTCACAATGATGCGGGCTCCCTGCTCCAGGGCCGCGGGCACGTAGAGATGGCCGTCGGTGGCGAGCCCCTGCAGGGCCACAAACACCCCGCCGGGCACCACCTCCCGGGAATGATAGGCCACCCCCGGTACCGGCAGGGAGTCATCCCCCCGCACCCGGCAGCCTTCCAAACCTTCCAGGAGGGCGCGCAGGCTGGGGATCCCGGAAGGTGGCATGGCAACCTCGGATAGTGGGTGAGACCGGCTTGACATCTCAGGGATCACGGGGCCGGAGAGGCGGTCGGGGCTGGGGTCCGGGCCCGCCTTCCATCCTAACCAAACTCGCCCGGCTTGACAACCTGCCCCCTCCCGTCTCAGAGGGGGGAGCGGAATTTCACCGAGCACACCGCCCCGGGCGTCAGTTCGGTGCCCGGGGGCGGGTCCTGCTCCACCGCCAGGCCGCTGCCCTCCAGGTGGCAGCGCACCCCTGCCTGGTGGAGGAGGTCCAGCACCTGCCGGATGGTGAGGCCCCGGAGATCGGGCATGACCTTCAAGGGCTCCCCCGGTTTGGGGGCCGGCGCCGCGGCCGGCACCACCACCTCCGGGAGCAGCTGGGGGAGCGGCGCCACGGCGGCGGGCACGACCTCCCGGTTCTTGCGGCCGCCGGCGGGTTCCGGGGCCTTCCTGCCGTTGGCCAGGACCGGCAGATTGGGGGTGGGGGGGTGATACCCCAGCACCCGGAGCACCTGGGTGGCGATCTCCCGGAAGATGGGGGCCGCCACCACCCCGCCGTAGATGGCCCCTTTGGATTCATCAATAATGACCGTGATGGCCAGAACCGGCTTGTCCGCCGGTACCAGTCCCACAAAGACGGAGTTGAACTTGCTGTGGGAGTAGGCCCGGCCCACCACCTTCTGGGCGGTGCCGGTCTTGCCGGCGGCGGTGAAGCCCGGCGGCGCCATCCCGGCGGCGGTGCCCCCGGGCTCGGTCACCGTCTGCATCATGGCCAGAATTTGGCGGGCGGCGTGGGAGGACAGCACCCGGCGCACCGGATGGGGCTGGAATTCCTGGACCTTCTCCCCCTGGGGGTTGACGATCTCCTTCACCAGCAGCGGCCGCATCAGCACCCCGTCATTGCCCAGGGCCGCCAGGGCGGTGGTGAGCTGCAGCACGGACACCGAGATACCCTGCCCGAAGGCGGTGGTGGCCCGGTCCAGGGGGGAGCGGAGGCGGCTGTGGTTCTTCACCAGGCCGGGGGTCTCCCCGGGGAAAGGGATGCCGGTACGGGACCCGAAGCCGAAGGCCCGCAGATAATCGTCCAGCCGGGCCGGACCCAGGCGGTTGGCGATCTTGGCGGAGCCGATGTTGCTGGACTTCTGGATGATCTGCTGCACCGTCAGGCCGCCGTAGGCGTGCACATCCCGGATGCGCTCCTTGGCCCCCAGATACCAGATGCCGTTTTCACAGTGGTAGCGGTCGGTGGGCTTCACCAGCCCCGCATCCAGGGCCGAGGCGACGATGAAGATCTTAAAGGCGCTGCCCGGCTCCAGGGCCTCGGTGAGGTTGCGGTTTTTGCGGGCAAATTCAGGGGCGCGAGCCGGCTGGTTGGGGTCCATGGTGGGGAGCTGGGCCATGGCCAGGATCTCCCCGGTCTGGGGCCGCATCACCATGGCGTAGCCGCCGGCGGCGTTCCATTTGGCCACCCCTTTGGCCAGCTCCTTTTCCACGATGTATTGAATGGTGCGGTCGATGGTCAGCACCAGGTTGTGGCCCCGGACCTCCGGATCGAAGGCCTTCTCCTCGGTGACCACGATGCGGCCCCGGGCGTCCATGAGCCGCTGCACCTTTTTGGGCTTGCCGTAGAGCTCCCGGTCAAACTGGTACTCCAAACCCTCCAGGCCCACGCCGTCAATATTGCAGAACCCCAGGATGGGGCCGGCCAGGGTCTGCTGGGGGTAAAAACGCTTGGACTCCGGCAGCAGATAGATGGCGTCCTCTTCCTGGCGGGCATTGGGGCCACCCTTTTTTTGAGCCCGCTCCTGCACCCGCTCCTGCCAGGCCCGGAAGGCCGCCTCCCGCTCCGGGGTGAGGTGGCGCTTCAGCCACACAAAGGGCTGCTCCGAGGTGAGGAGCTCCTCCAGGTTCCTGACGCTCATCCCCAGAACCGGGGCCAGCTCCCGGGCCAGGCGCTGGGGGTTTTTCAGTTGCCGGGGATGGGCCACGGCGGAGTAGACCCGGGTGCTCACCGCCAGCTCGGCCCCATGCCGGTCCAGGATGAGGCCCCGCTCCGGCAGGACCGGGGCGAGCTTGCGGAGGCAGGCCTCGGCCTCCTCCCTGAGGGCGGAGCCCTGCAGGATTTGGAGATGGAGGAAGCGCCCGATGACCAGCAGGCCGAGACCTGCCAGAAACACGCCCACCAAGAGCAGGCGCAGGCGCACCCACTTGTTCAGGAAGTAGCTCATGGCACCCGGATGATCTGAGAGGGCTCCGGCGGCAGCAGGCCGTATTTCTCCGCCAGCTTCTCCAGACGGGGGGCTCCGGTGAGGTTGGCATATTCAATGAGGAGTTTTTCGTTTAGTTCCCGATGCTGTTTCTGAATCTCCTGGGCCTGGGAAATCTGATACTGCAGCTCCACCACCTGGACGCTGCTCCAGGCCCAGATGAGGGAGACGGTCACCAGCCCCAGGGTGGCGCCGATGAGCAGGGTGACCACGGTGCGGCCCAGGCGGCTGTCGGACTGGACCAGCTTGCGGTTTTTGGCGAAGAACGCATGATTGACGGCCTGGAGACGCAAAGACAGCGGGGCGGGCATGACAACCTCCTGTTTGGCTCAGAGTTTTTCGGCAATGCGCAGGCGGGCGGTGCGGGCCCGGGGGTTGGCCCGGACCTCCTCTGCCGTGGGCCTAAGCGGCTTTTTGGTCAGCCGCCGGCACAGGCCAGAGCGCTCCCACTCCTGAAAGTGCTGTTTCACCAGGCGGTCCTCCAGGGAGTGATAGGAGAGGATCACCAGCCGGCCGCCGGGCTCCAGCCAGGCCGGGGCCTGGGTGAGGAAAGCCTCCAGCTCCTCCAGCTCCCGGTTCACCGCCATCCTCAGGGCCTGGAAGAGGCGGGTGGCCGGGTGCCGGCGGCTGCCGGGGCGGGGCTTCAGCACCGGCTGCACCGCCTCCAGCAGGTCGGAGGTGGTGCGGAAGGGGCGGCGCCGCCTGGCCTCCACCACCGCCTTGGCCACCTGCCGGGCCCGGGGCTCCTCGCCATACTCCCAGAAGATGCGGGCCAGCTCGGCTTCGGGGAGCGTATTCAGCAGCTCCGCCGCGGTGGGCAGGGGCTCGGCCGGGTTGTAGCGCATGTCCAGGGGCTCGTCCCGGCGGAAGCTGAAACCCCGGCCGGAGCGCTCCAACAGGTACGAGGAGAGGCCCAGGTCCAGCAGAATGCCGGCGGCCTGCGGGCGCCCCAGGGCCGCCAGCACCTCCCCCAGGCGGCTGAACGGGGCGGGAAAGAGAAAAAAGCGGGAGGTGTAGGGGGCCAGCCGCCGGGCGGTCGCTTCAAGAACGACTGGATTGCGATCCAGTCCCACCAGCTCCCCCTCTTGAGCGATGCGGTCCAGGATGGCCACTGCGTGTCCCCCCTCGCCGATGGTGCCATCCACATACAGACGGCCGGGGCGGCAATTGAGGCCCCCTACCACCTCCGCTACCATCACCGGTGCGTGCACCGGGGTCTGGTCCTGGCTTAAATCAGCAATTCGTGCAACACCTCTTCATTGATGGATTCTTCCAGCTGCCTGCGATGGGCCTCAAAGGCGGCCCGGTCCCAGATCTCAAAGCAGCGCACCGCGCCCACCAGGGCCACATCCCGGGTGAGCTTGGCATAATCCCGCAGGTTCTGGGGGATGAGAATGCGGCCCTGGCGATCCAGGGGGCATTCCTCCGCCCCGGAGATGATGAACCGCTGAAAGGCCCGGAGATCCTTGCGAAAGAGGGCCAGCTCGCCGATCTTGGCCTCCACCTTGATCCATTCGGACATGGGGAAGGCCAGGATGTAGCCGTCCCAGTTGGTGAGCATGAGCTGCCGGTCCTGGCGCTCCTGCAGGATGTCCCGGTAGCGGGAGGGGATGCTCACCCGTCCCTTGTTGTCCATGGAGTGAAAGAAGCTACCGGTGAACACCGCCCCCCCTTTATGGCCCGGCACACCACTTTATCCCACAATTCCCCACACGGGAACCAATTTCAGCCTTTTTCAGGGAATTGTCAAGGGAAAAAATCCCTTCGGAAAACTTTCACAAACCTTGGCGAAAATAATAAAAATTTTAGGAAAATCAAAAAGATAAGTTCATGGCCGCCGCCAGCCTGACAAGCCCTCCCCTCAGGTAAGGCCCGAGAAAAATATCAGGAAAAGGATGGGAAATAAGGGGGGAAAAGAAAAGCTCAGGTCCGCCGCCGCCGGTCCAGGTAGCCCTGCAGGATGAGGGCCGCGGCCACCTGGTCCACCACCCGGCGCCGCTTTCTGCGGCTCACGTCCGCCGCCACCAGCAGGCGCTCCGCCTCCCGGGTGCTGAGGCGCTCGTCCCAGGAGGTGACGGGCACCCCCAGCTCCCGGGCCAGGGCCGCGGCCACCTCCAGGGCCAGGGCGGCGTGGGTGCCCGGCCGGCCGTTCAGATGCCGGGGCAGTCCCACCACGATCTCCTGCACGGCATAGTCCGCCACCAGGGCCTTGAGGGCCGCCACATCCCGGGCCACATCCCGCCGTTTGATCACCCCCAGCCCCTGGGCCGTCAGCCCCAGGGGGTCGCTGATGGCCACGCCGATGCGCTTCTCCCCCACGTCCAGGGCCAGGATGCGGATTTCCGTGGCCATGCCCCTTATCCTTCGGACAGCAGCCAGCCCGCCGCCAGGGCCAGGGCCAGGCCCACCAGGTGCCGGAGGGTCAGGGTCTCCTGCAGGAAGACCCGGCTCAGGAGCACGGTGATCACCGGGTAGAGGCTGGTCAGGGGCACCACCACCGCCGCCGGGCCCCGGGTGAGGGCACCGTAAAAGCACAGCAGGCCCACCGAGGTGCACAGACCCGCCCCCAGGGCTGCGGCCCAGCCCGCCGGATGCCAGGGGAGGCGGCCGCCGGCGCTGAGGAGCACCACGGCCACCGTGGCCAGATGCCCCAGCACCCCCACGGCATACACCGCCTGGAAGGGCAGGCTCCGGGCCGCGACCTTGCCCAGCACCCCCCAGGCCCCCCACAGGATGATGGCCCCCAGGGCCAGCCAGAACCAGCCTGCCACTTTGCCTCCTGGAACGCACCGCGTCTTGTTTTTCCGCCGGGATCCTGCGATGATAAAGCGGATCTCCCGTCAGGGGGGAGGCCCCTGCGCCTCACTTTACCGGAAAGTGAGGGGCGACGGAAGGCCTGGCAGGGAAAGGGGGCACGCCGGATGTATATCATGGGACACCGGGGGGCGGCGGGCCTGGAGCCGGAAAACACCCTCAGATCCATCCGCCGGGCCCTGGAGCTGGGGGTGACCGCGGTGGAGGTGGACGTGCATCTCTCCCGGGACGGCCGCCTGGTGGTCATCCATGACGACACCGTGGACCGCACCACCGACGGCCGGGGCCGGGTGCGGGACCTCACCTTTGCCGAGCTCCGGCGCCTGGACGCCGGCAAGGGCGAACGCCTCCCCGGCCTGGAGGAGGTGGCCGACCTGGTGGTGGGCCGGGCCCACCTCGTCGTGGAAGTGAAGGCCCCGGCGGCCGGCCCGGTGCTCACCGACTTTATCCGGGAGCGGCAGCTCTTTGAGCGGGTGCACGCCATCTCCTTCTGGCACCCGGTGGTCAGGGCCATGAAGGAGGCCGAACCCCGCCTCCAAACCGGGGTGCTCCTGGTGGGCTGTCCGGCGGACCCCGCCGGCCTGGCCCGGGCCGCCCTGGCCGACGCCCTGGTGCTCCACTATGCCTACGTCACCCCGGAGCTGGCGGCCCAGGCCCATGATGCCGGGCTCAAGGTGTTCATCTGGAACATCGATGATGTCGAGACTCTGAAACCCTACCTCACCATGTCTCTGGACGGCATCGGCACCAACCGCCCGGACGTGGTGGTGCCGTATGTGAGGAGTTTTCACGGGGAGGGGCCGGGAGCCTGAGGTATCTGCCCCTCCCGCAGGCCCCTCCCCAAACTGCACAGGACCGCTTGAAGGCCGGGACCTCTCGCCTGCCCTTCCAGGCGGGCAGGATCGAACCACCTGAGGGAGGGGGGAAAGGGGTGAGGGCCACGGCCCTCTGGCTCCCCCCATTCACCCCAATCAAAAGGAAAGTCATGGCGCAGACCCTTGTGGAACAGATACTGGCGGCCCATCTGGTGGAGGGGGAGCTCACTCCCGGCGCCGAGATCGGGCTCAAGATCGACCACACCCTGACCCAGGACGCCACCGGCACCCTGGCCTATCTCGAGTTCGAGGCCATGGGGGTGCCCCGGGTGAAGACCGAGGTGGCGGTGAGCTACGTGGATCACAACCTCCTGCAGGCGGACTTCCGCAACGCCGACGACCACCGGTTTCTGCGCACCGTGGCGGCCCGCTACGGCCTCTACTTCTCCCCGCCGGGCAACGGCATCTGCCACCAGGTGCATCTGGAGCGCTTCAGCGCCCCGGGCAAAACCCTCATCGGCTCCGACAGCCACACCCCCACCGCCGGAGGCGCCGGCATGCTGGCCTTCGGGGCCGGGGGCCTGGACGTGGCCCTGGCCATGGCCGGGCAGCCCTTCTATCTCACCATGCCCCGGGTGCTGGGGGTGCGCCTCACCGGCCGGCTGCCGGGGTGGGTGTCCGCCAAGGATGTCATCCTGGCGCTCCTGGGGCGCCTCACGGTCCGGGGCGGCCGGGGTTATATCCTCGAGTATTTCGGCCCCGGGGTGAGGACCCTGAGCGTGCCGGAGCGGGCCGCCATCGCCAACATGGGGGCGGAGTTGGGGGCCACCTCCTCCATCTTCCCCTCCGATGAGCAGACCCGGACCTTCCTGCGCCTCCAGGGCCGGGAAGCCGACTGGCGGCCCCTCCAGTCCCGGGGCAGGCCCTCCTTCCACCGGGTGGAGGAGGTGGATCTTTCCGCCCTGGAACCCATGGTGGCCCAGCCCTCCTCGCCGGACAACGTGGTGCCGGTCCGGGAGGCGGAGGGCATCCCGGTGGACCAGGTGCTCATCGGCTCCTGCGCCAACTCCTCCTTCCGGGACCTCATGGTGGTGGCCAAGGCCCTGGAGGGGAGGAAGGTGCACCCCCGGGTGAGCCTGGAGATCAACCCCGGCTCCCGCCAGGTGCTGGAGAATCTCATCCTGGCCGGGGGGCTGGTGCCGCTTCTGGAGGCCGGGGCCCGCCTCATGCCGCCGGGCTGCTGGGGCTGCATCGGCATCGGCCAGGCGCCGGCCACCGAGGCGGTGAGCGTGCGCACCTTCACCCGCAACTTCCCGGGGCGGAGCGGCACCAAGGGGGACCAGGTCTTTTTGGTGAGCCCCGAGACCGCCGCGGCCACGGCCATCTACGGCCAGCTCACCGACCCCCGGCGCCTGGGGGTGCCGCCCCGCATCGCCCAGCCCCGGTATTTCGTGGTCAACGGCAAGCATCTGGTGCCACCCCTGCCGCCGGAGGAGGCCGCCCGGGTGGAGGTGCTCCGGGGCCCCAACATCGTGCCCTTCCCGGAGCTGACGCCCCTGCCGGACACCTGGCGGGGGGAGGTCTGGCTGGTGACGGGGGACAACGTCAGCACCGACGACATCCTGCCGGCGGGGAGCCAGATCCTGCCCCTGCGCAGCAATCTCCCGGCCATCAGCGAGTTTGCCTTCACCCGCCTGGACCCGGAGTTCCCCCGGCGGGTCAGGGGCCGGGGCGAGGGGGCGGTGGTGGGCGGGGACAACTACGGCCAGGGCTCCTCCCGGGAGCATGCCGCTTTGGCCCCCCGCTACCTGGGGGTCCGGGTGAAGCTGGTGCGCAGCTTTGCCCGCATCCATCTGGCCAACCTCATCAACTTCGGCATCCTGCCCCTCACCTTTGAGGACCCGGCGGATTATGCCTGCCTCCATGAGGGGCAGGAACTGGAGCTGCCGGACATCAGGGCCCGGCTGCTGGCGGGGGAGGAGCGCCTGCCCCTCCGGGTGAACGGCCGGGAGATCCGGGTGAGGGCCGAGCTCACCCCCCGGCAGCGCCAAATCCTGGCCCGGGGCGGCGCCCTGAACCTGGCCCGGGGCGGGTGACCGATTCGAGGGGAGGGGAGGGACGTCATGCCCTCCCCCCACAGCCCCGCCCGCCGCCGGGAAGACGCCCTGAAGAATCCCTTTGAGGTGGAGAAACAGTCGTCATGAATCAAGTGAATCTGTGGGAGTGCAGTGACAAATCGGTCGAAGTTTCCGCAAGCGGGTAAAAACAATGTCGAATCCAGATTGACGGCCTTGCTGGAACATTCTTTGATCACCTCCGTTTCGGGAACTCCTGTGGGGGAAATAGTGAAGGCCCCGGGTCGATGAGAAGGGGACGTCGATCCCCTTCCGGCCTGCAGGGAATCGCCATGCCAGAAAAAGATTCCGAACCTTTGGTGGGCTCCAAAAAGGCCTACCTCATGGCAGGGGTGATCACCGTCATCCCCCTGCTCATCACCTGGTGGGTGGTGCGCTTTATCATCACCCTGCTCCGGGATTTCGGCGAGCCGGCGGTGAGCTGGCTGCACCTGGCCCTGAGGCCCTGGTCCCCGGAGGCGGCCCGCCTGCTTTTGCACCCCTGGTTCGAGTCGGTGCTGGCGGTCATCCTAGCCCTGGTGGGCTTCTATGTCCTGGGCTGGGGGGCCACCCGGGTGGTGGGCCGGCGGCTGCTGGCCACCCTGGATGCCCTGGTGCACCGCATCCCCTTTGTCAGCAAGGTCTACGGCGCGGTGCAGAAATTCCTGGCCGTGCTGCAGCAGAAGCCCGACGGGGTGGACCGGGTGGTCCTCATTGACTTCCCCTCCCCGGAGATGAAGACCGTGGGCTTTGTCACCCGCACCCTGGTGGACGCCGCCACCGGGCGCCAGCTGGCCGCGGTCTATGTGCCCACCACCCCCAACCCCACCTCGGGCTACCTGGAGATTGTGCCCCTGGAGAAGGTTATCTCCACCGACTGGACCATGGACGAGGCCATGAGCTTCATCATGTCCGGGGGAGCGGTGGCCCCGCCGGCCTTGCGGTATTTCCGGGAGACGGAGACATCCCGGCCGGCGGCCAGTCGGCAGGGAGTTGCCGAGGGAGAAAAGGCGCAGGAGGAAACCAAGGGGTCATGAAAGGCCGGGGCTGCTTCATCAATAATACCTGGCGGGAGACGGACCGGCGGCTCACCGTGCGCTCCCCGTGGGACGGGGCGGTGGTGGGCGAGGTGGCCCTGGCCGGCGGGGAGGAGTGGGAGGCGGCCATCCAGGCGGCCCAGGCCGCCGCCGGGGTGCTGAAAAGGTTCTCCAGCTACGAGCGCCGCCGGCTCCTGGAGGCCCTGGTGGCCGGGGTGCGGGAGCGCCAGGAGGAGTTTGCCCGCACCATCGTCGCCGAAGGGGGAAAACCCATCACTTATGCCCGGGCGGAGATGGCCCGGGGGGTGACCACCCTGACTTTGGCGGCGGAGGAGGCGGGCCGCTTCGGCGGCGAGCTCCTTCCTTTGGACACCCTGCCCGCCACCCCAGGGCGCGTCGGCCTCACCCGGCGCTTTCCTCTGGGGCCGGTCCTGGGCATCACCCCCTTCAACTTCCCCTTCAACCTCATGGCCCACAAAGTGGGGCCGGCCCTGGCGGCGGGGAACCCCATCATCATCAAGCCCGCCTCGGCCACGCCCCTCACCGCCCTGAAGCTGGCGGAGATCTACGAGGAGGCGGGGGGGCCGCCCGGGGGCTTCCAGGTGCTCCCCAGCCCCGCGGCGCTGGCGGAGCGGGCCGTGGCCGACGAGCGCCTCCGGGCCCTCACCTTCACCGGCAGCTCCGAGGTGGGCTGGCATCTGAAGGGCGTGGCGGGCAAAAAAAGGGTGCTCCTGGAGCTGGGGGGGAACGCCGCCCTCATCGTGGACCAGGACGCCGACCTGGCCGCCGCCGCCCACCGGGCGGCCATCGGGGCCTTCGCCCACGCCGGCCAGGTGTGCATCGCGGTGCAGCGCATCCTGGTGCTGGCCCCGGTCTATGACCGCTTCAGGGCTTTATTCCTGGAGGCCGTTGACCGGGAGATCAAAACCGGCGACCCCTCCCGGGAGGACACCGTGGTGGGGCCCCTCATCCATGACGACGCCGCCGCCCGCATCCGGGCCTGGCTGGAGGAGGCCCTGGCCGGGGGCGCCACCCTCCTCACCGGCGGCATGGGGGAGGGCCGCCTCATTCCCCCCACGGTGCTGGAGAACGTCCGCCGGGAGATGAAGGTCTGGCGGGAGGAGGTCTTCGGGCCGGTGGCCACCCTCACCCCCTGCCGAGATTTCGCCCAGGCCCTCGCCCTGGCCAATGACTCGGACTATGGCCTGCAGGCCGGGGTCTTCACCAACAATCTGGCCCACGCCTGGCAGGCCTTCGAGGAGCTGGAGGTGGGCGGGGTGATCCTCAATGACGCCCCCGTCTTCCGGGTGGACCATATGCCCTACGGCGGCGTCAAGGCCTCGGGGCTGGGCCGGGAAGGGGTGCGCCTAGCCATGGAGGAGCTGAGTGAACTCCGCCTCCTGGCGCTAAAGATCAGGAGGTGAGGGAGGGGGACAGGGGGTACCGACCCTGCCCCTCCCTCAAACTCCCTCCCCCAACCCCATATGCGGGTTGGGAGGGGGGTGCGGGGGGAGGGCAGGGACCTCAGGTCC
>CALEAV010000057.1 GCA_937943575.1 uncultured bacterium | reverse complement strand
GGCCTGTGGCCCGCCCCGTCGTTGTTCCCACAAGGGATTGGGGGAGGGGGAAAGGGCCGCCGCCCTTTGCCACCTCCCCCGGTCACCTTACTTCATCTTGCACACCCCGGCAGCACATACCTTCTTGGTGACGTGGTCCTCGACCTCCTGGCGGAAGTTTTTGTAGACGCTCAGGAAGGGGGCCGGGGCGGTCTGGCCCAGGGGGCAGAAGGAGGCGTCGATCATGGCGGCGCCCAGGCGTTCCAGGAGGGCCAGATCGTCCAGGGTGCCCTGCCCCTGGCAGATGCGGTTGATGGTCTTCAGGATCAGGGGCGTGCCCTCCCGGCAGGGGGTGCACTGGCCGCAGGACTCGTGGGCGAAGAATTTGGCCACGGCGCGCACGAAGTCCACCACGCAGACGCTCTGGTCCATGACCAGCATGGTGCCAGAGCCCAAGGCGCCCCCCACTTTGGCCAGGGAGCCGAAATCCAGGGGCGTGTCCAGGGCGGCGGCGGTGACGATGCCGGCGGAGGCGCCCCCGGTCTGGCAGAACTTGAAGGTGCTCCCCGGGCGCATGCCGCCGCCGTAGGTGTCGATGAGCTCCCTTAAGGTGATGCCCGCCGGCACCTCCACGATCTGCGGCGTCTGAACGTGGCCGATGATCTGGTAGATCTTGGTGCCGGTGGTGTCCGGCGTGCCCAGGGCCTTGTACCAGGCGCCGCCCTTCTCGATGATGGCCGGCACGCTGGCCAGGGTCTCCACGTTGTTGACGATGGTGGGTTTGCCCCACAGGCCCGCCACCCCCGGGAAGGGCGGCTTCATGCGGGGGTAGCCCCGTTTGCCCTCGATGGACTCGATGAGGGCGGTCTCCTCGCCGCAGATGTAGCAGCCGAAGCCGGAGCGTACCTCGATGTCGAAGGAGAAGTCGGTGCCGAAGAGGTTTTTGCCCAAAAAGCCCCTGGCCCGGGCCTGTTCGATGGCCTTGGTGAGGCGGTGTTTGGAGAGGTAGTATTCGCCCCGCACGTAGATGTAGCCCTGGGAGGCGCCCACGGCGTAGCCGGCGATGGCCATGCCCTCCAGGACCTTCTGGGGGTCGCCCTCCATGATGTAGCGGTCCTTGATGGTGCCCGGCTCCCCTTCGTCGGCGTTGCAGATGATGTATTTGGGGGTGACGGCGAGGGGCCGGGTGAAGGACCATTTCAGCCCGGCGGGGAAGCCGGCGCCGCCCCGGCCCCGGATGCCGGCGGTCTTCACCTCCTCCACCACCTGCTCCGGGGTCATGGTGGTCACCGCCTTCTTCAGGGCCTGCCAGCCACCGGCGGCCAGGTAGTCGTCGATGTTTTCCGGGTCGATCCTCCCCACGTTCTTGAGGAGGATGAGGTCGGTGGGGGGCTGCTTGTAGCTGGTGACCTCATGGGTGGTGCACTTGAGGGTGGTGTAGTCCGGCGCCTTGCCGGCCCGGTAGTCGGCGATGATCTGCCGGAAGCGCTCCCGGGTGAGGCGGCCGTGCACCACCTCGTTGATCTGTATGGCCGGGGCCACCTCGCACACCCCCAGGCAGGCGCTGGTCTCCAGGGTGAAGAGGCCGTCGGGGGTGGTCTGGTTCAGGCCGATGCCCAGCTCCGCCTTCGCCATCTCGAGGAGGTTTTCGGCCCCCAGCACGTGGCAGGGGGGGGATTCACAGAAGCGGATGACATACTTCCCCTTGGGCCGCCAGGTGTACATGGAATAGAAGCTCATCACCCCGAAGAGGTGGGCGCCGGGGATATTGAGCCCCTGGGCCAGGCGGTCCTGCACCTCCGGGGGGAGATAGCCGATGGCCTCCTGCACCTCCTGGAGGACGGGCATGAGATTACCGGGCACGTCCCGGTATTTGGCGATGATGGCGTCGATCTTCTCCCACTGGGCCGGGCTGAGCTGGGTCGGGATGGATGCCGCGCAGCTGATTGTGGTCATGGTGGTGGCCTCCCTTTACGCTTTCTGGACCTGCACGGCGCAGACCTTGTATTCCGGGATGCGGCAGACCGGGTCCAGGGCGGCGTTGGTGAGCTTGTTGGCCGCCGCCTCGGCGAAGTGGAAGGGGATGAAGACCGTGCCGGCCACCGCCTTGGGGGAGATCTGGGCCCGGGCGATGATTTCCCCCCGGCGGGAGCGCACCCGCACCCGGTCGCCGTCGGCGATGCCCAGGCGCTGGGCGTCGGCCGCGGCCATCTCCACCCGGCACTCCGGCGCCTTCTCCACCAGCCCCGGGGCCCGGCGGCTCATGGTCCCGGTGTGATACTGATAGAGGAGGCGGCCGGTGGTGAGATAGAGGGGATAGTCGGCGTCCGGCATCTCCGCCGGGTCTTTGTGCTCCACCGGGAAGAACATGCCCAGCCCCCGGGCGAAGCGGTCCTTGTGCAAAAACACGGTGCCGGGGTGCTCCTCGGTGGGGCAGGGCCACTGGATGCCCCCCGCCTCCAGCCGTTGGTAGGTGATCCCGGCGTAAGAGGGGGTCACCTTGCGGATCTCCTCGAAGATCTCCTCCGGGGAGGCGTAGGTCATGGGATAGCCCATGCGGGTGCTGAGCTCCGAGATGATCTGCCAGTCGGGCTTGCAGCCCGGGAGCGGCGGGACGCAGCGGCGCACCCTTGCCACCCGGCGCTCGGTGTTGGTGAAGGTGCCGTCCTTTTCGTAAGAGGTGGCCGCCGGCAGGACCACATGGGCCAGTTTGCCGGTCTCGGTGAGGAAGATGTCCTGCACCACCAGAAGCTCCAGCTTCTGCATGGCCTTGATGGCGTGGTCCGCATCCGGGTCGGAGAGGGCCGGATTTTCGCCGATGATATAGAGGGCCTTCATCTCGCCGGCCCCAATGGCGGGGACCATATCGGTCATGGTCTTGCCCACCCAGGCCGGGAGGCTGCTCACGCCCCAGGCGGCCTCCATCTTTTTGCGGGCGGCCTCGTCGGTCACCGGCTGGTAGCCGGAAAAGACGTTGGGCAGGCCCCCCATGTCGCAGGCGCCCTGGACGTTGTTCTGGCCCCGGAGGGGGTTGACGCCGCCGCCCCAGACCCCCACATTGCCGCAGAGCATGGCCAGGTTGGCCAGGGTCTTGACGTTGTCGGTGCCCACGGTGTGCTGGGTGATGCCCATGCAATAGACGATGGAGGCCACCCTGGCCTGGGCGTAGAGGCGGGCCGCGGCCTCGATGTCCGCCGCCGGGACGCCGCTGATCTGAGAGGCCCGCTCCGGGGTGTAGGCCGCCACGGTCTGCTTTAAGGCCTCGAAATTCTCCGTGCGCTCCGCCACATAGGCGGCGTCGTAAAGATTGTCCCGGATGATGACGTGCATCATGCCGTTGATGAGGGCGATGTCCGTCCCGGGGTATTGGCGCAGATAGAGCTTGGCAAACTTCACCAGGTCCTGGCGCCGGGGGTCCGCCACGATGAGATTGGCGCCCCGGAAGCGCACCGCCCGTTTGATGCGGGCGGCGACGACCGGGTGGTTTTCGTTGGTGTTGGAGCCGATGACCAGGATGCACTCCGCGTCCTCCAACTCGCCGATGGAGTTGGTCATGGCGCCGGAACCGAAGGAGGCGGCCAGACCGGCCACCGTGGCGCTGTGTCAGAGACGGGCGCAGTGGTCCACGTGGTTGGTGCCGATGACCGCCCGCATGAACTTCTGCATCAGGTAGTTCTCTTCATTGGTGATGCGGGCGGAGCACCAGCCGCCGATCTGCTCGGGACCGTATTTCTCCTTGAGGTCCTTGAGCCTGCCGGCCACGAAGTCCAGGGCCTCCTCCCAGCTCACCGGGGTCAGCTCCCCGTTTTTGCGCAGCAAGGGGGTGGTGAGGCGCTCCGGGTGGTGCACATAGTGCCAGCCGAAGCGGCCCTTGACGCACAGGCGGCCGTGGTTGGGCTCCAGATCGGCGCCGCTGATCTTGACGATGCGGTCGTCCTTGACCTGCACCTCCAGCTGGCAGCCCACGCCGCAGTAGGGGCAGGTGGTGCGCACGGGGGTGCGTTCCCAGGCCCGGCCCCGGCCCAGGGCGTTTTTGTCCAGGAGCGCCCCCACCGGGCAGGACTGGACGCACTCGCCGCAGAAGACGCAGTCGGACTCGATGTAGGTCTTGTCGGCCTTGGCGACGATCTTGTTGTGGGAGCCCCGGTAGCCGATGGCGATGGCGTCGTTCACCTGGCGCTCACAGCAGCCCCGCACACAGCGGCCGCACATGATGCACTTGGAGAAGTCCCGGACGATCATGCTGTTGTTGTCTTCGAAGTAGTAGGGCTGGTCCGGGGGGGTGGCAAAGGCGGGGAAGGGCACCTGGTAGCGGTAGGCCAGGGCCTGGAGCTCACATTCGCCGTTGGCCTCGCAGATGAGGCAGTTGTGGTTGCCGCTGGCCAGGGCCAGCTCCAGGACCATGCGCCGGGCGGCGGCCACCCGGGGAGATTCTGTCATGATCACCTGATTGGCCGCGGCCTGGGTGGCGCAGGCAGGAAGCAGGGTGCGGGCCCCCTCCACCTCCACCACGCAGACCCGGCAGGAACCGGTGGGCAAGGTGTCTTTCATCCAACAGAGAGTGGGGATCTCGACCCCGGCCCCTCGGGCCACCTCAAGGATGGTCTGACCGGGCTGAAAGGCCACAGTCTGCCCATTGAGGGTCAGAGTGGTTTCGGCCATGCGCGTGCTTCCTCCCTCATGGGTAAGCGCTCGCCGTGGCTGGGCCGCGCCACAGCATGCACATCTTAGCACAAGCCGGGGAGAGGGAAAAAGAAAAAACCGCCCCGGAGAAAAAAACCGCCAGGGGCCGGCCCCAGGCCCCCGAGGCCCCCCATCACGGGGAGGGGCAGGAGGAGGGCGGCCGGAGTTTCGGACGGGAATCTCCCCCGCCCCCGCCGGGAAAATCGACCTGGCCGTGCACCCTCCTTCGCCTCCGCCACCGCCCGGGACTTGGCCCGGGGGTGAAGGATTAGCCGCCGCCACGACACAGCCGGCCCGGCTTACCGCTGCTTCCTTCCGGACCTGACGGGGTTCACCGGCGTCTGTTGCGTGGGGTCCAATCCGCCCGTCGGGCCGCCCCCCGAGGCGGCGCTGCGAGGCTCTGGGAGGGAGTTCAACCCCGCATCAAGCGGCTTTCGGGTTACAGGGCACCGCTAGCTCCCCGTCTAGCACGGCCAGGAATCTTATGACCGATCCACCAGTTCGCTCAGTTCCTTGCCCACCTTGAAGAAGGGGAGCTTTTTCCCCCTCACCTCGATGACATCGCCGGTCTTGGGGTTCCGGCCCTTGTAGCCGTTGTAATACTTCACCTTGAAGCTGCCGAAGCCCCGGATCTCGATGCGCTCGTTGCGCACCAGGGCTTCCGCCATATTTTCAAAGATGGCGTTGACCACCAGTTCCGCCTTTTTCAGGGTGAGGTTCTCAGCCTTGGCCAGGGCCTCGATGAGCTGCGACTTATTCATGCACCACCACTCCTTAGGAGGGATGTCGGGAGGCCCGCACCGCGCCCGGCAGGCCGGGGGCTAATTGAATTACATAATAAAAAAAATAAGTTGGGCCGTAAAGAAAAAAACGTCCCCCCTCCCGCCCCCCCCGGCAACAGGCCTTTACAGCCCCCCGGCCGGGTGATAGGCTGTCCCCATGAGTGGACACTGTGCGTCGCCCTCCCCCCCGGCCTCGGGGGAGGAGCCCCCGGCCGGGACACAGGGCGGCTATCTCCCCCTGCTGCAGGCCGCCAACCCGGAACTCCAGCCCTCCCCGATGACCTTCCTGTTCCATCCCGGCATGCTCTTCGGGTCCCGGGAACGCTGGTGGGGCAATCCCGCACCCCGGCCCACCCTCCACGAAGGCCTGGATCTGTGGCTGTGGGAGGACGTGGCCGGGCGAGCCCACCCCCTCCCCGCCGACTTCCGGGTGCCGGCGCCCCTTTCCGGGGGGGTGGCCCGGCTGCTGCCGGATTTTCTGGGCCAGACCGTGTGCCTGCGCCATGAGCTCCGCCGGGGCGACACCCGGCTTTACAGCCTCCTGGGCCATCTTCGGCCCCGCACCGGGCTGAAGGCCGGCACCCGGGTGGCCGCCGGGGAGGTCCTGGGCACCCTGGCCGCGCCGTCCCGGCCCACCCGGGTGCCGGCGCACCTGCACCTCACCCTGGCCTGGCTGCCGCCGGCCCGGGAAGCCGAGCTTCTGGACTGGGGGGTGCTGGGCCGCCACCCGGCGGTGCACCTGGTGGACCCCCTGCCCTGGCTCCGCCTGCCCCACCGCCTCACATGGGAGCTTCCCCTGACCATGGGCCGCCGGGGGCGGCCATGAGCCCTCCCTCCCCCCAGCGGGCCGCCTGGAAGTTCATCTTCCTCATCGGGGTGGTGAGCCTCTTCAGCGACCTCACCTATGAGGGCGCCCGCAGCGTCACCGGGCCCTATCTCGGCCTCCTGGGGGCCAGCGCCGTGGTGGTGGCGGTGGTGGCCGGGCTGGGGGAGTTTCTCGGCTATGCCCTGCGGCTGGCCTCGGGCTATCTCGCCGACCGCCTGGGCCGCTACTGGGGCATCACCTGGGCGGGCTATGCCCTGAATCTCCTGGCGGTGCCCCTCCTGGCCCTGGCCGGGTCCTGGCCGGTGGCGGCCGGGCTTATCCTCCTGGAGCGGGTGGGCAAGGCCCTGCGCACCCCCGCCCGGGACGCCATGCTCTCCCATGCCGTCAGCCGGGTGGGCCGGGGCTGGGGCTTCGGCTTCCATGAGGCCATGGACCAGTTGGGCGCCGTGGCCGGGCCCCTGTTCGTGGCCGGAGTGCTGGCCTGGCTGGGGGGGTATCGGGCCGCCTTCGCCTGGCTTCTGCTTCCGGCGTTGCTGGCCCTGGGAGTGATCACCGCCGCCGCCCGTCTCTATCCCCAGCCCCAGGACCTGGAAGTGAAGGTGCCGGAGCTGGAGACCCAGGGCCTGAGCCGCCCTTTCTGGCTCTATGTGGGGGCGCTGGGACTCCTGGCGGCGGGCTGCGCCGATTTCCCCCTCATCGCCTATCATTTCGGCAGGACCGGGGTGCTGCCGCCGGTGTGGATCCCGCTGTTTTACGCCGTGGCCATGGGGGTGGACGCCGTGGCCGCCTTGGCCCTGGGACGCCTCTATGACCGCCGGGGCCTGCCGGTCCTCGGGGGAGCCGTGGCGGTGACTGCCGGGTTTGCGCCCCTGGTCTTTTTCGGCGGCTTTTCCCTGGCCCTGGCCGGGGTGGTGCTCTGGGGCATCGGCATGGGAGTGCAGGAGTCCGTGGTCAAGGCGGTGCTGGCGGAGCTGGTGCCCCCCAGGCGCCGGGCCACCGCCTTCGGGATCTTCCATACCGGCTTCGGGCTTTGCTGGTTCCTGGGGAGCGCCCTCATGGGGCTTCTCTATGATCTGAGCCTGGGGCTGTTGGTGGGCTTCTCCGTCCTTCTGCATCTGGCTTCCCTGCCACTCCTTTTCCGCCTCCACGGGCATATGCCCCGGGGCTGCCGCCGTGCTTGACAAAGACCGGCCCCTGACATTTAATTAATCCAGGGAAAAAATAATCATATTCACAGGTTTCCTTTATGCCCCTGTTCCGCAAAGTCCTCATCGCCAACCGCGGCGAGATCGCCATCCGCATCATCCGGGCCTGCAAGGAGCTGGGCATCCCCACGGTGGCCATCTACACCGAGCACGATGCCAACGCCCTGCACATCGTCAAGGCGGACCAGGCCATTTCCGTCAGTCCGGGGCCCTTGGCCGGGTATCTGGATTTTGCCCAGATCATCGAGGTGGCCAAATGGGCCGGGGCTGATGCCATCCACCCGGGCTACGGCTTCGGGGCGGAGAACTGGCAGTTCGCCCAGGCCTGCGCCGAGGCCGGCATCATCTTCATCGGTCCCCCTCCCGAGGCCATCCGGCAGATGGGGGACAAGGTCCTGGCTCGGGAGCTGATGGCCCAGGCGGGGGTGCCCATCATTCCCGGCTCCCCCGTGATCACGGCGCCGGAGGAGGCCCGGGAGCACGCCGCCCGCATCGGCTTCCCGCTCCTGGTCAAGGCCAAGGGCGGCGGCGGCGGCCGGGGCATGCGCCTGGTGTGGACGGAAGAGGAGATGCTGGACAGCCTGGAGGGGGCCCGCCGGGAGGCCGGCCGGGCCTTCGGCGACGAAGGCATCTATCTGGAGAAGTTCATCGAGGAACCCAAGCACATCGAAATCCAGATCGTGGGGGACACCCAGGGGCACCTGGTCCACCTGGGGGAGCGGGACTGCTCCATCCAGCGGCGCCACCAGAAGCTCATCGAGATTGCCCCCTCTCTCGTTCTCACCCCGGAGAAGCGCCGGGAGATGGGCGAGGTGGCCAAAAAGGCGGCGGCCTCCCTGGGCTACCACTCCCTGGGCACCATGGAATTTCTGGTGGACAAGTATCTCAACTTCTACTTCCTGGAGATGAACACCCGGGTGCAGGTGGAGCACCCCATCACCGAGCTCATCACCGGCATCGACCTGGTGAAGGAGCAGATCCGGGTGGCGGCCGGGGAGCCGTTGTCCTTCTCCCAGGAGGAGGTGAGCCTGAGGGGCTATGCCATCGAATGCCGCATCAACGCCGAAGACCCCCGGAACAACTTCTTCCCCTCGCCGGGGCGCATCACCCGCTACTATTCCCCCGGCGGGGTGGGGGTGCGCCTGGATGGCTGCGTCTTCGGCGGCTACGAGGTGCCCCCCTACTTCGATCCGTTGCTCTCCAAGCTCTGCGTCTGGGGCCGCACCTGGGAGGAGGCGTTGGCCCGCATGGACCGGGCGCTGGGGGAATATGTCATCCGGGGGATCAAGACCACCATCCCCTTTTACCGCCGCCTGCTTCAAGACCCCGAGTTCCGGGCCGGGACCTTCACCACCGATTTCCTGGAGCGCAAGCTGCCGGAGCTCACCTACGAGGACGTGGTGGAACCCTGGGACCGCTTCTATGTGGCCAGCGCGGCGTTGTTCTGCCACCTGAACCAGATCGCCAAAAAGGGCGGCAGCCATGTTTAACCCGGTCAAAGTGAGCGACGTCACCCTCCGGGACGGCCAGGAGGATTTTGTCCACCGCTATCTGGTGCAGGAGGACCTGATCCGCCTGGCCGCCCTCCTGGACCGGGTGGGTTTCTATTCCCTGGACTGCTGGGGCGGCACCTCCTTCTATGCCACCCTGACGGAGATGAAGGAGGACCCCTGGCAGCGGCTCAGGCGCCTGCGCCGGGCCCTCCCCAACACCCCCGTGCAGATGATCATCCGGGGGCGGATGCTCGTGGGCTTCAAGCCCTATGAGCCCGAGCTCATCCGCCGGTTCATCACCCGGGCGGCCCATCTGGGGGTGGACATCATCCGGGTCTATGACAACCTCAACGATCCCGACAACCTGGCGGTGGCGGTGGCCACGGGCAAGGAGCTGCGCAAACAGGTGGAGGCCACCATCCTCATCAGCCAGAACCCCCACATCACCCTGGAGGACTACCTCAATCTGGCCGGCCGGCTGGTGAATCTGGGCGCCGATGTCATCTGCTTCAACGACTCCTTCGGCATGCTGGCGCCGCTCCAGGTGGGCACCCTGGTGGCCGCCTTCAAGCGCTACTATGCCCAGCCGGTCAGGCTGCACCTGCACGACAACCTCCAGACCGCGGTGGCCTGCTATCAGGAAGGGGTGCGCCGGGGGGCGGAGCTGGTGGACACCACCCTGGCGGCCCTCTCCTGGCCCTACGGGCCGCCGCCGGTGCAGTCCCTCATGCTCTCCCTGGGGGGCACCCGCCATGACCCGCAGCTGGACATGGACGCCCTGGGAGAGGTGACGGAATTCCTGGACGACCTGAAGGAAAAATACCACTACCAGGAGCCGGCGCTGCGGCGGCCCGATGATCTGCCGGGACCCGCCTCCATCCCCAGTCTCCTCAAGGACTTCGTCCGGGAGGAGCTCGTCCGCCGGGACGCCCGGGACCGGCAGAGCCAGGCCTTCAAAGAGGCCCACCAGGTGTGGGCCGATCTGGGGTACCCCGCCCTCAAGGGCCGCATCCTGGAGATCGTGGGCCTGCAGGCGGTGGAGAACATCCTCGCCCCCCGGCGCTATGACACCCTGATCCCCAGCCTGGTGGACCTCCTCAAGGGCCGCTTCGGGCGGCTCTACACCCCGGTGAGCCTGGAGCTGCAGCAGCGGGTCCTGGGCTGGGTGGAGGGCGTGGAGGAGGAACTGGAGGAGGAAGCACCCTTGCTCTACCGGCCGGATGTGGAGACGGAGGAGGACCTCCTCACTTACTCCCTGTTCCCCACGGAGGCCGAGGAATTCTTTTACGCCCGCAGCGCCGGCGCCGCCCCGGCTCGGCCCCCCCGTCCCCCCCAGCCGTATCCCATCTCCATCAGCACCTCCTCCCTGGTGCTGGTGCATCGGGGGGATGAAGTGGCCGCCCGGCTGGAGGGGGTGGGGGGCGAGCGCCACGGCCGGCAGGTGCTCTTCATCAACATCCACGACAATACCGAGGAGATCCTGGTGCAGCTGGCCTCCGGCTCCGGTGAGGCGCCGGAGTATCTCATCACCCTGCACGGCGACACCTATCGCATCCGGGTGGGCAAGACCTTCCCCCGGGATGAGGAATTCACCCCCGTCTTCCTCACCATCAACGGCCAGGTGGAGGAGTTTCTCCTCAAGACCGGCAAAGGCTGAGGCGTCCGGAGCAGGGATGGAAAACTTTTGGGAAAAGGGGATGGGGGCGGCGGCCCCGGTGCCTCCTCTGCCGTCTGCCCTCTCCCGCTCCTTTAACTTTATTTAAGGATATCGGGGCCTTGGCCTTGATGTCTCCGGAATCTCACTAAGAACGCCGCATGAAGGGCGAGGGGGTCATGACACCTTAGCCCCATCGCTCCCGGTGGGCCCAAAAGCCCCCTCCCGGGCGAGCGGGTCTCCCGGCTCCGCCCCTAAGGTGAAGGAGGAAACCATGGCGGTGCGGCCCCGGATGTTGTCCTCCGGCTGGTATCCCGGCAGCGGCGGCGCCTGCCGGGCGGAAATCGAGAAATTCATCGCCGGGGTTCAGCCCCTTGAGCCCGAGATTCAGCCCCTGGGGGGCCTGGTGCCCCACGCCGGCTGGTACTTCTCCGGCAGGCTGGCGGCAAAGGTCTTTTTCTTCTGCTCCCGGGCGGTCAAGCCCGAGGTGGTGGTGCTCTTCGGAGGCCATCTCCCGGGGGGGCCGCCCCTGCTGGTCACCGACGAGGCCTGGGAGACGCCCCTGGGGGAGATCCCCCTGGCCACGGAGTTCTACGCCCCCTTAAGGCAGCGCCTGGCCCTGAAACCCGAGTATCCCGGGGACAACACCATCGAGGTGAATCTGCCCTTCGTGAAGTACTTTTTCCCCCAGGCCCGGCTTTTGGCGCTCAGGGCCCCCCAGACCCCGGAGGCGGTACGCCTGGGGGAGGCGGTGGTGGAGGTGGCCCGGGAGCTGAAGCAGAGCGTGCTCCTCATCGGCTCCGCCGACCTGACGCATTACGGGCTGAACTACGGCTTTGCCCCCCAGGGTTATGGGCCGCAGGCGGTGCAGTGGGTGAAGGAGGTCAATGACCGGCGCTTCGTGGAGGCCCTTTTGCAGATGGACCCTCTCTCGGCCATTGCCTTGGCGGACCGGGATCTGAGCTCCTGCTCCGCCGGCGCGCCCGCCGCCGCGCTGGCCGGGGCCAAAAAGCTGGGCGCCACCCGGGCGCTGCTGGTGGACTACTACACCAGCTACGACGTGCTCCCCGGGGATTCCTTCGTGGGCTACGCCGGGGTCATCTGGACGGCCTGAAAATTTGTGGGGGAGGGTCAGGAACCTGATGTCCCTGCCCTCCCCCACGCCCCCTCCCAACCCGCAAGTAAGCCGGGGGAAGCGGGAGAAAAGCTCGCTTCCCCAAATTTCTCCTCCCTACATGGGATTGGGGGATGATGTGTGGGGAAGGGTAAGGGCCATTGGCCCTTAGCCCCCTTCCCCACTTCCCATTAATACATCCCGCCCATGCCGCCGCCGGGCATGCCCGCCGCGGGTTCCTCCTTCTTGGGCTTCTCGGCCACCATGGCCTCGGTGGTGATCAGCAGGCCGGCCACGGAAGCGGCGTTCTGGATGGCGAAGCGCACCACCTTGGTGGGGTCGATGACGCCCGCGGCCATGAGGTCCTCGTACTGGCCGGTTTCGGCGTTGAAGCCCATGGCGCCCTTGAGGGTCTTCACGTGCTCGGCCACCACCGAGCCCTCAAAGCCGGCGTTGTTGGCGATCTGCCGGATGGGCTCCTCCACCGCCCGCTTGATAATGTTCACGCCCAGCTGCTCGTCATGGTTGTCGAGCTTCATCTCGGCCAGAACCGGGATGGTGCGCAGCAGGGCCACGCCGCCGCCGGGCACGATGCCCTCCTCCACCGCGGCGCGGGTGGCGTTGAGGGCGTCCTCCACCCGGGCCTTCTTCTCCTTCATCTCCACCTCGGTGGCCGCGCCGACCCGGATGACCGCCACGCCGCCCACCAGCTTGGCCAGCCGCTCCTGCAGCTTCTCCCGGTCATAGTCGCTGGTGGTCTCCTCGATCTGGGCCCGGATCTGCTTCACCCGGCCCTCGATGGCCTCCCGGGAGCCGCCGCCGTCGATGATGGTGGTGTTGTCCCGGTCGATGTTCACCCGGCGGGCGGTGCCCAGCTCCTTGAGGGTGACGTTCTCCAGCTTCCAGCCCATGTCCTCGCTGATCACCTGGCCGCCGGTGAGAATGGCGATGTCCTCCAGCATGGCCTTGCGCCGGTCGCCGAAGCCGGGGGCCTTCACCGCCGCCACCTGCAGGGTGCCCCGGAGCTTGTTCACCACCAGGGTGGCCAGGGCCTCACCCTCCACGTCCTCGGCCACAATGAGGAGGGGCTTGCCCATCTTGGCGATCTGCTCCAGGAGCGGCAGGAGGTCCTTCATGGCGCTGATCTTCTTCTCATGCACCAGGATGTAGGGCTCCTCCAGGTTGACCTCCATCTTCTCCGGGTTGGTGACGAAGTAGGGGGAGATGTAGCCCCGGTCGAACTGCATGCCTTCCACCACCTCCAGGGTGGTCTCCATGCCCTTGGCTTCCTCCACCGTGATGACGCCTTCCTTGCCCACCTTGCTCATGGCCTCGGCGATGATGTTGCCGATGGAGGCGTCGTTGTTGGCGGAGATGGTACCCACCTGGGCGATCTCCTTCTGGTCCTTGGTGGGCTTGGAGATCTTCCGGAGCTCCTCCACCACCGCGGCCACGGCCTTGTCGATGCCCCGCTTCAGGGCCATGGGGTTGGTGCCGGCGGCTACCAGCTTGGCGCCTTCCTGGTAGATGGCCTGGGCCAGGATGGTGGCGGTGGTGGTGCCGTCGCCGGCCACGTCACTGGTCTTGGAGGCCACCTCCTTCACCATCTGGGCCCCCATGTTCTCGAACTTGTCCTCCAGCTCGATCTCCTTGGCCACGGTGACGCCGTCCTTGGTGATGGTGGGGGCGCCGAAGGACTTTTCCAGGATGACGTTGCGGCCCTTGGGCCCCAAAGTGACCTTGACCGCGTCCGCCAGGGTGTTGACGCCCCGGAGCATGGCCTCCCGGGCCTTGACGTCATACTTGATCTCTTTGCCAGCCATTGCGTGTGTGTCCTCCTTGGGGGATTCGCTGCTGCTCTGAGCGGAAAATGCGTGAGGATTTTACTCTTCGATGATGGCCAGGATATCGTCTTCCCGCATCATGAGATATTCTTCGCCTTCGATCTTGATCTCCGTGCCGGCATATTTGCTGAACAGCACCCGATCGCCCTCCTTGACCTGCAGGGTCATGCGCTGACCCTGGTCGCTCATCTTGCCGGGTCCCACCGCGATGATCCTGCCCTCAATGGGCTTTTCCTTGGCGGTGTCGGGGATGTAGATGCCCCCCTTGGTCATCTGCATCTCCTCGGTGCGCTTGACCAGGACGCGATCGTTCAGGGGTTTGACCTTCATGAACCCTCCTCCTTTGGAAATGAAAAACTGGGAATTTTGCTGCAGTTTGAGGCTTGGAGCGGCTGACGGCGGCGAGCCGCTGTTAGCACTCACCGCCATTGAGTGCTAACAAATGATTAATCAGGTTGCCGCGAAAATCAAGGGGGCAGGGGAATTTTTTGCAGAAAAAAATGACCGGCCCCGCCGGTTTCCGGCGGACAGGCGGACGGCGAGGAGCACCCCTAGGCGCCCTTGAGGGGGAGGCGGACGCCTCCGGGGCTGGGTGCGCCCGCCCTCACAAGCCTAAAGGGGCAGAGGAAACTCCGTCCCCCCTGCCCCTTCTTACGTCTTGATTCGGTCAGGTTGGGGGGATGCCGCCGCCGGTGGCGGCCACCCCCTCACCCGAGGGGATTCTCCATCAGATTCAGGGGCCGTCCCGATCTCCCGCCCCTGTGGGCCGCCGTCACAATGCCCTTCAGCCGCCCCGCTTGGCCAGGCGCACCGAGGCGCCGGCCGCCTGGTTCGACTTCTTCTTGCTGGCAGACGTGGTGCCGTTCTTCTTGGCGGCGCTGCCGGAGGAGCTGGTTTTCTTGGCCACCGCAGCGGTGCCCTTCACCGCCGGTTTGGGGGCCGGTTTGGCGCTGGCCGGGGCCTTGGCGCCACCCCCCAGGATGGAGGCGGTGTGCACCGGCGGGGCGGACTTGGCCTGGGTCCCCTTGCCGGGTTTGCCCCTGCTGGCTGCGGCCACCTGCACGGGGGCCGGCTTGCTTCCTTTCTTGGCGACGGTGGCGGTCTTGGCCCGGGATTTGGTGGCCGCGGCGGTCTTCCGGGAAGTGCCGCCGGTGCGCCGCACACTGCGGCTGCCGCTGTCGGCCCGCACCGGCTCACTGGCAAAGGCCGGAAACTCGGCCCGGGCCATCATGATGTTGCGGTGGAACCTGTCCGCGGCGTTCTTGGGGAGGCGCAGGGCATAGACCGGCGCGTCCGGAGGCGTCACCCCCTTGCGCAACTCCGGATTGAGCATCTGGATCTCTTCCACCGACACGCCGCAGGCCACCGCCGCCGCCTTGAGGGAGGTGGGCTCGTTCACCTTGACGGTGTCGTATTTCAAAGGCGGCAGGTAGGCGATATTGCGGAAGCCGAATTTTTCCGGATTCTTGGCGATGATCATGGCGGCGATCATCTGGGGGACGTAATTCTTGGTCTCGGTGGGCAGGCGATCATTGCCGGAGAGCTCCCAGAAATTCTTGTGGGTGCCGGCATCAATTTCTTTCTGCACCCGGCCCTCGCCGCAGTTGTAGCTGGCCGCCGCCAGGTACCAGGAGCCGAAGCGCTTATAGAGGTCGGTGAGGTATTTGGCCGCCGCCACGGTGGATTTTTCCGGGTCCCGGCGCTCATCCACGTAATTGTTGATGGTGAGGCCGTAGCGCACCGCGGTGCCCCGGATGAACTGCCACATGCCGCAGGCATGGGCGTGGGAGTAGGCGTGGGGGTTGAAGCCGCTTTCCACCATGGCCAGGTAGGCCAGATCCTCCGGGAGGCCATGCTCCTGGAAGATCTCGTGGATCATGGGGAGATAGCGGGTGGAGCGGGCCAGATAGCGGCGGATGATCTCCTTGCGCTCGGTGGAGAAATAGACCAGGTAGGCCTTGACCTGCCGGTTGACGTCCACCGGCATGTCAAACTTGATCTTCTGGTCCCATTTTTTGAGCTCCTCTTCGACGGCCGGGTCAAGAGAGGTGAGGCCGCTTTTGGCCAGGAGCTCCTCGATGCGTTTGGCGCTCAGTTCCCCCCCCAGGGACTCCTCCCCGTCGGCCAGCTCAAGGTCCGGTTCCTGGGCAGCCAGCTCAGGAGGCGGGGCCTCCGGTTTGACGGCGGCTTGGCGGGCGCCGCCGCCACAGCCCATGGCCAGGGAAGACACCAGGATGACGGCCATCCACCAGGATAGCATGATAACCCCCATGTTGTGGGTGAGTGGTCGGAATCTCCGGGACGCTGGTCCCGCCTCCCCCATGAGACGGGTTTCCCCTGCTGCGTGCGGTAACCCCATCCATAGCAGAGTTGGTCAGGCACAATCAAGGAAAAAACGCACCGCCTCTGCACTTTTTGGGTAGACGCCCTCAAGCTCGTTGAATTTCCTGATAAAATAGCTGCGGCGACCGGGGGCTGGCATGAGCCCTCGAGGCCGGCGAGACCGGTGCCGGCCTCCTGCGTCCTCCGTGAGGCCCAGGGTTTTACATAAATTTTGCAAGATGAATGCCATGAAAGTGCATGATCCTCCCCTGGCGGCCCGGGGCCAGATCCTGGCCGCCCTCCTCGTCTGGCTGGGAGCCCTGGCCGGAGTGGCGCTGGATTCTCCGCCGGTGCGCGCCTATCTCTACCATCTGGCCTGGTGGCCCCTGCTCCTGTTCCTGGACGGCCTCCTGCTCCTCAAGGCTCAGGAGTCCTGGCTGTGGCAGCGGCCCAGGGAATTTCTCCGGGCCGCCGCCTTCTCCGTCACCCTCTGGCTCCTCTTTGAGCTCGTCAATCTCCACCTCCTCAACTGGCGCTACGTGGGCCTGGAGCCCCGCCTGTGGCTGCGCTGGCCGGGCTATGCCCTGGCCTTTGCCACCGTGGTGCCGGCCATCCTGCTCACCGCCCGGGTGCTGCAGGCCTTCGGGGCTTTCTCCGGCCGGCGGGGGCGGCCCCTCACCTTTGAGCACTGGCCGCCCGTATTTCTCATTTTGGGAACGGCCTGCCTTGTCCTGCCCCTGGTCTTTCCCACCCATGCCTTTCCCCTCATCTGGCTGGGGGTGATCCTCCTGGGCGACCCCCTCCTCCCTCTGGTGGGTCGGCCCTCTTTCACCGCCCGCTGGCTTGCCGGAGAGCGCCGGGAGGTCCTTTGCCTCCTCACCGCCGGGCTGCTGCTGGGCCTGTGGTGGGAGCTGTGGAACCATCCCGCCAGCGCCCGCTGGATCTACACCCTGCCCATCCTGGGCTTCGGCAAGGTCTTTGAGATGCCCGTCCTTGGGTATCTGGGATTTCCGCCCTTTGCGCTGGAATGCGCCATCCTGTACATTTTCATGGAGGAGCTGCATGCCCGCCTGGGGGCCCACCCCCGGGGGCGGCGCCTCTTCTGGCTGGCCCAGGGGGCGTGGTGGCTGGTGATGTTTGCCGCCATCGACGCCCGCACGGTGCTGTCCTTCGCTTCCCCCTGAGGAGGGCCGGCCCGGGGACACTCTATTTCTGCAAGGAGCGAGGCGAGCGCGTCTGACCCCTGATTCCCCACCCAAGACTGTCTTCACCGTCTCCCTGGGGTGCCCCAAGAACCTGGTGGACACCGAGATCATGCTGGGGGAGCTGGCCCGGCAGGGCTGGCAGGTGGTGGCGGCGCCCGAGGCCGCCTCCCTGCTGTTGGTGAACACCTGCGCCTTCATCGCCCCCGCCGCCCAGGAGGCGGTGGACACCATCCTGGAGCTGGCCCGGCACAAGGCCCGGGCTCCGGGAACCCGGCTGGTGGTGGCGGGCTGCCTGCCCCAGCGCTATGGGGCCGAGCTGCCGGAGCTGCTGCCGGAGGTGGACCTCTTCGTGGGGGTGAACGACTTCCCGCACTTAGCCCGGCTCCTTGAGGCGCAGCCCACCGGGCGGCTGCACGTCAGCGCTCCCCGCTTCGATTACGCCGCCCCCCAGCCCCGTCTGCCCGCCGCCCCGCCGCACCTGGCCTATCTCAAGATCGCCGAGGGCTGCAGCCATGGGTGCACCTTTTGCACCATCCCCCGCATCCGCGGCCCCTACCGCAGCCGGCCCCTGGCCACGCTGCTGGCCGAAGCCGAGGCGCTGGCGGCCTCGGGGGTGCGGGAGCTCATCCTGGTGGCCCAGGACACCACCGCCTACGGCCGGGAGTGGGGGTTTCGCCCGGGCCTGCCGGAGCTGCTCACGGAGCTGGCCCGCCTCCCCGGCTTGGCGTGGATCCGCCTCCTCTATGGCCACCCCTCCCGGGTGACCCGGCGGCTTATGGAGGTCATGGCCGCCCATCCCCAGATCTGCCCGTACTTTGACCTTCCCATCCAGCACGCCCACGATGCGGTGCTGCGGCGCATGGGGCGACGCTACACCAACGCCGCCCTGCGGCGGCTGTTCGCCGATCTCCGGGCGGCCCTGCCCCAGGCGGCGCTGCGCACCACGGTGATGGTGGGGTTCCCCGGCGAGACCGAGGAGGAGTTCGCCGCCCTCCTGGATCTGGCCGCGGAGGTGCGCTTCCTGCACCTGGGGGTGTTTGTCTATGAACCCGAGGAGGGCACCGCCGCCCCCCGGTTGGGACCCCCGGTGCCCCGGCGCACTGCCCGGGCCCGGGCCCGCCGCCTCAAGGCCCTGCAGAGCCGCATCGTCAAAGAGGAGCTCAGCCGCCTGGTGGGCACGGTGCAGGAGGTCCTGGTGGAGGGGGTGAGCGAGGAGAGCGAGTATCTCCTGAGCGGCCGCCTGAGCCTCCAGGCGCCGGAGATCGACGGCCGGGTGCTCATCACCGCCGGCCAAGGCCGCCCGGGCACCCTGCAGCGGGTGCGCCTCACCCGGGTGGTGGCCCCGGACCTTTTGGGGGAGATTGTGGACTGAGGGGTCAGGCAGCCGCTAGACATCCGTGTGAGGGGAGGGCTGGGGAAGCGGTGGCTCCCCCGCCCTCCCCTCTAACTCCCCTCCCAGCCCCCTTTACGGGGTTGGGGGAGAGGGTGTGGGAGAGGGGGCAGGGGTCCACGACCTCTGGCCCCCTCTCCCAAGCCTCAACCCCGGATTTCCCGGCCCACGACGCGGAAGGTCTTGTAATGCCTGGCCCCCAGGCTTTTCAGGGCCTTGAGGTAGGAGGTGAGGTTCTCCGGGATCAGGGACAGGTCGCAGGCCTCACAGGGGGTATGCCGCAAAAGGTGCAAGTAGGTGTTCAGGACCAGGGCGTAATGCAGGCGCTTGCCCTGGTAGGGCTGATGCACCCCCAACACCAGGGCCCGGACCTTGCGCACGGGGGCATACCGGGCGGCGTACCACAGGCGCAGACGTCCCCAGGGGGTGAGGCGGCCGTTGAGCTCCTTCACCAGGGGGTTGAGGTCCGGGATGGTGATGCTGAAGGCCACCAGCCGGTCGTCGTGGAGGATAAGGTTCACCAGTTCGGGGCGGATGAGGGGGGCCAGCTCCCGGAAGAGGTGGTCGAACTGGCGCCGGGACAGGGGCACATGCCCCCAGTTGGGCTCCCAGGCCTCGTTGAAGAGCTCATACACCTCCTGGGCCCGGCGCCGCATCTCCCCTCTCTTCAGGGTGCGCAGCACCAGAGGCTGGCCCTGGAGGATTTTGGTGAGAGTGCGCTCCATGGCGGCCTGATCCACTTGGCGCTCGGTGATGCGCAGGGCCAGCCAGTCCATCACCTTGGTGAAGCCCAAGGCCGTGAGCAGCTCCACGTAGTACGGGGGGTTGTGCGTCTGGAGGATGGCCGGCAGGGTGTCGAAGCCCTCCACCAACAGGCCCATCTCGTCATAGACTGAGAAGTTCAGGGGGCCCACCATCCGGGTCTTGCCCCGCCGGGCCAGCCACTCCCCGGCGGCCTGGAAGAGGGCTTCGGCCGCCTCTGCCTCGGGGTGGCATTCAAAGAAGCCGAAAAAGCCGGTCTCCCGGTCGTGGTGGTGCTCGTAGGCGTGGTTGACCTGGGCGGTGAGGCGGCCCACCGGGCGGCCGTCACGATAGGCCAGGAAATACCGGGCCTCCCCGATCTCAAAGAAGGGGCCCCGCCGGGGGTCCAGGAAGCGCCGCTGCTCCGGGACCAGAGGCGGCACCCAGCAGGGGTCGTCCCGGTAAATCTCCCAGGGAAGTCGCAGAAATTCCTCCAGCCCGGCCCCGTCGGTCACCGGCTTCACCGTCACCCCCATGGATTGCCTCCCTCCGGCCCCTCTGCCGGTGTTTTCCCTGCGCTTTTCACCGTGGTGGCGATCTTCAGCTGATAGCGGTCGATCTTGGCCAGAAGCGTCGGCCGGGAGAGCCCCAGGAGGCGGGCCGCCTGGCTGCGGTTGCCGCCGGTGAGCTCCAGGGCTTCGCTCACCAGGAGGCGGCCCACCACCTCCAGGGCGCCATCAAAGAGGTGGGGGCTGCGGTCGCCCCTGGACAGGAGCAGGTGGCGCACCCAGCGCCGCAGGGCCTCCTCCCCGGGGGGCTCCTCGCCCCGGGCCTCGGCGTCGCCCCCCAAGGCCTGGACAATGTCCGGGGCCCGGATGGGGTAGCCCCGGCTGAAGATCAGGGCCTTCTGGAGGACGTTGGCCAGCTCCCGGACATTGCCCGGCCAGTGGTGGCGCTGGAGCAGGGCCATGGCTTCCGGGGCCAGGCCCGGGTTGTTGAGGCCCATCTCCCGGGAGAAGCGGGCCAGAAAGTAGTCGGCCAGAAGAGGGATGTCATCCACCCGGTCCCGCAACGGCGGCAGCCAGATGGTCACCACGTTGAGGCGGAAGTAGAGGTCCTCCCGGAAGCGCCCGTCCGCCAGGGCGGCCTCCAGGTCCCGGTTGGTGGCGGCGAGGATCCGCACGTCCACCGGGATGGTCTCCCGGCCGCCCAGGCGCTCCAGCTTCTTTTCCTGGAGCAGCCGCAGGATCTTGGCCTGGATGGACACGGGCATGTCGCCGATCTCATCCAGAAACACCGTGCCGCCGTCCGCCTGCTCGAATTTGCCCAGCCGGCGGTGCACCGCACCGGTGAAGGCCCCCTTCTCATAGCCGAAGAGCTCGCTTTCCAAAAGCGTCTCGGGGATGGCGACGCAATTGATCACCAAAAAGGCCTTGCGGGCCCGGAGGCTGTACTGATAAATGGCCCGGGCCACCAGCTCCTTGCCGGTGCCCGACTCCCCCCGGATGAGGACCGTGGCGTCGGTGGGGGCCACCCGGCCGATGGCCTTGTAGACCTCCTGCATGGGGCGGCTCTTGCCGATGAGGGCCTCGCCGGCGGCGGCCTGGGGGGGCACGTCCACCTCCACCCGGGAGCGCATGCAGTGCCCCGCCTCCAGGGCCTGGTCGATGAGGGCCAGGATGTCCGGGATCTCGAAGGGTTTGAGGACGTAGTCGAAGGCCCCCAGGCGGGTGGCCTCGATGGCCGTCTCGGTGGTGCCGTAGGCGGTCATGATGATGACCGGCAGGTGGGGCTCCCGGGCATGGATGGCGGCAAAGGCCTCCAGGCCGCTCATCCCGGCCATGCGCACGTCCATGATCACCAGGTCCGGGACGGTCTCCTGCACCAGGGCCACGGCCGCCTCGCCGCTGGCGGCGGTGAGGACGGTATGGCCCTCCTCGGTGAGCAGCTTCTCAAAGCTCAGCCGCAGCTGCGGATCATCGTCCACCACCAGAATGACGCCCATGCCGCTCCCGTCTCAGGGTGCCCCTGCCTTGCCGTGCCTCACGCCGACACCGCCTCCGCCTCCTCCCTCAGCGGCAGCGTGATGGTGAAGGCGGCCCCCCGGCCCTCCGCCGAATCGACCTGGATGAGGCCGCCGTGCTCGGTGACAATGCGCTTCACGATGGGAAGCCCCAGGCCGGTGCCCTCCTCCTTGGTGCTGAAGAAGGGCTGGAAGATCTTGTCCCGGATGGAGGCGGGGATGCCCGGGCCGCTGTCCTGCACGGTGAGCCGGACCACCGGCCCCAGGCCGGCCATCTGCCCCCGGCCTTCGCGGATCATGATCCGCCCTCCCCGGGGCATGGCCTCGCAGGCATTGAGGAGCAGGTTCACCAGCATCTCCTTGAGCTGTTCCGGGTCGCCCTGGGTTTCGGGGAGGCGGCCGGAGCGCTGCACCTCCACCGCCACCCCGTAGGAGTCCAGGCGCTGCCGCAACAGGGTGAGGGTGCTGTCCACCACCTCCGAGAGGCTCACCGGCTGCATCTTCAGTTTCGGCGGCCGGGAGAATTCGAGGAAGGAGCGCACAATGGTGTCGATATGCCGGATCTCCTGGGAGATGACCTCCAGGTCCTCCTTCTGGGTGGGGGTGAGGTTGAGGTGCCGTCCCAGGGAAAAGAGGCGCATCTTCACCGAGGTGAGGGGGTTGCGGATGCTGTGGGCCACCCCGGCGGCCAGTTTGCCCACCAGGGCCAGCTTTTCCGCCTGCAGGAGGCTTTCCTGGCTCTTCTCCAGTTGGCTCTGGGCCTGGTCGATGTCCTCCTTCAGGGTCTTCATCCGCCGGCTGACAGCGGTGACCTCGTCGCCGGGAGTGGCGGGGGTGTCATCCTGGGCCAGCCGGCGCAGCGGCTCCAGAATCTGCCGGAAGAGAACGTAGAGCAGCAGGGCCCCCAGGCCCACCACGGTGATGAGGGCCCCGGTGGTCAGGGTGTTGATGAGCCGCACCCGCTGCCGGTTTTCGCTGAGGGTGCGGCTGATGGCGTAATCGTGGGCCAGTTTCAGGCGGCCGCACAGATCCATGATGGCGCCGTAGTGCCCCCGGGCCTCCTGGTGGTGCCGCCAGCCCTCCTCCTTCCGCCCCTGGCGGTAGAGGTCGATCACCCCTCCCCGGGTCTGGTGATAAACCTGATACCGCTCCCCGATCTGGGCGATGACGTCGGTCATGGGGGACGTCAGGGCGGTGGCCCGAGCCTTGTCCAGGGCCCGGAGAAAGGCCTGGTGATGCCGCTCCAGTTCCTCCAGCCAGCGGGGCTGCCCGTCAATGAAAAAGTAGGTGAGATAGCCCTTCTGGCGCAGGAGGGCGTTTTCCAGCTCCTCAGCGGCCTGGAAGGCCGCCAGGTGACGATCCGCCAGGCTGGTGAAGACCTGCTCCGTGGCCTCGTTGTGCCAGAAGCTCACCAGACCGCCGGCCAGGGTGGTGAGCACCAGGGCGGCCAAAAGCAGCAGAATCCGGGTGCGCAGGCTGAGGCGCTGCCACATGCTGAGACGAGTAAAAGGGGATTTCAGAATCGGCCTCGGATACTTTCTTCCGGCGAACCGGAGGGATCACCAGCCCGCCGCCCGTGTGCGCCACGCCCGGAGAAGGGGTGGTTTGGGGGATACGGACAAGGAGCCGGGCCCCGTTCCCCTGAAGATATTATAAGATATTTGTCCCACAGACAAAAAGGGACCCGGGGTCTCCGGGAAGCCGGCACGCCGGGCCAAAAGGGAGGCGGGCCGTGGGGGCCTCTCACCTGAGCCGGCTGCCGGGAAGGGAGCTGGGGTGGCGGCCGCCCGTGTCCAGACCCGGCGCGCTCTGCAGGGGCGAGGGATAATCGGGGGTGGGAGGGGTGCGGAAGCTCTCCGGATAGCGGCCGGGGGCGACGCTGCGGAATTTCCCATAGGAGGGATCCATGCCGGAGCGGTCCGGAAAGGAGATGAGGGCAAAGAGCTCCGCCGCCTCCTGGGGCCGGGTGAGGCCCAGGATGGCATACTGCTGCAGGGCCCCCTCCTTGTTGCCCTCCAGGAGGTAGGCCACCCCCAGGTTGAACTGGGCCTGGGGGTTGTTGGGATTGGCCCGGGCCGCGGCCTCAAAGGCCTCCCGGGCTTCGGCCGGGCGGCCCAGCTGGCTCAGGACCACCCCCAGGTTGTTGAGGAGGCCGTCGTCCCGGGGATTGTATTTTAGGGCGGTCTCAAGGGAGGCCAGGGCCTCCTGCGGGCGGCCCTGTTCGATGTGGGTCAGCCCCTGGCGGCCGTGCATGAAGGCCAGGGCCTCCCGGGCCTGGGGGGCGCGGGGGTTGAGCCTGAGGGCCCGCTCCACCTCCCGGATACCGGCGGCGGCATCCCCTTGCATGAACTTCACCTCCCCGGAGCGCAGCAGCACCTCCGGATAGTCGGGCTTGAGCTTCAGGGCCTCGGCGTATTCCTTGAGGGCCAATTGGGGCCGGCCCTCGATTTCGTATTTCAGCCCCAACATATAGCGGGCCTGGGGGTTTTTGGGCTCCGCCGCCACCGCCTGCTGCAACTCCCGCAAGGTGGGCCCGCCTTTGGCCGGGAGGGCCGGAGCTGACCAGCACATCATGACCGCAGCCAGAAAGACTATGGCCCGCCGATTAGGTCTCATGACGGTCACCTCTGCCTCCGAGTCCGAGGAGGCATGTCCGTTTTCCTCCGATGCGGGAGAAACCTGCGTGCCCTTCGGGTAACATCATAGCGCCGCCTGGCGGACTTGGCAAGGACCGGGGGGTGCCGGAGGTTCCCGGAAAAGAATTTCCCCTCCTGTCCCTCGGGGCCATTTGGCGGTAGAATGAAGTAAAAAGCAGAAGGGCAGGGGGATGTGATGGTCCTGGCAGAGCATTTCGGCACCCCGGCAGCGGACCGGCGGGCCCGGCCGGTCCTGGTCACCGGCTCCACCGGCTATGTGGGCGGGCGGCTCATCCCCAGGCTCCTGGAGGAGGGCTGGCGGGTCCGGGCTTTGGGGCGCTCGGTGCCCAAACTCAAGGCCCGGCCCTGGGCGGGGCATCCCCAGGTGGAACTGGTCCAGGGGGACGTCCTGGACCTGGAGTCCCTCCGCCGGGCCGCCCAGGGCTGCTGGGCCGCTTTTTATCTGGTGCACTCCATGCTGGCCGCCCCGGAGCACTACCAGGAGGCCGACCGCCAGGCAGCCCGCAACATGGTGCAGGCCGCGGCTGAGGCGGGGCTGGACCGGATCATCTACCTGGGGGGCTTAGGCGGCGCGGAGGACCCGCACTTAAGCCAGCATCTGCGCTCCCGCCACGAGGTGGCCCGGATCCTGCAGTCCGGCCCGGTGCCCACCACGTTTCTCAGGGCCGCCATGATTTTGGGCTCGGGGAGCGCCTCCTTTGAGATCATGCGCTATCTGGTGGAGCGCCTGCCGGTGATGATCACCCCCAAGTGGGTGCACAACCCGGTGCAGCCCATCGCCATCCGCAATGTCCTGGGGTACCTGGCGGGCTGTCTGGAGCATGACGAGACCAGGGGGCAGACCTTCGATATCGGCGGGCCGGAGATCACCACCTACCGGAAGCTCTTCGACATTTATGCCGAGGAGGCGGGGCTGAGGCGGCGCCTCATCATCCCGGTGCCGGTGCTCACCCCCCGGCTGAGCTCCTATTGGATCCACCTGGTGACCCCGGTGCCGGCGGCCATCGCCCGGCCCCTGGCGGAGGGGCTGCGCAACCCGGTGATCTGCCGGGAGAACCGCATCCGGGAGATCATCCCCCAGGAGCTTCTGGACTGCCGCACCACCATCCGCCTGGCTCTGCAGCGCATCCGTCAGGAGCAGGTGGACACCTGCTGGATGGACGCCGGCCGCACGGTGCCCCCGGAGTGGCTGTACTGCGGCGACCCGGAGTATGCCGGGGGGACGGTGCGGGAGCTGGCCTACGGCATCACCCTTCAGGCCACCCCGGAGGAGGTCTGGGAGCCGTTGGCCCGCATCGGCGGCCGCACCGGCTGGTATTTCGGCACCGGGCTCTGGAAGCTGCGGGGCCTGGCCGACCGGCTGCTGGGCGGGGTGGGGTTCCGGGGCGGCCGGCGCCACCCCACGGAGATCCGGGTGGGGGACGCCCTGGATTTCTGGCGGGTCCTGGAGGTGCACCCGCCCACCCGGCTGGTGCTGCTGGCGGAGATGAAACTCCCCGGGGAGGCCATCCTCGAGTTTGAGGTGGAGCCCCGGGGTCAGGGGCGCTGCCGCCTGGTGCAGCGGGCCCGCTTCCTCCCCAAGGGCCTGGGCGGGCTGATCTACTGGCACGCCCTGGATCCCTTGCACCGGGTGGTCTATGGCGGGATGCTCACAGCCATTGCCCGTGCCACGGGAAAGCCCGTGCTGTCCGGCCCCGAGCGCTTGCCGGAAAAGAGGCGGCAGAGGCGGGCCGACTGACGTCCGGTGCCGGCACCCCTTCCCCCTGCGGGTCCCGGGCGTCACAGAGGTAAATCTCCGCGGCGGTCATTGCGGCACCCCCGTCCCCCTGCGGGTCCGGGCACCAAGACAGGGGCGCCCTTGAGCGGGGGACAGCTCAAACATGGCTTTATTCACCTGTCTGATAACCGGGGCTGCCCTGCAGGCGGGGGACCAGCGCCGACCTCGGCCAGGTGCCGGCGCCACCCGGAAGGGCGTGGGGCACCCTGGCCAGGTCGCGGCGCTGACACCCAACCGACTGCGGCCATGCGCCGGCGACATCCTGTGGGGCTGCTCTTCATGGGGGGATCAGCCCTCCTCGCCAGGCGAGGTCAGGCACAGTGAGTTCTTCAACGTCGACTCCTGACCCTTGTCCCCCTCCCCAGGCGGGTCCGGGCACCCTGCCCGTCCCGCTTTGCCCTGACATACGGGGCCGGCGCCCCCTTGACGGCCCCTGGGTGCCACCTGCGCGGGTGGTTTTGCCTTCGCTCACAATCCGGAAACCGGGGCCGGCCTTCCCCCTTCCCACCCGGCGGTGCGGGAAGTGGGTCCGGCCCCCCTGCCCGGCTGAAAACGGCGACCCCCTGCATACACGGGGGGCCCGGCTTGCCCGTGGTCTCCGCCTCCACCCCGCTCCCCGGCCATCATCACACCACCAGGGATCTGAGGGACGGGGTGAGGCAGGCCTGCGGGGGGGTCGGGTCCTCTGCCTGGGCCGCCCCGGTCTGGCGGCAGATCTGCTCCCAGGCCTGCTTGAGCTCCGTCAGCATGGCCATGACCTCCTCCACGGCCTGTTCGCTCCAGGTGAGGTTGGCCCGGGTGAGGTGCTGGGTCATGAAGTGGTAGAGGCGGGAGAGGTTGGCGGCCAGTTCCCCACCGTCCTGGAAGTTGAGGGAGGCGTTCAGCTCGGCGATGATGTCCAGGGCCTTGCCGAGGTAGAGGCCCTTCCCCGGGGCGTCTTTGGCGGCCATGCGGGCCTTGGCCTGACCGAGGAAGTTCAGGGCCCCCTCATAGAGCATCACCACCAGCTGCAGGCGGTCGGCGGTGGTCACCTGGGTGGTCAGATACTGCTGATGGACAACCTGGGTTTTCATGTGTCCTCCCCGTGCTCATGATAACCGGCGGACCTGTCGGGGGCGGAGCCCTAAGGCCGCCGCCCCCCCCGGACCGACCCCGGGAGAGGCAGGCCGACTCCCGGGCCGCTCTCCCAGGGTTTCCTCCCCGGCCCCTCCAACTTCCCAGAGGTCTGCTTGAGGCCTCCCGGGGGAAGCCCCGCCCTGCCCTTCTTCCGGCCGCCTCTGCCGTGTGCGGTTGAGCTCCGTCTGCAGCCCCCGATACCCGTGCCGCCGATAGTGCGCAGGCTGTCAGGGGTTATCTTGTTTGCAGAGCTCTGTCTGTCCCCCCCCCGACATCCGGTGCCGCCCTGCCCTCCCCCCGGCCGCCGCCTGCTCATGCCCATCAGGACTTGGAGTTGTTCAGTTTCTGGATCTGGCCGGCCAGGTAATTGGCCTGATCGTTCAGCTGGCCCAGCACCGCCTCCAGGCGGGCGAACTGCTCGGTGAGGCGCTGGCGGTAGGCCTCCAGCCGCCGGGTCTCCAGCTCGATCTTGTCGTCAATGCCGCTGATGATGTCCTGGTAGTTTCTGATGAGCACGTGTACCGGCCCGGTGGCCAGGCTCAGCAGGTCGTCCAGCCTGTCGGTCAGGGTGCCGCAAAGCCCGTTTTTCAGCCGCACCACGCCCGCATGGTCGCCGTCGGTGAGGGCCACCTTGACGGCCAGGCCGTATTCCGGGTAGCCGGCGGCGCCGGTCAGGGTGTCGCCGGAGACGATGGCCGGGTGGCCGTTGATGGTGCCCCCGAGGAGGACCCCGCCCTGGACGGTGGCGGTGACCGGGTAAATGCCCGGCTTCGTAATCCCGGGCAGGGCGCTGACATAACTGATGGTTCCCGTGGCGTCGTCACTCACCCCCGCAAAGGCGGCGGCGAAGAGCTCCCCCACCGCCTCGGGCCGCTCCCGGAGGGCGGCGCTGAGGGCGGCCTCGTCCACCTTGAGCTGCCCGAAGGTGGGGGAGGCAGGGTCGGCATCGGTGGTGATCCCCACCTGGGCCAGGCTGAGGTAGGGATCGGGGGGCGAGGCGAACCCCGGGGCGTTGCCGGTGGCCGCCTGGGTGAGGCCGCTTTTCACCAGCTGCACCACATAGTTGCCCAGCAACAGCCCGGCCTTCTTCGTCACCGGGTCGAATTTGGTGAGCTCCCGGATGTAGGCGGCCACCTCGTTGTAGCCCTGCACCAGGGCGGTGATCTTCTCCTGCATGGCCGTGGTGTCCGGGGACACGGAGAGGCTGACCTCGGCAGTGGAGGCCGCGGTGAGGGTGAGGGTCACCCCCGGCAGGAGGTCGGTGATCAGGTTGCCGGGGCGCTCGATCCAGCCGTCGGGGGGGTAGCCGTTGAGGCGCAGCCGGGCGTTGGCGGCGCTTTGGGTCTCCGTGAAGGTGGCGGCGGTGAAGTTGAGGGTGTTGTCCGTGCCGTCCAGGGTGGTGAGGGCGTCGTTCACCGTGATGGTATTGGCGGCGCCGGTGTCCCGGCCCTGGAGCATGAGGCGAAAGCGGCCGTCGCCGGCAGCCGGGCCCAGATCCACCACCAGCGCCTGCACCCCCGGGTTGGCGCCGCTGGCGTTGATGGCCGCGGCCAGGTCCGTGAGGGTGGCACCGGAGGGGACATTGACCGTGAAGGGGGTGCCGGCGTAGGTGAGGGCCAGGGTCTTGGCGGTGCCGCTGCCATTCACCACCGTGTCGGGGCTGGGCAGGCCCTGGTGCACTTCCACCTCATTTCGGGCCAGCTGCTGGATGAGGAGCCGGTGGCTGCCCAAAGCGGCCCCGGGACTGGCCGCGGCCGTGAGGACCGCGGGGTCGCTGACGCTCGCCCGGCGGACCTGGAACTCCCCGGGGCTGTCCATGCCGGCGGCCGTGGTGCGGAAGGCCCGGAGTTTCTCCTGCAGGGCGCTTAAGGCCTCGATCTTGGCCAGCCACTCCTCCTTCCAGGCGCTGAAGCGCTTGAGCTGGCGGGCCTCCACCTCCACCAGCCGGTTGATCATGGTCTGGCTGTCAATGCCGGAGCCCAGGCCGGTGAAGGTGATGGCCGGCTGATAGTAGAGGCGGGAGGTGAGGCCGGTGACGGTGGTGTCTGCCATGGCGCCGGAAGCAGCGACTCAGTTTTCTCCCCGACAAAGCAAAGCCTGTGCCAGGGGCCACGCCTTGGAAGCGGGCCGGGAAAATGGGGGGCGGCTTGGGGGCAGGGAAGATTTTACCCCCCTGCCCCGGCAAGAAGGTCCGGTTAGCCGCGGATGAGCTGCAGGGCCAGCTGCGGCAGGGCGTTGGCCTGGGCCAGCATGGCCACCGCCGCCTGGGTGAGGATCTGGTTGCGCACAAACTCCGTCATCTCGGTGGCCACGTTGACATCCGAGATGCGGGATTCCGCCGCCTGCAGGTTCTCCGCCTGGATGGTGAGGTTGGTGATGGTGTTGGCCAGGCGGTTGGCCAGGGCCCCCAGGTTGGCCCGGATGTTGTCCTTGGAGGTGATGGCCGCGTCGATGGCCTCCAGGGCCTGCTGGGCCGCAGCCTGGGTGCTGATAGTGTAGCCCGCCCGGCCGGCGTCGATGGCATTGCCCACCCCCAAAGCCGAGGCGGTGGCGGCGCTGATGCGGATGTAGTAGTAGTCCTCGGCGGAGCTGTTGCCGGTGCCGAAGTGGATCTTCATCTGGTTGCCCAGGGAGCCGTCCAGGCCGGTGCCGGAGAGGCTGCCGTCCAGGAGCTTGACCCCGTTGAAGTCCGTGGCGTTGGCGATCCGGGTGATCTCCGAGGCCATGGCCTGATACTCGCTGTCCATGATGAGGCGCTGGACGTCGGTATAGGTGCCGGTGGCCGCCTGCTCCGCCAGCTCCTTCATGCGGGTGAGCTTCTCGTCAATGACCGACAGGGCCCCGTCCGCCGTCTGGATGAGGGAGAGGGCGTCATTGGCGTTGCGCACCCCCTGGTTGAGCACCCGGATGTCGGTGCGCATGATCTCCCGGATGGCCAGACCGGCGGCGTCATCGGCGGCGGAATTGATGCGCAGTCCCGAGGCCAGGCGGGCCACCGACTGGGACAGGCGGCTGTAGGTGGCGGTGAGGTAGCGTGACGCGGTCATCGCCATGAGGTTGTGGTTGATGACCAGACTCATGTGGGCTTTCCTCCTTGAAAAGGCCTATGGCATCCATGCTCCGGGACCCCCCCCTGTTCCTGCTGCGCCCCCCTTTCTGCCTGGTTTGAGGGACATCCCGGTGTCGCTCACTTCATCGGCTCCGGCCCGCAAAACTTTAACTTTCCGCATGTGGCGGAGATTTTTGCCGCCCGCCTGACGCATCTCTTTGAGGGGGTCTGCCATTTTCTTGCTCACCCGGGCATTTTTCCCCCTTCCCCGGTGCCAAATTCAGATAAAATCCCTAAGCAACGTGACCGCGATGAAATCCCAGCTTGCCCGTCTGTATCAACTCTTTCACCACGAGGACCATCTCCTCATCCTCATTGACGCCGACCCGGACTCCATCGCCAGCGCCCTGGCCCTCAAAAGGCTCTTGTGGCATCGCATCTCCGGCTGTCTCATCTCCCCCATCCGGCCCATCACCCGCCCCCAGAACCAAAGGATGGTGCGCCTGCTCAACATCCCCCTGCTGCCTTATCCCGAGGTGGACCCGGCCCATTTCACCCGTTTCGCCCTGGTGGACTCCCAGCCCCCCCACCATGAGCTCTTCGCCCGGCACCGCTACGACCTCATCATCGACCACCACCCCCGGCATCCGGACAGCACCGCCCGGCTCCTGGACATCCGGCCCACCTATGGCGCCACCTCCACCATCCTGACGGAATACCTGCGGGCCGCCCGCATCAAACCCTCCCTGCAGCTGGCCACCGCCCTCTACTACGGCATCAAGACGGACACCTCCAATTTCGAGCGCCCGGCCTGCGAGGCCGATATCCGGGCCTTCCACTACCTCTTCCGCTACACCCGCCTGGCCCTGGTGCGCCGTCTGGAGTTCGCCGAACTCACCCTGGCCATGCTGCAGTACTACCAGCAGGCCCTGCGCCGCTACCGGGTGAAGGGCAACCGCCTGTACACCTTCCTGGGCCCGGTCTCCACCCCGGACATCCTGGTGATCATCGCCGATTCCTTCCTCAGGGTGGAGGAGATCTCCTGGACCATCGTGGGGGGCATCTATCAGGATCACCTGATCGTCATCTTCCGCAATGACGGCCTGCGCAAGAATGCCGGGCGGCTGGCCCAGGCCGCCTTCGGCCGGCTGGGCAAGGCGGGGGGGCACGCCACCAGCGCCCGGGCGGAGGTGCCCCTCCCCAGGCTGGAGAAGTACCTGCCGCCCTGGTCCGGCCAGTGGCAGGCGTGGCTGGAATTCCTGATGGAGCGGGTGGAAAAGGCGGGCCGGCTGGCCCGAAAAAAGAAGGAGGAGGCACTTCCCTCCGCCTGAGGTCCATGACCTCAGATGGAGGGGAGGGCTGGGGGAGGTGGCTCCCCCACCCTCCCCTCCTAGCCCTCCCCACCCCCTTCATGGGGTTGGGGGAGAGGGCGTGGGAGAGGGGGCAGGGGTCTGCGCCCCCTGGCCCCTTCTCCCACAAATCACATAATGCCTCAGCCGTTGCGGATCTGATGGAGGATCCCGGAGACGGAGATGTCCTCCCGGATGGGCACCAGGCGCACCTCGCCGCCGTAGGCCTCCACCACCTCCCGGCCGGCCACCTGCTCCTCGGGGTAGTTGCTCCCCTTGGCCAGCACATCGGGTTTGAGCTCCGCCAAAATCCGGGGAAGCTCGGCGGAATCGAAGAGGGTGACGTAGTCCACCGCAGCCAGGGCGGCCAGCAGGCGCTGGCGCTGCTCCTGATCCAAAATGGGCCGTCCCTCCCCCTTCACCTGGCGCACGGAGGCGTCGGAGTCCAGGGCCACCACCAGGACGTCCCCCAGGCGCCGGGCGTCCTCCAGGAATTTCACGTGGCCCACGTGCAAAAGGTCGAAGCAGCCGTTGGTGAACACCACCCTCTTCCCCTGGGCCTTGAGGTGGGCCAGGATGAAGCGCAGGTCCCGCAGGCTCACCACCTTCTCCTCCCGGTGCACGTAGCCGGTGAGCTCCCGCTCCAGTTCGCCCGGGAGGATGGGGGCGGTGCCCCGCTTGGTGACCACCACCCCGGCGGCGGTGTTGGCCAGGGCCGCGGCCTGGGGGAGAGGCAGCCCCAGGGCCAGCCCCAGGCTCAGGACCGCCGCCACCGTGTCCCCGGCGCCGGAGACGTCGAAGACCTCCCGGGGGGTGCGGGCCGGCAGGTGCAGGGCGCCCGCTTCGTCCAGGAGCGTCATGCCCCGGGCCCCCTGGGTGACCAGAAGGCAGGCCACGTTCAGGCGGGCCCGGAGCTCCTGGCCCCGGGCCGCCAGCTCCGCCGCCTCCCCCAAGGGGCGGCCCAGGACCTCCTCCAGCTCCTTCTGGTTGGGGGTGAGGACGGTGGCCCCGGCGTAGCGGCGCCAGTTGCGCCCCTTGGGGTCCACCACCACGGGCAGATGCCGCTCCCGGGCGAGCCGGATGAGCTCCGGGGCCAGCTCCGGGGGGAGAGCCCCCTTGGCATAGTCCGAAAGGATGAGGCCCTGGACCCCGGGGAGGCGGGCCCGGGCGAAGTCCAGGGCGAAGCGGACGTACTCCGGGCCGCCGGGCAGGGGGGTCTCCCGGTCGATGCGCACCACCTGCTGCTGCTCCCCCACCACCCGGGTCTTGCGGGTGGTCTGGCGGTCGGGGTCGGCAAAGAGTCCCCCGGCGTCCACCCCCAGGGCGGTGAGCTTCTCCCGCAGGTGTTCGGCGGGCCGGTCCCGGCCGGTGAGCCCCAGGACCGCCGCCTTGGCCCCCAGGGCGGCCAAATTGTGCACCACGTTGCCGGCGCCGCCCAGGGTGCGGGTCTCCCGCTCCACCCGCACCACCACCACGGGCGCCTCGGGGGAGATGCGGCCCACCCGGCCCCAGATGTATTCATCCAGCATGAAATCCCCGGCCACCAAAAGACTCACCTCCCGGAAACGGCGGAGGTCCAGATGGCGCAGGCTGTCAGTCAAGGCGCTCTGAGTCATGGTGTTGGAGGTCGCCCTGCCCAGGGGGCGGCTGCAGGACCCTCTCCTCCCAAGCAAAGAAAGTGACGCCTGCCCTGGGGCGGGAGAGACTAGGGGGTGGGCTTCCCGCCTCCTCCCTTCCCGCCCCTCATCGGAGGGTCATTTCCCCAGGGGCTGGCCGACGTAAAAATACTGGAAGCCCAGCCGGGCCAGCTTCTCCGGCTTGTAGAGGTTGCGGCCGTCGAAGATGACCGGGGTCTTCATGAGGGCCTGCATGCGCTCGAAGTCCGGCTCCCGGAACAGGGGCCACTCGGTGTGGATGAGGAGGGCGTCGGCACCCTCCAGGGCCTCGTAGCTGGAGGCGGCAAAGGTGACCTGGGGATTGCCGCCCAGCAGGTGCCGGGCCTCCTCCATGGCCTTGGGGTCGTAGACCTGGAAGCGGGCCCCCCGCTTCCCCAGCTCGGAGATCACCGTCAGGCTGGGGGCCTCCCGCATGTCGTCGGTGCCGGGCTTGAAGGACAGGCCCCAGACCGCCAGGGTGCGGCCGCTCACATCGTTGTGGAAATGGCTCAGCACCCGCTCCACAAAGAGGCGGCGCTGGTCCCGGTTGATGGCCTCCGCCGCCTCCAGGAGCCGGGGGGTGTAGCCCCGGGAGCGGGCGGTGTGGATGAGGGCCTGCATGTCCTTGGGGAAGCAGGAGCCGCCATAGCCCAAGCCGGGGAAGAGGAAGAGGTTGCCGATGCGGGGGTCGGAGCCGATGCCGGCCCGCACCATGGCGATGTCCGCCCCGGTGAGGGCACAGATGTTGGCGATCTCGTTGATAAAGGAGATTTTGCAGGCCAGAAAGGCGTTGGCGGCATACTTGGTGAGCTCGGCGGAGACCACGTTCATGACGATGATGGGGTGGTTGGTGCGCACGAAGGGCGCATAGAGCTCCTTCATGAGCTCCGCCACCCGGACGTCGTCGGCCCCCACCACGATGCGGTCCGGCTTCATGAAGTCTTCAATGGCGGTGCCTTCCTTGAGGAATTCCGGGTTGGAGACCACGTCGAACTCATAGTCCACCCCCCGGGCCCGGAGCTCCTCCCGGATGGCCTCCCGCACCAGGTTGGCAGTGCCCACCGGCACGGTGGATTTCTCCACCACCACCTTGTAGCCGTTCATGGCCCTGCCGATTTCGTGGGCCACGGCCACCACCGCGGAGAGGTCGGCGGAGCCGTCGGTGTCCTGGGGGGTGCCCACGGCGATGAAGATGATGAGGCTCCTTTGCACCGCCTGGGCCAGGTCGGTGGTGAAAAAGAGGCGCCCTTCGGCCACGTTGCGCTTGACGTAATCCTCCAGCCCCGGCTCGTAGATGGGCATGCGCCCCGCCTCCAGGGCCTGGATCTTGGCGGCGTCGGCATCCACGCAGATGACCTCGTTGCCCATTTCCGCAAAGCAGGTGCCGGTGACCAAGCCCACATAGCCGGTGCCGATGATGGCCAGTTTCATAAACGGATCGTCCCTCCCTAGAGAAGTACCTGCCTGCCAGCCCTTTGGACCCCCGGCCGCCAGACATGGTTAATGAGGTTTGAGCTCCTCGGGAACCTGTATCGGCGCTTTTTGAAATTTCTCCAACAGTCCCGGAAGAATAATCGAAAACCCGACGCGCTGGTCGCCGGGCAGGGTGGCGTAGGAGAAGGCCAGCCCCCAGCACTGGCGCCGCAGCACCACACCGTAAGACTTCTCCAGTTTTTTCCCGGTGAGGAAGGTGTGGCTGGCCTTGAGGGAGACCTGGACCGAGGGCAGGAGGCTGAGGTGCGTGGCCACGTTGATCTGATTGGCAAACTCCTTGAGATAGAGATAGCCCACATTGAGATAATTCTGACGGTTCTGATCGAAGAACACCAGCTTGACGTTGGCCCGGTTGAAGCCCTCGGAATAGGGGGAGAACCCCACGGTGAAGCCCAGAGCCAGGTGCCGCAGGGGATAGACTTCGGACTCGGCCAGGAAATCCGCAAAGCGGTGGTGTTTGAAGTCGGTGCCGTCCATCCCCATGCTGCTGGAGGTGAAAAAGACACCGTGGGTCAGGCGGAACCAGAGGATGTCCTCCACCCGCACCTGGCCCTGGGGGTTTTGGTGGCGGCGCAAAAGAGTGCTGGAGAAGCCGTAGGTGAGGGCGTTGACCCCGCCCAGGGGGGCGTCCCCCTCCCGCACCGGCAGGTTGCGGGTGACGTTCACCACCCAGCCCTGGTCAAAGGGGTCGAAGTCCGGGTAGCGCCGGGCCTGATAGCGGGGCATGTTCCAGTAGGTGAGCTCCGGCCGGAGGAAATGCCGGTAATAGGAGGCGCCCGTCTCACTTCGGCCGTAGTCCCGGTAGACCAGCCCGGCCAGGGAGAGCTTGACGTCATACAGGGTGCGCAAGAGGTGCTCGCCGGTGACCCCGTCGGGGGCGTGCCGGTCCAGGCGGAAGAAGGTCTCCCTCAGGCCCACCTGGGAGTTCCAGAAGACGCCGGGAAGCGGCTGGGCCTGCCACCACAGGGTGGGCCTGAGCTCCAGCTTCTGGCCCGTCTGGGTGCGCTCCTGATAGAAGTGGGTGTATGACCCCTGCAGCCCCAAAAACAGGGGCCAAGGCCCCACGGGGAAACGGATGGTGTCCAGGGCCAGCCCGGGCAGGCGGTGATACGGCCGGGGCAGATTCTGATCCAGGATCTGGTAGTAGCGGGCATAGGCGCTGAGGCTGCCCCAGGGCAGGCTGCCGGCCAAAAGCCCGGTGGAGACCCGGTTCTGCACCTCCTGTCCCTCCAGGTTGCGGCCGAAGTCCGCCCCCAGGTCCCGGGAAAAGCCGGACAGCCCCAGGTGGCCGTAGTTGAAATCCCTGAGGTAATTGAAGTCACTGACCCGGTCCAGGGTGAGGCGGGCTTCCAGGCGCTCACTCAGGGGGTAGGTGGCCATGCCCGCCAGCCAGTAGCGGTGGGGGGTCTTCACCCCCTCCCTGCCGTCGCTGAGATAAGCCCCCTGGAGGGTCAGGGCGGCCCCCCCATACCCCCGCCAGCGCACCTCCAGCCCCTGCTGGTAGCCCCGCTCCGAGAGGTAGTTCTGGTAGAAGGTGGCATCGGCGTTCTGGCTCATGGCCCAGTAGAAGGGCACCTCCACCACCCAGCCGGCCCGCCTCTGGCGGCCGAGGAAGGGCTGCAGCAGGCCGGACTGGCGCTCCGTCAGGACCGGTAAGACCGCCACGGGGGAATACAACACCGGCACCCCGGCCAGGCGCAGGACGTTGCCCCGGGTGGCGGCGTAGCCCTCCAGCTGCACCGTCACCCGCCGGACCTCGAAGCTCCAGGCCGGCCGGTCGGCGTCACAGGTGGTGACCCGGGCCTCCTCGGCATAGTAGGTCTTCTCGCCGGTCTTGCGGATGACGCCGGCGGCCAGGTGGAAATGATTGCGCTTGAGGAAGAGGCGGGCCTCTTTCAGCTCCCCGGCCTGGGTGGCCAGATTGACCACGCCCTCTTTGCCGCTCAGGACATCCTCCCCCGACACCAGCACCACCTCCCCGAAGAGGCGGGCCACCTTGGTCTGCTCCTCCAGCTCCAGGCGCTGGGCGGTGAGGCGCCGGTCCCCCTGGGAGAGCTCCACCCGGCCCTCCGCCACATAGAGCCGCCGGGCGGCGTCGTAGCTCACCTTTTCGGCCCGGAGGCGCCACGGCAGGCCCTGGAAGCGCTGGCCGCCGAAGAGCTCCAGCTCCTGGGCGGCCGCCGGCACAGCCACAAGCGCCGCCATCACCAGCAGGGCCAGGGTTAAGGTGCTTCGCCGGATCCGCATCCTTCTTCACCCGTTTCCGCCGCAAACTTGTGTATCGTAGCATGACCCCGGGCCCTCTTCAAGGTGTCTCCCCCTGGCCGGAGGCGGAGACCGGCTGGAAGGCCAAAGGGGGTCATTTTTTCCCGGTTTCGGGCCCCTTGCAATCCCCGCCCCTTTGTGGTAGTCTCTGCCTTCGGGGCCGTGGCCTCCCCAAACTGGGAAGCCCCGACCTGGGGCCGGCCAGCAGCGCAGTCAATGATGGGGGAGGACAGGCCGGAAACGAGGAGAGGGCCCTCGGTTCCGGGCTCCTTTCCCGGAAATTTCATCTGAAGGAGCGGCGCATGACTCTGCTGGACAAACTCCGCCAGCGCCAGGCCCTGGTGGGGGTCATCGGCCTGGGCTATGTGGGCCTGCCCCTGGTGCTGCGCTTTCTGGAGGAAGGGTTTCGCGTCCTCGGCTTTGACACCGACCCCGCCAAGGTGGAGAAGCTCAACCGGGGGGAATCCTACATCAGGCACATTGCCGCCCATCGGCTCACCGACTGGCTCACCGGCCCCACCCCCCGCTTTGCCGCCACCAATGATTTGAGCCGCCTTGACGAGCCCGACGCCCTCCTTATCTGCGTGCCCACCCCCCTCACCCCGCACCGGGAGCCGGACCTGCGCTATGTGGAGGCCACCACCCAGGCCATCGCCCGGGTGTTGCGGCCGGGGCAGCTCGTCTCCCTGGAGTCCACCACCTGGCCCGGCACCACCGAGGAGGTGCTGCTGCCTTTGCTCTCCGCCCGGGGCACGGTGGGCCGGGACTTCTTCCTGATCTTCTCGCCGGAGCGGGAGGACCCCGGCAACCCCACCTTCGGGGTCAGGAACATCCCCAAGGTGGTGGGCGGCGTCACCCCCGCCTGCCTGGAACACGGGGTGGCCCTGTATGAGAGCATCGTGGAGCGGGTGGTGCCCGTCTCCTCCCCCAAGGCGGCGGAGATGAGCAAACTCCTGGAGAACATCTACCGGGCGGTGAACATCGCCCTGGTAAACGAGCTCAAGGTCCTCTGCCTGCGCCTGGGGATCGACATCTTTGAGGTCATCGAAGCCGCCAGGACCAAGCCCTTCGGGTTCCAGGCCTTCTATCCCGGCCCGGGGCTGGGGGGGCATTGCATCCCCATCGACCCCTTCTACCTCACCTGGAAGGCCAGGGAGTATGACTGCCCCACCCGCTTCATCGAGCTGGCCGGCGAGGTCAACACCTCCATGCCCTATTTCGTGGTGGAGCGCATCGTGGAGGTGCTCAACAACGCCGGCCGGGCCCTCAGGGGCGCCCGCATCCTGGTCCTGGGGATTGCCTACAAAAAGGACATTGACGACAACCGGGAATCCCCGGGGGTGAAGATCCTGGACCTCCTCCTGCAGCGGGGGGCCTGGGTGGACTACCACGACCCCCACATCCCCCACTGCCGGGGCATGCGCCACTATCCCCACCTGGATCTGGCCTCCGTTCCCCTCACCGCCGACACCCTGGCGAGCTATGACTGCGTGGTCCTGGTCACCGATCACAGCGCCTATGACTACCCCTGGATTGCCCGGCATGCCCGCCTGATTGTGGACACCCGCAACGCCTTCCGGGGGATTTCCGGGGAGCACATCCACCCGGCCTGAGAAGGGGCCGCAACCCGCTGGGGCGTCGAGACAACCACCGGAGAGTGGGCCCGGGAGTTGCGGCCTTCCCCACTTCCCCATATAATGTCAGCCATGCCGAACAATGGGGAATAATTTCCTTGACGCCTCAGGGAGAAGGGAGGGGCCCAACCGGAAGCCGGGAATCCCGCCCCGGCCCCCGGAGTAAAGGAAGCAGGAAGAGAAGGGCGGGGGACCAGACCTCACCCCGTGCCGGACCCCACCCCTCCGCCAAATGCCTCGCTGCCCCCGTAGCTCAGAAATGGACAGAGCAACGGATTCCTAATGCTATTTCGGGCACTTAGCAGGATATATGCCAAGATATATTTAGTTATATTTTCTAATAGGTTAGCTCCAAAGGGTTTCATATCAGATTATACCAATTTATGGCTATTTATCGGACGCATGGACACCTATATGGACACCTAAAATTGGAGCTAACTGGTTGATTTCCCTGGGGTGGGGGGAGGGGGGTGCCTTCCGGTTGCCGGGAGTCCCGTTCCACTCCCCCCACCTTTACTCTCGGCCATCACATACACATGACCCATCCTGCCAGAATACCCCCCAAAAAACATACTCTCTAATTGCGAAACGTGTTCTGACCTCAAAACCCCCCTACTCACGCACGGATTTTTGATGTAATGTCATCCCCCCTGTAGGGTACCCTTCGTCCGATTTTTTTCTTCGAAATCGGGCCTGTGAGTAGGGGGTTTTCGGGGTCAGACGGGCGATTTTCACATACCCTGTACCTGCCATCTGGGGCATGCCTGGAATCTTGACCGGACATGGAAAAAAGAAGCCCCGGCTGCCACCGGGGCGCTGAGATAGGTGATCGATGGAGGTGCATTATGAATATACTCCCAAAATTTTCGTTTGTCAACCCTCTGCGGTGGAATTGCCCTGCCCATGGGGTGGATTTGGTCATCCGTGCTCTGACCGAGAAACCTCCCCCTCAAAAGCATATTTTCGCATCATGTCTCCACCCCCTGTAGGGTACCCTTAGTTTTGCTTTCCCCCTCGAAAATATGTCATTGAGGGGGAGCTTTCCGTCTCAGACGGGCGATTTCAGCCGACGCCTGTCCCTCCCGTCTGGGGTTGGCCCCCAGCCGGTATGGGTGGAGGTGGCAGCATAGCCCATCCTCCAGAATGCCACTCAGACCTCGTGAGAGCCTCGTAGACGAACGATTTTGTCTACCCTTGGGTTTATTCGTTTGCCTGCAGAGAGGCATTGTAAGGCGTCTGGTGAGGCGAGAGGGCAAATCTGGCTTGGGGTGACGGGATGGAGGCACCCGGCGCCCGGCGGTGCCTGGCGTGCGTTCGCAGGTCAGATAGCACCGGGCGGCGAGGGGGTGGGGTGTGGGTGCTTAGAAAGATGGAATCCTGGCTTGGTGAGTAATATATATATAACTTGGGATGATGTTTATAGCATGCTTTTTAATATTAGGGATAGCACCCCCTTTGGGGGTGCTATATATTAGCATCTAACTGATTAAAATCATC
>CALEAV010000056.1 GCA_937943575.1 uncultured bacterium | reverse complement strand
TAACCCCGTGATTTTATTGGCGCGCCTGGCAGGATTCGAACCTGCGACCCACGGATTAGAAGTCCGTTGCTCTGTCCAGCTGAGCTACAGGCGCGTATAACGATTCCAGCCTGACGAAAACTTCCCTTCTTTACCCGTTGCGAAGGTTAATTTTCCTTCCTGCACCCGTTGAGAATAAACTGTCAGCCCTTCCTGAAATACCCCCATCTTCTTGAAGGCTGGTTACTTTCCTGCCCAACTGGAGCAGTAAACTGCACCTTTTATGTCCTACCTTTGGTTCGAGGCTTTCTCTTGGAGCCAGAGGGGCAGCCCTTTCAGTGCACTGCATTTTTATATTTATATCCTACTTTTGGTTCACCCTGCGTTTTCCCCCATTTTTGACAAGACCGCGGCCCGGCTGGTGAAAAATGGGGATGGAAAGCCCCGGCCTCTCACCCCCACTCCTTGCCGGGGTGCAGGGGGCCTTTCATGGGAGGGCCTCCCGCTCTTTGAAATCATTATATCCCTATGTCAGTCCACCGCAGCCTGCAATTTTCGTCTGGGCTTCTCCAGGGACAGGGTGAAGGGAGCCCGTCGGCTTTCCCGGCAATGCACCCCTTCAGGGCTTGCGGGCCTGGACCACCGAGGTCTGGGGGCTGGTCTCCCAGTGCTGCAGGTCGCCGAGGCCCAGGGAGCTCAGCCACTCCATCACCTCCCGGTAGCGGTAGGAGCGGCCCTCCGGAGTCACCGCCAGCATGTGCACGGAAAAGAAGGCGGCCTCCGCCGGGGTGCAGCCGTCATCGTTGAGAAAGAAGTCCTGCACGGCCAGGGTGCCCCCGGGATTGAGGGCCGCCGCCGCCTTGGCCAGGAGCCCCCGGCACTGGACCTCGCTGTGACTGTGCAGGATGTGGGAGATCCAGATAAAGTCGTAGCCCCGGCCGAGATCGTCGGTGAGGAAGTTGCCGGGCAGCACCTCGACCCGGTGGCTGAGGCCGTGGCGGGCGATGTTTTCCCGGGCGATCTCCGCCGGGCCCGGCAGGTCAAAGACCACCGCGGTGATCCCCGGGGCCGCCTGGGCGAAAGTGATGGCGTAGGTGCCGGGGCCGCCCCCCAGATCCAGCAGCCGGCGCACGCCGGTGAAATCCAGTTTACCCGCCACCTCCGGGGCCAGATCCCTGGCCAGGGCGTGCATGCCCCAGATGAAGTCCCTCATCCAGGCCTCCTCCCGGACGGGATGGCGGTCCAGCCATTTCTCGGCCTTCAGCTCGGAGGCCCGGCCCCTCAGGACGGTGTCGGTGAGCTCCGTCCAGCCGTGCCAGGTGTGGCTGAGGTGGCGGATGATGGCCCCCCGGTAGTTGTCCGTGCCCCGGACCAGAAAGGCCGAGGCCGCCTCCCCGTTCCGGAAGGCCCCTCCGGATTTGCGCACCACCCCCATGGCGGTGAGGGCGTTCAGGACAATCTCCAGGGCCCGGGCGTCGGCCCCCACCAGCCCGGCCAGGTCTTTGGGGGTGCGGGGCTCCTCCAGATGGTCAAAGAGGCCCAGCTCCACCGCGGTCATGAGGATGCGGGCCGGCCGGAAGCGGGTGGCCATCTCCATGAGCTCGCCGAAATGGGGCGGCATCGGCTCCCTCCTTCAGGTGAGTGGCTCTTTCCCGATCCATCCCCCTGTCCCCGGCCTGGCGGCGGCGTCAGGGGCAGGCCCGGCAGGCTGCCGGCGCCCGGGAAAGAGCCGGCAAAAGTTATTGAGTCATAAAAAGAAATCCGAATAAGCGGGCAGAATACCTTATCCAGGAAAAAAGATGCGATGACCATTCTGACATCAGCCCTCCTCGTCGCCCTGGGTGCCGCCGTCACCCCGGTGGCGGCCCAGTATCCGGTGAGCGGCAATGTGATCGTCATCACCGGTTCCGAGGTGGAGCGGGAAAAGGTCCGCGCCTACGAGAACCGGACCAAAGCCCTGCAGGAGGTCAAAGATCACCTGGCGGAGGAAAGCCGGTCCCGGGCCTATGAAGAGGTCAAACGGGAGCGCCGGGCCAAGGTTCGCCGACTCAGGGGAAAATGACCCCCGTAAGGAACCGGCTCTCACCCCCGGCCGGGGTGGCAGCGGGGTCGGAGCCTGGGCGCGGCCGCCGAAGAGCGGCCTTCATCTCCCCTTGTCGTATTCTGGGGTTGCGGCCGTGGCTTCGGGGTTCCGCCGGCGCCGATGGTTTTCAGCCTCCAGGCGCCGGATCCAGTCATACACCGTCTCCCGGTAGTAATACATCAGCCCCCCCACCACCAGGCAGAAGCCCAGGATGAGGGCGAAGAGGAGATACTCGCCTTCATAGACCTTGGCCCCCTGCAGGGTGAGCATGAGGGTGCCGGGCATCCGGCCGAAGAACACCAAAATGACAAAGAGTTTTAATGACATGGGGCTCAGGCCCAGGATGAAGCAGAGCGAATCCTTGGGGAACCCGGGAAAAAGGAAGAGGAGGAAGGCCACCAGGGCTCCCTGGTGATCCATGAAAAAGTCAAAGCGCTGCATGGTCGCCGGGCTGACGATCTTCACCACCAGGCGCTGCTCCAGCCAGTGCCCGGCCAGGAAGGCCAGGACCGAGCCGATGGTCAGGCCGATGGTGGAGTAAAGAAAACCCAAGGGCACCCCAAAGAGGAACCCGCCCAGAAAACCGGTGGCCTCCCCCGGGATGGGGGCCAGCACCACCTGCAGGGCCTGCACGGTAATAAAGAGCAGGGGGCCCCAGGGGCCGGCGGTTTTCAGCCACGCCTGCAGGCGCTCCCGGTCGGAGAGGGTGCGGGTGAGGTCCACCACCGGGTCCCACCACATCCAGAGCGTGACCCCGGCCATGCCTGCGAGGAGGACCACTCCGGCCCCCAGCCACAAGAGGCGGGTGCGCCGCAGGGCGGCGGCCTGAGAAGGGGTCGTCATGGCAGATCCTTCCCGTGAGTCTGTAAGTCCCGGCCAACCCTGGAAATAACCAGGTCCCGGGTTTCCCTGTCGGGGTGTGAAGGCGCAGCCCAGCGGCTCCCCTGGCGGCTGCCCCGCCGGGCGAATTCCTCCTGGAGGCGCCGGAGCACCCGGGGTTTGTCAAGGCACCAGGCCGGGGCCACGAGCTCCTGCGGATGGGGGTCCCCGGTGAGCCGGTGGATGACCAGATGGGGCGGCAGCTCCTCCAGAAAATCCACCGCCAGGGCCACAAACTCCGCCTCGGTCAGGGGCGTGTAGTCTCCGGCCGCATACAGCCGGGCCAGCCCGGAGCCGGCCACCACATAGAGGAGGTGTATTTTGACCCCCTGGAGGGGGAGCCGTCCCAAAAAGCGGGCGGTGGCCAGCATCTCCTCCCGGCCCTCCCCGGGCAGCCCCAGAATCACGTGGGCCACCACCTCCAGGCCCCGGGCGGCCGCCCGGTGCACCGCATCCGCAAAACAGGCGGCGTCATGGCCCCGGTTCAGGCGCCCCAGGGTGGCATCGTTAGCCGACTGCAGGCCCAGCTCCAGCCACACCAGATGCCTTTGGGCATAGCCGGCCAGGAGCTGCAGGACCTCTCCGGGCACGCAGTCCGGCCGGGTGCCCACACTCAGGCCCACCACCCCGGGAAAGGCCAGGGCTTGGTCATAGAGGGCCCGGAGGCGCTCCACCGGGCCGTAGGTGTTGCTGAAACCCTGGAAATAGGCAATGAAGGCGCAGGGGCCGTAGCGCCGGGTGAGGCCTCTGGCCGCGGCCTTAAGCTGGGCGGTGAGGTCTTGCCCCCGGCCGTAGGCGCCGGTGCCCGAGCCCCGGGCATTGCAGTAAAGGCACCCCCCCACCCCCACGGTGCCGTCCCGGTTGGGGCAGGTGAAGCCGGCATCCAGGGCGATCTTCTGCACCCGGCGGCCGAAGCGCGCCTGCAGGTGGGTGCGCAGGTCCAGGTAGGGCAGCGTCCCGGTCATCTGAGATCGCCCCAGAGAAACTGGGCCAGCCCCAGGGCGGCGGCCGCCGCGGTCTCCACCCGCAGGCGCCGGGGGCCCAGGCCGGCCACCAGACAGCCCGCCTCCCGGGCCAGGGAGACCTCCTCCGGGGCAAAGCCGCCCTCCGGGCCGATGATGAGGAGCACCCCCGCCGGCCGGGACGGCGATGCCGCCGGTGTCAGGCCCCCTTTTTCCCCTTCATAAAAGAGAATCCTGACCTCCTCAGGCCGGGTCAGCAGGGAATCAAAATCGCTCATAGCCAGCCGGGGCAGGCGGGTTCGGCGGCAGAGCTTCAGGGCCTCCCGGGCCAGACGCTCCCACCGCCTCAGGCGCCGGACCTGGCGCTCCGCATCGAGGGGCTCGGAGTTGCGGGAGGAGAAGGCCACCAGCTCCCGGGCCCCCATCTCCGTGGCCAGCTCCACCACCCGGTCCAGGGCCTCGCCCTTGGCCTGGCCCACCGCCAGGGTGAGGTCCAGGGGCGATTCGCTCTGCGCCGGGAACTCCCCTTCCACCCGCAGGCGCACCCCGGCCCGCCCCAGCCCCGCCACCCGGGCCCGCGCCGCCCGGCCGGCGCCGTCGGCCACCACCACCTCGGCGCCGAGGGGCAGCCGCAGCACCCGGGCGAGGTGACGGCTCTCCTCCGGGCTCAGGAGCACCTCACCCTCCCCCCAGGCCTCCGGAGGCGCAAAGAACCAGCGGCTGCCGGTCCTGGCGGCGTTTCTGTCCTTTTGGACCATCAGGGACGGAAGCCCGCCCTCCGGCCCACTCATGCCGCCTTTCCCCCCTCTCAAGGCCGGCGCAGGGTCAGGGCCACCCAGTCCTCCCGCATCTGCCGGCTGCCCTCCTTCAAGCCCAGGGGCAGAAACCGCCGCAGGAGCGCCGGCACGTCCTCCACCAGGAAGCCGGAGATGATGAGGGCGCCCCCGGAGAGCAGCCGGGCCGCCAGGGACTCGGCATGCTGGAGCAGGTCCTGGGCGGTGAGGTTGGCCAGAATCAGGGGGAACTGGTGCCGCAGCAGGGCCAGGGGGGTGTCGTCCACCCAGATGAGCTCCTCCAGGGCGTTGAGGCGGACGTTCTCCAGCGCCGCGGCCACCGCCTCGGGGTCCACGTCAATGGCCCAGACCCGGTAGCCCCGCCTCGCCGCGGCCAGGGCCAGGATGCCGCTCCCCGTGCCCACATCCAGCACCTGGTAGCCTCCCGTGCCCGGGGGCAGGGTCTCCCCCTCCAGCAGGGCCTCCAGGGCCTCCAGGCAGAGCACCGTGCTGGGATGGCGGCCGGTGCCGAAGGCCATGCCGGGGTAGATGGTGATCACCCACTCTCCCGCCGCCCCCTGATAGTCTTCCCAAGGCGGCCGGATGGTGAGGCGGGGAGTGACCTTCAGGGGCTTGAAGTGCTCTTTCCAGGCCACGGCCCAGTCCTCCTGGGCGGCCTGGCGGATCTCCAGCCCCACCGGGAACAGACCGTGACCGACCAGGCGGTCCAGATAGCCCTCCAGCTCCCGGCGCTGCCAGACCCCGAACTCCTCCGCCGGGAAAAAGGCCCGGATGAGCACCCCGCCTTCCTCCCGGTCCTCGAGGATCACCCCCCGGCCGCTGAACTCAGTGAGGAAGAGGGCCGCCTCCTCCTGCATGCGGGCGGGCACCAGAAACCGGACTTCCATCCAGGTTGACGTCGTCATCGGCGAAAAAGGCCTTTGCCGGGCAGGAGTTATCCCGGCTGCCTTTCTGAGGGAGTTTGGGTTCCGAAACGGGGTCCTGCCCCTTACCTTTTCTTCCCCGCTCAAATTGTAGGCAAACCGCCGGAAAAAGCAACCGCCGGCCCCTTGGGGGTCAGGCCGGGGCCCCTTTTGACCTGAGGAGGGCCACGATCTGGGCCGGCAGCTGCTCCCGGTTGGCCGGCGTCACCTGAATCAGCCGGGCCTCCGGCCGGGCCTTGAGCTCCCGGATGTAGCCTCCGCCCTTCAGGGCCACGGTGGCCAGAAGCGCCACCGGCGCCCGCCATAGCTCCTCCATGGCGGCGATGAACCGGCGGGAGAAGCACTCCATCCGGCCCACCTCATCGATGATCACCAGCTCCAGCCCGGGGAGGGGCCGCATGGCGGGGAGCGCCACGGCCTCGAAGCCGGCCACCTCCACCCCATATTTCCCCACCCGGTGGGCGCTGGGGAAATCCACCCGGGCCAGCCAGCCCCGGCGGCCGTCCAGGGTGACGACCTCAAAGCCCCGGCGCCCGCCCCGCTCCCGCACCTCCTGGGTGTAGAAGCCTCCCGCCCGGCCGGGGAAGAGCTCCGCCACCCGCCGGGCCACAGTGGTCTTCCCCACCTGGGGCGGCCCGGTGAGCAGCAGCCGGGGCGGCCAATGGCCCACTTCCCGGACCTCTCCCTCCCGTTTGGCCCTGTCACCCATGCGGCCCCCTCCCCTCCCGTTCCCGCACCACCGGCAGGATCCAGGGCAGCAGCGCAAAGGCGGGCCAGGCGGCCAGAAAGCTGACGAAGAAAAAGACGGGGTAGCCCAGGGCTGCGGCCAGAAGCCCGCCCAGATAGCCGAAGAGGCGGGCCCCGAAGCTGAAGAGCATGGCGAAGAAGGCATAGTGCATGGCGCTGAAGCGCTTGTCGCACAGGCACATGAGAAAGGCCAGGAAGGCCGCCGAGCCCATGCCACCGGTGAGGCTCTCCCCCTGGGAGGCCAGATAAATGGGGTAGATGGGCACCTCCCCGCCGACGGGCAGGGGCAGGGTGCAAAGGACGCGCCGGCCCATCCCCGGCAGGGCCGCCGCCAAGTAACCCAGATTGGAGAAGGCCTGCAACAGCCCCATGCTCCACAGGGCGGTGGCGATCCCCAAGCGGCTGGTGAGGGCACCCCCCACAAGCCCCCCCAGGATGGTGGCCAGGGAGCCCAGCACCCCGGAGACCACCCCGAACTCCGTGCCGGTGAAGCCCTGATCCCGCCAAAACGGGCTCACCATGGTGGCCATGAGGGCATCCCCGGCTTTAAAGGTGAGGGTAAAGAGGATGATGGCCCAAAAAAAGGGCAGTCCCTGCAGTCCCTGGATCGCCTGCCGCACCAGGGTGAGCCCGCCGGGCCGGTTTGCTCCCCGGCCGGCCCGGGGCAGGCGGAAAGGGGGGGCCAACAGCACGGTGAGGGCCAGCACCCCCATCATCACCCCGGCACCCACGAAGGCGGGCTGCCAGCCCACGTGGTCGCTCAGGATGAGGAGTCCGGAGCCCGCCGCCAGGGCCCCCACCCGGTAGGCGCCGTTGCGCACCCCGTTGGCCAGACCCAGCTCCTCCGCCTTAAGGATGTCCACCGCATAGGCGTCCGCGGCCAGATCCTGGGTGGCCGACGCCAGGCACAGCAGGCCCACGAGAATAAAAAACAGGGGCCCCACCGGCCCCCGGCTTAAGTGCGCCAGCCCCAGGAAACAGAGGACCATCACCCCCTGGGCCGGCACCAGCCAGGCGGCCCGCAGCCCATAGCGGTCCACCAGCGGGCTCCACAGAAACTTGAAGCTCCAGGCCAGGCCCAGGAGGCTCACCAGGCCGATCTGCTCCAGGGGCACCCCCTGGCCCCGGAGATAGAAAGACAGGGCCGTGACCACAAAGCCATAGGGCAGGCCCTCGGCAAAATAGAGGACGCCGATGACCAGGAGCTTGAGTCGCAGGGTGGGCGTGGTCCGGCTCATGCAGGTTCGGCGGGACGGCAGCGCTGCATGTCAACCTCCACCGACCCCAAAAGGTAAGGGAGGGCGGCAAAGAACCCCCGCCGGCCCTCCGGGATTACCCCGCAAGCAGCTTCTCGGCGATCTGACGGGCGGCGGCCATCAGCTCCGGGCTCAGCTCGTAGGGCGGTTTGCCGTGCAGGTCGGCCTCGATGACCTTGGGGTCATAGGGAAGAAACCCCAATATGGGCAGGTCCGGTAGATGCCGGCGCAGGAACTCCTCATCTTCCGGGCCCCGGATCTTGTTCCCCACCACCGCCACCTTGGTGAGCCCCAGATCGGCGGCCAGACGGCGGACATGCTGGGCGGTCTCGATGCTGCGCCGCCCCGGCTCCACCACCACCAGGAGGCGGTCCACCCCCCGGGTGGTGGCCCGGCCCAGGTGCTCAATGCCCGCCTCCATGTCCATGACCACCACCTCATCCCGGAAAAGCACGATGTTGGTGAGGAGCGCCTTGAGGAGCACGCTCTCCGGACAGACGCAGCCGCTCCCCCCCTTCTTCACCGTGCCCATGACGATGAGCTTGATGCCGTCCAGGCTGCGGGAAAACTTGTCCGGAATGTCGTCCACCTTGGGGTTCATCTTGAAAAAGCCGCCCATCTTGCCGGGCTGGGATTCTGTGCGCTCGGCCACCAGATCCTTCATCTCGCAGATGGGGCGGATGTTCTCGGGGTCCGGCACCCCCAGGGCCAGGGCCAGGTTGGCGTCCGGGTCGGCGTCCACCGCCAGGACCTTTTTCCCCTGGTCCCGGAAAAACTTGATCAACAAGGCGGCCAGAGTGGTTTTGCCCACGCCCCCCTTGCCGCTCACCGCAATCTTCATTCGGGTCTCCTCCAGGCGGATTGGCGGGAGCGGGGGGCACTCTTTCCGGATCTCCCGGGCCCGGGGCGCCCTTTCCCCTCCCCCTCCCTGAAATTGTAGGGCCCCGGGCAGACATTTGCAACGGCTCCATGGTATCATGACAGGGGACGCCGGACCGTGAGGGCCGAAGTCCGCGGCCCTGCCCCGGCCCCTTGGGAAATCCCCTCAGCGACGGCGAGGGCAAAGAGGGAAATTCATGAGCGCCGCCAAACCGTTGGCCCCGGAGATCGAAGCGGAGCTGCGGGACCGCCTGGCCCACAACCCCTTTGTGCAGTATATGGGCGTGGAGGTGCCGGAACTGGGGGAGGGCTTTGCCCGCTTTGTGCTCCCCATCCGCCGGGAGTTCCACAACTCCCAGGGCTTCCTGCAGGGCGGGGTCATCGCCGCCCTGGCCGACGAGGCCGTGGCCTACGCCCTCTTCAGCCTGGTGCCCCCCGGAGAGATGATCAGCACCGTGGAAATGAAGATCAACTTCCTGGCCCCGGTGCAGGAAGGCCGCATCGAGGCCCGGGCCCACATCAGCAAGCGGGGCCGCACCCTGTCTCTGGGGGAGGTGGAGGTGCGCCAGGGGGTGCGCCTCATCGCCAAGGGGCTGTGCACCTACATCCACCTCACGCCGCCCGCCGCCGCCTGAGACGCCCCGGACAAGGGCGGGGGGCCGCCGGAGCCTCCGGCCCCTTTCCCGGACCAGAGCGGGGGATTCCCCGCTCCTTCACCCCTCCCCTCCCCCTCCGCCTTACGCCTCCCAGTCATAGTAGCCCATGGCGGTCAGCACCTCGGCGTGGGTCTCATTAAGGAGGACCAGGTTTTCCAGGCGCACGCCCCCCCAGTCCGGCAGATAAATCCCCGGCTCCACGGTGACCACGCTCCCGGCCCTAAGGACCGTGGCCCGCTCGGCGTGGGGGCTGAGGCTGGGGGCCTCATGCACCGCCAGGCCCACCCCGTGCCCCAGGGAGTGGCCGAAGAACTCGCCGTAGCCCGCCTGCCGGATGACCTCCCGGCCCAGGGCGTCCGCCGCGTCGCTTTTTAAGCCCGCTTTCAGCCCCGCCTCGGCCCGGCGCTGGGCCCGGCGCACCAGCCCGTAGATCTCCCGGAAGCGGGGGGTGGGCCCGCCCAGGATGAAGGTGCGGGTGAGATCCGAGCAGTAGCCCGCCACCCGGCAACCCAGGTCGATGATGATGGGCTCCCCCGCCGCAAGCGGCGTGTCTCCGGGGCGGTGGTGGGGCCGGGCGCTGTTTGTCCCGGCGGCCACGATGGGCGCAAAGGCCAGGCCCTCGGCGCCGGCTTCCCGGAGGCGCTTTTCGATCTCCCAGGCCACCTGCCGCTCGGTGAGGCCCGGGGCCAGGAGCCCGGCCACCTCCCCCAGCACCCGCTCGGTGAGGCGCAAGGCCTCCCGGATGGCCGCCACCTCCGCCGGGTCCTTGCATTCCCGGGCCTGCTCCACCAGGTTGTCCTGGGGCAGCCACTCCACTCTCAGACCCGCCTCGGCCGCCGCCTGGGTGAGGCGCTCATATTGGCGCACACTGAGGTAGGCCGGCTCAAACCCCAGACGCCGGATCCCTTCCTCCGCCAGGACTTCCGCCAGGGTCTCCCCCAACGACTTCTGATAGATCACCACCTGAAAGCCCGCCGCCTCGGCCTGGGCCCACTCCCGGTAGCGGAAGTCGGTGAGCAACAAGGCCTGCTCCCGGGTGATCAGGAGATAGCCGGAGGTTTCGGTGAGCAGCTCGTCCGCGGCGGTGAAGCCGGAAAGATACCGGCGGTTCTCCGGCCCGGAGACCAGGTGGGCGTCCAGCTCCCGGGCCGCCAGTTGGGCCCGGAGCCAGGCCAGGCGCTGCGCGTGTTCCTGCCCTCTCATGCCTGCCACTCTTAACATAAGTCTTCCAAAAAGCAAGGGGGCATCATGCCCTCCTAGAATTCATCATCCCGGTGATCTTACCGGTTAAAGAAAACCGGGCCCACGGTCGAAAAGGGAACCAGACCGGAGCCTGAGGGGTCAGGAGGCCTGACGATGAGCTCATGCATCGATTTTTCCATCAAGGTGCTGGTGGCGGATGACTTTGCCACCATGCGCAAGATCGTGCGCAACATCCTCAAGCAGATCGGCTTTGACGACATCGTGGAGGCGGAGGACGGCACCACCGCCCTGCAGATTCTCAAGACGGAAAACATCGGCCTGGTGGTCACCGACTGGAACATGCCCAACATGAGCGGCCTGGAGCTTTTGCAGCACATCCGCCAGAATCCGGCCACCGCCAAGGTGCCGGTGCTCATGGTCACCGCCGAGGGCCTGAAGGAAAACGTCCTGGAGGCGGTGAAGGCCGGGGTCAACAACTACGTGGTCAAACCCTTCACCGCCGAAGTCCTGCAGGAAAAGATCGAGGCCATCTTCCGGAAACTGGCCGCAGCCTGAAGCCGAGGACAGCTACCGTGACGCCCGAGCACGGCATGGACCTGAGTGAGGCCCTAAACCGCCTGGCCCTGAAGGCGGTCATGCTCTCCCCGGACGACCTGCCGGGGTTGGGGGCTTTCCTGGAGGAGCTGGAGGGTTTAAGGGGGCAGGTCTGCGAAACCGCCCCCCAGGTCGCCGGTGCGGTGGTGGAGCAGCTCCTCCAGGTGGCCCAGGGTCTGGTGCTGCAGGAGATTCCCGCCGCCCTGGAGGCGGTGGAGCTCCTGGGGCAGGGGGTGGCTCTGCTCCAGCAGCTGGCCGCCGGTCGCTCCCCGGAGGCCTGCCCCGAGGACTGGCAGGCCTACCAGCGCCTGCTGGCCGGCGTCTCGGGGGGAACGCCCCCGGAAACCGGCGACCCCTCTGAGCCGGCCGCGGCCGAGGCCTCATCGCCGGCCCCGGGCTTCGAGGATCCGGAGCTGGTGGCCAACTTCCTCACCGAGGCCGGGGAGCACCTGGAGGGCATCGAAACCCGCCTGGTCTACCTGGAACAGCACCCCGACGACCTGGAGGCGGTGAACGCCATCTTCCG
>CALEAV010000055.1 GCA_937943575.1 uncultured bacterium | reverse complement strand
CTGCCGCCGGAGCTCCCCGTGATTGCCGTCCCGGACACCCTCACCGCCCTGGGGGACCTGGCCCGGGCCTGGCGCCGGCGCTTCGCCGGGCCGGTGGTGGGCCTCACCGGCAGCTGCGGCAAGACCACCGCCAAGGAGATGACCGCCCGGGTTCTGGGCGGGCGTTTCCGGGTGCTGAAAAACGAGCTCAACCTCAACAACCTCATCGGCCTGCCCCAGACCCTGCTGCAGCTGGACGCCAGCTATGACGCCGCGGTGGTGGAGATGGGCATGAACCGCTTCGGGGAGATAAGACGACTGACGGAGATCTCCCAGCCCACGGTGGGGGTGTGGCTCAATGTCCATCCGGCCCACACCGAGGGGGTGGGCTGTGTGGAGGGGGTGGCCGGGGCCAAGGCGGAGATCCTGGGGGCGCTGCCTTCCGGCGCCCTCCTGGTGTACAATGCTGACGACGGCCGGGTGGCGGCCCGGGCGGCGCATTATCCCGGGCCGAAACTGGGTTTTGGGACGTCCGCCGCCGCGGCGCTGCGGCTGCTCCGCCGGTCGCCCCAAGGCCTGGCGGGGCAGAGCGCCCTGGTGGCCTGGCGGGGTCGCACCTTCCCCCTCACCCTCGCCGTCCCGGGGCGCCACATGGTGATGAACGCCTTGGCGGCCGTGGGGGTGGGTCTGGGTCTGGGCCTGAACCCTGAAGAGGCCGCCGCCGCCCTGGCGGGCTTCACCGCCATCCACCGCCGCTCCCAGGTCCTCACCCTGCCCTCCGGGGTGCACCTCCTCAACGACTGCTACAACGCCAACCCCGGCTCCATGGCCGCGGCCCTGGAGCTGCTGGCCGAGCTCAAGGGGCAGGGGCGGGCCGCCGCCGCCTTGGGGGACATGCTGGAGCTGGGGAGCCTGAGCCGCGCCGCCCACCGGGAGCTGGGCCGCCAGGCGGTGGCCGCCGGGGTGCAGTTTCTCACCGTGGTGGGCCGCTTCCGGGAGGAGGTGGCTGCCGGGGCCCGGGAGGCGGGGCTGCCGACGGCGGCGGTCAAGCCGGTGGCCGACAAATCCCAGGCCGTGCGGGTGCTCAAGGATTTCCTTAAGCCCGGGGACTGGCTGCTGGTGAAGGGCTCACGCTCCATGCACATGGAGGCGGTGGTGGCGGGCCTGGCCGCCTGAGCCCTGTTCCCGGGAATTTTCCTGACAAGAGAATCCGAGCCGCTTATGCTCTACCATCTGCTCTATCCCTTAAAGACCGTCTTCGGGGGCTTCAACGTCTTCCGCTACCTCACCTTCCGAAGCATCTTTGCGGTGCTCACGGCCCTGTTCATCTGCCTGATCATCGGGCCCTGGGTCATCCGCAAGCTCAAGGAGCTGAGCTTCGGGCAATACATCCGGGAGGACGGCCCCCAGTCGCATCATCAGAAGGCCGGCACTCCCACCATGGGCGGCCTGATGATCCTCTTCGCCATGGTGGTCACCACCCTGTTGTGGGCCGACCTCGGCAATTTTTACATCTGGCTGCTCATCGCCACCGGCCTGGGTTTCGGCGCCATCGGCTTCTGGGATGACTACCTCAAGGTCATCAAGAGGCACAACCGGGGGCTGACCGGCAGGGCCAAGCTCTTCTGGCAGTCGGTGGTGGCCACTTTGGTGGCCCTGGCCCTCTACCTTCACCCGGAGTTTGAGACCACCCTCACCGTGCCCTTTTTCAAGGACCTCAACCCCAACCTGGGGCTGGCCTTTTTGCCGGTGGCGGCGTTCATCATCGTGGGTACCGCCAACGCGGTGAACCTCACCGACGGTCTGGACGGCCTGGCCATCGGACCGGTGACCATCGCCGCCGCCTTTTACCTGATCTTCGCCTATCTGGCGGGCAACGCCCGCATCGCCGCCTACCTGCAGATCCCCTTTGTGCGGGGGGTGGGGGAGCTCTCCATCTTCCTGGCGGCCCTGGTGGGGGCGGGCATCGGCTTTCTGTGGTTCAACGCCTACCCGGCCCAGGTCTTCATGGGCGATGTGGGCGCCCTGGCCCTGGGGGGCATTTTGGGCACCGTGGCCATCGCCGTCAAGCAGGAGATCCTCCTGATGGTGGTGGGCGGGCTTTTTGTGGTGGAGGCCTTAAGCGTCATCATGCAGGTCTGCTTCTTCAAGGTGACCAACGGCCGGCGCATCTTCCGCATGGCGCCCCTCCACCACCACTTTGAGCTCAAGGGCTGGCCGGAGCCCAAGGTGATTGTGCGCTTCTGGATCATCTCCCTGGTGCTGGGGCTGCTCTCCTTAAGCGCCCTCAAGCTGAGGTGAGCATGGAGCTCACGGGCGCCCGGGTCCTGGTGGTGGGGCTGGCCCGCACGGGGGTGGCCCTGGTGCGGTTTCTCACCGCCCGGGGGGCCCGGGTGACGGCCACCGACGCGGCGCCGGCGGACAGGCTCACCGAGGCCCGGGAGGCCCTGGCCGGCCTGCCGGTGACCCTGGAGCTGGGGGTGCCGGAGCCCGCCTCGGTGTCGGGTTATGATCTCATTCTCCTCAGCCCCGGAGTGCCGCCGCAGCTGCCCTGGCTTCAGGCCGCCCGGCGCCGGGGGACCCCGGTGATGGGGGAGCTGGAGCTGGCCCGGCCCTTCCTCACCCTGCCCCTCGTGGCCATTTCCGGCACCAACGGCAAGACCACCACCACCACCCTCACCGCCGAGCTCCTGGCCGCCGGGGGCTTAAGGCCCCTCGTCGGCGGCAATATCGGCACGCCCCTCATCTCCCTGGTGGAGGCGCAGGCCGGGCATGACCTCCTGGTGCTGGAGGTCTCCAGCTTCCAGCTGGACACCGCCCCGGGCTTCCATGCCCACCGGGCGGCGCTGCTCAACATCACCCCGGACCACCTGGACCGCTATCCCGACTACGCCGCCTATGCGGCCTCCAAGGCCGGGCTCTTCCGGCACCAGACCGCCGCCGACCTGCGGGTCCTCAACCATGACGATCCGGCGGTGCGGGCTCTGGCCCCGGGGCCGGCCCGGGTGCTCTGCTTTTCCACCCGGGAGCCCCTCCCGGTGGGGGCCTGGCTGGAGGGTGAGGTCCTGCGGGTGCGCCTGCCCGACGGCCCGGAAGCCGTTTTTCCCCTCGCCGACATCCGCCTTTCTGGCCGCCACAATCTGGAAAACGTCATGGCGGCGCTCCTTCTGGCCCTGGATGCCGGGGTGGGGCCTGAGGCCTGCCGGGAGGTGCTGGCCCGCTTCGCCGGCCTGCCCCACCGCCTCCAGTATGTGGCCACCATCGACGGGGTGGATTACTATGACGACTCCAAGGGCACCAACGTGGGCGCAGTGATCCGGGCCCTGGAGCAGTTTTCCCGGCCCGTCCTCCTCATCGCCGGCGGCCGGGACAAGGACAGCGACTTCTCCCTGCTGGCCCCGGCCATCAAAGGGCGGGTGCGCCACCTGGTGCTGCTGGGGGAGACCAGGGAACGCCTGGCCCAGGCCTGGCAGGGCCTGGCGCCCGTCCACCTGGCGGCGGACATGGCCGAGGCGGTGCGCATCTGCCGCCGGCTGGCCCGCCCCGGGGAGGTGGTGCTCCTCTCCCCGGCCTGCGCCAGCTTCGACATGTTCCGGGACTACGCCCACCGGGGCGACACCTTTCAGCGCCTGGTGCGGGAGGAGGCCCATGGCCGGGATATCTGAAGCCGCAGGCGGCCGGCAGGACCATCTCCTGCTCTATGCCACTCTGGGTCTGCTGCTGTTGGGCCTCACCAGCGTCTTCACCTCCAGCACCGTCATGGCCATGGCTCAGTTCCAGGACCCGTATTACTTCATCAAGCGCCAGTGTTTTTATGCCCTCCTGGGCCTGGGGTTTCTGTATGGAGCCAGCCGCATCCCCTACCAATATTGGAAGCCCCTGGTCTACCCCATTCTGCTCCTGTCTCTTATCAGCCTCCTTCTGGTGTTTGTGCCCGGCATCGGGGCAAAGGTCCGGGGCGCCGCCCGCTGGCTGAAGCTGGGCCCCCTGACCCTGCAGCCGTCGGAGTTCGCCAAGCTGGCCCTGGTCATCTTCCTGGCCTACTCCCTGGCCCGGAAACAGGAGAAAATGAAGTACTTCGCCATCGGCTTTCTGCCCCACATGCTGGTGGCGGGGCTCTTCATCGCCCTCATCCTCAAGGAGCCGGACTTCGGCACCGCCGTCACTTTGGCCCTCCTCACCTTCATCATGCTTTTGGTGGGGGGCACCCGGGTGACCTATATCTTCTTTGCCGGGTTGGCCGGCCTCATCCTGGGCACCCTGGCGGTGCTCCGGGATCCCAAGAAATTCGCCCGCATCCTCTCGTTCCTGGACCCCTGGAAGCACGGCCAGGACGTGGGCTATCAGCTGAAGCAGTCGCTGCTGGCCATCGGTTCCGGCGGGCTCATCGGGGTGGGGCCGGGGCAGAGCCGGGCCAAGCTCTTTTACCTGCCGGACGCCCATACCGACTTCATTCTGGCCATCTACAGCGAAGAATTCGGACTGGTGGGAGTGCTTTTGCTGCTGGCGCTCTTTACCTTGGTGACGATCCGCGGCCTGCGGCTGAGCCTGAGGGCCCCGGACGCCTTCGGGTCGTATCTGGCCCTGGGCCTCACCCTGATCATCAGTCTCCAGGCGGCCATCAATATGGGGGTGGTCACCGGCATCCTGCCCACCAAGGGTCTGTCCCTTCCCTTCCTCAGCTACGGCGGCTCCAATCTCCTCACCAACCTCCTGGCGGTGGGCATCCTTCTCAATATCAGCAGGCAGGTGAGGCAGCCGGCGGCCGCGGCGGGCCGCCTGGCGGGGGCCGCCGCCGTGGCTGCGCCCGGGGAGCCCCGGGTCTGAGGCGGCCGGAGAGGCCCTCGCCCCCCGCGGCCGGACTCCCCCCAAAGCTCCTCCGGCCTGCCCGGAATCCCCCTCGCCTGGTCTCCCGCCAAATATTGCTTGACATCCTTTCAATATACCTCTAAATATGTCTCAGGTTTTCCCTGATGAGTGAGTCAGCGATTCCCTGAGGGAGGGCCAGGAGACCCCACGGTTTTTAGGGGGGCCTGGCGCCCTTTAGAGGGGAAGACGGGGGCTGAGCATGACAGGGGCCCGGGCCGACCAGGGGGGCCGGGGGGTGCGGTGGCAGCCGGCCCCGAATGATGACCAAAGCCGGTGGTTCGATTTTCTGGCGGCGGAGACCAGCCGCCGGGACGGGCTGCTGTGTTTCTATGACCGGGAGAAATCCCCCCGGGTGATGTCCTCCATCCGGGTTCTGGCCCGGCACCTGCAGGCCCGGGGGGCGCCCCCTGCCTGTCCCGCCCCCGGAAAGGACCCGGAGGACGATCCCTGCCTCCTTTTTTTGCCCCTCACGCCCGGAGGACCGGGCTGAGGCCTCCCCCGGCCCCGGGGAGCCCCCTGGTCCCTTGGGGTCCTTGAGCCTTTCCTTCCTGGATTCTCTCTGATATATTAGTGATGCCGCCACTCCGGGCGGTGGCCAGAGGAGGGAGCTTCCCTGGACCTCCACCGGAGTGTCAAGGGGGAGGAGCGGGAGGATGGTTCCCGCCAAAGCGGCCTCACCTCCAAGACCGCAACGGATCCCGCGCCCAAAGGGAACCATCGTCAACACCGGCATCCTTAAAAGGGGGCCCGGGTGTGCCCCGTAACTGACATGCATGTGGTGATTGTGGCCGGCGGCACCGGCGGCCACCTCTTTCCGGGCGTGGCCGTGGCCCGGGAGTTCCAGCGCCGCGGGGCCCGGGTCACCTTCCTCACCACCCCCAAGGCGGCGACCGGGGAGCTCCTGGCCCGCTACGGCCTCACCTGGGAGCCGGTGGCCAGCCGGGCCCTGGTGGGTCTGGGCTGGGGGGCGCGGCTGCGCACCCTGTTCTCTCTGCCCGGCAACGTCCTGGCCGCCCGGCGCCGCCTTAAGGAGCTGGCACCCCACCTGGTGCTGGGCATGGGGGGCTATGCCGCTGCGCCCGTGGGGCTGGCCGCCTGGAGTCTCGGGATCCCCCTGGCCCTGCATGAGCAGAACGCCATCCCCGGCCTCACCAACCGGCGGCTGGCCCGCCTGGCCCGGCGGATCTTCCTCTCCTTTCCCGACCCCCGGGGCCTGCCGGCGGAGAAATGCCGCTGGACCGGCAATCCCATCCGGGAGGAGTTTTTCCAGGCGGCGCCCCCCCGGCCGGAGAGACCCTTCACCGTGCTCATCATGGGGGGAAGCCAGGGGGCCCGCCACCTCAACCGGCAGGTGGTGGCCGCCCTGCCGCTTTTGGCGGAGCGGCGGGGGGAGCTGCGCTTCCTGCACCTCACCGGCGAGGCGGACTACGAGGAGGTGGCGGCGGGCTACCGGCAGGCGGGCTTTCCGGCGGAGGTGGCCCCCTTCTCCCCGGAGGTGGCCGCCCTCATGGGCCGGGCGCATCTGGTGGTCTGCCGCGCCGGGGCCTCCACCCTGGCGGAGCTCATGGCCCTGGGGCGGGCGGCGGTGCTCATCCCCTACCCTTTCGCCGCCGGCAACCACCAGGAGGCCAACGCCCGCTACCTGGAGGCCCAGGGCGCCGCGGAGGTCGTCCTGAATAAAGATTTTACCGCCCCTCTCTTTGCTGATAAGATAGGGCAGTTTTTAGCACAACCCGAGGCCTTGGCGGCCATGGAGGCGGCCGCCCGCTCCCTGGCCAGACCCGGGGCCGCCCAGGAAATCGTGGCCGGCTGCCTGGAAATGCTCGATGCCCAGGAAGGGTGATATTTCTGCGCCGCGGGGCAGTTCAGTATGCTTCCTGAATTTACCCTCACATATCCCAGGGAATGGGAAGAAGAATACAAGAAGAACGGATATGTCACCCAGTGGATCACGGAATACCATGTTGACCACCACCCCTTTCCTCAGGCCCCCGGCCGTGGGCGCGGTGCCGATCCCCTCTCTTTTCAAGGATTACCTGGGGTGGTTCCGGGAGCCGGAAAGCCTGAGTAGCAAACTGGGTACCCTGGATGTCTTCTGTCAGTATGCCTTGATGTATCTGGTGAAGAGAGATCAGTGCCTTCATTCCATCACCTGGTTTTGTCTGGGCTGCGACCCAAAATATAAAAAATGGAGAAAAATACAGCACTTCTGGAACATTATGAGACAAAAGATGGGGGCGGACAAATTCGAGGCATTATGTGCCAGAATTCACCGAAACATTCGCTCCAAGGTCTCTGATCCTTTTGCGGGGGAGCCGGACCTTTTCTGCTGGCATCCGGGAAGTACCATATGGTTCTTCGCCGAAGCCAAAAGAGGTAATGAACCTTTAACCAAACATCAGCCTTTGTGGTTTAAAATCTGCGAAGAAGTTACGGGTCAGGCGGTCAGAATTTATCGGTTGGCCGCCACTATTTAAGGCACAGTGATATAACGTTAATGCCCATCGGTCCCAAAGACTCTTACCACTTCGTCGGCATCGGCGGCATCGGCATGAGCGGCCTGGCGGAGCTTCTGGTGCGCCAGGGCCACACCGTCAGCGGCTCCGATGTGGCCCAAAATGACATCACCCGGCGCCTGGAGCACCTGGGCGTGCGGGTCTACCTGGGGCACGCCCCGGAGCACCTGGGGGAGGCCCGGGTGGTGGTGCACACCAGCGCGGTGAAGGAGGACAACCCCGAGCTGGCCGCGGCCAGGGCCCGGGGCCTGACGGTGCTGCGCCGGGGGGAGATGCAGGCCCGGATGATGGCCCCATACCGCCAGATTGCGGTCACCGGGGCCCACGGCAAGACCTCCACCACCGCCATGACCGCCGCGGTGCTGCGGGCCGCCGGGCTGGATCCCACGGTGCTGGTGGGCACGGTGTGGGACAGCCTGGGAAGCAATGCGGTGCTGGGCACGGGCGACTGGTTTGTGGCCGAAGCCGACGAAAGCGACGGCTCCTTCACCCATCTTTCCCCCGAGATCAGCATCATCACCAACCTGGACCGGGAACATCTGGATTTTTACCGGGATCTGGAACACGTCAAGGAGGTCTTTGCAGGGTACCTGGCGAGTCTCCCGGCGGGCGCCCTGGTGGTGGCCTGGGAGGGCGACCCACACCTTAAGGAGCTCCTCCAGGACTTCCCCCACCGCCGCCTCACCTATGGGCTCACGCCCGGGGCGGATCTCTGGGCCGACCGCCTGGCGACCCGGGGGTTGAGCCAGCGTTTCCGCCTCTGGCGGAAGGAGCGCCCCCTGGGGGAGGTGCGCCTGCCCCTGGCGGGCCCCCACTACGTCCTCAACGCCCTGGCGGCGGCGGGGGTGGCCCTGGAGCTGGGCCTGCCCTTTGCCGCCGTGGCCCGGGGACTCATGGAGTTGGGGGGTCTCAAGCGCCGCCTGGAGGTGAAAGGGGAAGCGGGCGGGATCACGGTCATTGACGACTATGGCCATCATCCCACGGAGATCGCCGCCACCCTTGAGGCCCTGGCCCGGGCCTTTCCGGGGCGGCGCCTGATCACCGCCTTCCAGCCGCACCGCTACAGCCGCACCGCGGCGCTGCTGCCGGAGTTTTTTCCGGTGTTTGACGCCGCCCACCTGGTGTTTGTCACCGAGATCTATGCCGCCAGCGAGCCGCCCCGGCCTGGGGTCTCCGGCCGGCGGCTGTGGGAGGGGGTGAGGGCCCACGGACACCCGGGAGCCTTTTTTGCCCCGGATCAGGCCGCCCTGGCCGAGGCCCTGCTGGAGCGCCTCCGGCCCGGGGATGTCCTCCTCACCCTGGGGGCCGGGGATATCTGGCGCCTGGGGGAGGAGATCCTGCGGCGCCTGTCCGGCGGGCACCGGCGTCTGGCCACCGCAGCCTCCAAGGGAGCCCAACCATGTCCTGGAGTCCATATGGGCTGAGCCCGCCGCCCCGGCACCGGGGTCTGTGGGGCAGGCTCCGGGGCCGGCGGGGCAGGAACACCTTCCGCCGGCGGCCCGCCCACGGCCGGGGCCGCTTCTGGCTGCGGCTCCTCCTGGTGAAGGCGGGGCTCCTCAGCCTGGCCGGGCTGAGCGTGGGTCTGGTGCTGCTCTATTATCATCTCTTGACCAGTTCCTATTTTTGTATTAAAGATCTTTCTAACATCGACATTAGCGGCACCAAGCGGCTCAGCCCGGAACTCATCCGGGAACTCCTCCAGGTGGGGCCGGACACCAATCTTTTGGCCTTCCGCCCGCAGCGGGCGGCCCAGATGCTGGCGGCCCATCCCTGGATCGCCGAGGCCCAGGTCAGCCGCCGCTGGCCTTCGGGGCTGACAGTCCGCATCACTGAGCGGGAGCCGGTGGCCCTGGTGCAGGTGGGGGAGCTCTACTACGCCGACCGTCAGGGCCATCTGTTTAAGCCCCTCTCCCCTGGCGACCCTCTGGATTTCCCCGTGATCACCGGCTTGCAGAGGGAAGATTTCACCCCGGGCCAAGGAGGGCCGGTCATCTTTGCCCGCATCCTGGAGGTCATGGATGCACTCCGGGAGGCACCGCCTCCCCTCCATCTGGGCAACATCTCGGAAATCCACTTTGACCCGGTCCGCGGCTTTACCGTCTATGCCAATGGCCTCCAAAGCGGGGTGCACCTGGGGCTGGGGGACTTTGCCGCCAAGGTGGAGAAATTCGCCCGGGTCTGGCCGGTGCTGGTCCAGCGGGGCTATGTCCGCCAGGTCAGTCTCATCAATCTGGACTATCCGTTGCGGGTGCTCCTCACTTTTCGGGGCGGGGACGACTCCCAGGTAGGAATGGAGAGGTGACACAGGAACTCATCGTCGGACTGGATATCGGCACCACCAAGGTCTGCGCCGTGGTGGGGGAGGTGCGGGACCAGCAGCTGGACATTGTGGGCATCGGCACCGCGCCCACGGCCGGGGGCCTGAGGAAAGGGGTGGTGGTCAACATCGACACCACCGTGCGGGCCATCCGCAAGGCGGTGGAGGAAGCCGAGACCATGGCCGGCTGCGAAATCCGCTCCGTCTACACCGGGGTGGCGGGGGCCCACATCCAGGGGCACAACAGCCATGGGGTCATCGTCATCAAGGACCGGGAGGTCACGCCGGTGGAGGTGGAGCGGGTGGTGGAGTCCGCCAAGCTCATGGTCTCGGTGCCCTCCGACCGGGCGGTGATCCACACCCTGGTGCAGGAGTTCCTCATCGACGGCCAGGACGGCATCAAGGATCCGGTGGGCATCCACGGCGTCCGCCTGGAGTGCCGGGTGCACATCGTCACCGCGGCGCTGAACGCCCTCAACAACATCGTCAAATGCACCAACAAGGCGGGACTGGAAGTGAGCGGCATCGCCCTGCAGGGGCTGGTGTGCGGCGAGGCGGTCCTCACCGAGGAGGAGAAGGCCCTGGGGGTGGCCCTGCTGGATTTCGGCGGCGGCACCACCGACCTGGCCATCTTCGCCGGCAACTCCCTGCGCTACAGTGCCGTCATCCCGGTGGCCGGCAACAATATCACCAACGACATCGCGGTGGGCCTGCAGACCTCCCTCAACCACGCCGAGGCCCTGAAAAGGGAGCACGGCTGCTGCCTCAATGCCCTGGGGGAGCCGGAGGAGGCCATCGAGATCCCCGGCTTGGGGGGCCGGCGGCCCCGGAGCGTCTCCCGCCGGGAACTGGCGGAGATCATTCACCTGCGGCTGTCGGAGCTGCTCGGCCTCATTGCCAAGGAGATGCATCGGGCCGGGCCGGCGAATCCGGTGCTGGCCGGGGCGGTCATCTGCGGGGGCTCCTCCCTGATTCCCGGCCTGGAGCAGCTGGTGGAGGAGACCCTGAACCTCCCCGCCCGGGTGGGCTACCCCCTGGTGACCGGCGGCCTCACCGATGTCATGCGGGATCCGGCCTACGCCACCGGGGTGGGGCTGGTGCTCTACGGCCACCGGCTGCAGCAGAGCACCACCTCCCGCAGCCGCCTCCGGGGCCGGCGTCCCGGCTCCCGGGGGGGCCTCTGGGGCCGGGTCAAGAAGTGGTTTCAGGAAGTGGTGTGAGCCCGCCTCGCCGGGGGGTCCCCGGGGATGGCCGGCCACCTAAAGTGAGCACATTGCAGCGGGATGTCCCGAGGGGGTAGGAGGACCATGAAAATTCAGCTGGTGCCCAACGAACTCTCCGCCAAGATCAAGGTCATCGGCATCGGCGGAGCCGGCGGCAATGCCATCAATGACATGATCAAGGCCAACATGGTGGGGGTGGACTTCATCGCCGCCAACACCGATGCCATGTCCCTGGAGCGCAGCCTGGCCCCGGTGAAGATCCAGTTGGGCCCCAACGTCACCCGGGGCCTGGGGGCCGGGGGCAACCCCGAGGTGGGCCGGGAGGCCACCCGGGAGGAGGCGGAGCGCATCAAGCAGGTGCTCTCCGGCGCCGACATGGTCTTCATCGCCGCCGGCATGGGGGGCGGCACCGGCACCGGCGGCGCCCCGGTGGTGGCGGAGATCAGCCGGGAGGTGGGCGCCCTCACCGTGGCGGTGGTGAGCAAGCCCTTCGAATTCGAGGGCAAGATGAAGGCCCGCCTGGCGGACAAGGGCATCGATGAGCTGCGCCGGGTGGCGGACACCATCATCACCATCCCCAACGACCGCCTCTTTGCCCTGGGCTCGAAAAACTCCCGCACCGCCGACATCTTCTCCCTGGCCAACGAGGTCCTGGGCGCCGCAGTCCGGGGCATCTCCGACCTCATTTTGGTGCCCGGCTTTGTGAAGGTGGACTTCGCCGACGTGCGCACCATCATGAAGGAGGGCGGCATGGCCCTCATGGGCACCGGCACCGCCTCCGGCAGCGCCCGGGCCATGGAGGCGGCCAACAAGGCCATCTCCCATCCCCTGCTGGAGGACATCTCCATCCGGGGCGCCCGGGGCATCCTCATCAACATCACCAGCAGTCCGGACACCTTCACCATGGAGGAGCTCCGGGAAGTCTGCATGATCATCCAGAATGAGGCCCACGAGGACGCCCTCATCAAGTGGGGCCTGGTCTACGACGACAGCCTCAATGAAGACCTGAAGGTGACGGTCATCGCCACCGGCATCGGCAGCCGCGCCGAGGCGGGCACCGAGGACCTCTGGCGGCCGCCGGCGCCGGAGCCCGTCGAGGCGGTGGATGAGCTGGAAATCCCCACCTTCATCCGTCGGGGCAAGGACCTGCCCCGGCCCGGGGCCGAGGCCGGCCCGGAGAAGCGCCCGGCGGCCCTGAGCTCCCTCCCGGGGAAGAAATACATCGTCCATCCGGACCTGCAGTACGAAGAGAGCGAGCTGGACACCCCCGCCTTTCTGCGCAAGGTGGAGTGAATCCCTCGGGTCCCGGGCCGGGCTCCCCCTCCCCGGCCCGGGGCCTGCCCCCCGGGGGAGCGCCCTTTTTCTGCCCCCTCTCTGAAACTTCAGGCCCGGGCCTGCGGCCCAGGTTCCGCCGCCAATCCCCCCTCCTTTTTTTCGCCCATTTTTTGCGAATTTTCCCCAAGTTAGCTTCGGCCAACCATAATTTTATTAAAGTTCTCCCCAAGCCGGTTCGACAAGGGAGGCAACGGATGTGAATCCCTGGAGGGGAGGTCGCCCGTGCCCTGTGAACCGGCACCGGTCCTGGTGGCCCATCTCATCACCAGCCTGGCGGTGGGCGGAGCCCAGATGCACCTGTATCAAACGGTCACCCGCTTTGACCCCCGGCGCATCCGCAGCACCGTCATCTCCCTGGTCCCCCCGGGCCCGGTGGGGGTGCTCCTCAGAGAGGCCGGCATCCCGGTGTACCATCTGGGAATGGCCAAGGGGGTGCCGAACCCCCTGGGCCTGGCCCGCCTGGTGCGGCTCCTGAGGCGCCTGCGGCCCCAGGTGCTCCAGACTTATCTTTACCATGCCGACCTTTTGGGGCTCCTGGCCGGCCGGCTGGCGGGGGTGCCCCGCATCTTCTGGAACCTGAGGCAATCCGTCATGGAATTCGAGCGCTACCGGCGCACCACCGGCTGGACCGTGCGTCTGTCGGCGTGGCTGTCCCGCCGGGTCGACCTCATCCTGGTGAACTCCTGGGCCGGGGCCGAGCACCACCGGCAGCTGGGCTACGACCCCCAGCGCCTGCTGGTGGTGCCCAATGGCTTTGACCTGGGGCGCTTCCGGCCGGATCCGGAGGCCTACCGGGAGGTCCGCCGGGAGCTGGGCCTGGACCCGGATCATCTGCTGGTGGGGATGTTCGCCCGCTTCGACCCCCAGAAGGACCACGCCACCTTCCTGGCCGCGGCGGCGCAGGCGGCCGCCCTGATGCCCCGGGTCTCCTTTCTCCTGGCCGGCACCGGCCTGACCCGGGAGCATCCGGAGGCGGCGGCTTTGGCGAGGGAAAGTGGCCTGCCCCCCTCCCGCCTCTTTCTTTTGGGCGAGCGCCAAGACATCCCCCGGCTGGCCGCGGCCCTGGATGTCTTTGTGCTCTCCTCCGCCTTCGGGGAGGGCTGCGCCAACGCCGTGGGGGAGGCCATGGCGGCCGGGGTGCCCTGCGTGGTCACCGAGGTGGGGGACTCCCCCCGGCTGGTGGGGGACACCGGCCTGGTGGTGCCGCCCCGGGACCCCGGGGCTTTGGCCCGGGCCCTGGTGCGGCTGCTGTCGTGGGAGCCGGCCCGGCGCCGCCTCCTGGGCGAAGCCGCCCGCCGCCGCATCGAGCGGCATTTTGCCCTGGATGAGATTGTAACCCGCCTGAGTCGGCTCTACGAGGAGGCCGCGCCGGCGGCCCCCGCCGGAACCCTGGCTCAGGCAGGCCTGACCCCTCTGGCATGAAAGGAGGGTCCATGGAGTCCTGGGAGGCCCTTCTCCGATTGTCGGCTGTGGCCAGTCTTTTCCTGGCCGGACTCATGGCCCTGCTGCTCCGCCGTCGGGACCCGGCGGCCCGTATGCTCCTGGTCTTTTTCACCGGCTCCCTGGCCTTCATCCTCCTCAACTGGAAGCTGGGCCTGGATCTGGGGCAATACGATTCCCGCCTCTACCACGCCCTGGCCACCCGGATCAGCGCCGCCCTCCACCGGCACCCGGTGCCGTCGCCGTCGGATCTCCTGGCGCCCTATTGGTCCTATACCCTGCCCCTGGGAGGTCTTTACACCTTTTTCGGGAGCAGCCCCCTGGTGGGCCAGCTTCTCAATGTCCTCATGGGCCTCGGCTCCCTCCTCAACCTGCACCGCCTGGCCCGGCTCCTCTTCAGCCGCCGGGTGGCGGACGCCACGGTGGCCTTCGGGGCCCTGTATCCCTACGGCTGGGTGCTGGCCGGCACCCTGAACCGGGACATGATGATCCTCTTCTTCCTCACCCTGCTCTTCCGGCTGCTGGCGGAGCTGCAGTTGCACCCGGACCTGCCGGGAAACCGGAAAAGGGCGCTTTTGGCCCTGTTCTCCATGGGTTATCTGACCCTGCTGCGGCCCCCCCTCCTCCTTCTGTGCGGGGTGGTGGGAGGCCTGTTCCTCTTTTTGGAGCGGCGCCGCCGGGTTTTTCCCCGGCCCCTGTCCCGGCCGCTGAAGGTGGGGCTCCTCCTGGTGCTCTTTCTGGCGGGGGGCGGCCTCCTGTATCTTTCGGCTCCCAGGCTGGCACAGGTCAAACTGGCGGTGCAGGCCGTGCAGTTCACGGACATCGAGAACCTCAACTATCGCCTGGGAAGTTCGGAGGAGGCGGCCTCCGCCTACATGAAGGGCGTCCGTTATTCCTCCTACGTTGACCTTCTCTGGGTCATGCCCCTGGCCACCTTCTATTTCATGTTTTCCCCGCTGCCGTGGCAGGTGGCCTCGGCCAAGCAGGCCCTGGGTCTTTTGGATTCCTTCCTGCTGATGGGGGTGGCCTGGTATTTCCTCCGGGGCTTCAGGGATCTTCACCGCCGCCACCGGGATTTCGCCCTCTTGCTGGCCGTCTACCTGGTCGTGGGTTTTTGCAGCAGCAGTCTCCTGCAGGCCAACGTCGGCGCCGCCATGCGGCACCGCACCATGTTTTCCTTCCTCATGTTTCCTGTAGCCGTACAGGGATTTCTCGCCCGCCAGCGGCGGCATCCGGTGCTCCGGGCGGGCGCACATCATGCCGCCGCCATGCGGCGCTGGAGGCTTCCCATGCTCCCTCATCCTCTTCGCATCAGCGGCAGACTCCCCCTGGCGTGTCTGGTCGCCCTCATGACGGCGCTGCTGGGCCACTCCGTCACCTGCGCCGCCCTGCCTGACCCTGCGGGGCAGTTCCCGGTGGTGGAGCTCAGGGCCGGCTCCCAGCCCCCCACCCTGACGGTGGCCGGGGCCGCCAATGAGGATCTTCTGCTCCACTTCCGCCTGGGCCCCATCGACGCCGCCAGCTTCCAGGCCTCGGTGCGCGGCCTCAGCAAGGTCACCCTGCCCAACCTCACCTGGCGTTTCTATCAGGTGGTGCGGGCTCCGGCCCAAATCACCTCCATCCCGGCGGAGGCCCTGCTGCCGGTAAAGTATGGCCTCCTCCCTCCCGGCAACAATCCGGAGTTCGTCCTGGTCCTGAAGATCCCCCCCGGCGCCCAGCGGGGCCAGTACCCCTTTGAAGCGGTCCTGGCCGACAAGACCCGCACCTACCGCCAGGTGCTGAATCTGAAGGTTTTCGGCTTTGCCCTGCCCAAGGATCTGCCCCTCACCATCTTCGGGGGGTTCTGGAATTACCCCCTGGAATTCTACTCCCAGTTCGGGGTCACCGACACGGCCTCTTATGTGGAACTGATCAAGGCCTATTACCGCAGCATGCGGGAATACAAGATCAACGCCCTGGGGGGAGCCTACCCCCTGCCCTTGGCTGAGGTCAGCCCCGAACGGCCGGTGGAGAGCTTCAGGGAGTATCACGACCTGGTGAGTTTTGCCCTGGGAACCGCCGGCTTCCGCTATTTCATGATTCCCAAGGTGCGGAACTGGGATACCTCCCTGGACCCCAACGGCCCCTTCGCCACTCAGGCCAAAACCTTTTATCCCCTGTACCATCAATACCTGACGCGGCATGGCTGGCTGGGACGGGCCCTTAACTACCTCATCGACGAGCCCAAGCCCGAGATGTATGCCGCAGTGTACCAGGCCTATGCCCTGGCCCAGGAATATGCCCCCAATCTCAAGACCATGTGCGCCGGCTGGGATCCGGCCCCGAAGTTTGCCAAGGTCATTAATATTTGGGCCACCCCGGCGGGGCAGTACCAGGAGAGCCAGATCCTGGCCCAGAACGCCAAAGGCCAGAGACAATGGCTGTATGCCAATCGGCTGCACGCCATTGACCATCCCCTGGTGCACCAGCGCCTCATCGGCTGGATCCTCCAGAGCTATCCCTTCCAGGGCTATCTCCTGTGGGGGGTGAATTACTGGCCCGCCAACCCTTGGACCACCCCCCCGGGGGCGATGGACTTCTGGCGGCGGGGCACGTTTTATTATCCCCATCCCTCCAACGGCCTGCCGGTGCCCACCCTCAGGCTGGAGGCCCTGCGCCGGGGGTTGCAGGACTATCAGTATCTCCTCCTTCTCAAGGAGGCCCATGGGCAGGGGAAGGTTCCTGCGGGCCGCTACACCGCCATTCAGAACCGGGTGACCGGCCTGACCCAGGGGCTCCGGGCCAGCAGCTTTCCGGTGACCATGCAGGAGCTGGAGAACCTGCGCCTGGAGATCGCCACCCTTCTGGATCCGTCGCCCGGCTCCGGTCCCAGAAAAAAACCGGAGACCTCCTCGGATTCCTCCCCCCACCAACGGTTGTTCCCGCAGCTGAGACGGTAAGGGAGAAGGGAACATGCCTCCGGCCATCGCACATCTGGTAACCACGTTCCTGCCGGTGAACACCACCGCCTGGGTCACCGCCCTGATGACGGACCAGCTTAGCCGGGGCTGCCGGGTGGAGCTGGTGGTGGGCCGCCACGCCGACCCGGGGCTTTTGGAGGCCTGCCGGCAGCAGGGAGCGGGGGTGAGCCGCCTCCCCTCCCTCCGGAAATATGTCCACCCCATAAATGACCTGCAGGCCCTGGCGGATATATACCGCCACCTGCGCCGGCTGCAGGTGGACGTGGCTCACACCCATCTGGCCAAGGCCGGGGTGCTGGGGCGTCTGGCCGCCTCCCGGGCCGGGGTGCCCCTCATCCTGCATTCGGTCTACGGCGCCACCTTCGCCCCCACCCAGCCCTGGTGGCGCTTCCGGGTCTTCCGGGGTCTGGAGCGGCTGGCCGCCCGGCGCACCGATGAATTCATCTTTGTCGGCCGGGAACTGGCCGAGGCCTACCGGCGCCATGGCGCCTGCCCGCCGAACAAGGGAGTGGTGGTGTATTACGGCAAGGACCTGACCCCATTTATGGCCGTCCCGCGCCTCACCCCGGAGGAACGGCGGGCCCGCCGGGCCGCCCGGGGCTGGCCCCCCGGGGCCCTCATCCTGGGGAACGTCTCCCGCCTGGTCCCCTGGAAGGGCCACCGGGACGGCCTCAAGGTGGTGACCCGCCTCAAAGACGCGGGCGTCCCGGTGCGCTATGTGATCGTGGGGGACGCCAAGACCCCCGGGGAACAGCGCTACAAGAAACGGCTCCTGGCCGAGGTGCGGCGGAGAGGCCTCGAGGGGGAGGTGATCTTCACCGGCTGGGTGTCGGACCCGGCCTCCCTCTATCCCCTGTTCGATTTCTACCTCCTCACCTCCATGCCCTTTGAGGGGGTGCCCGGCTCGGTGATTGAGGCCGCGGTGTGCGGGGTGCCGGTGGTGGGCTATGACTGTTACGGCCTCAGGGAAATTCCGGGATTGCACTACCGCCTGGCGCCCCACGGAGACACCCGGGCCCTGGCGGACCTGATCCTGGAGGAGCTCCCCCGCCTGCCCGGATTGCCTGCCATGTGCCGGCCCACGCCGTCCCTCCTGTCCCAGGTGCGGGAGAGGTTCAGCCTCCCGGGCATGGTGGCCGCCACCGCTGCGCTCTACGAACGGCTTCTCCGGGAGAAGCTGCCCGCCATCTTATGGCAGGGGACAGTCACCGAAGCAGAGGCCGCGGCCTGAAGGGCCCGTTACACCCGAAGGCCCAAGGGCGAGGCAGAGGGCGCGGCGGCGTCCCAGGCCTCGAGCTAACCTTGGCGCACGAGAACCGCTGCTGAACGGCGAGGGAGAGCGGAACGATGTGGTCTTATCTTCTCACCAATGGTCGCCGCAGGAGGACTCTCCTTCTTCTGGGGGATGCCCTCCTCCTCGGGGGAATCGGAGTGCTCCTGGTCCATTACCCCTCGGGCTGCCCGTCGGGCCGATGGCCGATACTGAAGACGGAGGGCTGGCTGCTTCTCGGGCTGGCGGGAAGCGGTCTCCTGTATGCGGCGCATCGCACCAGAGAAACCATGAAACGGCCGGAAATCCTCACCCTGCTGGCGAGCGGGGTGCTGTGGGGGTTCTTCTGGCTGGGCCTTCCTTTCCTGCCGCTGGCCTCTCCCCCCCCGGTCTGGGTCCTGGTTCTCCTCACTGCGGCGGTGGCCTGCGCCTGGCACGGGATGGCAGAGAAGGTGCTCTCCCGCCCAGCCCGCCTGGTACTGGTGGGCCGGGACCCCTTCCTCGCAGAGATCCGCCGCCTCCTGGCCTCTGAGCCCACCTCCTTTGAGGTGGCCTGGATCTCCGACCTCTCCCCGCTTCAGCCGGGGGAAGGCACCGCCGCGCCGCCGAGGCGGGTGGACGCCGTGGTCTATGGCCGGGATCCGGGGCCGGCCTGCGACTCCCTCGTGCAGCTGCGTCTCAAGGGTCTGGCGGTATGGGACGCCGCCACTTTCTACCAGCATCTCACCGCACGGGTGCCCGTCACCGCCATAACCCCCTCCTGGCTGCTGGACCAGCTCCGCCACCGGAGAGGGGCTGGCCGGGTCTATGCCGTCGTCAAGCGCCTGCTGGATCTGGCCCTGGCCCTCCTCCTCCTGCCGGTGGCCCTGCCGGTCCTGGCCGTCTGCGCCCTGGCCATCAAACTGGACAGCAAAGGCCCCGTCTTCTTTGTCCAGGAACGACTGGGGGAGGGCGGGGTCCCTTTCCGCCTCTACAAGCTGCGCACCATGGTGGTGGAGGCGGAGGCGGGCGGGCCGCAATGGTGCCGGGATCAGGACCCCCGCATCACCCGGGTGGGCCGGGTCCTCAGGCGCCTGCGTCTGGATGAGCTTCCCCAGATCTTCAATGTCCTTAAAAACGACATGAGCTTTGTGGGGCCGCGGCCCATCCGGGCTCATTTCACCGAGCTCCTGGCCCATGAAATCCCCTTCTACCGCCTGCGCCTGGCGGCCAAACCCGGACTGTCCGGGTGGGCCCAGGTGCATTCCGGGCATGCCAACACGGTGGCGGCCCATGCCCTGATGCTGCAGTACGACCTCTTCTATCTCCTCAACCGCTCCCTGCTCCTCGATCTGCTCGTCCTCATCAAGACCATCAGGGTGCTCCTCACCGGCCAGGGCCGCTGAGGTCCGCCCGCCAGGGCCCAAGGGCACTCCCTGGAGCTCTCCCCCCGGAGGTTCCGGCGGAGAGCCGGCGCGGCCCCCGGCCCGGTGCCCTTCCGGAGGTTGCCCGCCCCCGACGGAGGAATTCTCTTGGATTGAAAATTGAATTAATATAGAATGTTGTCATAGATTTTGGAGGCGACATGGAGGTCAATGCCGCCCTGCTCTTGCGGCGCGTCCGGCAGGAACAGCCGGTGGTGCACCATCTCACCAACTGGGTGACCATCTATGAGTGCGCCAATGTGGTGAAGGTCCTGGGGGCGTCCCCGGTCATGGCCCACGCCCGGGAGGAGGTGGCCGACATGGTGTCGCTGGCCCACTCCCTGGTCCTCAATCTGGGCACCCTCACCCCGGAGCTGGTGGAGGCCATGAAGGTGGCGGCCCGGGCGGCCAACGCCCGAAATATCCCGGTGGTCCTGGATGCCTGCGGGGTGGGGGCCACCCCCCTCCGGGATCGGAAGTGCCGGGAGCTCCTGGAGGAGGTGCGGGTTGATATCCTGAAGGGCAACGCCTCGGAGGTGGCCCGGGTGGCCGGCGAGGCGGTCACCACCCGGGGGGTGGACGCCACCGAGGTGGCCGGCGACCTGGCCGGGCTGGCCATCCGCCTGGCCCGGGAGCGCCACCTGACCGTGGTGGTCACCGGCCCCGAGGACCTGGTGACCGACGGCCGGGTGCTCTGGCGCATCCGGAACGGCGACCCTATGATGGCCCGGGTGGTGGGCACGGGGTGCATGGCCACCTCCGTGATCGGCGCCTTCGCGGCGGTGGAGCCCGACCGGGCGATGGCCGCAGCGGCGGCGCTGGTCTGCTTCGGCATTGCCGGGGAATGCGCCGCCAAGGGCTGTCTGGGGCCAGGGAGCTTCAAGGAATGCCTCTATGACTATCTCTCCCACCTGGACGGCCCCACGGTGGCGCGGTTGCAGAAGGTGGCTGGATGCGCGGTTTCTACTTCATCACCCACCGCCCCCTGAGCCGCCGGGGGCTGGCCGCGGATGTGCAGGCCGCCCTAGCCGCCGGGGTGAGGGTGGTGCAATACCGGGACAAGGAGGCGGACACCCGGACCCTGTATGAGGAGGCCCGCCAGCTGCGGGAGCTCTGCCGGGAGGTTCTCTTCCTCATCAACGACCGGGTGGATGTGGCCCTGGCGGTGGAGGCGGACGGGGTGCACCTGGGGCAGCAGGACCTCCCCTGCCGGGAGGCCCGGCGCCTTCTGGGGCCCCGCAAAGTCATCGGGGTCACCGTCAGCTCGCTGACCGAGGCCAGGCAGGCCGTCCAGGACGGGGCCGACTATCTGGGGGTGTCTCCCATTTTCCCCTCCTCCACCAAACCGGATGCCGGCAGGGCGTGCGGACTGGAGCTCCTCCGGCGGATCCGGGCCGAGGTCTCCTTGCCCCTCATTGCCATCGGCGGCATCACCCTCCACAACGCCCCCCCGGTGGTGGCCGCCGGGGCCGATGGCCTGTGCGCCATCTCCGCCGTGATGGGGGAGCCGGAGGTGGAGGCGGCCATCCGGCGTTTCCAGGCTCTTTTTGCGTCCGGCAGGGTTCCAAGCCGCCCCGCCGCCCTTTCCCGGAGGGCCTGATTTTATGAAGCTCTCCACCCGCAGCCGTTACGGCACCCGCCTGCTGGTGGATATGGCCCGGCACTATTCCCAGGGCCCCATCCACCTGAGCGACATCGCCCGGCGCCAGGGGGTGTCGGTGAAATATCTGGAGCAGATTATCATCCCCTTAAAGAAGGCCGGCCTGGTGCAGAGCGTGCGCGGGCCCAAGGGGGGGCACCAGCTGGCCCGGCCCCCTGCGGAGATCACCGTGGCGGACATCATCTCGGTGCTGGAAGACGGCCTCATCCTGGTGGAATGCACCGAGCGGCCGGAGATCTGTGAGCGGGCGGAGATCTGCCCCACCCGCATCGTCTGGGCCGAGGCCACCCAGGCCATGCTGGTGCGGCTCAAAAGCATCACCCTGGCCGACCTGGCCCGCCTGCCGGCTCCGGAGGAGCGGGAGCTTTTTCCGGAGAGCCCCACCCCCGCCCCGTGAGATAACGGAGGATAAAACTCCCCAGGCCGTCCACATCCTCCGGTGGGAATTCCGGCAACTCCCCCTGGGCGGGGCGCCGGCTGACCAGGGCCACCACCCCCTGCCGGCTTGGCAGCACCTCCTCCACCCCCGGGCCGGCCAGGAGGATCTTGGGGAGCGGTCCGGTCTTGTAGCCCTCCACCAAAAGCACATCCACCTGGGCGGCCAGCACGGCCACCAGCGGCCCGGGGTCCGGCTCCCCGTCCTGGGAGGCCAAGATCTCCACCGCCCCGGGGGCCGCCCGGGCAGAGAGCCGCACCCCCGCCCACCGCAGGGCCTCGGCCCCGGGGGTGAGGGCCGGACGGGAATGGTGGCTGTGCTTCAGCACCCCCACCCGGTATCCCCGGGCCGTCAGCCAGCGCACCAGCCCGCAGATGATCTGCGTCTTCCCCGACCCCGAGGGTCCCACGACGGAGATGACGTTTCCCGGCAGAGGCTCGGAGCTCACCGCCGGGGCGCCTCCAGCACCCGGTAGATGGCGGCGAAGTCCTCGTCCCCCAGGCCCATCTTGAGCCCCCGCCGGTAGAGATGCAGCAGGAGGTGCCCCAGCGGCGCCCCCGCCCCGGTTTCATAGGCGGTGTCGATGATGAACTTGGCATCCTTGGTCATGTGCTTCAAGGGGAACTGGACCGGAAACTCGCCGGAGGTCAGCATGCCGGTTTTCAGCTGAAAGAGGCCGCAGCTCAACGGTCCGGCGTGCACCACCTCCAGGACCGACTCGGGAGTGAGGCCGCCGGCGGCGCCGAAGGCCACCGCTTCCGCCAGCCCGGCCATCATCAGGCCCAACAGCAGGTTGACGGTCATCTTCATCATGGAGCCCTGCCCCGCCTCGCCGCAATACACCACTCTCTTGCCCATGGCCAACAGCACCGGGGTCACCTGGTCCACCGCCTCCCGGGGGCCGGAGGCCAGGATGATGAGGGTCCGGTCCTCCGCCGCCTTCCTGGAGCCGGACACCGGCGCATCGATGAAGGTGGTGCCGGCGCCGCTCAGGACCGAGTCGAGCTCCCGGCTGAAGCGGGGCGGCACGGTGCTCATGTTGATGAGGGTCTTGCCCGGCCCCAGCTCCCTAAAGGCCCCCTCCCGCCCCCAGAGGAGGTCCTGAACGGCCTCCGGGCCGGTGACCATGAGGATGAGGAGGTCCACGGCCTGGGCCAGCTCTTGGGGGCTGGCGGCCACTGTCGCCCCGTGGGCCACCAGTGGCTCCGTCTTGGCCGCCGTCCGATTATACACCTTGACCGCAAATCCGGCCCGAAGCAGGTTGGCCGCCATGGGGCCCCCCATGATGCCCACACCCATAAAGCCGATGGCTGGCTGCATGCTCTTCCCCCTGCGGGTCGTGGGATGCCGGCCCCCAAAGGGGGCGGGCTGCCCTGCGGGGCTGCGGATACTTTACCATATCCCCTCAGGCCGGGAGGTTTTTTTGCTCAGGCCCTTTACAATGCCGGGTGGCGCTCTTATGTGATAGGGCGGGGGTTTCACCCCTCCCAAGCAGGTTTCCCTTCAAGGAGGACATGATGCCTCGGTTGCAGCCGGGGGACGCAGCACCCCCTTTTGAGCTCCCGGATCAGGACAGCCGGCCGGTGAGTCTGGCGGATTTCCGCGGCCGGAAAGTGCTCCTCTACTTTTACCCCAAGGCCGACACCCCGGGGTGCACCACCCAGGCCTGCACCATCAGGGACGCCAGAAGCGAGCTGGAAGCCCTGGGGGTGGCTGCCCTGGGGATCAGCCCCGACCTCCCGGGGGCCCAGAAGAAGTTTGACGCCAAATACGGCCTGGGCTTCCCCCTGCTCTCCGATGTGGACCACCGGGCGGCCGAGGCCTACGGGGTCTGGGGGGAAAAGAAGATGTATGGTAAAACCACCCAGGGCATCATCCGCTCCGCCTTCCTCATCGATGAAGAAGGGCGGATCATGAAGGCCTGGTACCAGGTGAAACCGGCGGATACCGTGACCCTGGCCACCCAGGCGCTGGCGGGCGGCTCATAAAGGTCTTGCAATCCTGCCGGCCCAGGTTATAATTTAACTGAGGGGGCGAAACGGCTTCGACGTGAATAGGGAACTTTAAGTTGCATGCCGAGGTCCTGTCCGCTCGTAAAACGGATGGGAAACCATTAAGTGCCGACAACTACGGCTACGCTCTGGCCGCCTAAGGCCAGCATCCGGGACCTCCTCGCCGGAAGGGAGCCCCGGGTGCAGGAATTCCGGCAAAGCTGGTGAGCAGGTCTGCGGCTCACCGGACGAAAACCCTCAGGCAGGCTAGCGCCAGGGAATTCCGCCGGTGGAAGTCCCTGGGGGCGAAGGGAAAACGCCGGCTAAGCATGTAGACGCTTAAAGGGACTATTTGCGGACGCGGGTTCGACTCCCGCCGCCTCCACCAGCTAACCCAAGTCAATTCCAAAAATCAGGCAAATTGACCCTCCGGACACCAGGTGGTCACGATCACCCCATAAAAATCCTGGGCCTGCTATCTCAAAAATCCCGCCTGCGCGTGTTCACTTCACGTTAGGTTGCAAAATAAGATTGGGCGACTGAGGGGAGCCCTCAAGTGCTTCTCCCAAATCAGGCTGGACGCCCCCGCATGCAAGCAGGTTCTGGGATCACCCAGGGAGCCGGCGAAAACGCTGCGGTCCCCACCCCTCTGTTCCACGATGTGGTGGTCCGAGGGGCCCGCAAACGCCGCCCTCTCTTTGTCATCCAGGCTCCAGAGCCTTTAGATCTCCCATCCAGGTCTGCCGGGTCGGCCAGCCGGCGCCAGGCTGCCGTTGATCAGGTCTGCGACCAGCTGCCCGAGGGCTTGACCGCCCAGGCCAGGGCGAGTCGCCTATTGACTGCCTTGTCAGGAGAGCCCCCGCCTCTGAAAGCAGGACGACCGGCTTCACCCTGTCCGGAGCCGCGTCCCCCTGCCTGCCAAGAAGAACCCCCGCCGGCCCTCAGGACGATGGTGACTTTTTGGATGTCCAAAGCCGGGATGGAAAACGAGGGAGCCTAACCTTCCGCCAAACTGAAACTTTCTCAATCCGCCTCTCGAATTTTCAAATATAATTGGCAGACCCACAACAAGAAATACTGAAGATGGACCAGCAATGAGGTCATAATAACGTCCTGATGTCAATAAAGATTAATGGACAATGAATCTATCAATACAATAAAGGTGGTGGGACCCAATATCATAACCGAAACCCCCGGATGGCGAAGAGAAATATTGTTAATCCGATTCCCTGATGCGCTTAAAAATAAGTGAGTCGGCAGAACCGCTCGTCCTGGTCTCCGAGGTTACCGCAGGGAACCGCAAGGACAAGGCCGCCAACGCAGGCGAGAGAGCATGCACGGTTGCTGCCGGCAGCGAACAGGCGCGGCGCCTGTGGCCGCCCGGCCATCTTTATCATTGTTGCCCCAGGGACGCTCACATCCCTATTTGGCGGGCTGCCGGGGCGGACGGTGGATTGGAAAATGAAGGGAGCAAAAATGCAAAAATATTTTAGCATTATCGCTTGTGTTTTTCCGCTTTTTTTACGGTTTTTGTTTTTTCCTGCCAGGTGTTTGCCGGCATGGAGGCTGTATACGTGCATAAGGTTCTTAGTAACGATGATAGGGCAATCATTGTCCGTGAGAATGGTGACGCTTACCTCATGAAAAAGGAAGCGGACGTCTTTCGCTATGGCGGTACGAGAGGAAGGCAGTTTTAGTGGTCTCACCAGGATTATTTGCAGGAGTTGGTTCAAAGCTTATATTGCCGGATGAAGACCAGGAATGTCATATTTGTAATGTTGAACAGATAAAATAAAGTTTAGCCTGATTTGCCTTAACAGATAAACAGAAATTACCTTGCAGACCAAAGAGCGGAGCGATGAAGCCTATATTCCATCCATCAAGGGGTGGGCAACCTCCCCAATATTCACTGTGCCGGGCGGTTTGAAAGAGATTTACCGCAATAGACCCTGGGACTCCTGACGTTTACGGCCGCAGCGCTGGGCGAGCGGCCGGAGAGCCAGCTCTGCCTTTCCGCCGATTTCCGCGGCCTGGACTTCGGGAGGATGGTGGAGTTCCCCCGCCACGATCAGAACCGGGTGAACCGCTCATTCTGGGGCACTCCCTGCTGATCATGATCCCCCTGGGCGAAAAAGAGGGGCTCCAGGGCCAGGCGCAGATGATCTACATGGACCCGCCAGATAATGCGACCAGCCCATAATCTCTGGCCGCCATGGCCGCGAAACGACGCCAGGTCAGGAAACCATCGCCCTCGTGCCCAAAGACAGGAAAGGAGAGGCTTCTATTAGGCTTCTCTTTTGGCGTGCCCTCACCAGAGCCGGGGGGCTCACCGCCCCTCTTCCCCTTTGCTCCCTTGACCCCTGGGGGAGGGAGGTGGGGGGCGGTTGAACCCCCTCCTCAGGCAATACGTGGGTGTGGGCCGGCGGGGCAGCACACCATCGGCCTGACCGCCTGCCAGAACGGGGTTGAACATGTCTCGTGCAGGGACTGGCGGGCAGCGGGGAGGAGGCGCATCAAGGACCTGTGCCGGTGGTGCGTGCGACCCGGGGTGGATATAATTTCAACCAGATAAGGATTGTGCTTGCCCTTCGGACCACCTTGTTGGCCGGCGGCGGCCCAGAGAGGAGAAAACCATGCCCCGCCTCAGGGCTCTGGCCCGGCTGGTGAAGACCCTGGACGACCAGATCGCGGTGTGCATGCGCTGCGGCATGTGCCAGGCGGTGTGTGCGGTCTTTGCCGAAACCGGCCGGGAAGCCGACGTGGCCCGGGGCAA
>CALEAV010000054.1 GCA_937943575.1 uncultured bacterium | reverse complement strand
CCCCTCCCCCAAATAAAAAAAGGGCCGTCTCCGGCCCCATGCTTTTCCCTTCGGCGCCGCCGCTTCAGCTTTCCATGAAGGGGTTGACGATGTGGATGGGCACCTTGGCGCCCCGGACCACCTTGGCGGCCACGCTGCCGAAGGCCGGGGTGCGCTGGTCCAGCTCCCCGTGGCCCCGGCCGTGGGTGGTGAGCACAATCATGTCGGCCTTCACCTCGTCCGCCGTCTTCAGGATCTCGGTGGCCGCATCCCCCTCCACCAGCTTGATCTCCAGGGCCTGGCAGGCCTTGAGGTGCGGCTCGCACAACTGCTGCATCTGCTCCCGGGCGTGCTTGAGCTCCCACTCCCGGAAATGCTGCAGGTGCTCCTGGTTGGGATAGCCGTAGGCGGTGAGCATGCTGCCCAAGTCGGTGCCCACGTAGAGCACCACCACCCTGGCGCCGTATTTCTCGGCCAAGGAGACCACGTGCCGCAGGGCCTTGAGGGAGTTCTTGGACAGGTCGGTGGGCCAGAGGATGGTTTTCACTTCCATAGGGAGGCCTCCCTTGCGTGCGAATTCGAAACTGCCGGGCCGGGGCGGGGCCGGCCTGAGCCTTGCCCGGCCCCGGTCCGTGGTCGGGCTGGCCCGCTCAGGCCTGGATCTCTTCCTTGACGCTCACCGCCACCTTGTAGAGGATGGTGAGGATGAGGAACCCGGTGGCCCAGACCCCCAGGGTGATGATGACCTCGGGAACCGTGGGCACGTATTCGTTCACCTGGTGCAGGGGGTTGGGAACAAAACCGCCGCTGATCAGGCCCAGGCCCTTGTCGATGTAGGTGGTGAGGATGATGAGCCCGCAGGTGAGGGCCAGGGTGGTCTCATTCTGGCGGATTTTGGGGGACACCATGAGCAGGGCGGCGAGGCACATGCCCACGATGGAGAACCACATCCACGGCACCAGCCAGCCCTTGCCCTGGAGGCCGTAGAACAGGTAGTAGAAGTGGTCCATGTGCTCGGGGATGCGGCTGTAAAACACGGTGAAGAGTTCGCAGAAGAAGAAGAACACGTTCACCAGGATGGCGTAGGTGACGATCTTGGCCAGGGTCTGGATCTGCTCCCGGCCGGGATCAAACTTGGTGTAGCGCCGGACCAGCAGGGCCAGCAGGATGAGCAGGGCCGGGCCGGCGGCGAAGGCCGAGGACAGAAAGCGGGGGGCCATGATGGCGGTGAGCCAGTAGCCCCGTCCCGGCAGGCCCGCGTACAGGAAGGCGGTGACGGTGTGGATGGAAGGCGCCCACGGAATGGACAGCAGGATCAGGGGCTTCAGCCACTTGGGGGGCGGCACCTGATGGCGCTCCGATTCCAATACCATCCAGCCGCAGACGATGTTCAGGAACAGATAGCCGTTTAAGACGATCATGTCCCAGAAGAGGACGGAATTGGGGGTGGGGTATTTGAGGACGTTGAACAGCCGGTCCGGCCGCCCCAGGTCCACGATGATGAAGAGCAGGCACATGGTCACCGCGGCCACCGCCAAAAATTCCCCCAGGATGGTGACCCGGCCGAAGGCCTTGTAGTCGTGGAGGTAATAGGGCAGCACCACCATCACCGCGGAGGCCGCCACGCCGACCAGATAGGTGAACTGGGCGATGTAGAAGCCCCAGGAGACGTCCCGGCTCATGCCGGTGATGCCCAAACCGAAGGAGAGCTGCTTTAAGTAAACGAGGAAACCCACCGCCGAGAGGGTGGCCAAGACCGCCAGCAGCGTGTAGTAACGTCGGGTTCCGACAAAGGCGTTTTCCAGCATGACGACCTCACACGATGTAGTACACCTGCGGGTTGGTCCCCAGGTAGGGTTTGCGCCGGATGGTGTAGTGCGCCCGCAGGGCGGCCCGCACCGGGGAATTTTCCTCATTCAGGTTGCCGAAGATCAGGGCCCCCCCGGAGGCCTCGACGCAGGCCGGCTGCTGGCCCTGCGCCAGGCGCTCCTCACAGAGCAGGCATTTTTCCACCACCCCGATCTCCCGGGTGGGGTAGTTGGGGTTGATCTTGGCGATGTAGGGCCGGGGGTCCCGCCAGTTGAAGCTGCGGGCGGCATAGGGGCAGCCGGCCATGCAGAAGCGGCAGCCGATGCAGCGGTGCATGTCCATCATGACGATGCCGTCGGGCCGCCGGTAGGTGGCCTGGGTGGGACAGACCCGCACGCAGGGGGGGTTGTCGCAGTGATTGCACAGCAGCAGGAAATTCATCCCCTGGAGCTTGTCCCACTTATGGTCCTGCTCGAAGCCCACAAAGGCGTGCTCATAGACATCGGTCCAGATCCATTTGATCTGCCAGCGGTTTTTCAGGTCCTCGGACAGGGCCAGCTTGGGATCCGGGGGCTCCAGGTAGTTGGGAACGTTGTGCAGGCTGTGGCAGGCCTCGATGCAGCGGGCCGCCACCTTGTCGGTGAGTTTGCGCATGTCCACCACCACGGCCCAGCGGGTGCCGGTGGCCTCGGTCCTGGCCACCGCCGCCTCCACCTCCCCGGGGAGCACCAGTTCAAAGGCCGCTTTGCCACCCAGGCCCAAGAGGCCGGCCAATTTGAGAAAGTCGCGTCGGTTGATGCCCATCACTTCCCCTCCGCCTTTGCCACGTTCTGCTCCTTGGGGAGGTGGCAGCCCCAGCAGTTGGGGGCCACCGCCACGTAATTGTGGCACTGATCACAGAATTGGCTCTTGTTGCTGTGACACTCCATGCAGTTGTTGGACAGGCTGGCCAACACCTTCTTCCCCTGGGAAGTGGTGTAATAGCGCTCGCCGGTCCTCACCACCTGCTCCCGCCAATCCCACAGGAGCTGCATGTGGTTGGCCCGCATCCACTCGGTGGGCTCCACACACTGGCGCTCCTTTTCCGCCAGCTTCTGGATGGCCGGAGTGTCCAGACTGGGCTGGGGCACCGGATGGACCTGTCCCATATTCAGGAGCAAGGGGGCGCCGAACACCACCAGGAAGATGCCCAGCCCCACGGCCACGGCCTTGAGGCTGTAAATCTTCTTCTCCACGGTGGGCTTGGGCGCGAACCAGCCGAATTCGTTCTTATAGTCAGCCATTTATTCCTCTTCCTCCCCGCCTTCTTGTTCGCCGACGCCCACCAGCTCCCGATCCCGAAGGTCGGTGGTGCGCTCGATCTCGCCCTCGAAGACCAGGGCGTTGCCCACCAGTTCGGTGATGCCGGTGACTTCCACTTCCGGCACCCAGTACTGCAGGAGGGTGGGCAGGGTGGCCCGGTCCAGGGCGCAGATGCAACCCAGGTGGTTGACCCCGTAGCGCTCATGCACATAGCGCACGGCGTTGGCCCGGGGGAAACCGCCCTGCATCCTCAGCTCCATGTTCTCGTTGGCGTTGATGCCGCTGGAGCTGCCGCAGCAGAAGGTCTTCTCCCGGATGGTGTTGGGGGGCATCTCAAAGAAATGACCCTCCGGGAGCACATTCCGGATGATGTAGCGGGGCTCTTCAAAGATGCCCATGCCCCGGGAGGTGTTGCAGGAGTCGTGGAAGGTGAGCTTGATGTGGGCGTTCCGCTGCGGGTCCAGCTTCAGCTTGTTGTGCCGGATGAGGTCGGCGGTGAACTCGGAGATGTGCACCATCTTGTGCACCCGGGCGTTCTCGAACACCGTGCCGGTAATGGGGGAGACGGGCACCTCCAGGAAGCTGGGCACCTGCCCGTACCAGGTGGGCATGTACTGGTTGCAGATGCGCCACATGTGGCCGCATTCGCCCCCCAGGATCCACTTCACCTTAAGGCGCTCGGCCTCATGGTAGATCTTGGCGTTGAGGCGCTTGCCCATCTCGTGGGAGATGAACCAGCCGAAGTTGCCGCCCTCCGCCGCGTAGGTGCTGAAGGTCCAGTCCAGGTCCAGGTAGGTGAAGAGCAACAGGTACCCCATCAGGGTGAAGGTGCCGGGGTCGGCGAAGTAGTCGCCCGAGGGGGTGACGAAGAGGATCTCGGCGCCCTTGCGGTTATAGGACACCGGCGTCTTGATGCCGGTGATGCGCTCGTTCTCCTCCGCCAGGAAGTCGATCATGTCCTTGAAGGCCTGGGGGGTGGCGCCGATGTGGCTGCCCTTGTCGTAGCACTGGGCCACCGAGGCCAGGGCCCAGTCGATGTTGAGGCCGATGGAGGCCAGCATCTCCCGGCCCAGAATCGTCATCTCCGCCATGTCGATGCCGTAGGGGCAGAAGACCGAGCAGCGCCGGCAGATGGTGCACTGGTAGAGGTAGAAGAACCACTCCCGGATGACGCTCTCATCCAGGTCCCGGGCCCCCACCAGCTCGCCCAGGGCCTTGCCGAGGCGGGTGAAGTAGCGCTTGTAGACGCTCCTGAGGAGCTCGGCCCGCAAGACCGGCATGTTCTTGGGGTCGCCGGTGCCCAAAAAGAAGTGGCACTTGTCGGCGCAGGCGCCGCAGCGCACGCAGATGTCGAAGAAGAGCTTGAGGGAGCGGAAGCGGGCCAGGCGGTCCTCCATCCCCTCAAGAACGATCTCCTTCCAGTTCTCCGGCAGCTGCCAGTCCTCATCCGCCACCGACCACGCCCGGGGGTAGGGATAATCGATCCACTCCAGCCACTTGGGCGAGGCGGCGTTGCAGTAGGTGCCGGGACGAAAATCGGGTTTGACCTCCATCCAGCCCCGGGCCGGGGGCTGGTAACTGACGCGGGCAAGTTCTTCAGGCTTCGGAAGACTCATGGGTTACTCCTCTTCCGCTACCGCGGCTTCGGGTTCTTTCTCCACCGGAATCCCGGCCTCATACATGGCATCCCGGAACTGGTCCTCGTATTCCATGTAGGGGTGGAACTTCACCGGGTAGTTCCAGGGATTGACGTGCAGCTCCCAGCGGTTGTTGCCGGGCAGATTGCGGGTGGGGCTGAAAAAGACCCCCGGCGCATGCAACAGCTTGCTGTAGGGGAAATAGGCCAGCAGCACGCACACCAAAAAGAGGTGCACGTAAAACAGGGGCGAAATCCCGGCCGGGATCACCGGCTTCAGGCTCACCAGCCCCATGACCAGCTGCTTCACCGCGGTGATGTCGGTCTTGAAGAAGTAGCGCATCAGGATGCCGGTGCTGACGATCCCCAGGATGAGAAACAGCGGGAAGTAGTCCGAGGCCAGGGTGAGGTAGCGCAGGTTGGCGTTGGCCAGCCGCCGGCCCAGGAGGTAGAGCAGGGCCAGGACGATGATGATGTCCGTCAGGTAGAAGGTGGGGATGAAAAACTGCCAGAAACCGTCGATCTCCGAGAGCAGGGCGATGGCCTGGGGGGTGGGCTCAAAGAAGAAGCGCAGATGCCTGAGCACAATGATGAGAAAGGCGTAATGGAAGGCGATGGCCCCCAGCCACAGCCACTTGTAGGACCAGTGCACCAGGCGGGCCTTTTCGGGATATTTGGGGTCGGAGACCAGCTCAGTGCGGGTGTTGCGGAAGAGGCTGCGGAAGGCCAGGACCTCCAGGGCCATGCGGCCGATCACCCAGGCCTTGCTCTCCGGGTTGTCCAGCTTGTCCCCCAGGGTGCGGGGAACCCACGGCAGGGACTTCACCTGCCCGGCAGTCGTGGGGATCTTGAAGGGAACCGGAGAGCGGGCCCATTTGATGACCCGGTAGATGATCCCCTCAAAGAAGAGCAGGAGAGCCAGATACGGCACCACCACCCCGAAGAGAAGCTGGAGGTTCCCCTGCACCCCCACGTAGGCCACGGCGATGAGTCCCAGGACCGCCGCCAGGGCCACCGTGATATGACGTTGGGCAAAATTCATGTACCGTCACCTCGTCTAAATTTGGCCGGCGCCGCCTCGGGCTCACAGGGTGGCGGGATCCACCCCCACCCGCCGGAGCAGGCCGCTGATCCGGGCCTTCATCTCCGAGACCTTCAGCTCGGAGAGCTTCTCCCGCCGCTGCATGTAGACGTCAAAGCCCAGCAGGGCCACTCCGTCCAGGCGGGATTCCAGGTCCAGCAGCTCCGCCGTGAGCGCGGCGTCGGCCTTGAGCTCGCCTGCCAGCTCCTCCCGAAGGATGGGCTTGAGGAAAAAGACAAACGCCAGGGCCTGGGAGGGGGTGAAATCCTGCACCGCCCAGATGCGCAGCACCTCATCCAGGTGAGCCGAGACCTGCTCCGCCGAGGACTCCCCCACCAGGGCGGCGTAAATCCCCTTCAGGCCTTCCGTCAGGCGGTAGGCCACCGGATTGCTGAAGTGGTCCGCCTCCCGCCGCAGAAAGCCGGCAGTCTCCGGGGGATAACAGCCAAACACCCGGTCCCGCCACTTCTCCAGGATGGCGGCCCGGCGCTCGCTCAGGAGTCGCTTCAGGGTCATGGGCACCTCAGACGTTGTGAATGTTACAACAATCGCAAATTCTGCGTCAATGGAAAAAATTTCGCCCCGGCCGGGGACTTCCCCCCCCGGGGACCCCCTCATTTCCCGGAGGCCTCCCCCTCCGGCGGCCGGGGGGCTGCCTCGGGCTCCCGGGACCGGGGCCGCACCCGGTTCAGCCACACCGCCAGGCGGGTCAACAGCCAGCCCATTTCCCTGGGGGTCAGGGCCCGCCGCCAGGCCCCCTCATAGTACCAGTCCAGCACATCAAAGAGATAGAGATTGGCCACCAGAAGCGAGGTCAGAAGCAGCAGAGACCCGGGGCTGCCCTCTCCCAGCAGGCCCAGGAGAAACTTGGCCGCCAGAAATCCGCCAAGGACGCGCAGGGCGAAGATGAACAGGGCTGTCATGGACCGGAGACTCGGAGGCCGGGCAAAGCGCCGGTCTGTGCCCCAGATTGTATCGCAAAACCACAGAAGTGCAAGAAAGGGGAGAAGGCTTGCCGCCCGGGGCGCTCACCTGCTATCATGAGGCCGGTGTCACCAATCCTTGGCGGGGGGCGGGGTGGGCCCGACCCCTCCCGAACCCTGAGCCCACCCTTTGGCAGGGCGCAGGGGGAAACGGAACGCGTCCTGCCTTCTCCCCGCAGGAGAGGCCCAGGGAACGCTTCCCCGGCCACCCCGGGGGGCTCCCCGATCTTCGTCCCCGGAGGCCCCAAGGCCCATGTTCATCCTGGAGGAATTTCGCGCCGGCCGCTTCGGGGTGCCCTTCAGCCAGGCGGAGGAGCTCCCTCCCTGCTGCTTTGAGTGCCCCTACCTCATGCACGAGGAAAACCCGGTGTGCTTCTGCGAGCAGCCCTTCTATTACTACTGCGTCTATGCCTGGCCGGATAAGCTCACCGAGACCCCGGCCCCCTGCCTGAGCCCCGGCCGCCGCGCCTAGCGGCCGGCGGGCTGGCCATCGGGAAAGAGCCCAGGCACCGGCTCGGCGCGCCCTTACCCGGTTTCCCCCTGAGCAGAAGCCCTGGCCCACATGCCCTCCCCGGCCGGCTTTCCCCCTGGCAAGCCCCCAACCCCGCCCCGGATTGCCCTCACCACCAGAACTCCGGGTAGCGCCGCCGGGGGAGGAGATTGTTGAAGAGCAGGCCCACCAAAACCAGCACCAGCACCCCGGCCCCCACCGGCACCAGTACAAAGAGGTAGCCCAGCTGCTGGATTTTGGGGCCCCCCAGGACGGCGATGAGGGCGGTGGCCCCGCCCGGAGGGTGCAGGGTCCGGGTGGCGTGCATGAGGATGAGGCTCACACCCACCGCCAGGGCGGGGGTGAGCCAGGTGCCGGCCCCCAACAGCTTCACCGCGGTGACCCCCACCAGGGAGGAAATAAGATGCCCCCCCACCACATTCCGGGGCTGGGCCAGGGGGCTTTTCACTACCCCATACACCAGCACCGCCGAGGCGCCGAAGGAGCCGATGAGCAGCACCAGGTCCGTGCCCGCCACCAGGTGGGACTCCAGGAGCGCCAACAGGCCGATGCCGAGGAAGCCCCCCAGGCCGGAGAAGAGCATCTCCCCCGGATCCACCCCCGGCGGGCTGATGGAGGTGCCGGCCATCTTGCGGACATAGTCCCTCACCCGGCCCACAGCGCCCCTCCCAGCGTCCTGAGGAGATCCCCCCGGGTGATGATCCCCATCAGGCGCCCCTGGCCGTCGGTCACCGGCACCCGGTTGATGCGGCGCGTCTCCAAGAGGTGCAGGATGTCCCGGAGCGGGGTGTCGGGGGCGACGGTCACCGCCGGCGAGCTCATGAGGTCGCCGGCCCGTTTCTCCTTGATGGGCACCGCTACGCAGCCCCGGGTCCTAAGGCAGAGGGCCACCAGGCTCATGAAGTTGCCCTCCCTGGCCCCCATGCGGGACAGGAAATCCCGCTCGCTGATCACCCCCGCCACCCGGTTCTCCCCGTCCACTACCGGCACTCCGGAGATGCCCGCCCGCCCCATGGCCTCGGCCACCTCCTCCACCGGGGTCTCGGGGCGCACCGCGATCACCTCCCGGGTCATGAGGCGGGCCGCGGTCTGCTCCGCAAAGAGCCGTTTCCGGGCCAGCCGGTAGGCCAGCCGGTAGACCTCCCGAAAGCTCCCCGGGGTGATGTCCAGATAGCCGGGGATCTCCTTCATGGCCTCATAGATGTCCTCGTCGCCGAGCTCCGGCGGGCCGGCGCCACCCGCCGGGGTCAGGGTTTCTTCGTTCATGACGCCCTCCTTGCCGCTGCCCCCCCGGGGCTGATGCCGACCGGCGGCACCCCGGGAGAAAATTTTCTCCGGCCCCCCAGGCGGGTTGCGTTATTATTAAAGTGATCACGCTGTGGGGAGGGGGCCGGGGTCCGGGCTTCCAGGCCCCCTCCCCCACCCTCTCCCCCCTGGCCTCGAGTTTCCCTCGCCTCGCGGGAAGTGGGAGGGGGGACGGGGGAATCCTCTGAGGCCCCCGCCCCATCATCCGACGCCAAGGAGTCCTTATGCCCGCCTACGGCCTGGAATACCACGGCATCCGCAATGTGGCCGCGGCCTACTGGAACCTCACCACCCCGGCGCTCTATGAGAAGATTGTGGCCCATGGCGAGGGCCTCATCGCCCACCTGGGGCCGGTGGTGGTGCGCACCGGCACCTACACCGGGCGCTCCCCCAAGGACAAGTTCATCGTTTATGAGCCGACGAGCGCCGCCCACATCGCCTGGGGGGACCAGAACCAGCCTCTGGATCCGGAGAAATTCGACCTCCTCTTCTACCGGCTGCTCGCCTACCTCCAGGGGCGGGAGATCTTCATCCAGGACTGTTACGCCGGGGCGGACCCCCGCTACCAGATCCCCATCCGGGTCATCACCACCTACGCCTGGCAGAACCTCTTTGCCCGCAACATGTTCGTGCAGATCAAGGACCGCCGGCTCCTGGAGGACCACCGGCCGGATTTCACCGTCATCAGCGCCCCGGGTTTCCACGCCGTGCCGGAGCTGGACGGCACCAACTCCGAGGCCTTCATCCTGGTGAACTTCGGCAAGCGCCTCATCCTCATCGGCGGCACCAGCTACGGCGGCGAAATCAAGAAATCCATCTTCACCATTTTGAATTACTACCTCCCCCAGCAGGAGGTGCTCTCCATGCACTGCTCCGCCAACATGGGGGAGAAGGGGGATACCGCCCTGTTCTTCGGGCTCTCCGGCACCGGCAAGACCTCTTTGTCCGCTGACCCGGAGCGCCGCCTCATCGGCGACGATGAGCACGGCTGGTGGAAGGAGGGCATCTTCAACTTCGAGGGTGGCTGCTACGCCAAGGTCATCCGCCTCAATCCCCTGGCGGAGCCGGAGATCTACGAATGCACCCGGCGCTTTGGCACGGTCCTGGAGAACGTCACCATCGACCCGGTGACCCGCCGGCTGGATCTGGACGACGATTCGCTGACGGAGAACACCCGGGCCGCCTACCCCATCACCCACCTGAAAAACATCGTGCGCTCCGGGGTGGGGCCGCCCCCCAGCCACATCTTCATGCTCACCTGCGATGCCTTCGGGGTGCTGCCCCCCATCGCCCGGCTCACTCCGGAGCAGGCCACCTATCATTTCTTAAGCGGCTACACCGCCAAGGTGGCGGGCACCGAGCGGGGCATCAGGGAGCCCCAGGCCACCTTCAGCACCTGCTTCGGGGCGCCCTTCATGGCCCTGCCCGCCTCGGTCTACGCCCGCCTCTTCCTGGAGAAGGTGCGGGCGCAGCGGGTGCAGTGCTGGCTGGTGAACACCGGCTGGATCGAGGGCCCCTACGGGGTGGGCCACCGCATCGACATCGCCTATTCCCGGGCGTTGCTGCGGGCGGCCCTGAGCGGCGCCCTGGAGGAGGTCCCCTGCCACCAGGACCCCCTCTTCGGCCTTCTGGTGCCGGACACCTGCCCCGGGGTGCCGGAGCGCCTGCTGCATCCCCGGGACACCTGGGCCGACCGGGAGGCTTACGACCGCACCGCCCGGGAGCTCATCGCCCGCTTCCGGGAGAATTTCCGGCAATACGCCGGCACGGTGGAACCCGCAGTGCGGGATGCCGGCCCCGGCGGTCCCGGCTGAGCCTGTCTTACCGGGAGGGGCCCCAGGCGCCCCTCCCTTGCCCCCTCACTTCGGTTCCTCTTCCTCGACTTTGCCCTTGGTCCTGGTGCCGCACATGGGGCAGAGGATGTCAATCTCCTTATCGTCGCCGATGAATTTCTCCCTGAGCTTCTCCGGCCCCACAAACGTGATGTCCCCGCAGGCGCAGGCCGGACATTCGGCCCGGACGGTATACTTCCGTTTGGACATACATCCTCCTTCCTGGGTCAATGTCTAAGGGGGCCTGCCAGTGTCAGGGACAGGCCGGACCACCGCGCCTCCGGCCCCTCGTCCCCCCGCACGGGGGCTGACCCCCCACCCTTCAGACTACCCCTTCTCCCTCCGGGAGGCAAGGCGCAATCCCCCCACCCGGGCGCAGCGCCCCGGCGCGTTGTCTTTTCGGCCCCCCGCCGCTATAATGTTGTACAAACCATGCCGTCACACTCCCCGGACACCACCGGGTCGCCCCCAGGACCGGACATGAGGGATCCCCATCAGGAAAGGGTTCTCATACTGGACTTCGGCTCCCAGTACACCCAGCTCATCGCCCGGCGGGTCAGGGAGCTCCGGGTCTATTGCGAGATCCACCCCTTCTCCCTGCCCCTGGAGGAGATTCAAAGGTTCGCCCCCCAGGGCATCATCCTCTCCGGGGGGCCCCGGAGCGTCTACGAGGCGGACGCCCCCCGCCTCGACCCCCGGGTCCTGGAGCTGGGGGTGCCGGTCCTGGGCATCTGCTACGGCCTGCAGCTCTTGAGCCACATGCTGGGGGGCAGGGTGGAGCCCGCCGCCCAACGGGAATACGGCCGCAAGACCTTCACCATCCACGACTTCGATGACCTCTTTCATGGGCTGGCCCCCCAGGAGACCGTGTGGATGAGCCATGGCGACCTGGTGAAGAAGGTGCCCCCAGGCTTTGAGGTCATCGGCAGCAGCGACGCCTCGCCGGTGGGGGCCGTCCGGGACCCCCGCCGCCGCCTCTACGGCGTCCAGTTCCACCCCGAGGTGAAGCACACCCCCCACGGCCGGGAGATCCTGAAAAACTTCCTCTTCCGCATCTGCGGGCTCTCGGGCCTGTGGACCATGCACTCCTTCATCGAGGCCACGGTGAGGGCCATCCGGGAGCGGGTGGGGCCCGAGGACCGGGTCATCTGCGCCCTCTCCGGCGGGGTGGACTCCTCGGTCACCGCGGTCCTGGTGCACCGGGCCGTGGGGGCGCGCCTCACCTGCATCTTTGTCGACAACGGCCTGCTGAGGAAGGGCGAGGCCGAGGAGGTGGTGCACCTCTTCCGGGACCGGGAGCACCTCAACCTGGTGTACGTGGACGCCAGCCAGCGCTTTCTGGCCCTCCTGAAGGGCGTCACCGACCCGGAGGAGAAGCGCCGGCGCATCGGCCGGGAGTTTATCGAGGTCTTCGCCGAGGAGGCGAAAAAGATCGGGGGGGTCAGATATCTGGCCCAGGGGACCTTGTACCCCGATGTCATCGAGAGCGTCTCCTTCAAAGGCCCCTCGGCCACCATCAAGACCCACCACAATGTGGGGGCGCTCCCCGAGGTCATGCCCCTTGAGCTCATAGAACCCTTGCGGGAGCTCTTCAAGGATGAAGTGCGGGAGGTGGGCAGGGAGCTGGGGCTGCCCGACTCCCTGCTCTGGCGCCACCCCTTCCCCGGCCCGGGACTGGCCATCCGCATCCTGGGGGAGGTGACCCCGGAGCGCCTGGCCATCCTCCGGGAGGCGGATGCCATCGTCCTGGAGGAGATGGAAAAAACCGGCTGGTACCGCAAGGTCTGGCAGGCCTTTGCGGTGCTCCTGCCGGTGCGCACCGTGGGGGTCATGGGTGATGAGCGCACCTATGAGCACGTGGTGGCCCTGAGGGTGGTGGACTCCACCGACGCCATGACTGCCGACTGGACCCGGCTCCCCCCGGAGCTTCTGGCTCACCTGGCCAACCGCCTCATCAACGAGGTCAAGGGAGTCAACCGGGTGGTCTATGACATCTCCAGCAAACCCCCGGCCACCATCGAGTGGGAGTGAAATGTCAAGAGGAGAGTGGTCTGCTAAGAGAAGATGTCAGGAGAAAACTCACAGAGGTTGCCAAAAAAGGCGGCCCGATAACATAAGGGGATTTGATCAAAGAATTTCATATTCCAAAAAGACCTCTGATTTCGGCAATTCTTGTTCGGGATCATAGCTCTACAAAATTGGCACCTTAAAGATTACCGGGAGGAGGTTTTTTGGCTTAACTGGAGTTCCGGCAAATTTAAAAAGAAATCCGGGGGAATATCGTCGGGCCCTGACAAAAGATGAACAAAAATTTGTTGTAAAAGAACAACAAAAAGTCTGGAAATTTTACAAATAATCTACTGACTGATAAAATTTTTTGATAAAATAATTCGACAGATCGTTTGTTCATCCAAATGACCACTGCGGAACCCACCCGGCAGGCCGAAGCGGCCCCCACCCTGTTCTTCCGGGACATCCTGGGGCAGGAGCGGGCCCTGGGCTACCTCGCCATGGCCCTCCGGCAAAACCGCCTGGCCCACGCCTATCTCTTTCTGGGGCCTGACGGGGTGGGCCGGGCGGCCACCGCCACCGCCCTGGCGGCCCGCCTCAACTGCGCCGCCCCGACCTCTGAGGGCGAGGCCTGCGGGGACTGCCCCTCCTGTCGGCGCCTGGCCGCCGGGACGGATCCGGACTTTCTCATCCTGCGGCCGGCGTCCGAAGGGCGCCAGCCCCAGATCAAGATCGAGCAGATCCGGGAGCTGCGCCAGCTCACCGCCTATCCGCCGGTGGGGGGAGGCTGGCGGGTGGCCCTCATCAAGCCCGCTTCAGCCCTAAACGACGCCGCCGCCAATGCGCTCCTCAAAACCCTGGAGGAGCCCCCGGCCCGGCACCTTCTGATCCTGGCCGCCGCCCAGGAGGGGGACCTCTTCCCCACCCTGGTGTCCCGCTGCCAGAAGCTCACCTTTGCGCCGCTCCCCCCCGCCCTCATCCGCCGGGAGCTGGAAAAGCGGGGGCGCTCCCCGGCCCAGGCGGCCCTCCTTGCGGCCCTGAGCGGCGGCTCCCTGGGCCGGGCGGTGATGATGGACCCTGAGGCCCTCCTGGCTCAGCGGGATCAGGTCCTTTCCGACCTGGAGACCCTGTCCCGGGGCGGGGCCGCGGATATCCTGGCCTGGGCCCAGCGTCTGGCCAAGAATGTGGCGGAGGCGGACACCTTCCTCACCCTGGCCTCCCTGTGGTACCGGGATCTGCTGGTGCTGGAGGCCGGGGGGCCTCCGGAGCTTCTGGCCCACCCGGACCGGCTGCCCGAGCTCCGGGCCATGAGCCGGGCCGGCCGGCCGGAGCGGTGGCTCTCCCGGCTGGCGGCCCTGTCCCGGGCCCAGCGCCATCTGGCCGCCAACCTCAACCCGGAGCTCACCCTGGACATCCTGGGCTTCCGCCTGGCGGCGACGGGAACATGGACCTGATCAAAGTGCGACTGAACGGCGGGAGCCACTGCTGCACCCTGGCCACCGGCGGCGAAGAGCTGCAGAGGGGCGACCGGGTGGTGGTGGCCCTGGAGGAGGGCCCGGAGATGGGCACGGTGGAGGCCGTCTACCGCAATCTGGAGCTCCCCCGGGTCCCGGAGAACCTGAAGACCATCCTGCGCCGGGCCACCCCCGAGGACCTGGAGCAGGCGGAGAAGAACCGCGCCCTGGCGGCCCGGGCCTTCGCCTTCTGCCAGGACCGCATCCTGGCCCGCCAGCTCCCCATCCACCTGGTGCGGGCCCACGTCCTCTTTGACGGCAGCAAGATCGTCTTTTATTTCACCGCCCCCGGCCGGGTGGATTTCCGGGAGCTGGTCAAGGACCTGGTGCAGGAGTTCCGCCACCGCATCGAGCTCAGGCAGATCGGGGTGCGCCACCGGGCCAAGATGGTGGGGGGGTTGGGGGTCTGCGGCCAGAAGCTCTGCTGCGCCGCCTTCATCCGGGACTTTGAGCCGGTGAGCGTGCGCATGGCCAAGGAGCAGCAGCTCAGCCTCAACCCCAACAAGATCTCCGGGGTCTGCGGCCGCCTCATGTGCTGTCTCACCTATGAGTACGCCGCCTACCAGGAGATCAGGCGGCATCTCCCCCGGGTGGGGAAGCGGGTGCGCCTCCCGGACGGCGACGCCAAGATCATCCGCTACAACATGATCCGCCAGACCGTCACTCTGGAGACCGCCAGCGGCGAGGAGCGGGAGCTGCCCCTGGAGGAGCTGCCCCTGGCACCCCTCCCCGCCGGCGGTCCCGCAGCCCCAGAGGCCGGTGAGCCCCCCTCCGGGAGTGAGTCATGACTGAAGACGACCTGGAAAAGGCCCTGGATTCGCTGAGGTTTCAGATCAAAAAAGAGATTGTGGACCACTACTTCGCCGAGCGGGTCTACCTGGAGGAGGAGGCCAGGGCCCTGGAGGAGGAGGCTGCGGCCTACCGGGAGGAGGCGGCCCAGGCGGCGCGACTCTTCCACGCCTTTTATGCCGCCTTAAAGAACGAGGGGGTGATCTCCCAAGTGATGGCGGCCCTGGGTCTGACCCCCTGGCCCTTCTACGAGGAGTTCCACAAGCTCACTCCCGCCCAGCGCCAGGCCCTCCTGGCCCACCGGCCCGCCCGGGGCCTCACCGCCTGGCGCCGCTTCCGCAACCTGGTCCTGGGGATCTATGAGGAGCTGCAAAAGGCCTTGGCCACCTTGCAGAAGCGCCACCACCAAATCCAGATCCACCTCACCCTGCTCAATGAAGACATTCAAAAGTTCAATTCCTCCTTCGATTTCGGGCTCATCGCCGCCCAGATCGAGGCCATGGAGGGGGGTGGGGAGGTGATCTCCGGAGGCCTGTTTGCCCCGGAGCGGGAGGAGCTCTCCACCCGCATGCGCTTCAAGCGGCGCAAACTGACGGAGGAGGAGCTGCCGGCCCTGCCGGTGCTGCCGCCCCTCGACCAGGTCAAAGGCAAGCTCACCGAGATCCTGGCCCGGGTGAGGCCCTGACCCGGGGGCGCAGTCCGCCTGGGGGAGGGAGATGGCGATGATGGGTATCTTCAGTCGGCGGCGCGGTTCCTGGTGGGCGGTCCTCATCGCCGCATGCCTGGCTGGCCTGACCGGGTGCGCCGCCACGTTGCCGGTGCTGGTCAACGGCTACACCGACCCGGCTGCCGCGGTGGCCATCCCGCCGGGGGCCCGCTTCTGTGTGGCGGAAAACCCCCAGGCCCCCAATCCCCTGCTGGAGCGGGAAATCAAGGTCAAACTGGAGCGCCTGCTCACCCGGAGGGGCTTCGGGCTGGGGCCCTGCGAGCAGGCGGACTTTGTCATGCTGTTCACCTACGGCACCGGCCCCGGGGCCGCCCGCACCCTCATCTCCCCGGAGTGGAGCTTCGGGGTGGGGGCCGGCCGCGTCTGGCACGGCGGCTATGTGTTTTTCTGGCCGGGCTTCACCACTTATTCCACTGCCGCGGTCTATGATCGCTGGATCCTCCTGAACGTGGTGGCGGGCCGGGATTACCGGGAGAAGCGCACCTCCCGGCCCCTGTGGGTGGGGGAGGCCCGCTCCGCCGGCGCCAGCGCCGACCTGCGCCAGGCGGTGGACCCCCTTTTGCTGGCGGCCCTGGAGAAGCTGGGCCACAACACCGGCAAGGCCGTGACCCTGGAGCTCAGGGAGGATGATCCCCGCCTCCGGGATCTGAAGCGCCCCTGAGGGGCGGCCCCGGGACATCCGGGCCGGCCCCCCCCCGCAGAGCAGGGGCTGGGAGGCCCACGACGCATGCGCGATCTCATCGCCCGCGGCCAGGAATATCTGCGCACCGGTCTGTGGCAGGGGGAGGACCATCCCGGCAGGCAGGCCCTGCGCCTGGCCCTGCTGGCGTGGCAGGGGCTGGTGCGCCACCGCTCCTACCTCTCCGCCGCCTCCCTGGCCTACGTCACCATCCTGGCCCTCATCCCCCTGTTGGCCCTCCTCTTTGCCATCCTCAAGAGCCTGGGCATCCAGCGCCTCCTGGCGGCGCACCTCCTGGACCGCCTCTCCCCGGGCTCCCACGAGTTTGCCCTGCAGATTCTGGAATACGTGGAGGGCACCCAGGTGACCTCCCTGGGGATCTTTGGGGTCATCTGGCTTCTGGCCGCCCTCGTCATCCTGATGAGCGACGTGGAGGCGGCCTTCAATGCCACCTGGCAGGTCTCCCGCATCCGGCCCTGGAGCCGCCGCCTGAGCGACTATCTCAGCATCTTTCTCCTCCTCCCCATCCTCATGGCGGTGGGGCTGTCGTTGACGAGCGGCCTGCTCAGCCAGCCGGATCTCCGGCGGTTTCTCTCCGCCTTCATGCCGGAGGCCCTGTTCTGGGTCACCTCCTCTTTGCTCTCCCTGGGCCTATTGTGGGTGGCCTTCACCTTCATCTACCTGGTGATGCCCAATACCCGGGTGGAGTGGGCGGCGGCCCTCCTGGGCGGGGTCGTCGGCGGCAGCCTGTGGCAGGGAGCCCATGCCGTCTTTGCCTGGTTCCAGGGCATGGCCACCTACTACAACGCCATCTACGGCGCCCTCCACCACTTGCTCTTTCTGGTGATGTGGATCTTCTGGAGCTGGCTGGTGGTGCTCTTCGGCAACGAGGTGGCCTGTGCCTACCAGAACCTGGCCCGGCTGAGCGCCGCCCGCCGGCTCCCCGGGGCCGGGGCGGAACCGGTGGACGAATACCTGGCGCTGACGGCCCTGCTCCTCATCTGCCAGCGCTATCTGGCCCGGGAGGAGCTCCCCACCCGGCAGGAGGTGGAGCAGGCGCTGGCGGGGACCCCTGAGGAGGGGCGGCGGGCGGTGGCGGCCCTGGTGCACACCGGCCTGGTGCTGGAAGCCAACGGCCACCGGGGGAATGGCGTCCTGGTGCCGGCCGTGCCGCCGGAGCACCTCCTCCTCAGCGACGTCCTGGCCCGCCTGGGGAACGGCCGGGCCGGCCAGCTCGCCCGGCTGGCGGCGGAGGCCCCTCAGGTGGCGGCGGCCCTGCAGTTTCTGCGGGAGAGGGCCTGGCCCCAGGAGGTAGTCCACCTGAGCCTCAGGGACCTTCTGCGGCCCCCGGCCCCTCCGGCCTGAGGCCCCGGGCTCCCGGAACGAAAAAGGCCGGGGGTCCCCCCGGCCCGGCAGGCTTCCGCCATGGTGGACAAACAGTGCCGTGAACTTACAGGAAGAATTCTTCTTTCAACACCGGCGGTTTGAACTCCATCACCCTGAAGAGCAGGACCGGCACCGTGGCGTGGGAGACCACCTTTTCGGCGGTGCTCCCCAGCACCCAGGCCACTTCGCCTTTGCCGTGGGTGGCCATGGCGATGAGATCATAGCCGTTTTTGTCGGCGAAGCCGATGATCTCCCGGGCCGGCACTCCCTCCACACAGGTCCAGTCCACCTGGAGGCCCTGGGCCTGGAGATCCGCCCCCGTTTTGGAGAGGAAGGCCTCACAGGCCTTTTTTTCCGCCACCGGGGCGGTTTCGATGACCCCCGGGGCGGCCTCGCTGACGCCGAAGGCCTCCGTATGGCAGACATGCAGGAGGGTGACCTGGGACTTGAAGGTCTTGGCCAATTCCACCACCTGGGGGAGGATCTTGGCTGCCAGATCCGATCCATCCAACGGGACCAAAATCTTGTTAAACATTGAATCCTCCTGTTTATGGTGATCTCGTGCAGCAGGCCGGGCCCACCCGCCTGGTCCCGTCCGATTGTCTGCCAGCCTAAGACAAAAACCTCAGCCTGTCAACGGAATCTTGGGGCAAAATTCTTGTGAAATATTGCACTTACTCTCCAGCGCCCTGGGGCGGGTTTCCCGGCCCGGATGGCGGCCGGCCTTCAGGGCAGGCCACGGAGCATCAGCTCCTCGAACTCCTCCTTGCTCACCGGCGGCTTGACCTCCATGACCCGGTAGAGGAGCACCGGCACGGTGGCGTGGGTCACCACCTTCTCGGCGGTGCTTCCCAGCACCCAGGCCACCTCCCCCTTGCCGTGGGTGGCCATGGCGATGAGATCATAGCCGTTTTGGTGGGCGTAGCCGATGATCTCCCGGGCCGGCTGACCCTCCACGCAGGCGATGTCCACCGACAGCCCCTGGGCCTTCAGGTCCCGGGCGGTGTCGGCCAGAAACATTTCGCAGCTTTGGCGTTCCTGGGCCAGGGCCTCCTGGATCACCCCGGGCGTGGCCTCCCCCACGGGGGGGTAATAGACATAGATCAGGGTGACATGGGCCTGGTGGGTTTGGGCCAGATCGATGACCTGGGGGAGGATTTTGGCCGCCAGGGCGGAGCCGTCCAGGGGAACCAGGATCTTCTTGAACATGTGCATTCCTCCTCAGGGGAAAGGGCTCAGACGACCGCGGGATTTTCCTTTAAATTAAGAGGAGAAGCCCCCTGCGTCAACATATTCCCCTCCGGCCCCGCCGTAAATCGACTCACTCTTCCTCTTTGGGGGCCCGGGGTTTGAAGAGGCGCCGTTCCAGGAGGCTGTGCCAGGAGGTGAAGGGGCCGGGGGTTCTGTCCCTCTCCAGGTGGTCCTGCATCATCTTCAGCTTGGCGTCCAGATCGTCCAGGTAGTGCACCAGCAGGGCCTCCGGGGTGCGGGGCGGCACCGGCGAGCCGTTCTCCAGGGAACCGTGGTGGGAGATGAGGATGTGTTCCAATTGCAGGAGCAGCTCCTCGTCCGGAAAGCCGATCTCCCGGGCCGCCCGGCGGACCATCTCCCAGCCCAGGGCGATGTGGCCCACCAGCCCCCCGGCGGGGGTGAGCTCCGGGGCCGCCGGCCGGGTGAACTCCCTGAGCTTGCCCACATCGTGGAGGATCACCCCGGCCAGCACCAGGTCCCGGTTCAGCCAGGGATAGACCTCCAGCACCTGGAGCGCCAGCCGGGTGAGGCTCCAGGTGTGCTCCAGCAACCCCCCCAGATAGGGGTGGTGGTTTTTGCGGGCCGCCGGATGGGTCTGGAACTCGGGTTCATAGGTGGCAAGGAGATGCAGCACCAGGTCCAACAGGGGCGGGCGGAGATGGGTGAGGGCCAGCTCGTTGAGCTCCCGCCAGAGGCCGGCCCGGTCATGGGGGGTGGCAAAGTGGAGGAGCTCCAGGTCGCAGCCCGGGTCCCGGTGGAGGTCCGCCACCATGGCGATATAATAGATCCGCAGCTGGAGCTCCTGGCGGTAGGTGATCACCTGGCCGTGCACCGCCACCGGCTCTCCCGAGCTCAGGGGCCCGGGGCACTTGGCGATGGCGTCCTCCCAGGCCACCGCCCGGAGGATCCCGGTGCGGTCCGCCAGGTCCAGGTCCCAGCGCACCTTGCCCTCGCCATAGGCCCGGGCCTCGAGGCGGCGCAGCAGAAAGCACTGCTTCACAATGTCGCCGTCCTTCAGGTCGCGGATGAAGCGGTGCTCCATGGCCTCCCTCCCGGGTCTGGCACCCTGGCCTGGAGATCATCCTATCCCTGAGAAAACCCCCGGTCAAGCCCAGGGGGAGCGCTTGACATGGCCCCTGGCCGGATTATTTTATATCTGCACCCCTGTGCCGATAAATGGGCGGAGGGGGATTAATTTTTTCCCTTGACAAAGAATCTAATCAGTTTAAAATTGGAGTTTTGATTGACTTCATCTGCGAGGCAGGCACCCGCCTGGAAATGTATGGAAAAAGAATACCTGAAAAAATTCCTCGACCTGAACGGCGGCAATGAGCTCATTGCCTACGATCAGCTCTCCTATTTCATTCCGGAGGAGGAGGGGGACCTCTCCTTCCGGGAGAACTATGACCTCGCCCCCGAAGAGGAGCTGGACGTGACGGACCAGTTCGCCCTGACGCCCTATGGCCTGGAGGAGGAGCTCCCCGAGGGGGCCCTGGAGGAGGGTCTGGAAGCCGAGGACATCCCGGAGCACGAAGGCCTGGTGGCCGCCTATTTCCGGGAGATGCTGCGCTACTCCATCCTCACCCCGGAAGAGGAGCGGGAGCTGGGACGCATCATCAAGCACGGCCAGGAAGCCGTCCTGCAGTTCGTGCTGGGGGTGAAATCCGACCTGGAGGAGATCAAATACCTCCAGAAGAAGGTGGAGGCCTGGTTTCAGGCGCCGGAAAAGAGCGCCCAGGCCAAGGAGAAGCTCTTCCGGCTCATCCACCAGACGCTGCAGGGCTATCTCAAGCAGCATCCGGACAACCAGGAGATCCGGGAGCTGGCGGAACGCATCAAAGCCACCGAGGCCGAGGTCACCGAGGCCCGGGACAAGATGATCAAGGCCAACCTGCGCCTGGTGGTGAGCATCGCCAAGAAGTACCTCCACCGGGGCCTCACCTTCTCGGACCTCATCCAGGAGGGCAACCTGGGGCTGATGAAGGCGGTGACCCGCTATGACTACACCACCGGCTACCGGCTGAGCACCTTCGCCTCCTGGTGGATCCGGCAGACCATCACCCGGGCCATCTATGACAAGACCCGGACCATCCGCATCCCGGTGCACCTGCAGGAGATCCGCAACCGCTGCTACCGGGCCTTCTATGACCTCCTGAAGGAGCTGGGCCGGGAGCCCACCCTGAAGGAGATCTCCGAGCGCTCCGGGGTGAGCGAGGACAAGATCCTCATGGTTACCAACCTGTCGGATGAGCTCATCTCCCTGGAGACCCCGGTGGGCGATGAGGGGGACCGCCTGGGCGATTTCATCAAGAACGACAAGGCCGTCTCCCCCTATGAGGGCATCCTGGAGTCCGAGCTGACCCAGAAGACCGCCTTGATCCTCAACACCCTCACCCAGCGGGAAGAGAAGATCATGAAGATGCGCTTCGGCATCGGCGATGAAGTGGAGCACACCCTGGAGGAGATCGGCCGGGCTTTCAAGGTCTCCCGGGAGCGCATCCGCCAGATCGAGAAAAAGGCCCTCAAGCGCCTGAAACACCCCACCCGGAAGGCCGCCCTGGAGGACTTCCTCGAGTAAGCCCGGAGGCCAGTGGCCCTGGCCCCTTGGAAAAAGGAGCAAGGATGGCAGGATTGAACGCAGAAAAATTGGCGGAAGTGAAGGAGCGGCTCCTGGAGCGCAAACGGCGCCTCTGGCAGGAGGTCAAGGACCAGCTCCGGAGCAGCATCGGCGACGGCTACCAGGAAATGCTCTCCACCGCCCGGGATGAAGAGGACCAGGCCACGGTGAGCCTCCTGGCCGAAACCCAGCTCACCCTCCTGGGCCCCAAACGCCAGGAGCTGGAGGCCATCGAGGACGCCCTGCAGCGCCTGGAAAACGGCACCTACGGCCTGTGCGAATCCTGCGGCCAGCCCATCGAACCCCGGCGCCTGGAGGTCATGCCCGAAACCCCCTACTGTCGCAGCTGCATGTCGCTGAAGGAGAAGCTGGCCAAGGCCGCCGCCGTGCGCTGAGCGGCCATCACCTCGGGGCGGGAGGTGACCCCTCCCCCTCCTGCACCCGGGCCAGCCGGATCCGCCAGTTCATCACCCCAAACGCATCAGGGCGGGAGGTGACCCCTCCCGTCTTTTTTGTCTGGAAAACCTCAGAGGGCGGCGCAGAGCTTTTCCCGGAGGGGACCGAGGCCTTAGCCCCCCTCCCCCCGTGGAGGGGGTGGGGCGCCAAGCTTCCGGGGGGCGCAGTGGCCCTGCCCCTCCCCTCACCTACAGGCGGCGGTGTTTCAGGCAGGGGAGCTCCTCCCGCAGGCGGGTGAGGCGGCGGTGGCTGAGTTCGGCGTAGATCACCCCCACCCCGTCCGGCGCCTGGGCCAGGACCGTCCCCCAGGGGTCCACGATGAGGGAGCGGCCGTAGCTCGTCCGCCCCGGGGAGTGCCGCCCCCATTGGGCCGGGGCCACCACATAGGCCAGGTTTTCGATGGCCCGGGCCCGCACCAGCACCTCCCAGTGATCCCGGCCGGTCCTCTGGGTGAAGGCCGCCGGAAGGAAGAAGAGATCGGCCCCCTGGGCGGACAGGGCCCGGTAGAGCTCCGGGAAGCGCACGTCATAGCAGATGGACATCCCCGCCAGAAAGGGCGTGCGGGGGATGGGCGCCACCACCAGCTCGTGGCCCGGCCGCACGGATTTGGACTCCTGATAGCGGGGGCCGTCGGTCATCTCCACGTCAAAGAGGTGGATCTTGCGGTAGGTGGCCAGGATCTTCCCATCCGGCGCCAGAAGGACGCTGGTGTTGTAGGGCAGGCGGCCGGGCTCGGTGGTCTCCGGAAAGGAGCCCAGCAGGAGAAAGATCCCCAGCTGCCGGGCCAGCTCCCCGAATTCCTGCACCAGGGGGCCGTTGAGAGGCTGGGCCGAGGGGGGCGCCGCCTCCTCCGGGCCCAGGTAGGCGAAATGCTCCGGCAAAGCCACCAGCATGGCCCCATGTGCCGCCGCCTCGGTGACCAGCTCCCGGGCCGCCGCCAGGTTGGCCGCCATCTCCGCCGTGGACTGCATCTGCACCGCCGCCACCAACATGGTTATCCCTCTTTTGTCGGTGTAGCGGGGGGAGGGCCAGGGACCTCAGGT
>CALEAV010000053.1 GCA_937943575.1 uncultured bacterium | reverse complement strand
GGGAGTGTGAGGGGAGGGCGGGGGAGCCACCACTCCCCCGCCCTCCCCTCAGAACTGCGCTCATTATAGCATCGGCGGGGGTGCGGGGCAATGGCGGCGGCCTGGGACGTCCGTCAGGGAAAAGGGCGGCGGCCCGCCGCCTTGACTTGCCGGGGGGGGAAAAATAGATTTACAATAATGCCGATACCTGCGAGAGTGGCGGAATTGGCAGACGCACTGGACTTAGGATCCAGCGGGATCACCGTGGGGGTTCGAGTCCCCCCTCTCGCACTTCCCCTGGCGTCGTGGCGGCGGGTCGGGTCTGTTGCCCGGCTGAATAAATGAAAAAGGACAAGGAAAGTTGGACTCGGCAATGACACCCATCCCCATTCAGGTAGAAGTGGAGACCATCAGTCCCATCAAACGCAAGCTGGCCATTGTGGTGCCCAAGGAGGAGGTCACCCAGGCGGTGGACCGGGCCTACCGGGACCTGGGCAAGCGGGCCAAGGTCAAGGGCTTCCGCCCCGGCAAGGTGCCCCGGGCGGTCCTGGAGATGTACTACCGCAGGCAGGTGGAGCAGGAAGTCTCCGATGACCTGGTGCGCCGCTCCCTGGGGGAGGCCCTGCAGGGGCAGGCCCTCATCCCCCTGAACTTCCACTGGCCGGAGCCGGTCCCCCCGGTGGTGCCGGGGGAGGATTACCGCTTCGTGGTGGAGCTGGAGGTGCCCCCGGAATTTGAGCTGGCCGACTACAAGGGACTCAAGCTCACGGATCCCGGGGTCGAGGTCACCGAGGAGATGGTGGACGCCCGGCTGGCGGAGATCCGGGAGCACAACGCCACCCTGCAGCCGGTGGCCGAGGCCCGGCCGGTGCGGGAAGGGGACTTCGTCATCCTGGACTACCAGGCCTATTATGCCGGGGAGGAGCTGGCGGAGGGCAAGGGCGAGAATATCTACCTGGAAGTGGGGGCGGGAAAGTTCAATGCGGACTTTGAAAAGCACCTCGTGGGCCTCCTGCCCGGGGGGGAGGCCCGCTTCAGCGTGGAGCTGCCGCCGGATTTCTTCCATCCCCTCCTGGCGGGCAAGGTCATCGAGTTTGCGGTGAAGCTCCATGAGATCAAGGAGCAGGTGGTGCCCGAGCTGGATGACGCCTTCGCCCGGAGTCTGGGCGGCAACTTCCAGACCCTGGCCGACTTGCGGGAGGCCGTGAGAAGCGATATTATGAAGAAAAAGGAACGGGAGCGGCAGGCCCACCTGGAGCAGCAGGTGCTGGAAAAGTTGGCGGCCGCTCATCCTTTTGACGTGCCCCCCTCCCTCATCCGGCGGGAGCAGGAGGCGATGCTGCGGGAGCAGTTGGCCCGGCTCCAGTCCTACGGGGTGAAGGTGGAGGGCTTGGATCACCCCCGGATGCTGGAGACCCTGGCCCCCAAAGCCGAGTTCCGGGTGAGATGCCGGCTGATCCTGGACCGCATCGCCCAGGCGGAGAAGGTGGAAGTGAGCGACGCCGAGGTGGAGGAGACCCTGGCCCGCTACGCCGAGACCCTGGGCCGGCCGGTGGAGGAGGTCAGGCAATACTACCGGCAGAACAACCTCCTGGAGCCGCTGCGGCAGCAGCTCCGGGACGAAAAGATCATGAAACTCATCATCGGGCAGGCCGAGCTGACCCCTGAGGCCGCGGCCGGGCCCCAGGAGTAAGGATGCAGTTGATTCCCATTGTGGTGGAGCAGTCCAGCCGCGGGGAGAGGGCATATGACATCTACTCCCGCCTCCTCAAGGACCGGATCATCTTTTTGGGCACCGCGGTCACCGACGAGGTGGCCAACCTCATCATCGCCCAGCTCCTGTTTCTGGAGGCGGAGGATTCCGACCGGGAGATCCATTTCTACATCAATTCGCCGGGCGGGCTGGTGACCGCCGGCCTGGCCATCTACGACACCATGCAGTACATCCGCTCGCCGGTGGCCACCTATTGCGTGGGCCAGGCGGCCAGCATGGGGGCCCTGCTTCTGGCCGCGGGGGAGAAGGGCAAGCGCTATGCCCTGCCCCATTCCCGCATCCTCATCCACCAGGTGATGGGGAGCTTTTCGGGGCAGGCCACCGACGTGGACATTCAAGCCCGGGAGATCCTGCGGCTGAGGGAGGATCTCAACCGCATTCTGGCGCAGCACACCGGCCAGCCCATTGAGCGCATCCAGCAGGATACGGACCGGGATTTCTATATGAGCGGCTACGAGGCCAAGAACTACGGCATAGTGGACGAGGTCATCGAGCGCCGCAGCCTGGCCACCCCGGTATAACGCAGGCCGGAATCAGGGCCTTGGCGATCATGAAACCGGGGCTGGCTGCCGATAATCAATGGGGGCGGGGGAGACCCGGCCCTCCGGGCGGCGGCCCTCACGGGCAGCCCCTGTTGCATCAGGATAACGCCAAACCCCGGCGGGTTTGGGGAGGACAGAGCGCATGAGCAAGCGCAGCGACAAGACCACCGACCTTTTATGCTCCTTCTGCGGCAAGAGCCAGAGCGAGGTGAAGAAGCTCATTGCCGGACCGGGAGTTTACATCTGCGACGAATGCATTGAACTGTGCAACGACATCATCGCCGAGGAATACGAGAAGGAGGAGGCCAAGCAGACCCGGCTCTCCATTCCGGAGCCGGCGGCCATCAAGAAGCAGATCGATGAATATGTCATCGGCCAGGAGCGGGCCAAGAAGATCCTCTCCGTGGCGGTCTATAACCACTACAAGCGCATCAACTCCCGGGTGGACTTAAACGGGGTGGAGCTGCAGAAGAGCAACATCCTCCTCATCGGCCCCACCGGCTCGGGCAAGACCCTGCTGGCCCAGACCCTGGCCCGCATTTTGAATGTCCCCTTCACCATCGCCGACGCCACCACCCTCACCGAGGCGGGGTATGTGGGCGAGGATGTAGAGAACATCATCCTCAACCTGCTGCAGGCGGCGGACTACGATGTGGACAAGGCCTCCCGGGGCATCGTCTACATCGATGAGGTGGACAAGATCGCCCGCAAAAGCGATTCCCCTTCCATCACCCGGGACGTTTCCGGGGAGGGGGTGCAGCAGGCGCTGCTCAAAATCATCGAAGGCACCATGGCCAGCGTGCCCCCCAAGGGGGGCCGCAAGCACCCGCAGCAGGAGTTCATCAAGGTGGACACCACCAACATCCTGTTCATCTGCGGCGGGGCTTTCAACGGCCTGGAGGACATCATCGGGGCCCGCATCGGCAAGAAGGCCATGGGCTTCGGGGCCGACATCCAGGGGAAGAAGGCCCTGGCCCTGGGCGAGATCCTGGCCCAGGTGCAGCCCCAGGACCTCCTGAAGTTCGGGCTCATCCCGGAATTCGTGGGCCGGCTGCCGGTCATCGCCACCCTGGACGAGCTGGATGAGGCGGCGTTGGTGGACATCCTCACCAAGCCCAAAAACGCCCTCATCAAGCAATACCAGAAGCTCCTGGAGATGGACCGGGTCACCCTGGAGTTCACCCCCGAGGCCCTGGTGGCCGTGGCCCGGGAGGCCCTGAAACGCAAATCCGGGGCCCGGGGCCTCAGGGCCATCCTGGAGGGGGCCATGCTGGACCTCATGTATGAGCTGCCCTCCCTGAAAAACGTCAAGGAGTGTCTCATCAACGAGGATTTTGTCCTCCATCAGGCGGCGCCCATCTTCAAATACATCACGCCGCCGGAGGAGGCGACCTGGGATAAGCCTGGGATGGTGGTGGAAAAATGATGTTTCGCCTGAACCGCAGTTCCCGGGGGGACCAAAACGGCAAGCGCTTCCAGACGGTGCCCTTGCTGCCGTTGCGGGACATCGTGGTCTACCCCCACATGGTGGTGCCGCTGTTCATCGGCCGGGAGCGCTCCATCGCCGCCCTGGACCATGCCATGGGCCAGGACAAGTATGTGCTTCTGTGCACCCAGAAGGACGCTCGCCGGGATGAGCCCAAGGAGAGCGAAATCCACCGGGTGGGCACCCTGGCCGCCATCCTGCAGATGCTCCGCCTCCCGGACGGCACCGTCAAGGTGCTCATCGAGGGCAAGTACCGGGCCTATGTGCGCCAATACCTCCCCAGCCCCCACTTCTTCCAGGTGGAGGCCGAGGAGCTGCACGAGGTCTGGGAGCCCTCCCCCGAGGCCGAGGCCCTGCGCCGGGCGGTGGTGGAGAGCTTTGAGACCTACTGCAAGCTGAACAAGAAGGTGCCCCAGGAGGCCCTGCAGGCGGTGGCCGGCCTGGAGGATCCGGGCCGCCTGGCCGACGCCGTGGCCGGGCACCTGGCCGTCAAGACCGAAGAGAAGCAGGCCCTCCTGGAGAACCTGGATCCGGTGAAGCGCCTGGAGCGGGTCCTCACCCTCCTCAACCAGGAAAACGAGGTCCTCACCATCGAGCACCGCATCAAGAACCGGGTCAAGAAGCAGATGGAAAAGACCCAGCGGGAGTATTACCTCAACGAGCAGATGCGGGCCATCCAGAAGGAGATGGGGGAAAAGGAGGACCTCAAAAGCGAGATCCAGGAGCTGGAGCGGCGCCTCCGGCGCAAGCGCATGAGCGCCGAGGCCACCCAGAAGGTGAAGCATGAGCTGAAAAAGCTCAAGCTCATGAGCCCCATGAGCGCCGAGGCCACCGTTTCCCGCAACTACATCGACTGGCTCCTGTCGCTCCCCTGGTATGAGAAGACCAGGGACCGCTACGACATCGCCGAGGCCCAGCGCATCCTGGATGAAGACCACTACGGCCTGGAGAAGCCCAAGGAGCGCATCCTGGAATATCTGGCGGTGCAGAGCCTGGTGAAGAAGATGAAGGGCCCCATCCTCTGCCTGGTGGGGCCGCCGGGGGTGGGGAAGACCTCGCTCGCCCGCTCCGTGGCCCGGGCCCTGGGCCGCAACTTCGTGCGCCTCTCCTTGGGCGGCGTCCGGGACGAGGCGGAGATCCGGGGCCACCGGCGCACCTACATCGGGGCCCTCCCCGGCAAGATCATCCAGTCCCTGCGCAAGGCCAAGAGCAACAACCCGGTCTTCTGCCTGGACGAAGTGGACAAGATGAGCACCGACTTCCGGGGCGACCCCTCCGCCGCCCTGCTGGAGGTGCTGGACCCGGAGCAGAACGTCGCCTTCAACGACCACTACCTGGACTGCGACTACGATCTCTCCGAGGTGATGTTCATCACCACGGCCAACAATCTCTACTCCATCCCCCTGCCGCTGCAGGACCGCATGGAGATCATCCGCATCCCCGGCTACACCGAGGTGGAAAAACTTCATATCGCCGAAAACTTCCTCATCCCCAAACAGGCCCAGGCCAACGGCCTGACCCTGGAGAACATCCAGTTCTCGGAGAACGCCATCTACACCATCATCCGCCAGTACACCCGGGAGGCGGGGGTGCGCAACCTGGAGCGGGAGATCGCCGCCATCTGCCGTAAGGTGGCCCGGGAAGTGGCGGAGAAGGGCAAGGACCACAAGGTCAAGGTCACCAGCCAGTCCGTGCCCCAGTATTTGGGGGTGCCCAAATACCGCTACGGCAAGACCGAGGAGAAAGACGAAATCGGCCTCACCAACGGCCTGGCCTGGACCGAGTTCGGCGGGGAGCTGCTGCAGATCGAGGTGGTGGTGCTGCCCGGCCGGGGCAAGCTCCTCATCACCGGCAAGCTGGGGGAGGTCATGCAGGAGTCGGCCCAGGCGGCGTTGTCCTATGTGCGCTCGGTGGCCGAGAGCCTGGGGCTGGCCCGGGACTTCTACCGCAAGATCGACCTGCATATCCACGTGCCTGAGGGCGCCATCCCCAAGGACGGCCCCTCCGCCGGCATCACCATGGCCACCAGCATCGTCTCGGCCCTCTTGCAGATCCCGGTGAAGCGGGACGTGGCCATGACCGGGGAGATCACCCTGAGGGGGCGGGTGCTGCCCATCGGCGGCCTCAAGGAGAAGATCATCGCCGCCCACCGCCACCAGATGAGGCTGGTCATCATCCCCCGGGACAACGAAAAGGACATCAAGGAGATCCCCGCCCGCATCCTCAAGGCGGTGGAGCTCATCCCCGTGGATCACATGGACGAGGTGCTGAAGCTGGCCCTGGTGCTGGACGATCCGGAGCGGCTCTTCAAGCCGGCGCCGCCGCCGGTGGCCCCGGAGCCGGCCTTCCTGCCGCCCCCGGAGATTCCGGAGATCCAGGCGCACTGACACCCGGTCAGCGGGGAACGCCCCGGGCCCAGGGACGGACTGCCGGGGGAGGGGACCTCTCTCGGTGTCTTTTGGAAGTCGCAGGGAATATCCCAGGCCCCGCCCCAGGAGACCGACTTCTGGGGGGATCTCATAGGGGGCGGCCGGAAAACACGGGGAAGGCCGCCGGTTAAGCTGCGGCCATATGGGGCCTTGGGCCCCCTGTGAGCATCGACCGTGACCGTGGAGGGAAAATCTCGGGGACGTAGTTCAGCCCGGTGAGAACGCCGGCCTGTCACGCCGGAGGTCGCGGGTTCAAATCCCGTCGTCCCCGCCACCCTTGCAAGCGGAACTCCGTTTCCGCTTTTTTTTTCGCTTTCGCCTTGATCGCTCCCTTGTGGAGGCTTAAAGTGGGGCCATGGCTGGCGGGGGCATTGAGTTTTCTGTTCGGGATTGTGAACCAGGTTGTCTTGCCTCTGAAACATCAGGAGGCAGGGGGACACCGGGAAAGACCGGAAAGCCCCAGCCGGGACCAGGGCTGCCGGGATGGCAGGGTTTTTGCGACATAGGGGGGAGGAGCGGTGGAGATGGCCTCAAGCAAGCGATTCTGCCCCCGCTGCGGCGGGGAGGTGCCCCGATATGCGGTGCGGTGCCCCATCTGCGGCCTTGCCCGGCCGGGAACCGGGGAGGACCCCAGGGAGGGGGGCTCTCATGAGGCAGTGATCCAAAACCTCCGGGAGCAGGCGCAGCAGCACTCCCGGGTCCGGGGCTCCCGGCCCCGGGGGGGAGGGGCGCTTGAAGGCGTCTTCACCCTGATCCAGGACCACCCGCTGACCGCCGGGCTGGTGTCGGGGGTGGCCATCCTTCTGGCGGGCTTCCTGATATTGATCTTCCCTCGGCCCTTGGCAGATCCTCCGGCACAAGCGGAGATGCTCCTGAGGCAGGAGGCCGACCGGCAGCAGGCGGCCCTGGGGCAGGTGCGCCAGGGGGAGGAGGCCGCCGCCCGGGGGGATTACCCCCTGGCTTATGCCGCCCTGAACCGGGCCCTGGAGCTGGGCGCCGATGGCGAGCGGCTGCGGTGCCTCCGGGGCCGGGCCGCCCTGGAACTGCACCATTACCAGGAGGCGGTGCGGGACCTGTCCCTGGCGGTGGGCCAGCGCTGCCCTGTGAGCTGGGGTCTCCGGGGGCAGGCCTTTGAGGCCCTGGGACATTACCAGGCGGCCCTGACGGATTTCCGGCAGGCGGTGGAGGTGTTGCCGCCCCGGTCGGCAGACCTCCCCCGGATTCACCAGGCCATCGCCCGGACGAGCGAGCGCCTGGGGAATCTTCACCAGGCCCTGGAGGCCCTGGAGCAGGCCCTGGCGTCCGGGAGGCGGGAGGCCGAGACCTACCTCTTCCGGGGGCGCCTCAAGGAGCAGCTGGGCAATGAAGAGGCCGCCCTGGCGGACTACGGCCGGGCCCTGGCGGCCGATCCGGACCTGGCACCGGCCTATCTGCGGCGGGGCATCCTCCAGGTGCGCCTCGGGCGCTTCGAGCCGGCCGAGGCCGATCTCCGCCGGGCCCAGGAATTGGGCCTGACGGAGGCGGAGCTCTTCAGCCATCGGGGGGTGGCCTATGCCCACCTGGGACAGACGGAGGCCGCCCGCCGGGATCTGGAGATGGCGGTGCGCCTGGGGGCTTATGAGGCCCGTCCCGCCCTCAAGGCGGTGGCCGGCCGGGAGCAGGCCCTGCAGCGCCTGGCGGCTGCCCCCCCGCAGGGGTCCGGCAGCCGTATCCGCAGCTCTTTCCCGACCCCGTCTCCCCCCCGTCGCCCGCGGCGCCGCTGAGGCCCGCGGCCGCCCGGCTTGCGGGGGCCACCTTTCCCGGTCTGACGGCCCTTTTTCCGGCCCCTGCCAGCGGCTGGGACGCGAATCCACGTGCAGACCGGGAAAATCTGGTATAATAGACAGCCAGTGCGGTGGCCGGGACGGAGTGTCCCTCCCGGCCATGGGCCATAATGTCGGGGGTGTGCGTCGCCCACCCTTTTCTCTTTCGCGGTCATCACCATGGAATGGTATCAGGCAGACATCAGCCAGGTGCTCAAAGAGCTGGACACCTCGGACCAGGGGTTGAGTTCCGAGGAAGTGCGGGAGCGCCTGCGCCGCTTCGGCCCCAACAAACTGGCGGATGAAGAAAAGATCAGCTATCTCAGGATCTTTCTGCATCAGTTCACCAGCCCCCTCATCTATATCCTCCTCATCGCCGCAGTGGTCACCGGGGCGCTCCAGGAGTACCGGGACTCCGGCATCATCCTGGCCATCCTCATCCTCAACGCCCTGGTGGGTTTCGTCCAGGAAGTCAAGGCGGCCAAGACCGTCCAGGCCCTGAAAAAAATGGTGGTGGCCAAGGCCCGGGTGCTCCGGGACGGCCGGGAGGTGGAGGTCAACAGCGAGGAGCTGGTGCCGGGGGATATCGTCTTTCTGGCCTCCGGCTCCCGGGTGCCGGCGGATATCCGCCTCATTAAGACCATCGAGCTGCGCTCCGACGAATCCATGCTCACCGGGGAGTCGGTGCCGGTGGAAAAGGTGACCCACCCCCTGCCGGAGCCGAATCTGACCCCCGGGGATCAGCTGAACATGGCCTTCATGGGGGCCGTGGTGGTGAACGGCCGGGCCAAAGGGGTGGTGGTGGCCACCGGCCCCCGCACCGTTTTGGGGCGCATCGCCCGGGATGTGCAGGAACTGGAGGTCACCCGGGCCCCCCTGCAGGAGAAGTTCGACCGCTTTGCCAACTTCATCGGCATCCTGGTGCTGGTGGCGTCGGCGGTCCTGTTTTTGGTGGGCATCCTCATCGGGGAGAAGCCGGCGGACATGTTCATGACCGCGGTGGCGGCGGCGGTGGCCACCATCCCGGAGGGCCTCCCCATCGTGGTGACCATCACCCTGGCCATCGGGGTGGCCCGCATGGCCCAGCAGAACGCCATCATCCGCCGGCTGCCGGCGGTGGAGACCCTGGGCAGCACCACGGTGATCTGCTCGGACAAGACCGGCACCCTCACCCGCAATGAGATGACCGTGCGGCTGGTCTATGACGGCCGCCGCATCTATGAGCTCACCGGCACCGGCTATGAGCCGGTGGGCGACATCCTGGAGGAGGGGCGCCCCATCCAGGCGGAGGCCGACTCCGATCTTTTGTTCCTCTTCCGCATCGGGCTGCTGTGCAACGAATCGGACGTCTATCAGGAGGAGGGCCGCTATCAGGTGGACGGCGACCCCACCGAGGCCGCCCTGATTGTGGCCGCCATGAAGGCGGGGCTCAAGCCCGAAGAGGAGCGGGACCGCTATCCGCAGCTCTTTCTCATCCCCTTCGAATCCGACCGGGGCTACATGGCCTCCCTGCATCGGGCCGGGGACCGGAACCTCATCTTTGTCAAAGGCGCGCCGGAGCGCCTGCTGGACCTGTGTTCGGCCTGCCGCTTCGAGGCCTGGGAGGACGTTCCCCAGGTGGCCAACCATTTTGCCCGCCAGGGCCTGAGGGTCCTGGGCATGGCCTACAAGGAGGTGCCGGCGGAGCAGACGGAGATCCGGCTGAAGGATCTGCAGCACGACCTCACCTTTGCCGGGCTGCAGGGCATGATCGATCCGCCCCGGCCGGAGGCCATCGAGGCGGTGGCCGGCTGCCGCCAGGCGGGCATCCGGGTGGTGATGATCACCGGGGATCACGCGGTCACCGCCGAGGCCATCGCCCGGCAGTTGGGCATCATCCCCGAGGAGGAGGCGGTGGAGGATCTCCTGGCCAAGCCGGTGGAGGCCATGACCGATGAGGAGCTCTTCCTGGTGACCCGGGAGGTGACCAGCATCCTGGCCCGGCACTCAGGCATCCCCGGCCAGGAACCCCGCACCCTCATCGGCAGGCAGATTTCGGCCATGAGCGACATGGAGCTCTTTGCCTTCCTTAAGGAGGTGCTGGCCGCCCTGGTGCGGCGGGCCGGACCGGAGGGGGCGGTGCGCCGGGTGCTCACCGGCAAGGAAATCGAAACCATGAGCGACACCGCCCTGTATCACCTGGTGCGCAAGGTCTCCGTCTACGCCCGGGTGGCGCCGCATCACAAGCTGCGCATCACCCAGCAGCTGCTGAAGCAGGGCGAGATTGTGGCGGTCACCGGGGACGGGGTCAATGACGCCCCCGCCCTCAAGGCGGCCCACATCGGCGTGGCCATGGGCAAGACCGGCACCGACGTGGCCAAGGAAGCGGCGGACATGATCATCGCCGATGACAACTTCGTCAGCATCTACCGGGCGGTGGAGCTGGGCCGGGTGGTCTTTGACAACATCCGCAAGGTGACCTTCTTCCTGATCCCCACCGGCATCTCTGCCATCATCTCGATTTTGGCCACGGTGATCTGGGGGCTGCCCATCCCCTATCTGCCGGCGCAGCTTTTGTGGATCAACCTGGTCACCAACGGTCTGCAGGTGCTGGCCCTGTCCTTTGAACCGGGGGAGAAGGATGTCCTGCTGCGGCCGCCCCGGGACCCCCGGGAAGGCATCATGTCCCGCTTGCTGGTGGAGCGCACCATCTATATCAGTCTTCTGATCTCCGCCGGGGTGGTCTATGAATTCGTCTTCGCCCTGAAAAGCGGCATGCCCCTGGAAAAGGCCCGCACCGTGGCGGTCACCACCATGGTCTTCTTCCAGTTCTTCCAGGCCTGGAACAGCCGTTCGGAGCTCCAGTCGGTCTTTCGCCTCAATCCCTTCAGCAATCCTTTTCTGTTCTTCGGCATCCTGGCCTCCATCGGGGCTCAGCTGGCCGCCATCTATCTGCCCTCCATGCAATGGCTGTTCCGGATGGAACCCATCGGGATGATGGAGTGGCTGCGCATCGTCCTGGTGTCCAGCAGCGTCATCATCCTGGTGGAGTTTGACAAGCTGGTGCGCCGCTGGGGGAGGGCCAATGTCGTGTGAGCCCCCAGGCCTCCCGGGGAGGGGCCTGCGGCAGTGCCGGAATCGGGCCGGCCTCACTTCCCGGCCTGAAGCCCTTTGTCCCGGGCCGCCCGGGAGGACGTCCGGACGCTTAAAATGATGATGACTCGGTAACCGGAGCGGGTGGCATGCGCCGTATCCTATACTGGATCCTCATCCTCGCCGCCCTGGTGGCGCTGGCGGGGGCTTCGTATCTCCTCTTCGGCCTGGTGTTCACCGATTTCCTGGTGGACATCTGGTGGTTTTCGTCATTGGGATATGGGCTCTATTTCTGGCAGCGGCTCCTGTACCGCTACCTGGTCTTTGCCTTCTTCACCCTGCTGTTCTTTCTCATCTTCTTTCTGAACTTCTGGTTTGCCGGCCGGTTTCTGGGGCGGGTCCCCCTGGAGGAGATTCCGCCCCAGTTTTGGGCCCGCCTGCGTTACCAGCGGCTGCTGGAGAGCTTCCGGCGCATCTCCCTGAGGCTCTATCTGCCCTTCTGTTTCCTCCTGGCGGTCTTTGTGGCCTTCCCCCTCTACTACCGCTGGGAGGACGCCCTCCTCTTTCTCTTTGCGCCGCCGGCGGGTCTGAAGGACCCCCTCTACGGCAAGGATGTGAGCTACTTCCTCTTCTCCCTGCCCATCTACCAGCTCCTCCTCCAGGAGCTGCTCATCGCCGTGGTGTTGACCTTTCTGGGCCTCTCCCTCCTTTACTGGCGGGAGAGCCGCCTGCTGTCCGGCCATGACCTGCCCCTGCCCTGGGGGGCCAAGGCCCACCTGAGCCTGCTGATCCTGCTGGCCTTCGCCATCGGCGCCTGGGCCTTCATCCTGCAACGCCACACCCTGCTCTACAGCCGGGCCCATGTGCCCCTGTTTTACGGCCCCGGCTTCACCGAGGTCTGGGTGATCCTCCCCCTCATCTGGCTCTCCCTCATCTTCCTCTTGGGGATGGCCGTCTCCCTCATCGCGGTCATCCACACCCGCCGGGGGGTCAGGGTGCTGGCGGGCTTCGTCATCCTGTTCCTGCTGGCCCTGGGCGGCCGTTATTCCCCCTTCCTTCCCAACCTGGTGCAGACCTACATCGTCAAGCCCAATGAGATCGCCCGGGAGCGGCCCTACATCACCCATAACATCCAGGCCACCCTGGAGGCCTACGATCTGGCCCGGGTGGAGACCCGGGACTACCCCATCTCCGATGTGCCCTGGGACGTCCGGGGCCCCAAGGTCCAGGCGGCGCTGCGCAACATCCCGGTGTGGGACAAGGAGGTGCTCCTGGAGGTCTTCCAGCACCTGCAGGAGCTGCGCACCTACTACGACTTCAATTCCGTGGATGTGGACCGCTACACGGTGGGCAACCAGTATCAGCAGGTCTATCTGGCGGCCCGGGAGCTGGAGCTGGAGAAACTGCCGGCGGGGGCCAAGAACTGGCTCAACGAACGCCTGAAGTACACCCACGGCCTGGGGGCGGTGATGATCCCCGCGGCCCAGCGGGGGGAGGAGCCCATGACCTGGTACCTCCAGGACATCCCGCCCCGCTCCGATTATGGCCTGAAGATTGAGGAGCCGGCTCTCTACTACGGCCTGGGGAACCTGAAGCCCATCATCGCGCCCAATCAGAGCCGGGAGATCGGCTATCCCATCGACTCCACCAATGTCATGGTGGACTATGCCGGCCGGGGCGGGGTGCCCGTGGCCTCCCTCTTCCGCAAACTCATCTTTGCGGTCTATTTCAAGGAAAAGGAGATCTTCTTCACCACCCAGACCACCCCTCTAAGCCGCATCCATTTCCGGCGCAACATCCTGGAGCGCATCCGGACCCTCACCCCCTTTTTCATTCTGGACAAGGACCCTTATCTGGTGGTGACCTCCAAGCGGCTCTACTGGATTCAGGATGCCTACACCATCTCCAGCCGCTACCCGTACTCCCAGCCCTACAGCAGGGAGATCAATTATATCCGCAATTCCGTGAAGATCGTGGTGGACGCCTACGACGGCACGGTGACCTACTATTTGGCGGACCCCCGGGACCCCATCATCCGGGCCTACAGCCGCATCTACCCGGGTCTCCTCAAGGATCTGGCGGATCTGCCCGAGGAGCTCAGGTTGCATTTGCGCTACCCCCGGGACATCTTCAACATCCAGATGAGCATCTATGCCGTCTACCACCAGACGGATCCCGAGGTCTTCTATAAGCAGGAGGATATCTGGGAATTCTCCGCCCTGCCCCATGCCGGCAAGATGGAGAGGATGGAGCCCCGCTACCTCACCCTCAACATCCTGGACAAGGAGACGGACGAATTCATGCTGGTGTGCCCCATGAACCCCAAGGACCGCACCAACCTGCGGGCCCTGTGCGTGGTGGGCTGCGACGGGCCCAATTACGGCAAGATCGTGGTCTTCCGCTTCCCCAAGGGGGTGCTGGTGCATGGGCCCCAGCAGGTGGAGGCCTTCATCAACCAGGACACCCTCATCTCCGAGCAGTTCACCCTCTGGAGCCAGCAGGGGTCTTTGGTGGACCGGGGCAAGATGATCCTCCTTCCCATCGGCGAGTCCATCATCTACATCCAGCCGGTGTATCTCAAGGCCACGGTGGGGGTGACCATCCCCCAGCTCAAGCGCCTCATCCTCTCCCAGGGGGAACTGGTGGTCATGGAGCCCTCGGTGCGGGAGGGCCTGGAGGCCCTCAACCGGCGCCTGCAGGCCGACCGCATGCACGGCCGCCCCATCCGGCCCCGTCCTCCGGAGGAGTCCGTCCCCCCCACCCCCCGCTGACCCAGGGCCTTTCAACCCGTTTTCCCGGCAGCGCCGGAATAGGTGCGGCGGTCCTTGAACATGCCGTACTGCACCGCGAAGCCCACCGCGGCCAGGACCACGATGGCCGCCACCCCCAGCCAGCCGGCCAGGCCCCGCCGGAGGGCCAGGGCCGGCACCAGCCAGCCCACTCCCAGGACCACCTCCAGGGCGCCGTTGAGGGCGGTGGTGACCATCACCAGGAGGTCCCGCAGCTGGTAGAAGAGCAGCCCCACCACCACCGCTCCCAGGATCCCTGCCCCCAGGGTGAGGCCGGGGGAGGCGTCCGCCGCCGCGGCCAGGGCGCTGAGGATGAGAAAGCCCAGGGCGGCGCCGCCCAAGGCCACCCCCAGGCTCCACAGGGGGTAGGCCAGGAGGGCCAGCAGCACCGCCGCCCCCAGGCCGATTCCCAGGGAGATCCAGGGGTGGCCGCCCTGCACCAGGAGCTGGCCGAGCCCGTAGCCCACAATCAGCCCCGCCAGCACCAAAAGCAGGCGGAAGACGGGATAGCCGTAAAAGCAGCTCACCAGACCCACCAGAATTGCCGCAATTCCCATCCAGGTGTCCACTTTGACTCCTTTCCTATCGGTGGCTGGGGGGATGATAGAGCCCCTGACGCATCATCTCCTCCATGGTGTCCTGCAGGACCCGGATCAGGGGATGACGAGGGGCCTCTTCCCCCAGCACCTGAAGGTAGTAATGCGCCAAAAACCAGCTCCAGGAGCTGAGGCCGTAAGGGAGGGTATCAGCCAGCCTGAGGTAAGCGGGGTCAAACCTCTCCGGGCGGGGGGCGTAGATCGAGACTCCGTGACGGCCGCCGCTCCCTTCCGGGGCGGAGGCGGCCACCACCATGCCCGGCCAGGCGTCCAGGAAGGCTTCGGCGGCCTGCCGGACCTCCCCCGGGAGAGGGCAGGCCGTCAGATTCAGCACCATGTCCTTCAGGTCGATGCTGTCGGTTGCAGGGGAATGCCAGGTCATGTCCAGGGCGTAGCGGGCAGCCTGGCGGACGGCCGCATCACGGTCCAGGAGGGAGGAAACAGTCTCCGCCAGATGGCGGAGGGCGGCGATCACTTCCGGAAGGCTCCTGCTCCGCAAAGCCACCTGGGTGGCCCGGGAGCGCGGACGGGCGGGCAGATGGTAAAAATCCTTGGTCTCCTGCACCAGAAGCCGGCAAAAGGCCTCGGGGGGCTGTTCCGGGTTCCTGGTCAGGGCGGCCAGCACCCGCCCATAGGGAAAGCCCTGGCCGGGCATCTGGTCCTCGGTCACCACCAGGAGGTCAGCCTGCTCCGCCAGGGCGGCCACCGCCTCGATATTGCCCATATCGCAGGCATCAAAGGCCAAAATGTCATACGGCTTTGCCGGCGCCGGCGCCGGCGGGCGGCGGTGCAGTTCCTCCTGAACCTGCCGGTTGCATCTCTCCAGGCGCCGGAAACACTCCTGATAAGTACCCGGGAGCCTCAGCCATCCCGGGTCCCGTTGGTATCGCCTCAGACCGCGGTTCTCATCCAGGAGGGCGCCCCGCCAGCCCTGTCCGTGTCCGCCCAGAAAGAGCACCCGTTTTTCTCCCGGAAAAAGCCCCGCCAGTTGCAGAGCTAAGGTGAGCACCTCCGGTTTGTGGGTGTTGAGCTCGCCGTATCTGGTGATGAGATCCTGGCTGAGTTTCGAGTCCCGGTTCAGGCGGGCAAAGAAGGCGTCCGTCAGCAGGGGGCCGTCGAAGAGGGCCATGACGTGCAGCTCATCGCCGGAGCCCACCGCCTTCATCTCCTTCAAGTCTTCAAACATCAACGGCGCCAGATTGCAGTCCGCCGCCAGATAGCCCACGATGGACCAGGGGGCCGTGCGTCCCAGGGCCTGCCGGTTGGCCCCGGAGAGGGAAAAGCTGAAATCCTCTAAGGTGAGCTCAAGCCGCCTCGGGCTGTCTTCCTGGTATGGGTTGTCCGCATCGATGAGCATGAGGGGCCTCTTTCACTGGAGCTGAATCTCCAGCAGTTGCCCCGTCACGGGAACCACGCAGGCCCCGGGGGGGAAAACCGGGGAGGCCTCCCCACCGCCCCTTGCCCTGGCGAGCAACACCTCCTCCCTCACGTCGATTCCCAGGCGGGAGCGTTCTCGGTCCAGGACCAGCCGCACCCCCTTGAAGCCGAAACGCAGCTGGCGGGGCCCGCGGTAGATGAGGTTCCCTTCAGACTCCCGGGACACCAGGATGCCGGCCTCCCCTGCCACCATCTCCTGGAGGGCACCGATGTCCAGGTCCAGGGCCCGCTTGTGGTGGTCATAGGCCATCACCCCGAAGCAGTTGGATTTGAGGGTGTCGGTGACCAGGACCACGGCCTCGCATTGGCGGAAAATCTCAGGCGCCAGGGAATTGATGGGCGCCTTGGCCAAATAATTGAGGACGGCCAGGGGCGCCACAAAATCGTGCCGGACCTCGCGATACACCAGTTGAATGAAGGCGGCCTCCCGGAAGCCCAGGGCCAGGGACCCTCCCTGCCATCCCAGGCCCTTGAGGAGGGTCTCCAGGAAGGTGAGGCCTGCCTTGGCCTCGTGCAGGTCGCTGCGGCGGCCTGCCAGGGCCGGCATCGGGTCATCCACGACCAGGGGGGGCAGGGGAGCCCTGGTGGTCACCAGGTCGCCCAGGCTGCCCAGAAATCTCAGCCCCGACAGCGGTCCCCCCAGGACCATCAACGGATCAAAGCGTTCCCGGGGCAGGGCGATGACGTTGTAGCCGAAGTTTTCATTGAGAAACGAGATGCTTCGGTCCCGTGAGGAAGTGCACATGATCTCCTCCCCGGCGCCAGGGGGTTCAGTCCCCCAGGCCCCCACCCTGCGGGCGCGGCCTGGGCTCCCCCCTCCAGGCGGTATCCATTCCCTTGCGGTCGTGGCGGCGGAATCCTTCTGCCGGATAGAAGTGGTCGGAGGCCCGATTTGTTCCTCTCCCGGGTGCATGCCACGGGGCCACAGGCCGACCGGGGCGGGCAGGCGGCTTTAGGGCACCCATCCCCGCTGTCAGGGACCAGGGGGCACCGGGCGGGAGCGCCTCAACGGCCCCCCTCCAGGCGGCGGCCCGGGGCCCGCCGGGCGCACACTCCGGCGCCGGATGGCAGTTCAGGCCCGGTGTCGATTCGTCCTCCTGAATGGGATTCAGGCTCGCCGCGGGGAGCCCAACTCTTCCTGGGCCCGGCAGTTTTGCCGCAGGAAGGGGCGCAGCCCACCCGGGACATCCCCCCGGGAGGCTGGGAGGGAGATCATCCCCCAGGCTGGGGGATGGCCGCTGACCGGCATCATGGGGCCCCCTTCGGGGCAAAAGCCTCGCGGTGGCAAGGGGATTATAGCAGGGATGGTGGTGGATGTCCCGGGGGAAAACGCCGCCTCGGGACCGGCAGCAGCCGGCGGCTCCTTACGGCGGCCTGGCGGACGGCGGCGGGAAGGCCCCGGCCTCCGGTAGCAAACGCAAACCTCCGCCATCAGCCGGCGGGAGCAAACCCGGCAGCCCGGCCCGACCGCCTTCTCCACCTTGCCAAACCCAGGGGGCGCCGCTATAATGAAAAAGGCGCGGAGAGATGACCGAGTAGGCCTAAGGTGCTCGCCTGCTAAGCGAGTGTGGGGGGAAACTCCCACCGAGGGTTCGAATCCCTCTCTCTCCGCCACTTCTTTTTCAGGGTAGACTTGTGTATGGGAATCCCGTGGGACAGCTGGTGGCCTTGGCGGGTCTGCTGCTGCTTCTGGTGGTGAACCTCACCCGGGGACACCTGCGCCGCCAGCGCCGGCCTTCCTTCGGCCTTTTCTTCCTGCACCAGTGGGGGAGCCTGGCCGCCTTTCTCCTGATCTTCATCGGCCTGGGGCTCATGTGGCTCAGGAAAGGCCCCTGAGACGGCGGCCAGGTCGGAGACAGGGAGCGGGATACCGATGGCAGTCCGTGCGCCAGCCGCGGCGGTCGGGTCGACAGGGGGCGGGATACCGGGTCCCGGAGGGCCTTGCCCCCCCTTGGAGGCCATCGGGGGTTCTGAGGACCGGGCCCAGGAGGTCGCTTCCTCCCGGGCGTCCACGCAAGGTGGGGCTGAGCCCCACCCCGCCCTGCAAAAGATGAGACCCGGGCCGCAGGGGATCCCGGGTCTCGGTTGGAGGGGTCAGAGGACTTGCCCTCTTCATCGGCACCCCTTGTCAGATCTTAAGCCTTTGCAGTGATTTTTCTTTTTGACCGCCTCTTTTTCCGGAGGACTGCCATGTCAGGCCTGATCCGGTTTGCTCTCTTCCCTCTCCTCCTGTGGGCGGCTCTGTCCTTCCCGGCCTGGGGCCAGCCTGCCGGCGGCCGGCCCCAGACGCTCTGCCCGGTCATGGGGGCCCCGGTCAACCGGGAAATCCATGTGGATTACCAGGGACAGCGCATCTATTTCTGTTGCGCTGCCTGTATTGACATCTTTAAAAAGAATCCGGAGAAATACCTCCAGGAGATGAAAAAGGCGGGCATCACCCCGGAAAAGGCGCCCTCCGGCAAGTGAGGGGCAGGGCCGGTGGCCAGGGGCGCTGGGGCCCTCTATGATCCGGGGCCGGCTCCTCCCTGCCGGTGTTTCAGGATCCGGGCCACCACCTCCTTGAGGGGGCTGGGGTCCTCCCGCTTCTCCAGCCGGGCGGCGGCCTGGGGCAGGATGTGCGATTCCTCCTCCCGGAACATATAGAGGATCAACGGCACGGTGGGAGGGTGATCCTGGAACTGGGCCAGCTCCACCAGGTCCTCCAGATAGGGCAGGTCCGGATCCAGGATGAGCACGTCCGGGGGATCCGGGCCGGTCAGCCGCTGCCAGACCTCATGCCCGTCCCAGGCCTCCGCCACCTCATAGCCTTCCGCCTGCAATTCCCGCCGGAGCAGATCCCGCACATGCCGGTTGCGATCGGCCACGAGTATTTTCCAGGGTCTCGGCACCTTCACCCCCCGGGAGACACCGTGGAGTGGGTTGGGACGGTCGACGGCGGCGCGAGGCATGGCGCCCTTGGGGATGCCTGGGCTCCCGGGAAACCGCCCCCTTCCCTGCAACGGCAGTGCCAGAGGCGGGCCAGAGCCAGCCGGCCTTCGGGGAGGAGCCACCCCGGGGCCGCGGCTGTCGGGATTTTTTACAGATTGTCAAGGATGTTCCCATCATGACCAGCGTCTCCTTCCCCCGGTTTCCCGATTTTCAGCCCCTGGCGGTGGAGCACCAGGACCTGATCCGCCCCCGGCTGTGGGACTATCAGCCCCAGACCTCGGAGCTCAGCTTCACCAATCTCTTCATCTGGCGGCGGCCGCATGGCCTGTCCTGGTGTATGGCGGGCGACCATCTCCTGTTCCTCAGCCGGTCGCCGAAGGGTGAGGTCCAGGCCTGGCCGCCGGTGGGCCCCCCGCCCCGCCTGCCGCTGGTGCGCCGCCTCCTGGAGTGGCTCAAGGAGGAGCAGGGCCAGCCTGCGCCGGTCCTCACCCGGGCCGACGCCCGGCTGGCCCAGGAGCTGGCAGAGGCCCCGGAGTTCGAGATCTCGCCGCAACGGGAGCATTTCGACTACCTCTATGCCACCGCCGACCTCATCCAGCTGGCCGGCCGCCGCTTCCATGACAAACGCAACCACCTCAACGCCTTCCGCCGGGCTTATCGCTTTGCCTATGCGCCGATGACAGAGTTACACCTCCCGGCCTGCCGGGAGCTGGCCGAAGCCTGGTGCCGCCTGCGGCGCTGCGACGAAGACCTTAGCCTGGCGGGGGAATGGGAGGCGGTGCGGCAGGCCCTGACGCATTTCACCGCCCTTGGGCTCACCGGTGGGGTGCTTCTCATCGAGGGCCGGGTGGCGGCCTTCACCCTGGGGGAGCTCCTCAACCGGGAGACGGTGGTGATTCACATCGAAAAGGCCGATCCGGAGATCAAAGGCGCCTACACGGCCATCAACCAGCAGTTCCTGGAGCACGCCTGGCCGCAGGTCCCTTTTGTCAACCGGGAGCAGGACCTGGGTGAGCCGGGTCTCAGGACCGCCAAGCTCTCCTACAACCCGGTGAGGCTGGTGGAGAAATTTCAGGTGAGACTGAAGGGGGAGCCGCGGCCAGGGGGGCCACGGTGACCGGGGGCCTCCCCGGAAACCAGGGGGGCCTGGGGCAAATCGACCTTCCGCCCCCTTTCGGACTCCCCGGCCCCATTCTTCGCCGGGGGTGTGACGGGTTTGGGGGGGCCGCAGGTGAGGGATTCTGGCCCCCCAAAACGGGGCGCCCCCGTCAGGGAAGCGGCCGGGGCTCCTCCTGCAGGGCGTCGTAATCGATGATGCCGGTGCCGGGGACAAAGTAACTGCGGGCGGCCTCCTCCAACTGCTCCGGGGTGAGCTCCGGGGGGATTTTCAGGAACCGGGCCCGGTCGATGAGGTTGTCCACCAGATCCCGGGGATGGCAGGCGTTCATGGGCCTATGAGCATAGACGGTGCGCATCATGCCCTTCACCGCCTCCAGATTGAAGGCGAGATTCTGCTGGGCGCACACCCGCCGGAAGATCTCCAGATACCGCTCCTCATCCACATGGCCCACATAAATCTTGTGGCGGATGCGCCGGAGGAAGGCCGGGTCCGCCAAGCCGTGGGGGTCCAGGTTGGTGGCGAAGATCACCAGCTGGTCAAAGGGCACGGCGAACTGCTGGCCGGTGGTGAGGGTGAGGAAGTCCTGCCGGGTCTCCAGGGGGTACATCCAGCGGTTGAGGAGGTGGCGGGGGGAGATCCTCTGGCGGCCGAAGTCGTCAATGAGGAAGACGCCGTTGTTGGCCCGGAGCTGATGCGGCGCCTCGTAGTAGCGGAGCACCGGATTGAAGCGCAGCTCCAGGGAATCCTCCGTCAGCTCGCCCCCGGCGATGACCAGGGGCCGCCGGCACAGCACCCAGCGGCGGTCCTGGCGCCTGACGTCATGGGCCGGCGGCACCGGGTGATGGTTCACCTCATCAAAGATGCGGATGATCTGGCCGTAGACGTAAAGGGCATACGGCACAAACACCGGGTCGTCAAAGGCCTCACCCACCGCCTTGGCCAGGACCGTCTTGCCGCTGCCGGTGGGCCCGTAAAGGAAGATGGAGCGACCGCTTAAGACCGCCGGCCCCAGCTTCTGGATGAAGTCGTCGGTGAGGACGTAATCCGCCAGCACCTCCCGCAGCCGCGCCTCATCCACGCTCACCTGCTGGATGGTCTGGTATTCCACCCAATCCCAGTAGTCCTCCAGAGGCACCGGCGCCGGCCCCACATAGCTGTTGAACTCCATCTCGGCTTCGGCCTTGCGCTTGCCGGCGTCGCTCAGGACGTAGCGCAGCTCCACCGCCAGGTGGGTGACCTCGGGCCGCAGGACGTCCCGGGGCTTGACGTCCAGATACTTCTGCCCCCTGAGATAGTCGATGAGCTGCTCCACCAGGGGCTCGGGGATCTTCAGGGCCTCGGCCAATTCCCGGGAGGTGACCACCTCCCGGAGATAGGCGTGTTTGAGGAAGAGGGCGGCCAGAAGCGGCTCCGGCACCCCCAGCTCCCGGAAGCTCTGCGGCTCCGGGGGGAAGGGAGGGACCAGGCTTTTCAGCACTTCCGGCGCCACCAGGTTCAGCTCCAGAAGGTGCTTGGCCAGAAAACCCCGCTGGCGTTTCTGGCGGGCCAGTGCCAGGCTCAGTTGCTCCGGGGTCAGGATCTTTTCCTGCAAAAGTCGCTGCGCCAGATTCATGAGATCACCCCTGGCCGGTTATTTTGCGAAGCTTTTACCCCGGTCACGCCGGTCTCTCAGGGTTACTACCATAAAATCCCTTAAAAATCCACGACTTTCCCGGGCCCCCGCTCCTCTGGGTCCTTGACCTCCCTTTCCGCCCCTGCCTCGGGGCTTAATCCCGCCTGGGCCAGCCGGGAGGTCACATACCAGTCGATCTGCCGGCAGATGCCCTTCACCACCTGGGTCTCCCGGGCCCGCAACCCCAGGCGGTTAAAGAAACGCCGCACGTTAAACATCCAGTAGTCCGGGTTCTGATGGCCGATGTAGTGGATCTTCACCAGGGTGTCCCTGAGCATGGCATACATGGATTCCAGCTCCTGGACGTTGGCCAGCCGGGGGGCGAAGCGGGGTTCGTGGTGTCGGGCGGTGAAGACCTCATAGGCCAGCACCATGACCGCCTGGGCCAGGTTGAGGGAGGAGCAGGCGGCCGTGGGGATGGTCACCAGGGCCTGGCAGAGGGCCAGCTCCTCGTTGGTGAGGCCCCAGTTCTCCGGCCCGAAGAGCAGGGCCACCCGGTTGCGGCGGCTGATCTCCACCAGCCTCCGGGCCATCTCCCGGGGGGTGAGAAACTCCCGGCGCAGGCCGCCCCGGCGGGCGGTGGTGCCCACCACATACTGGAAGGACCCCAGGGCCGCCGCCAGGTCGTCATAGACCTCCAGCCTCTCCAAAAGGGGGGCCGCCGCCTGGGTGGCCATCATGCGCATGCGGGCGGGGTCCAGGCTGTGGGGCTGGACCACCACCAGGCGGGTGATACCCATGTTACAGGCGGCCCGGGCCGCGGCGCCGATGTTCTCCGGCAGCTTGGGCCGGTGCAGGACCACGGCCACATTCTCCAGGCGGACTTGCTGTTCCGGGGTGCGAAGGCTGTGCGGCTCAGTCATCCTGCCTACCGTTGGGGGGAGAGTGGGGAAAATGGCTGAACGGGGAGGGCCGGGCCCATAGGCCTCCCCCCTCCCCTCCTCCGTGGGGCGTCGGGGGGAGTAAGAAAGGGGGCAGGGAGCCGAGGCCCCTGACGCCCTCCCCCAATGATTATCATCGGGCATCAATGTATCATAAAAACCAGGTTAACGCTCTCATGGGAGAGCCTCCTGGGCCGCATTTCACGGAAGCTGTTATGATAAAGAAGGCAGGCGGTCCTTTCCGTGATTTGGGGGCGCCCTTTTTCCATTCAGCGGGGATTCCCCGGGAGGGGTTTATGGTAATACGTCTTTTGTTGGTATTATTTGCGGCAGCCTGGCTGGGCGGCTGTGCCCCCGCCTATGTGGCCGGAGCCGGCCAAACCGCTGGAGACCTGGCGGCGCTAACCGCCGACCCCCAGGCGGCCCGGGGGCGGGAGGTGCGCCTGGGCGGGGAGATCGTCTCCCTCTCCCACCGTGAGGGCAAAAGCCTGCTGACCGTGCGCCACCGGGAGCTGGATGCCCGGGGCCGGCCCGAGGGCCAGGCCAGCGGCCGCACGTTTCTGGTGGAGAGCGAGCGCTTTCTCTCCCCCAGTTACTATGTGCCGGGCCGTCAGGTCACGGTCACCGGCACGGTGGCGGGCAGCCGGGACGGCCGGTTGCTCCTTGCGGCCCGGGACCTGAGGCTGGGGGACTACCCCCGGTGGGAAAAGTACTATCACCCGGTGCCCCGGGAGTGGTATGATGGGGACCCGGCCCTGGAGTATTGGTTTACGCCCCCTCACTTCGACCCCTGGCACGGCGGCCATGGCCGGTGAGGCGGGGAGGGGGCGCTGAGGCGACCCGGCCATGCACATCGACAGCTACGACTTCGGCCACATCGTCATTGACGGCGTCCCCTACCGTCAGGACGTCCTCCTGTGGCCCGGGGGCCTGAACTCCCGCTGGTGGCGGCGGCACTCCCATCTTTTGATTTTGGAGGATGTGGCCGAGGCCCTGGCCGCCGGGCCGGAGATCCTGGTGGTGGGGAAAGGTCAGCCCGGCCGCATGGAGGTGGACCTGGCCCTGGCCGGCCACCTGAAGGAGCGGGGGATTGAGCTGGTGGCCCTGCCCACCCGGGAGGCCTGCCGGGTGATCAACTCTCTCGCCGGCAAGCGCCGCCTGGCGGCGGCCTTGCACCTGACCTGCTGATGCCCTCCCCGGTCCCTGCGGCTGCGCCGACCCCCGCCGCCCGGGCCCAGTGCGCCCTCATCCTGGTGGCTCCGGACCCGCCCCCGGGGGTCTCCCCCTGGCATCTCCTCAGGGTGGCGGGGGTGCCGCACCTGGAGCGGCTGGTCCTCTCCTGCTGGCAGGCCGGGGTGCCGGAGGTCCATCTCCTGGCCCCGGCGGGACTGAGGCCGGTTTTAAGCCGCACCCTCGGCCGCCTGCGCCGGCGTCAGGAGGGCTCGGTGGAGCTGGCGACGGACTGGCCGGTTCCGGAAGGCCGGCCTCCCTGCTCCTGGCTGCTCCTCACCGCCGACAGCGTGCCCTCCCCGGCCCTGGTGGCCCGCCTGGCCCGGCAGCCGGTGGCCCCGGGGGAGGCGGCGGTGGTGTGCACCGACGACCCGGCCTGGCCCTGGGATGCCCCCCCTCACCTGCCGGCTCTCACCGCCCGGCTGGAGGAGCACGGCCTCCCCGGCTGGCGGCCGGTGGGACTGGCCAAGCTCTCCCCGGAGGCCTGGGAGGAGTGGCAGCGCTGGCGCCGCGAAACCCAGAGGCCCCGGAAATGCCTCCCCCATCTGGCGGCGCTCCTGGAGGCGGGCCTGCGCCGGCTGGAGGACCACGGCCGCCTCCTGGCCGTGGCGGCGGAGCCCTTCTCCCTCACTTATCTGGCCAGCAAACAGGATGCCATGACTGCAACCCGGCGCCTGGCGGCGGGGGTGAGCGGCTCGCCGTGGGGGGAGGGCTGGCTGGAGTCCTCCCTCAACCGGCGGCTGGCCCGGGCCCTGCTCCCCACCGTGGCCGCCTGGCCGGTGCTCCCCACCCAGATCACGTGTTTGCACCTCACCCTGGGCCTGCTGGCGGCCCTCCTGTTTCTGGAAGGCTCATATCCGGCCGGGGTGGCCGGGGCCTTGCTCCTGCCGCTGGTGGTGGTCCTGGACTGCCTGGACGGTCTGGTGGCCCGCCTCACCTTCCGCCAGACGCGTTGGGGCGGGTTTCTGGACTTCTATGGCGACACCCTGCTCAACCTGATAATTTTTTTAAGCATCTCCGTAGGGTTATACCGGATGAGCGGCAACCCCCTGTATCTGGCCCTGCTTCTGCCTCTCACCAGCGGCTATGGCTGGTGCTGGTGGCTTACCGACCCCCACCGCCGGCGGTTCCGACAGCCGAAGGCCGCGGCCCACCCCGTGGTCTCGGAGATGACCAGCCGGGATTTTGTCTACCTGGTCCTCGTCTTTGCCGTCCTGGGCCGCCTGGACTGGTTTATTGTGGGCGTGGCCGCCGGCAGCCACCTCTTCGCCTTGTTCTCCCACTATCTTCAGAACCAGCTGAGGAATCCTTTCACCCAGGAATACGCCTCCTGAGGGTGAGGATAATTGACCGGAGAGGGAGAGGCTGCCGTGGAAGACCTGAACTCCTTCCAGGTTATCGATATGCATCTGCATTGCGGCTGCCAGAACGTCCCCTGGACCTGGGAGGGGGTCAGGGCCCGCCTCAGGGCCGCGGGCATCCGGGGGGCGGGCCTCATCCCGCCGGTGGAGGACATCTACGACCGCTATGACCCGAACTTCATCGATACCCCCGCCTGGCAGGCCACCCGGCGCCGGGCGCACCGCTACCTCCTTGACCTGGCGGACCCGGAGATCGAGATCTTCCCCTATTTTTTCGTCTGGAATGACTTCGCCTGGGAGGAGCTGGGGGAGGAGTACGCGGCCATCAAGTGGCACCGCCACGCCGATGAGCCGGTATATCACTATGACGACCCCCGCTGCCGGGAGTTCCTGGCGGTGGTGCGCAGGCGGCGGCTTCCCATCCTGCTGGAGGAGACCCTCGCCAATACCTTGTTTTTTATGGAGAACCTGTTGCCGCCCGAAGTACCCCTCATCATCCCCCATCTGGGGGCCCTCAACGGCGGCTACCGGGCTTTGGCGCAGGCCGGGGTCTGGGCCCTCCCCATGGTCTATGCCGACACCTCCCTGGCCTCCCCCGGGGAGATTGAGGACTACCTCAGCCGTTACGGCAGTGAGCGGCTGTTTTTCGGCAGCGACTATCCCTTCGGCGACCCCGCATCGCAGCTGGCGCGCCTCAGGCGCCTGGGGCTGCCGCCCGGGGTGGAACGGGGCATTTTGGGGGATAACTTCCGCCGCCTGCTGGCGGGGCGAACCTCCTGAGAAGGGGTGAGGGCGGCGGCACAGAAGGGGGGCGGCACCGGCACCCCGGTCCGCCCCCTTTCCCTTTACAGGGCGGCCATGCGCTCCTTGCGGTCGGCCAGGACGGGCTCAAACTGGTTGATGAGCTGGGTTTCGAACTTGCGCCACTCCTCCTGAAACTGGGGCAGGTGCTCCACCTCCAGGCGCACCCGGGCGCCCAGCTGGGCTTCCAGGGCCCGGGCATAGGAGGTGAGCTGGTGGCTGAAGCTGGCCTTGAGCTGCTGGTAGGCGCCGTTTCTGGCCTGGAGGAACTGCTGCCAGATCTGCTCCACCTCTTTTTTGAGGAGCCCCATGCCTTTCTTGTTGGAGGCCGCCACCAGCAGGCCCTCCAGGGCCCGGCGCTGCCGCTCGTCCACGGTCTCCTCCCGGGGCAGGGTGATGTTGCGCAGCAGGACCTCCTTCACGGCCTGGCGCACGGGCTCCAGGGCCTCGGGGGGAAGATTCTTCAGCTCCTCCTCCAGATCCCCTTCGCCTTTGAGGTAATGGACCGCCAGGTGGCGGCCCTGTTCGGCATAGCGTTCTTTGGCCAGCTCCTCTTTGGAGGCCTTGCCGAGGCGCTCAGCCTTCTCCAGGGCCAGTTCCAGGGCGCTTTTGATTTCGGCCACGGATGCTCTCTTTCTCTCCCCGCCAGGGAGTCAGCAGGTGGTTCACTTAACGGACGTGGAGCCCGAGTCCGCGGCCGCAGGGGAGGAGTCGCCCGGTTTGTCCTTGCCGGAGTCGCCGGCGGCGGAGGTGGCCCGGCTGCCGGCATAGTCGGTGACATACCAGCCGGACCCTTTGAGATGGAAGGCGCAGTTGCTGATGAGCCTGTGCAGCGGGCCGCCGCAGGTGGCGCAGACCGTGAGCGGCTCCTCGGAGAGCTTCTGCCATTTCTCCACGATCATGCCGCAGGCGCTGCACTGATACTCATAGATGGGCATACGTCCGAACCTCCTGAGGATGGGGACTCGTAAACGTCAATGACCGGCGCCAGATCCAGGCAGCGGACCGGCGCCAGGATCTGCCGGGTCAGGCGGTGCACCAGGCGCTCTTCCGCCGCTCTCTCCGCCCCGCCGGCGTCGAAGCGGGCCTCGAAGCGGCTGAAGCGGACGATGTGCACCAGCTCGTGGGTGAGCACGTAGCACATGAGGGCCAAAAGGCTCAGTTGCGGCCGCCGCCGCAGCGCCGCCAGGATGTTGGGGTCCTGGAGGCAGATGCGGTAGTAGTCAAAGGCGGCGGACGGAAGCAGGCGGTCCGGCCACCGGCCGGCATAGCGGCTCACCATGGCCAGGGCGTGGGGCGAGACCTCCTCGGCCCGGAGCTGCTCCCGCGTCAGGATATCATAGCGGGACCGGAGCCAGCGGCTGTGGGACAGTTTGTAAAAGTCCGAGGTCATGTCCTCGGCAATCACCGCCGCCTGGCAGAGGACCCGCTTGTCTGCCTCGCTGAAGTAGGCCGCCATGGCACCCGATTCGACCTTTTTACATTACCATTCCCCGGGGCGTTGTCAAGCGGCGGACGGGTGGGAAGGCGCAGGGGACCGCCCCCCGCCTTTCTTGCCGGACGGTGGGGGGAATTTGTAGTAAAATGGAGCTGGCCGCGCTTGGGTGGAGGCGGGATCAGAACGGGGTCTCCGGCGGGCGATCTCGCCGGCGATGAGGCGCTCCGTGGTCTTCAGGATTTTTTGCACGCTTTCTTTGATTTTCATGCTGCCACAGTACCCCAGCATGCTTGTCAGGTAAATGGAGATGAATGCTTCATGGTAAGGGATTTCCACGCGCCAGATGACTTCGTATATGGATACCACATCCTCCAATCTTTCGTGATGGGGCATGGTCATTAAGAGAATTTTGACCCCGGAATTTTCCTCTGAGGCGATCTTCAACTATTCTGAGCTTTTTATCCGATGCGTCAATTCCTGATAGATCATTTTCCCGACCCGGTCATCCCCGCTGTGAAACAGACGGATCGGGAACTTTTCGGATGCAAAAGCGGCGGTCCGGAAGCAAAGAGACATGAGAGCACCCGCCAGGACCGGGAGAAAGCAAAGATGCGCAATCCTTGTCCACCTCATCGGCCATGGACCCCAGCGGCAACTGCTCCCCTCTCTGGTCTTTTCGAACGCCGGGGGAAGTGCTTGAATATCCCGAGGTCCGCAGGGAAAGGAGGAGGTGAGGATGGCCGGCCAGCTCCCCCCGCATCTGGCTAATTTGGCCCGCGCCCTCAGGTATGTCCTGGGGCACCGGCCCGACGAGGTGGGGCTGGTCCTGGATGAGGCGGGCTTTGTGCCGGTAAAGAGGCTCCTCGCCGCCCTGGCGGGGGAGTTGGGCCTGGCCTGGGTGAGGCGGCAGCACCTGGAAGAGCTGGCGGCGCTCCAACGCCCCGTCGCCCTTGAACTTGCGGGCGACCGGGTCCGGAGCCTCATCCCGCCCCCGCCAAAGTTGCGTCGCCCGGAGGAGCCGGTGCCGGTATACCTCTACCTGGCCATCCCCCCCAAAAGCCACGCCCGGGTGTGGGAGGAGGGACTGAAGGCCCCCCCGGGGGAGGAGCTCATCCTGGCCCGGACGCCGGAGATGGCCCTGAAGGTGGGGAGGCGCCGGGCCCCGGTGCCGGTGCCGGTGACCGTCCAGGCTCAGGCCGCGGCCAGGAAGGGCGTGGGCTTCACGGCCTACGGGGGGGAGCTCTTCCTGGCCCGGGAGGTGCCCCGCCGGTTCCTGGAGCTCAGCGCCCCGCCGCCGGTGCCGGAGACCGCCCGGCCCCCCAAACCCGCAGGGCCGCCGCCGGTGCCCGGGGAGCTCCGGGTCGACTTGGCCGCCCTCCTGCAGGAGGCCCCCAAACCCAAGGGCAAACGGCGGGATGAACCCGCCTGGAAGACCGCCGCCCGCAAGGAGAGGCGGAAGCGGCGGTGAGACATTCCCGAGGGGGGCCTGAGGGGGCGCTGGCTCCCCCGATCCCCCTCCCACGTCCCTCCCCCGCCTCAGGAGAGGGTGTGGGGGAGAGGGCCGGGGCGCCCACCCCCGGTCCCGGGGAGAACCATGCTGCGGCCTGAGAGCCTGCCGCCCCTGGACGGCCTCATCGTTTTGGGGGCCAAGCTGAACCCGGAAGGCCGCCCCGGCCGCATCGCCCGGGCCCGGTTGCTTTATGGCCTCGCCCTGTGGCAGGCCCAGGCTGGCCGGCCGTATCTGTTGCTGTCCGGCGGCCCCGCCTCTGTTCCGGGGCTGCCGGGGCTCACTGAAGCGGGGGCCATGGCCGCGGCGGCCCGGCAGTGGGCCGAGGAGCAGGGTGGGCCGCCCCTGCGGGACTACCTGGAGACCCGCCTCATCCTGGAGGAGAAAAGCCGCAACACCCAGGCCGCCGCGGTGCAGCTTTTGCCGCTGGTGCTGGATCTGGGCCTCCGGCAGGTGGGTCTGGTGAGCGACAGCCTGCACCTGAGACGGGCGCTTTTCCTCTTCCGGCGCCACTTCCGGCCCCACCCCGTCACCCTCCATCCCCTGGCGGCCCCGGGGCTGATGCGCCACTACTGGGAGGCGCGCCGCTATCTCTGGCTCACCCGCATGGTGCTCCGGGAGAGCGCCGCCTGGCTCAAGGCCCTCGGCCTCCACGCCCTGCGCCTGCCTAAACGCAGATAGCGGCCGGCCCCCCGGCCCGGTGGGGCCTCGCCGAACCCCCGTGGACGGCTGTTGGGATTTTCCCCAAAAAAATTCTTGACACCCTCCGGCGATGGGATTAAAAAGGACGGGAATTAAGAAAATTTTCACAATTTTCTCTCCCGTGGATGGATCATGCTGGAAATCAAGCGCCCCGTCAGTGCTCCCCTGAGTCCCGACCAGGTGGCCGGTATCAAGGACGTCTGCAGCCGCTTCCGGCAGATCAAGGGCGGATTGCTTCCCGCCCTGCATCAGGTGCAGCGTCTGTGCGGCAACTGGCTCCCCATGGAGGCCCTGCAGCTGGTCTCCCAGACCATGGACATCCCTTACCCCTATCTCTACGGGGTGCTCAGTTTTTACACCATGTTCTCCACCCAGCCCCGGGGGAAATACATCATCCGCCTGTGCGAGTCCCCGCCCTGCCATGTGCTGGGGGCTGAGGACATGCTGAGCTTCCTCAAACAGGAGCTGGGCGTGGAGGTGGGTGGGACCACCTCTGACGGCCTCTTCACCCTGGAGCTCACCGCCTGCCTGGGGGTGTGCGAGGTGGCGCCGGCCATGCAGATCAACGAAGTGGTGCACGGCCACCTCACCCCGGACAGGATCCGCCAGATCCTCGGCGACTACCGGGCCGGCAAGGCCCCGGACTACACCCAGCTGCGGCGCACCACCAACCCCTTGAGCGCCTACCCCCCCAGCCCCGATGAGACCCCGCTGTTGCAGAACGTCGATCAGATCGACCCCATGAGCATCGACGACTACCTGGCCCGGGGGGGCTATGAGGGGCTGAAAAAGGCCCTCAGCATGACCGACGAGGACGTGGTGAACGTGGTCAAGGAGTCGGGCCTCCGGGGCCGGGGCGGCGCCGGCTTCCCCACCGGGCTCAAGTGGTCCTTCACCCGGCCCCTCAAGGTCTTCCCCAAATACATCATCTGCAACGCCGACGAAGGCGAGCCCGGCACCATCAAGGACCGCTACATCATGGAGGGCGACCCCCACCGGGTGATCGAGGGCATGATCATCGCCGGCTATGCGGTGGGGGCCAACTTCGGCTACATCTACGTCCGGGGTGAGTACTACCTCTCCATGTACCGGCTGCAGAACGCCATCAACCAGGCCCTGGAGCGGGGCTTCCTGGGCGACAACATCCTGGGGAGCGGTTTCAGCTTCCACATCCAGATCCAGACCGGCGGCGGCTCCTACGTGTGCGGCGAGGAGACCGCCCTCATCAACTCCATCGAGGGCCAGCGGGGCTATCCCCGGGTGAAGCCGCCCTTCCCGGGCACCGTGGGGGTGTGGAACAAGCCCACCATCGTCAACAACGTGGAGTCCCTGGCCAGCGTGCCGGAAATCATCAAGAAGGGGGCCGAGTGGTACAAGAGCAAGGGCACCCAGGATTCCGCCGGCACCAAGATCTTCCAGGTGGTGGGCCACGTCAACCGCCCCGGCATCGTGGAGTGCAACATGGGCCTGCCCCTGCGGCAGCTCATCGACCAGTTCGGGGGCGGCGTGCGCCAGGGCCGGGCCCTGAAGGCGGTGCAGCCCGGGGGCGCCGCCTGCGGCTTCATCCTGCCGGAGCAGGCGGACACCCCCCTGGAATACGCCGCCATGATGAAGATCGAGGGCGCGGTGGGCTCCGGCACCAACCTGGTCCTGGACGACAGCACCTGCATCGTGGACGTGGTCAAGTGCCTGCTCTCCTTCTTCCAGCATGAGTCCTGCGGCTTCTGCCTGCCCTGCCGCCGGGGCACCCGGGTGCTCTACGAGCTGATGTGCAAAGTGGCGGAGGGCACCGCCACCGAAGCCGATCTGGAGCGCATGCTCTCCCTCTCCAAGATCATGACGGAGAGCGCCAACTGCGCCCTGGGATGGAGCCCGTACGCCTTCCTCAAGACCACTCTGGAGCGCTTCCGGGCGGATTATCTGGCGCACCTGGAGGGCCGCTGCCCCACCGGCGCCTGCTTCCGGCACGAAAAGGCCGCAGCGGCGCACTGAAGCACTGACCGGTCCGCCCCGGGGGCACACCCCCGGCCCCCGGCCTGAAGGCTGAACGATCTCGGTTAAAGGTCATGCTATGTTGATCAGCTATCTGCCCATCCTCATCTACATGGTCATTGCCGCCGGCCTGGTGGGGCTCATCGTGCTCCTCTCCGAGCTCTTGGGCAAGAAGAAGCACTTCCCCTCCAAGGACCTGCCCTACGAGTGCGGCATGGACCCCATCGGCGATGCCCGCAGCCGTTACCATGTGCGGTTCTACGTCATCGCCATGTTTTTTATCGTGTTCGACGTGGAGGCCATCTTCCTCTATCCCTGGGGCGTGGTCTTCAAGCAACTGGGGTGGTTCGGCTTCGTGGAGATGGCCATCTTCATCTTTGTCCTGGTCGTGGGCCTGGTCTACGTCTGGGGCAAGGGCGCCCTGGAATGGGAATGAGCCCGGCCTGAGGCCCCCCTCGGCCGCCGGCGGGAGGCATCACCCCCCGCCCACCCAGCAAAGGCGGTCATTCCGCCTGATGGAGCCTGTGCATGGGTATTGAAGAACATCTGGGTTACAACATCCTCACCACCTCGCTGGAGAAGCTGGTGGACTGGGCCAGGAAGAGCAGCCTGTGGCCGGCCACCTTCGGCTTGGCCTGCTGCGCCATCGAGATGATCGTCACCGCGGCCAACCGCTGGGACATCGCCCGCTTCGGCATGGAGGCCTTCCGGGCCAGCCCCCGGCAGGCCGACCTCATCATCATCGCCGGCACCGTCACCAAGAAGATGATGCCGGCCATCCAGCGGGTCTACGACCAGATGAGCGAGCCCAAGTGGGTCATCGCCATGGGGGCCTGCGCCTGTTCCGGCGGGATTTTCGATTCCTACGCGGTGGTGCAGGGCATCGACCAATATCTGCCGGTGGACGTTTACATCCCCGGCTGCCCGCCCCGGCCGGAGGGCCTGCTCTACGGCATTCTCAAGCTGCATGAAAAGATCCTCAGGGACCCCTTCCTCACCCAGCAGTACCGGGAGAAACTGGCGGCCCGGAAGGAGGCGGCCTGATGCACCGGGCAATTGAGTTCTTGCAGGAACGCTTTCCCGAGGACGTCCAGGAGGTGGTGGAATTCCGGGGCGACACCACCATCGTGGTCAACCCCAAGGCCATCCGGGCCATCCTCACCGCCCTCCGGGACGCCCCGGAGATGGGCTACAAGTACCTTTCCATGATCGCCGCGGTGGACTACCACCCCGCCGAACCCCGCTTCGGGGTGGTCTACAATCTCTACTCCCACCGCTATCGGGACCGGCTCACCCTGAAATGCCTGCTGCCGGGGGCGGCCCCGGTCATCGACTCGGTGGTGAGTGTGTTCAGCACCGCCGATTTCCACGAGCGGGAGGCCTATGACCTCATGGGCATCGTCTTCAAGGGCCACCCCAATCTGAAGCGGATCCTCCTGCCCGAGGACTTTGTGGGCTTCCCCTTGCGGAAGGAGTTCCCCCAGCGGGGGCAGTGAGGCTTTGAGCCACCCAGGTCAAGGATGCGACTATGACACCCGTGCTGCCTGAAAGACAATACGACACCATGCTCCTCAATGTGGGGCCCTCCCACCCCAGCACCCACGGGGTGCTCCGGGTGCTGGTGGAGCTGGACGGCGAGGTCATCGTCCGGGCCATGCCCGATCTGGGCTACCTCCACCGGGGCATCGAGAAGCTCTGCGAAAACCGCACCTACCACCAGTGCATCCCCCTGATGAACCGGCTGGACTACCTGGCCGGGGAGGTCAACAACTTCGGCTTCTGCCTGGCGGTGGAGAAACTCCTGGGCATCGAGGTCCCCAAGCGGGCCCAGTACATCCGGGTGATCATTGCCGAGCTCACCCGGATCGCCTCCCATATCTTCTGGCTGGGGACCCACGCCCACGACCTGGGGGCCATGACCCCGCTCTTTTATGGCTTCCGGGAGCGGGAAAAGATCATGGACCTGTGCGAGATGGTCTCCGGCGGCCGCATGTTCCCGGCCTACTTCCGCATCGGCGGGGTGGCGGCGGACCTGCCCGAGGGCTTTGTCCCGGAGGCGCTGGCCTTCGTCAAGGACTTCCCCACCAAGTGGAAGGACTACGACACCCTGCTCACGGAAAACCCCATCTGGAAGAAGCGCACCGTGGGCGTGGGGGTGATGACCAGGGAGGAGTGCCTGGACTACGGCTGGTCCGGCCCCATGGCCCGGGGCTCCGGGGTGGACTGGGACCTTCGGCGGGACAACCCCTACTCCAGCTACGAGGATTTTGATTTCAACATTCCTTTGGGCACCCGGGAGGGCGACGTCTATTCCCGCTATCTGGTGCGCATGCAGGAGATGCTGGAGTCCGCCAAGATCGTGCGCCAGGCCCTGGAGAAGCTCCCCAAGGGCGACATCAAGGTGGACGACCCCCGCATCTCCCTGCCGCCCAAGGAGAAGGTCTATACCGACATCGCCGCCCTCATCAATCACTTCAAGCTCATTCAGGAGGGGGTGACCCCGCCCAAGGGCGAGGTCTATCAGGCCATCGAAGCGCCCAAGGGCGAGATGGGCTTTTACATCGTCAGCGACGGCAGCGGCCGGCCCTGGAGAGTGAAGATCCGCCGGCCCTCCTTTGTGGTGCTGAACGCCACCGACAAGCTGGCCCGGGGGAGGCTCCTGGCCGACCTCATCGCCTTGATCGGCACCATGGATATCGTCCTGGCGGACGTGGACTGCTAAGCGCAGCCTGAATGACGGCTCAGGGATGCGCTGAGAAAACCGACCACCCGGGAAGAGGCACGAGGTATTCCGTTTTGATCACCAACTTCCATCCCAGTCCCAGTTACGGCGGGGGGCACAATACCTATATCCGGAGCCTCTTTGGCAGTGCTCTGGCCCAGGAGTTCCGCCTGGCCCTGGCCAGCCCGCCGGGCTCCACTCTGAGCCGCTGGGCCCAGGAAGCGGGGATCAAGTATTATGAGGTGAGTTTTCCCGGTTCGGCGAGGGAAATCACCGGCATCTTGCAGAGCATTTTCCGGTTGCAGGCCGTCCATCGGGATTTCCCCTTCGATCTGCTCCACACCAACGGTTCCCGGGATCATTGGATTGCCGCTTACTGGAAGCTTCTCTTCCGGCAGCCTGTGCCCCTGGTGCGCACCCGGCACAACTTCCGGCCGCTCCGCCGGGACCCGGTGCATTGGCTCCTGGACCACCGGTGGACCCAAGCCAACATCTTCGTCTCCCAACCCCAATATGAGCAGAGCGGGGCCAAGGGACGGCTCGAAAATGCCGTGGTCATCCCCAACGGCGTGGATCTGGGGTATTTTCGCCCGTGGCCTCGGCAGGGGGATACCGCCCGGGAGCTGGGGATTCAGGAGGGGGACTTCGTCTTCGGCTCTGTAGCCGGCACCGGCCGCTACAAGCGGGTGGATCAGTTCCTGCGGGCTTTTGCCAAGGCCAATTTGAGCCGCCCGGCCAAGATCCTGGTGCTGGGGGATGAGGCCAATGGCCGCCGCCTGATGGCCCTGGCCCGGGAGTTGGGGATAGAACAGGACTTCATCTTCGGGGGCTATCGGGCGGACGTGCGGCCGGTCATCTCCCTCTTCGATGTGGGCTTCATTTTGAGTGACGCGGTAGAGACCTCCTCCTTTGCCGCCAAGGAGATGCTGGCCATGGGGGTGCCCCTCATCAGCAGCA
>CALEAV010000052.1 GCA_937943575.1 uncultured bacterium | reverse complement strand
GGAATCCTTGACCCGATTAGAGGGGATTGCGACGGATATACGGCGCCGGCCGGCAGGGTGACCCCCTCCCTGTAGGAATCCTTGACCCGATTAGAGGGGATTGCGACTTACTACCCTCCCGGGATTCCTTGTTGGCCAGGTCCCGGGTAGGAATCCTTGACCCGATTAGAGGGCATTGCGACTGGGGGTGCTCCCCCTCCCCTGGTCTCTACAGCTCCTCGTAGGAATCCTTGACCCGATGAGAGGGGATTGCGACATAGGGATAAGGATGTATAATTGGCCTATTATGGGTGGGTAGGAATCATTGACCCGATTACAACGTCTAACCCGCCGCAGAGCGGCGCAACCTGCAGTGTGAGACACCATCATCAGGAGGTGAAACGAACATGTTTTTCTGGTTGGTTTTGATTGGTCTCTTCTTGTATGTTGGCTACAAGGAACTCAAAAAACAGGGGTATCTTTAAATGACTGACAAACACTGTCCACCCCCGTCGCTGGTAGAAGGCTGTCGAGAGTGTTATCGTGAGGCCTTGGAACGCATGGCGTGAGGCTTGAGACATGGCCTTAAGCATCTACGGGTAGGAATCCTTGACCCGATGAGAGGGGATTGCGACCAGAATGCACAGCATAATCCCCTCCTGATCCTTAGAAGGTAGGAATCCTTGACCCGATGAGAGGGGATTGCGATCCAGCGTGCATGAAAAAACCCGACATCACTGTCGGGTGTGTAAATCTTCAGGGAGAGGGCGGCGATTTTGAGCGGCACCGCAGGCCCATCCTCCCGGTATCAGCCCGGATCCCGCCCCGCCACCCTCAGCCTTCCCTTCCCCCTCCCCCGCCATACCGCCGCCGGAAAGAAAAAGGGAAGGCAGCCTGCCTTCCCTTGAATAACCTTGCGGCCCCCCTTTCAGAGATTGGGGGCTCCCCCGGGGCGCCGGTTATGGAATGACTCTCTGAATCCCGGCCTTACGGCGTCGGCCAGTCCCCCCCGACCCTGCCTTCCCTGAGATCCCGCCGGTAGGCTTCCAGCTTCTCCTCCCACTCCGGGGTGTTCAGGGCGTTGAACTCCTCCTGGGACAGCCGCCCGCTGTTCAGCAGGCGTTCCCGGTAAATGATGTCGATCTGCCGCTGCCGGGCCTCCTTTTCCCGGCGCAGCTGGTCGATCCGCTGGTGTTTGCCGAGCGCCGCGCCGGCCCCGTGGCTGGTGGGGTCCACCGGCTCGTTCATCACCCGGGTGATACGGTCTTCATATTCCCGCTCAATCTGCCTCTTCCGCTGCTCCTGCCACCTGGCCTTCTCCGCCTTGGATTTCTCCGTGGCCGGATTGTAGACCGTGGGGGTGAGCAAGGGGGATTGGTCCCTCAGGTCAGGGTTTTGGAAAAGCTGGTCCAATTGATTGGGGTTCCATTTGGAGGAGTGATGGGTTTTCAGGATATGGGAGGCGGCGGCGGGGTCTTCCCGGCTCAGTTCCAGCAGGCGCCGGTTCTCCTCCTGGAAGGACTGATGGACATTCTTCACCAGTTCCTTGTCCCTGGCTCTTTCAGTCGCTTCGTTATTAAGATAATCTCTTATATTTTCACGGTTCGAATACAACATGGTATGCATGAGGTACAATCTTTCCAGGTCTCTGTCCCGTCTGCGGACCTCCTCCCGGTCGCCCCGCGCCTCCGCCTCCCGGAGGGCATTCTCGAACCTGTTGATTTTGCTCTCGATGATATTCAAGCCCTCCTGAAGATGCATGAGCCGCCGCTCGGACTCGGCCCGGTGATGGTCATGCCATTTGTCCACGGCCATCTCCAGGTCCTTGATTTTCTGGCCAAACTGCTTTTCCAGGTTCAGGAGCCGGCTCACCACCTGGTCCCGCTGTTTCTCTGCGGCCCGGTCCCGGGTGGGGGCGGAGGCTCCGGAGGACTTCCCCGGGGAGGAGACCCCCGCCCCGGCATGCTGTCCGGCCCGCACTCCGGCCCCGTCCCGGGGACCGCCGGGACTCTTCGGCTCCGGCAGCACCGCGGGGGGACGGACGTTGGTATAGGGGTCGGAAGGGGTGCCGCTCCCCCAGATGCGGTCCCCGAAGGGCTTGCCGGGGTCCTGATAGTCCCGGTAGGGGTCAGCGGCGGTGCCGCTCCCCCAGTAGGGCTTCTCCCCCACCTTCCTTCCCCCTTGGTCATAGACATTGAGCTTCCCGGTGGGAGGAGACAGGCGGCCGGGGCCGGGCGCGGTGGCCACCCCGCCTTTGGGAGGGGCCACCGGCGGCGGCGGGCTCTTGGGTGGGGGGGTGACCTGCCGGACGGAGGAGCCGGGTGCCGGACCGGAGGGCGGAGTGGGGGCGGCCGGCGTCTTTTTGGTGGCGGGCGGGGTGCTGCCCCCGCCGCTGCGGCGCTCATACCCCTCCAGAAAGCCGATCTCCCGCCGAAGCTTCTCGATCTGGGCGTCCCGGTCCTTGACAAAGCGACCGTTCCCCGAGGTGTAATATTCCAGGGCCTCTTTGGCGGCTTTCAGGCGGCTGTAGGTCTCGGAGGGGGAGGCCGGGGGTTTGAACCCGGAGGGCGGGGTCCCGGCCGCCGCCCCGGCCGGGCTGCCCGACGGCGCGCCTTGGGCGCTGCTGCCCGGGGCGGGGGTGGTCTTGGGGGCGCCTGGAGGTGAGGCCTGCTGATAGTGAAGGGGTGGGGAGGCCCCGCGTCCCGGCCCGCCGGAAGAGGAGGCAGGCGGTCTGCCCCCCAAAGGGGCGCCCGGGGGCCGGGCTGTGGCCCCCGGAGGTCTGGCGGGTGGAGAGGTGACGGCGGGAGGACCCGCCGGGCGGCCTGCCCGGCCCGGAATCACGCCGCCCGGCGGACCGGAGGGCGGCTGTGGGCTCCTGGGCTTGACCTGAGGGGTTCCCGGCTGCCCTGGCCTTTGGGGAGGCGCAGTCTGCCTGACCGCCGGCGGCGACCCGGGCTGCTGGAGCTGCGGGGGGGCCTTCTGCTGCACCTGCGGCGGGCGGAGATTCCCCGGCCGGGGTTGGGGTCCCGGAACGCCGGGGGGCGGCTGCGTATCCTTCCGGACTTTGGCTTTGGTTTCAGTCTGGGGCCCCGCCGGCGGCTGCCGGGTTTGAAGGGTCCCGGAAGTCGGCCGTCCGGTCCCCGGCGACGGCTGGGGAGGGACCTGGGCCCCGGCCGGGACGACGAGAAGCAGGATGCCCAGGAATGCTGCCACCCCTCGCCACGACAAGACATTTGCGCCCACTGTTTTCCGCTCCTTTCCGTCTTCGCCCGGGCTTCGCTCCCGGGGCCGCCCCCCCTTTCTCTCCCATCGGCCTCCCCCCAGGGAACTTTAAGGCGGGGATTTGCTGATCGCCGTCCTGCCGGCCTAGTCCGTCCGTCAGCTTCCTGCACCTGCAGATCCCATCATCTCATGGGAGTCGGTCCGGGCCAATAATTTTTTCACGGCCCCGATAACCCTCTTTCGGTTTTCCCGGCCCTGCCGCCTTACCGGCTCCCCAGCCAGGTGAAAAACCGGGCCAGGAGCCGGTTGGCCAAGGTGCGCTCGCCCCCGGCCTGAAGAAAGAGGGCCTGCTGCAAAGGCCTAAGGGCCCGCCTGGCCGCCTGCATGTAGACGGATTTGGATTTATGGGTGAAATGGCTCTCGTCCATGTAGGCCCCGGCCATGTAGAGGAGATTGCCGAAGTAGTCGTTGGCGTCCAGCCCGAAGTGGGTGAGGATGGTCATCACCGCCGGCACATTGAGCCAGGGCCGATATAAGCTGGCATCGCCGACCAGGTGAATCTCCGGCTTGCCGAAGGTCTTCACCGCCAGCTCCATGTATTGGCTGATCTTGGGGTTCAGCCCCATCTTGCCGGCCCCCACCCAGTCCACCGCCACCAGGTCCGCCCCGGCGATGATGGTTTCGGTGCGGTTGGGCTCCGGGTCGGCAAAGACCCCGAAGGGACCGTCGGCGCTGAGGTGGGCGTCAATGATGCCGAAGTGCACCGGAAAGGCCTGGAGATACTCCATGGTGGGGTGGTAGATGTCCCGGCCGGTGTGGTAGGCGGAGAACTTGTCGGCCAGCGGCAGGGCGCCGTAGATGTTTTTCAGGGTGAGGGAGTAGTAGGCGTAGGCGTGGGTCTTGTTCTTGGCGAAGGAGATCCGGAAGTCGGCGTCCCGCCAGGTCAGGGGCACCGGATGACGGCCCAGGTGCAGACCCAGGTAACGCTCCTCCCACTCATCCAGGGTGAGGTCCACCAGCCGGTACCCCTCGCTGCCGTCCGCCACGTAGCCCAGATACTCCGCCACCTCCCGGACGCTCCGCTTGTCGAAATACTCGCCGTAGGTGCTCTGGGCTTCGGCCACGGTGAGGTGGGGGTAGCCCCGCTCCCGGAGCCGCCGCACCAGGTGGTGCACCAGCTCCGGGTCGGTATAGGTGCTTCTGTCGTTTCGGTTGTAGGCGAACATGAAATTGGGCTTGATGACGATGGCGAACTCCGCCCTCCCCCTGCCGGAGCCCTGCCAGGCCGCCTCCAGCGTCTCCCAGAAGCGGCCGGCCGTGAGCGCCGTGTCCAGGGCCCTGAACTGGTCCGGGTCCCGGATGGCGGCCACGCTCACCTGGCGGCGGCAGTTTTCCGCCTGCAGGCGCATCAGGTTCATGTCCTCCTCCAGGGCCAGGCAGATTTGCCCTGCCGGGTCCGCCACCCGGATGATGCGCCGCTGGAAGACCGCGGTGGGGAAGTGGTCGTTGTTCACCTCCAACAGCGGCTCCCCCAGTTTGCGGAAAAGGCGCCCGCGGGTCTCCCCCTCCTCCCAGGGCCCCAGCGGGGTCACCTTCAGGGCGCCCCCCTCCAGGAGGAACTCCCGGGAAGCCACCCGGTCCAACACTGCGCCCAGGAAGGCGTCGAACTGGTCCCTGGTGAGGCGGTGGCGCCCGGTCCGCAGCGAATTGGCGTGGATCTGCACCCGGGCGGCCCGGGCCTGGGGGCGCACCGCACAGATATAGCCGTACAGCAGGGGGGGCTCCTTGAGGTTGCGGAAGCTGGTGCGCTCCGCCTCCCCGAAGGCGGTCTCGGGGAGGATTCCGGCCATGAGCTCCTCGCCCGATCGCCTCAGGGCCAGCCGGCCCTCACGCACCGCCACTGTGTGGGGGGTGATATAAACCCCCAACAATGACTCCCCCGGCAGGATGCTCCGCAGCAGCCACCTGAGGCTGGAGGCCATCTGGGCCACCACCTCGTGGGCGATGGCGAAGGGAATCGGGGTGACGGCATAGGGGGTGGCGGTGAAGGTGAGCTGAAGATCGGCCTGCCAGGCCGCCAGTCCGGGGTCTCCTCGCTGCATCTCCGCCCGAAAGACGGCATAGCCCCGGGTGAGCTCAAAGAGTGGCCCCTGATAGCTGAAGGTCCCGGCCTGGACGCTGAGTTTCAGGCCGGGCAGGACGCGGTCGGTGAGGGCGAAGCGCCGCCAGCCGCCCCGGCCGTCCTCCAAAACCAGAAGCACATCCCAGAAGATCTCCCCGTCCCCCCAAGGGAAGTCCCGGTCGTGGATGCCGGAGACCAGGAAGAAATCCCGGGGCTCCCCTTGGAGGTCCACCTTCCCGGCCAGCGCCAGGTTTTCATATTCCGTATCGTATAAGGGATTGAGATCCCGGAGATACTCCTGGCGGAGCTTCCCCCAGACGAAGTCGAGGAAGGCCGACCGGGCCTGGATCTTCCGGTGCAATTCCCACCACCCGGCGCCGGTAACCTTCAAGGAGGCCATCAGGGCCGGCGCCTCCCTAAGGTCAAAAAAGAGCTGTCCGGCGCCATAGAGGGGGGCACCTTCATCCGGCCCGGCATAAAGCCGGGTAAAGAGGGTGGTCATATCCTCCACCAGGTCGAAGCCGGGGTCATCCTTGAGGTTCTTGTGCCCGAAGAGAAAATAGGGGCGGCCGTCGGCGGCGGTGAAGCGGAAGGAGTAGGTCATGCGCCGGATGCCTGCGGGGCTCACGGAAAACAGGGTGAAGACCCCGTCCTCCATGGGAAAGGTGCCCCCCAGGGGACCGAAGGTCACGGTGCCGGTCAGGCGGGCTTCGTGCTCCGCCAGATGGATGAATTTCTCCAGGTCGTCAATGATGATGCGGGCCTCAAACTGTAAGGGGGTGTGCTCCCGTTCCCCGGTGATGCGGCCCGCCAGAAAATCCTCCTGGCCCACGCCCAGCCAGCCAGACATGGTCTCCTGAAACTCCAGCCCCAACCCCTGCAAGCTTCCCATGATCACCTCCTGGGGATGAACCCCGGCATGAAACGGCGGAAAGGCCCCGCGCCCATGAGGCGCCAGGCACCTGCCCTCGGATGGAAGGCCGGGAAGTGAGAGGCTGCGACCCGCCTCGCAATTCCCCGGCCACCGGTGAACGGGTTGAGGAAGAAAGCCGGATACAGGGCCAGAAGGCCATGCCCCCTGCCCCCTCTTAAAATTCCAGACAATTTAACTATAAGCCAATTGAAGGAAAAAGTATCGGGTTCTCTTTGCCAGGCACACCGCCCCGCCAACCAGGCAGGGCGGTCTTAGGTTTGGAGGTTTTGAGGCAACAGGGGCAGGATCCCACCGGAGCTGTCTCGTCTTTGCGGGGTATCCCCCGACCTTTCTTGCTTAAGCAGACCTACTCCCGTGATTTTCTTGCTCTCACGCCAGGTCAATGCGATGTCCGCCCAGCAGGTCGGCATGGCTCCGTTTGCAGGTGAGCACAATGACCTGTTTTTGGTGGGCAAACTCCCGGAGGACCTGCACCGCCGCCTGCTGTCGGCCGGCATCGTCCAGGTCCACCAGGGGATCGTCCAGAACCAGGAACCCCTGGAGCCCATGAAGGAAATGGGCTGCCATGGACAGCCGCACTGCCAGGCCGAAGCTGACCTTGGCGCCCCCGGAGAGAAGCAGGGCCGGCACCTTCAGGCCATCTTGCCGCACCGCCCTTTCCTCCCCCTGGTCAGGAAATTCCACGGTGACATAGCGCCCGCCGGTGAGGGTTCCCAGGAGGTTTTGCAGGTCCTCCAGCCAGGGGGTCAGGGTCTGCCCATCCATCTGCCCCTTGACCTCGTCAAAGGCCTGCCGGATGGCCAGGAGGGCTTCGCCTTCCTGCCGGGCCTCCGCAAACAGGCGCTCCGCCTCCTGCAGTTGCGGGAGGATCTCCTCAACGGTTTCGCCCGGAGCCTGGGTTTGGAACTCCGCCCTTTGCAGCAGCAGCTCCTGGAATTCCCTCTCTTTGAGCTTGAGCTGCCTCTCCTGCTCCTCAAACCCGGCGATGAAGGCTTCCACATCTGTAATGTCGGGAGGCAGGGGGGTGAGAGCCTGGAGTTCCCCTTCCAGCCGTCTGATCCCGGCGCGGACGTCCACTTGCCGGTCCAGCAAGCGGTCCAGGGAGTGGTGGGCCTCCTGCCACTTGCTCAGCTGCTCGCGCTTTTCTGTCAGGTCCTTCTCCTGCTGGCTGATGGCCGTCCTTACCTCCCCCAGGCGCAGGGCCACCTCGTTGCTGGGACGGGGCGGGGCAGTGGGCTCAGCCCCCTGGAGGGTCGCCCTAAGCTCTTCGTAGGACGTGTCGCCCAGAATCTCTGCCAGATCGGCTTCCAGGGCCTTGATGACATTGAGCTGCTCCCGATAAGTTTCGTAAGCCTGGTGCGCCTCCTCAAGACTCTTCACCTGGAGACGCTTCAGAAGGTCCTGCATCTCCTTGTGGACCCGGGTATAGTCCCGCGCCACCTCCTCAAAGTCCACCTCCCCGGAGCGCACCGTCAGTTGCCAGTCCGGATGGGCCAGAGAGAGCCGGCCGCCGGCCTCCAGCTCCAGGGTCTGGCCGGCCGCGAGGGGGTAGGGGGCGGCTTCTTCCAGGTCCCTGGCTGCCTCCAGGGTCAAGGCCACCCGGGGAGTAAAATGCAGCTGGAGTCTCCCTGCAGCCAGGCGGGCCCGGCAGTCGGTCAACCGCAGGTTCAGGTTCTGCAGGGTGGTAAGGTCCGTGGCGGTGACCTCTTTGAGGTCCGCCAAAGCGGCCTTGGCCTCTTTCACAGCCTGATGCTTCTTCTCCGCCCGTTGGAAACGGTCCCGGGCCTCTTTTAAGGCCTCATATTTTTTGGCCTCCTCCAGCTCCTTATCCAGGCTTTGCTGCTCTTTTTGGCGTTGTGCCAATAAGGTTGTGCCGTTCTCGATTTCTTTCTCCAGGACCGGCCATTTCTGACAGATTTCCTTCAACTCCTTTTCATCTTTGCGATGGGCCTCCAGCTGAGCCGTCAGGAGCTGGCGCTGGCGCGCATCGGCCACCAGTTTCTGATGGGTGTCGACGTATTTCTTGAGGCTCTCCACTTCGGCCCCCATGCGGCGGAGACGCTCATTGAAGGCATCCAACTCCCTTTCGTAGTCCTGGGCTTCTCTCAATTTCCGGCGCCATTGCTCCCGCTCGTAATAGGCTTGCAGGATTTTCCCCACTTTCTTCTTCCAGGGATTGTCAATACCTCGATCCCCTTCCGGTCTGGCCAGATCCCTGTCCCAGTGGGAGAAGTACTGATCCAGGCGCTCATTGAGGCGCTGTTCGAGAAGGTCCACGGGGACGCCGTCCGTCTCATAGATGCTGCGGCGCAGCAGGTCCGCCAGCCGGTGCCGCGCCTCCGGTTCCTCCCGGAGGGCCTCCAGCGTCGTGCCCAGGCGGGATTGGTAGGCAAAGAGCACATTGTGGTAGGTGCCTTCGGTAAGCACCAGGAGTTCCCGCATCTTCTCCTGGACCGCCTGCGGGTCCGCCAAAAGAGCACCGTCCGCCAGAATCAGGCGGCTTTCGGCCCGCGCCCCCCAGGACTTGGATAAACGGTAGAGGGTGTCGGCGGGCTCACAGACGAAATGCAGCTCCACCCGAATGGTGTCGCCGCCGCTCAGGGGCAGATAACGGCGGATTTCCTTGTCAAAGGTGGTTTTGTAATATCGGGTGGGCATGAACAGCGCCAGCTTCAGGGCATTGACGATGGTGCTTTTGCCCGCTTCATTGGGACCCAGGATGACGTTCAGGCCCGGGGCAAAGGTGAGCTCCTGGCAGCTCAGGCCCGCAAAGGGGCAGAGTTTCAGCTCCCGGAGAATCATGACCTCACCTCCTGGATGAGATCATAGGCCAGCTGCAGCACCCGGGGATCCCCGCCGGCCTGCACCAACCGGGTCAAAAGCTGGTGGGGGAATGACCCGGCCGTGAACTCCCGGTTGACGTCCTCGGCAGTGATCCGCCGGAACAGGCGGCTTAAGTCGGCTTCCAGATAGAGGACCTGCTGCTGCAGCTCCTCCAGCCACTGGCCCCGCTGGGCAAACAGCTCCCCCGGAAGACGGCCCCGGAGGATGAGCCTGATGAGATCCCGTTCGGGATCGAATTGGCGGAAACGGGCCCGGAAAGCCTCCAGGTCGTCCTCGGTGGAAAGCTCGACTTCGTGAACCGCAAAGCGGTGCCGGCCGGTCACCAGGCCGCGATATGAGAGGGAGCGGTCCGCGTTAAGCTCGATGAGCCAGGCGTTCCCGGGATGGCGGCAGTCGAAGCCGTCGGGCTCCGGGGTGCCGGCCACGAATACCCTGCCCTCCCGCCCCTGATCCCCCTCCGGCAGCCGCACATGGGTGTGTCCCAGCAGCCACAGGTCGAGATGGGCCAAGGTGAGCTCCGCCCAGGTCATGGGGTAATATTGGCCCTCAAAATCCGGGGACACCCCCTCCAGGCTGCCGTGGGCCACCCCGATATGCCAGAAGTCCGGATCCCGGGGGCCCGGCTCAATCCAGCCGATGGCATTGGTGGGGGAGTGCTTGGCAGTGCAGGGGCCGGGATAGATCATCAGAGGGAGGTCCCACTGCAAGAGGGAATACGGCCTTGCCTCCTTCAGAAGCAGGACCTGGTCATCGGCGGCCTCCAGGAAGCGGTCCCAGAGGGGGCATTCCCCTTCCTGGAGGAAATCGTGGTTCCCGGGCAGGATGAGCACCACCCGGCCGGCAAAGTCCCCCAGAGCCTCGGCCGCGGCCCGGATGTCCCGCCGCGGCAGGTGGTGGTCATGGAAGAGGTCGCCGGCAATGACCAAGACCGCAGCCTCGGCCGCATTGGCGGCCTCCACCAGGTTGTGCAGGGTTTCCAGGCGGGCTCTGATCAGGCGCTCTTGCACCTGAGGGGGATACCTGCCGGTGAACTTCATTCCCAGATGGAGATCGGCGGTGTGCAGCAGGCGCAGGGGCATGGCGAGGATTCTCCTTCAATCCTGGGGTGAAAACAATGGTCCGGGGGGTGGCCCATCATCATGGGACCGAGGCGAGAGTGCCTCGGCTGAAAAGGGCGTGCCGCCCTGGCCACCCCCGACGGTTACACTTCCAGACACCGTGCCATCTTCCGGATGAACTCATTTTCTTCCACATAGGGGATAACCAGCCGGTATTTGGCCCGGGTGAGAGCCACATACAGGAGCCGGGTGAGGTAGGGACGCGTTTCGTCCGTGGCCCGGATGCGATCGGCGCCCACCACGTACACCAGGTCAAAATCCAGCCCCTTGGCGCTGTGGATGCTCACCAGAGACACCCGGTCGGTGGTGATGTCAAAGAGTTCCTTGGCCCGGAGGTCCTCGGAGACCCATTTGACCGGGATGCCGGCGGCCTGAAGCCGCTGCTTGAGGCGGCGGGGCAGCTCCCGGCCGCCGTAATGAAAGCCCTCCGGCCCATACACCTTGTCATCATAGAGGATGGCGATCTCCGCGCGGGTAAAGGCCCCGGCGTCCAGGTGCCGGCGGATATCCGTCACCAGGAAGGCCTCCAGCTTCTCCATATCAGGGAAGCGGCGCACCTGCGGCGGCTCGCCATGCTCAAGCTCCTCCTCCGGAAACAGGGGCAGAGTCGGCTCCTGAGGGCGGGCCATCCCCAGGAAACACTGAGTGAAGGCAAAGATTTCGGCGGTGTGCCGGTAGACCCGGCCGAGATAGAGGCTGCGTCCCTGAGCCTGGATGCCCAGGGCGCGCCAGGAGGTCTGGCGGCGATAGAGGTCCTGGTAGGCATCCAGGGCGATGACCAGATCTCCGCCGGGGTGCAGCAATCCCAAAAGAATTTTCAGCATCTCGTTGCTGAAGTCCTGGCCCTCGTCCACCAGGATCACATCGAATTGCCCCAGCCGGTGAAGCCCCTGCTGGACCGATTCCAGGGTGTAGGTGATGATGGTCTCATAATAACTGGAATCCGGGACATTGAATTGTACCGGCTCCCCCAGGGAGTTCTGCAAAATGAAGGAGCAGAGCTCATAGAAGTGGTGGACGTGCACGCCGCCTTCGCCGATCCCCAGGCCTTTTTCCTGCAAAAGCCTCTTAAGGTAACTGGCCAGGGCGATAATGTAGCACACCAGCAGGATCCGGGGCGGCTGGGGCTGGTATTTGCGGAGCACATAGCAGCGGTGAATGAGGACCAGGGTCTTGCCGCTGCCCGGCGGGCCTTTGAGGAGCCGGTGGCCGGAGCCCAACTGCCGGGCCACCCGGGCCTGCAGGTCGTCCAGGGCCCGCACCTCGGCCTGAAAGCGGGCTTTGTCCGCTCCCTGGCGGAGGGGCAAGTCCAGCCTGACCTCCGGCCAGAGCAGGGCCTCCAGCTTGGCCAGCTCTTTGGGAGTGAGGCCGGCAAAGGGAAAGGGAAAAGCCCGGGCCAGACGCGCCCGGAAGGCCTGCCCCGAGGGGTCCCCCATCACCTCCCCCGCCGGGTCAAGGTCCTCCTGCAGAAGCACCCGTTCCAGGGGAAGGATCCGGTTGAAACCATATTGCAGGTAATCTGCCTGGGAAATGTAAGGAAAGACCACCATCCGCCCCACCGGTATCTTGAGCTGACCGCAATGGGGCGGCGGCTGGTCCACGAAGGCCGGAACCGCCTTGAGGGCTTCCAACAAGGCGTCCACATAATTTTTGGCCTGCCGGTCCGGGTTGATCTTCCTTTCCTCCCGGTCCTTGACCCGGAGGACAAATTGGTGCTGGTCGGCGGCGACGATCTGGGGGAGGATCCAGTTCTTCACTTCCAGCACCAAAAGCCCGAGATGCTGGCCGAAGAGAACAAAATCCGGCTCCACCCCGGGGCCGCCCAGAAGGGGCCTGTACCAGCACACAAAATCCCGGTGCGGCCGCGCCGCTTCCCGGAGGAAGTGGAAAACCTTCAGCTCCCCCGGGGTGACCCGGTCCAGGCCGTCGATCCTTTCCGGGCGCATCCTGGCCATACGGGGACCTGTTTTGCAGTGTCCTTCTCAATTCCCACTTCACTGAACCGATTCGGTTGTCGCCTCCCCCCATTATATATGAAGGTGCCTCTTTTCATGCAGGAGGAGCCATAGACACCCAGCGATCCTGCACGCCAGGCACCCGGCCCCCAGGGAGCCTGTGCGCCCTTCTCCATGGCCTCAGGTCACGTGAAGGTGAGAAATTGCCGTGCAAAACAAAAAGGCTGACAGCTTTTCGTCTGTCAGCCCCTGGGAATCACGTCAGCTCCTGGTCGGGACGAGAGGATTTGAACCTCCGACCCCCTGAACCCCATTCAGGTGCGCTTCCAGGCTGCGCCACGTCCCGACACCTGGAAATCTACCAACCCCGGCGGCGCTTGTCAACGCCCTGAGTGGAAGAATTCCCCGGGCCCGGCCCCCCCGGTTGTCAAACCGCCAGGCTGGTGCCCAGGTCCTTCGGGAAGTTGGGCCCCCGCCTCCCTGGAAGGCAGGCGCAGCCCATCCTCCCGGAGGCAGCGTCCCGGTTAAAATCCGGTTGTGAAAATCATTGAAATCTGATATGAAAATAAAGTTTCGCCCCCGGCGTGTGAGCGGGGGTGAAACAGGACCGCCGCAGAAGGAGATCCCGATGTCCGGAAAAACCGCACACATCCGCAATGTCGCGCTGGTAGGCCACAGCGGTTGCGGCAAAACCTCCCTGGCCGAAGCCCTGCTCTTCACCGCCGGAGCCACCACCCGTCTGGGCAAAGTGGATGACGGCTCCTCCGTCCTGGACTTCGAGCCGGAGGAGATCAAACGCAGGATCACCATCTCCTCGGCCTTCCACCACTACACCTGGAAGAAGCACACCGTCTTTGTGGCCGACACCCCCGGGGACGACAACTTCCTGGCCGACACCCGGGCGGTGCTGCATGTGGCCGACGCCTGCGTGGTGGTCATCGACGCCGTGGACGGGGTGAAAGTGGGCACCGAAAAGGTCTGGGCCACCGCCGATGCCTACCGCCTGCCCCGCCTCATCTACATCAACAAGCTGGACCGGGAGCGGGCCGATTATGCCCCGGTGCTCACGGCGGTGAAAAACATCCTGGAGGCCACCCCCGTGCTGGTGCAGCTTCCCATCGGCCGGGAAGCCGCCTTCAAGGGCGTGGTGGACCTCATCCAGATGAAGGCCTTCACCGGCGCGGGGAAGATGGAGGCCGGCCCCATCCCGGAGGAGCTCAAAGAGGAGGTGGAGAGCCTCCGGGGCGATCTGATGAACTACGCCGCCGAAAGCGACGACGAGCTCATCGAGAAATTTCTGGACGCGGGCGAGCTCACTCCGGAGGAGGTCCTCCGGGGTCTCAGGATCGGGACTCTCATGGGCAGGATCGTCCCGGTCCTCTTCGGGGCCTCGGTGGCCAACGTGGGCCCGGCCCTGCTTTTGGAGGCCATCAACCATTTCCTCCCGGCACCCGAAGACCGGGGCGAAATCAAAGGCAAAACCCCCGCCGGGGAGGAGGTGGCCCTGGCCGCCGACCCCGACGGGCCTTTGGCGGCTCAGGTCTTCAAGACCGTGGCCGACCCTTATGCCGGGCGGCTCTCCCTCTTTCGCGTCTATTCCGGCAAGATGGTCTCCGACTCCAGCGTCTACAACGTCAATAAGGGGGTGGCGGAGCGCTACGGCCAGCTCTTCCTGCTGGAGGGCAAGGGGCAGAAGCCCGTCCCGGAGCTGGGGCCCGGCGCCTTCGGCGCGGTGGCCAAGCTCAAGGAGACGGTCACCGGCGACACCCTGGCCAGCGAGGCCAAGCCGGTGCTGCTCCCGGTCCTGGAGCCGCCCCGGGCCATGATCACCCTGGCGGTGGAGCCCAAGGTCAAGGGCGAAGAGGACAAGGTCTTCACCGCCATCCAGAAGCTCACGGAAGAAGACCCCTCCCTGCGCCTCACCCGCAACCCGGAGACCAAGGAGATCCTCCTCTCCGGCATGGGGGCGGTGCACATTGAGGCCACCGCCGAGAAGATGAAGCGCAAGTTCGGGGTGGAGGTCAATCTCACCCTGCCCAAGGTGCCCTACCGGGAGACCATCAAGGGCAAGACCAAGGTGCAAGGCAAATACAAGCGCCAGTCCGGGGGCCGGGGCCAATATGGCGACACCTGGCTGGAGATCGAGCCCCTGCCCCGGGGCGGCGGCTTTGAGTTCGTGGACGCCATCGTGGGCGGCGTCATCCCCAAGCAATACATCCCCTCGGTGGAAAAGGGCATCGTGGAGGCCATGCAGGAGGGGGTGCTGGCCGGCTTCCCGGTGGTGGACGTCAAGGTCACTCTCTATGACGGCTCCTTCCACGAAGTGGACTCCTCGGACATGGCCTTCAAGATCGCCGGCTCCATGGGCTTCAAAAAGGGCGTGCAGCAAGCCAACCCGGTGCTTTTGGAGCCCATCATGAAGATGACCGTCACCGTGCCCGAGGAGAACATGGGCGACATCATCGGCGACCTGAACGGCCGCCGGGGCCGGGTCCTGGGGGTGGAGGCCCAGGGCAAGAACCAGGTCATCACCGCCCACGTGCCCATGGCCGAGGTGCTCATGTACGCCCCGGACCTCATCAGCAAGACCGGCGGCCGGGGGGCCTTCGAGATGGAGCTCTCCCACTACGAGGAGGTGCCGCCGCACCTGGCGGAAAAGATCATCGCCGAGGCCCGGGCGGCCAAAGAAAAAGAGTAGAACTTCAGGGGAGGGGGCCAGGGATCGACGGCCCCTGCCCCCTCCCCCGAACCCCTCCCCCGACCCCATACAGGCAGGCGGGCAAAAGCCCGCCTGCTATTTTAATTCCAAACCGAAGAGAAATCCCGGGGAGGTGCCCAGTGCCTGAAGGTATGCTATGCTTAGGGTGATGGCAGCCCCAAGACATCCGCACGGGGCCGGGCCCCAGGTGGTGGCGGTCTCGGTGAGTGACAAGAAAGGTGTGGTCAAGGAAAACGTCCCCGAAATCACCCTGGTGGTGGAGCACGGGGTGAAAGGCGACGCCCACGCCGAGGGGGGTAGGCGCCAGGTGAGCTTGCTCGCCCAGGAGAGCATCGACAAGATGCGGGCGCAAGGCGCGGCAGTGAAGCCCGGGGATTTCGCCGAAAACATCACCACCCGGGGGCTGGCGCTCAACGACCTGCCGGTGGGCACCCGCCTGAGGCTGGGGGCTGAGGCCCAGGTGGTCATCAGCCAGATCGGCAAGGCCTGCCACCACGGCTGCGCCATCCGGGAGCTGGTGGGGGACTGCATCATGCCCCGGGAGGGGGTCTTCGCCCGGGTCATCCGGGGCGGGGTGGTGCGGCCCGGGGACCCGGTCACCGTGGAGGAGATACCGCCGGCATCTGAGGCCTGACCGGAGGCACACCGATGCGGGGAAAAAAGGCGGCAGTGGTGGTGGGGATCCTGGGGGCGGGAATGGTCCTCCGGGGAGGCGGCTGGCTGCCGGCGGGGGCAATCGGGGCGCCGCTGCCCGCCGTATGGGCGGCGGAGCAGCCAGGAAGCGCCGTCCACACCCCGCCCCCGGGGAGCCCCGAGCGCCAGGCCATCCTGGACGCCTTGCGCTTTATGATGCATGAGCTCCATGGGATGGAACTGATCTTCGTGGTCCGGCACCTGAAAGTGAAGGGGAACTGGGCCTGGCTGGAGGTGGAGCCCCGATCCCCTGATGGCAGGAGCCGGTTTGAGGGGGTGTGCGCCCTGCTCAAATACGGTCCTGGCCACTGGGAGGTGGCCGAACTGGCTTCCACCGAAGAGGACAGCCCCTTGTGGCGGCCGGGCTACGCCCGTTCCCTGAAAGCCCGCTTTCCGGGGCTGCCCCTGGAGATCTTCCCGGCCTCCCGGCGGTAGTCACCGACGGCAGGCAGCGGTGGCATCACTCCTTTCACCCCCCCATGACGGACCGGGGGGAATCTCCGAAGGAGGCCGGTGGGCGCAGGGGCGCAGTCCCTGGGCTTTTCTCCAGGAAGCCGGGCGCCTCCCTGAGGTTGAGGCCGCAGAGATGATTTACCAGGTGGGCATTCTCACGGTGAGTGACAAGGGCCACGCCGGGGAGCGCCGGGACACCGCCGGCCCGGAGCTGGCCCGCCTGCTGGATCCGGCCTGCTTTGAGGTGCGCCGCTATGAGGTGGTGCCCGACGAGTGGGAGGAGATCGCCCGGGTGCTGGTGGCCTGGAGCGACGAGGAGGGCCTGGACCTCATCCTCACCTGCGGCGGCACGGGTTTGCATCCCCGGGACCTGACCCCGGAAGTGACCCTGGCGGTGGCCCACCGCCTGGTGCCGGGGCTCCCAGAGGCCATGCGGGCCGCCGGGCTAAGCAAGACCCCCCATGCCATGCTCTCCCGGGGGGTGGCGGTGATCCGGGGGGCCACCCTCATCGTCAACCTCCCCGGCAGCCCCAAGGGGGCCAGCGAAAGCCTGGCGGCCATTCTGCCGGCCCTGCCCCACGCCCTGGAAAAGCTCCGGGGCAGCCCCGCCGAGTGCGCCCGCCCGGCGTGAGCCCCCCGAGGGGGTTTCAGAGCCGGGCATTGTCCGGGAGGGCGGGAGCAGAGGGGGAGAGGCATCGGGAAGGAGGTGCGGATAATGAACCGCACCCCCAGTCCGGAACCTGAGCCTGCCGGAGGCGCCGGAGATTGGGAGGATGAACCTCTGCCCCCTCCGGAGGGTGGGGGGAGACCCAGGGATGGCCAAAGGGCGCAGACTCCTCATTCCCCCGCAAAAATCACCGGCTTAGGGGGGTCTCCCGTAAATCCCGGACCCACCCGCTATGCCCTACTCTCCCCGGGCCGCGGTATTCAGGTCCGCAGGCTTTCCCTCCGGCTCCGGCGGCAGGCCCCGGGACTCCCGGATCCTGGCCCGGATGGCGGCGATGGCGGCCAGCTGCCGGTCTCTGGCGGCCTTCAGGTCTCGGCTGCGCAGCACCGCGTCCCTCACCGGCTCGGTGAGCATGGGGTTGATCTCTCCGGCCTCCAGGGCCAGGTGGACCTCCTGGCCCAGCCGGCGCCAAGCCCGGTTCAGACGCCACTGCTGCCACCAGACGCCCAGCCAGCGGAGGAGGATCAGCCCCCGGCGCCCGGTATTGACCAAGAAGCGCCAAACCAGGGCGAGAGCGCCGGAGCTGATTTCCTTGGCTTTGGCAGAATATTCGGCGGTCATAAGGATCTCCTTGTGGTTGGGGCTTCCGCCTTGGGCTCCCCCCCTTCCCCGAGAACCCCGGCCAGACTGCGGCTGATGCCGGCTATGTGGCTCCCCGGCCAATAGACCCGCCCGCAGGCGGGGCAAAGGTAAAACTCTGCCTGGGTGGCCCAGATGTGCTCCGGCACCCGGGCGGCGGCCTCCTCCCGGGGAAGCTCTTGGAGCCGGGCATTGCAGCGCACGCAGCGGCTCAGGGGCCGGAAGTGCCGCCGGGTGAGCCCGAGGCGGCGGATGACTTCATCCAGCTGCGCCGCCGGCTCCCGGGCTGCCAGGACGAGAAGGTCCTGCCGGTCGGCCTTCTCGAGCATGCGGTTGGCCGTGAGGAGCACCGTGTCCGGCGCCGCTGCCGGCAGCGCCTCCCTGCGAAGCACCGTCAGCCGGGCATCCAGGCCCAAAAAGCGCAGGCGCCGGGCCAAACCTCCCAGGGCGGCATCCACGAGGAACTTCATGGCCCCATGCCCACTCTCTCCACCGGCTTCAGGCCTTTCCCACCCCCGGGAACCAGGGCAGACAAGACACACCCCCGGCACCGCTCGCCCCAGGCGGAGGGCGGGGGGAGAAAGGCGGCACCCCCCTCCCCTGCCCTTCTCCACACCTGCCGCTCCGGCTGCAACTCCGCCCCCGCCAGCGCTCAGGGGGCCAGGGGCACCTCCCGGACACCCGGTGGCGCCTTTAATCTGAAATCCTCTGGCGCCAGGGGCGGATTGACGGTGAGGTCGCCGAAGGTCACCCTGAGCTCCGTCGCCGGGGAGGGCGTCTTGACCCTGACCTGCCGGGGCCAGTCCCCCGGGCCGGAAAAATCGGCAAATTCCGCCTCAAAGCCGCTTTCCCCCGCCTCCCCCCGCCACTCCAGCTTCCGGGGCCGGCCCTGGGCCAGCCACAGGCGCTCCCGGGGCCGGCCGTCGGCGCCGTTCCAGACCACCAGCCAGCTGCCGGGTTCCCCGCCCTCCTGCCACTGGTGGGGCTCCCCCTCGCTCAGGGGCACCCCGGCGGTGAGCAGGCGCACACACTGGGCCAGGGTCACCCCCGGTGGGATGAAGGCGGCCAGGGTCCGGGGGGTGGCCGGCCCCCGGAGCAGCCGTCCCTCCCGGGGGAAGAGCACCGCCACCTCCTCCCCGTCGCTCACAAAGGTCATCAGGCTGCGGCCGAAGAGGTCCGTGACCTCCACCCGCAGGGAGGCGGGCAACCCCCCGAGGAGCCGGGCGCTCCCGGAGTAGCTGCGGCCCGGCGCAATGAGGGTGAGGCGGGCCCGGGCCTGAAAGCCCTGGATGCCGGCCTGGCGGGCCTGCCAGGCGGCCAGGGCCTCCCGGGGCGCCACGGCCGCCGGCGGCGGGGGCGGCGGCAGGGTGCGGCAGCCCGTGAGGAGGCCCAGCAGCAGCACCACGGGCAGCAGGGGCTTCATAAGCTCCGGGAAGGGAGCTTCTCTTCCAGCTCCCGGATCTTGCGGCGCAGGCTGGGGAGATCCGGGTTCTCCAGCTCCAGGGCCCGGCGGTAGAGGCGCAGGGCCTCGTTCAGGCGGTTCACCTTGCGGTAGGCGTCCCCCAGGTGCTCCGCCACCGTGGCGTCGGTGGGCAGCTTCTCAAAGGCCCGCTCCAGCTCCGCCACCGCCTTGTCGTAGAGGCCTTTCCTGTAGTAGACCCAGCCCAGGCTGTCAATGATGTGGCCGCTGTCCGGCTTCAGGCGCAGGGCCGCCTTGATGAGGCGCTCGGCCTCATCCAGGTTGATGCCCATCTCGGCATAGGTGTAGCCCAGGAAATTCAGGGCATCGGGGTTGTCCGGATCCAGCTCCAGGACCTTTTTGACCCGCTCGATGCTCTCCTGACGGCGCTTCAGCTTTTCCAGGATATAGGCCAGCCTCAGGTGCAGCTCCACGGAGCGGGGCAGCCGCTCCAGGCCCTCCTGGAGCACCGCCTCGGCCCGGTGAAACATGGCCTCCTCCTCGTGATAGAGGGCCAGGGCCAGATAGACGTCCTCCCGGTCCGGGGCTGCGGCCTTGACCTCCTCCAGGATGCGCCGGGCCTGGGCCACGTCCCGGCGCTGGTAGCGCAAATACGCCAACCTGAGGCGCGCCGACACAAAATGCTCCGACCCCGGCTGGATGGCCTCATACTCCTGAATGGCCCCGGCCAGATCCCCCTTCTCCTCCAGGGCCAGGCCGATGAGATAGCGCACCCGCTCAGCGTAGCGGGGCCGGCTGAGGAGGGGCCTGAGCTCCTTTAAGGCTTCCTCATGATATTTCTGTTCCAGATAAATGACACCCACCTGGAGGAGGGCCTCCGGGTCATTCTTTTCCAGGCGGCGGAATTTGGCCAGGGCCCGGGCGGCCTCGGCATACTGCCCCGCCATCAGGTGCAGGCGGCCGATGTTGGCCCACACCCGGGAGTTTTGCGGCTGGAGCTTGAGGATGCGGCGGTAATACCCCAAAGCCCGGGCATAGTGCCGCTCCCGCTCCGCCACCGCCGCCAGGTCCAGCAGCGCCGGGACGAATTCCGGGTCATAATCCAGCACCCGTTGCAGCTGCCGCCTGGCCTCCTCCACCTGGTCCATCTCCAGGTAGAAGCGGCCCAGGTAGTAGTATGCCGGGATGAGATCCGGCTGCAGCTTCAGGAGCTCCTTCACCATGCGGATGGCCTTGGGGAAGCGGCGCTGCTGGGCATAGAGGGCGGCCAGGAAGATGCGGGCCTCCCGGCTGTCCGGGTTGAGCACCAGGATGCGCTCATACTCCTGCACCGCCTCCTGCAGCTGGTTGAGGCTGACGTGCAGGCCGGCCAAAAGAAAGTGGGCCTCCTGGCTTCGGGGGTCCAGCTTCAGGGCCTTCTCCACATGGGCCAGGGCTTCCTTGAGATCCCCCTGGCGCTGGTAGAGGGTGGCCACCTCGATGCGCAGGAGCACCGAGTCCGGATCGCAGCGCAGGGCCTCCTCATACTCCCGGATGGCCCCGGGGAGATTCTCCTCCAGCAGATACCGCTGGGCGCGAAGGTAATGGAAATATGCCTGGCTGCGGTCCGCCGCGGGCTCGGACGGCGCCGGACCCCGGGTGGACACCCAAGCGCCCAGGGTCTGACACCCCGCCAGGATCAGGAGAAGGAAGCAGGCCCAGGCCAAGGGGAGCCAGCCCCCCTTCCCGGGTCCGGCGGGGCCGGATGGTCTTTCAGATCCTGGAGCCTTCACCCCCGTCGACCCCTCCTGGCTTAATCCACGGCGCTGGCGTGCAGCTCTTCCCAATCCGGTATCTCGCTTTTCAGGTAGTGGCGCAACTTTTTGATGAGCCGGTCCTCGATCTGGCGCACCCGCTCCCGGGAGATGCCGTGGCGGGCCCCGATCTCCTGCAGGGTCAGGGGCTTTTCCGCCAGCAGTCTCAGATCGAGGATATCCCGTTCCTTGTCGTTCAGTTCGTGGCGGAACTCCTCCAGTTTCTGGCGGAAGAGGGTCTTCATTTCGCTCTCCGCCAGCACCTCCTCCACCTGGGGTTCGGTGGAGGTGAGGAAGTTTTTGTGGAACTCCTCGGAGCCCTCCTTCAGGGGCGCATCCAGGGAGAGCTCCCAGCCCCCCAGGCGCTGCTCCATTTCGATGACCTCCTCCTCCTTCACCTGGAGCACGTCGGAGAGCAGCTTGGGGCCCGGCTCAAAACCCAGGGCGCGCAGCTTTTCCTTCTCTTTTTTCAGATTATAGAACAGCTTGCGCTGGGACTGGGTGGTGCCGATCTTCACCAGCTTCCAGTTGTCCATGATGAACTTGAGGATATAGGCCTTGATCCAGAAGGAGGCGTAATAGGACAGTTTGATGCCCCGGTAGGGGTCGAATTTGCGGATGGCCTGCATGAGGCCGATATTGCCCTCCTGGATGAGGTCCAGCAGGTTGCGCATCCAGTACTTCTGGAATTCCAGGGCGATCTTGATGACCAGACGCAGGTTGCTGGTGATGAGGCGGTAGGCGATCTCCGGGTCCCCGGTCTCTTTGTAGCGGATGGTGAGCTCTTTCTCCTCCTCCGGGGTGAGGAGCTTGAAACGGTTGGCCTCCCGGATATAGCGCTGCAGGGGGTCGAGCTCCGCCGGCACCGGCAGGGCCGCCTCCTCTTCCTCCTCCAGCAGAGGCTCCTCCACCTCGGGCTCCAGGATCTCTTCGCCCGGCACCTCCTCCAGGGACTCCTCGAATTCGATTTCCGGCTCGTAATGGTGGCTCATAGCGCCCCTTCGCCCCGGGTGGGCCTCACCAGGTGAGGCGCACCGGGATGCCCCGCTGGGCCAGGTAGTCCTTGATCTCCGGGATGGTGTAGGTGCCGTAGTGGACCATGGAGGCGATGAGGGCGGCATCGGCGCAGCCCCGGGTGAGCACCTCCGCCAGGTGCTCGGGCTTGCCGGCGCCGCCGGAGGCGATCACCGGAATGGACACGGCCTCGGAGATCATCCGGGTCACCGTCAGCTCATAGCCGTCCTGGGTGCCGTCGGCATCGATGGAGTTGAGGCAGATTTCCCCGGCGCCCAGCCGTTCCGCCTCCCTGGCCCACCACAGGGCGTCGATGCCCGTGGGCGTGCGGCCGCCGTGGATGACCACCTCGTAGCCGCTGGGGATCTGCGGGGAAGGCGGCACCCGCTTCACGTCCATCCCCAGGACGATACACTGGCTCCCGAAGGCCTGGGCCCCCTCCGCGATGAGGCGGGGGTTTCGCACCGCCGCGGTGTTGACGCTCACCTTCTCGGCGCCCGCCAAGAGCACCTCCCGCATGTCCTCCAGGGTGCGCAGGCCCCCGCCCACGGAGAAAGGGATGAAGATCACTTTCGCCACCCGGCGCACCACCTCGATCATGATCCCCCGGCGGTCGCTGGAGGCGGTGATGTCGTAAAACACCAGCTCATCCGCCCCGGTGTCGTAATAATGCCGGGCCATCTCCACCGGGTCGCCGATGTCCACGTTGTTTTGAAACTTGATCCCTTTGGTGGTCCGGCCGTCCCGGACGTCCAGGCAGGGGATGATGCGCTTACTGAGCAAGAGTGCCGTCCCAGGCCAGGAAATTGGCCAGGATGTGCAGCCCGAAGCGGCCACTCTTCTCCGGATGGAACTGGGTGGCCACCAGATTCTCCCAGGCCACGGCGCTCACAAAGGGGCGGCCGTGCTCGGTGATTCCGGCCACCATCTCCGGCCGGGCCGGTTCGGGAAAATAGCTGTGGACAAAATAATACTCCGCCGTGGGCGGCAGACCGGCAAAGACCGGATGCGGCCGTACAAACTCCACCCGGTTCCAGCCCATGTGGGGGATTTTGATCCCCGGCTGCCGGGGCAGGGCGGTGGCGCGGCCAGGGAGGAGCCCGAGGCCGGGGGTCTCATTTTCCTGGCTGAACTCGAGGATGATCTGGGCTCCCAGGCAGATGCCCAGCAGGGGGACGCCCCGGGCCTTCACCTGGCGCAGGGCCTCATCCAGCCCCCTCTCCCGCAACACCGCCATGGCCCGGCCCGCCGCCCCCACCCCGGGGAAGACCACCCGGGGGGCGGCCGCCACCACCTCCGGTTCGTCCGTCACCCGGCTCCGGGCCCCCAGGGCGGTCAGAGCCCGCACCACGCTGGCCAGGTTGCCGGCCTGGTAATCCACCACCACCACCATGAGGCCGATTGTGGGTATGAAAGTCCCGGATTGATGACAAATTCAATGAGTCGAATTCAGTGTATCAGAGTGCAGCGCCAGGCGTCAATGAGAATCCCCGGCCACCCCGGCCGGCGCTTCTGACCCCGGTTTCCGGGCCCTCCCCTCCCCTGCCCCCCTGCCGACCCGGGCCACGCTGCCGGAGGCGGTGGGGGTCTGACCGGATTATCTCGTATTTTCACTGAGTTGTCCTCAGGGTTTTTCCTTGACATCCTCGGAGGCCGGTATCTATAATGCAGCCACCACGCCGCAGGTTCGCCTGCGCCATCACAGAGGGGGAGCATCATGCAGGGGACGATGTGGGGACGTCTAGCGGCATTGGCACTCGCTCTGGCCCTGGTGGCCGCCGCCCCAAAACCGGCCCGGGCCACCACTGCTGCCACCGGCGCCACCGTGGCCCAGGCGGTGGGGTTCGGCGCCCTGGCCGCCACCTTTGCCTACTTTGCCTGGCTCAACCGCCCCGCCGCCCAGGGGACCGTGGACTGGGGCGTCAAGGGACCCGGCGGCTTCTTCATCGGCGCCTTCGCCGGCGGCGGTTTTGTGCAGTCTGCCCGCTGGCAGCTGGCCCGGGCCGGGGTCACCACCTCCCGGGTCAACTTTGAGCCCAGCCCCCTGGGGGGCCTCAAGGCCGGCTACTTCCTGCACAGCTTCCCCTACCTGGGAGCCGAAATCGAGTTCATGTTCGACAAACACAACACCGGCACCAGGCAGGTGACCCTCAGCCGGCCGGTGCAGAATGCCGCCACCGCCCTCCTGCCGGTGTACCACATCAACGTCAGCACCCTGGCCTTCCATTTCCTGCTCCGCTACGGGTTCCTGCCGGACAAGGAGGTGCCCTTCGGGCGCCTGCAGCCCTATGTGGGCCTGGGACCCGGCTTTGTCATCCTCTGGTCCACCTATGACTCGGCCAAGAACTTCTCCCTGGAGGCCTCCGCCGGGCTGCGCTACATGGTGCGCAAGAACCTCTCCCTCTTTGCCGAGTACAAGTTCAGCCAGCAGTGGGAGGTGGAGCTGGATTCCATGCGCTACAGCCTTCCCGGCGTGCCGGGCCAAATCACCGACAAGGCCACCTTTGATTTCACCGCGCATCGCTTTGCCGTGGGCGTCGCCTTCCATTTCCTGTAAAAATATCTGACAGGAGGCGAGGCAGCCGCCGTCCGCCGGTCCCCGAACCCGTGGCCCCGTCTGCGGGAAAAGGCGGAGGGCGGCCCTTGCCTTTGCGGCCGGAGGAACTGCGCAACCCCATGAAACTGGCCACCGCCGCCGAGATGCGGGAGCTGGACCGCCGCACCATTGAAGAAGTGGGCGTCCCCTCCCTCGTGTTGATGGAGAATGCCGGCAGGAGCACCTTTCTCGTGCTGCGCCGGGAATTCCCGGAGCTGGACGGCCCGGTGGCGGTCCTGGCCGGCCGGGGCAACAACGGCGGCGACGGCTGCGTGGTGGCCCGCTATCTCGCCACCGCCGGGGTGCCGGTCTCGGTGCTGCTCTTTGCCCGCCGGGAACAGGTCTCCGGCGATGCCCGGGTCAACCTGGACATCCTCTCCCGCCTGGGGGTGGAGGTGGTGGAGGTGCCGGAGGCGGGGGTCTTCCGGGAACAGCTGCCCCGGCTGAGGGAGGCCGGACTCATCGTGGATGCTCTGTTGGGCACCGGCCTCAACGCCCCGGTCCGGGGGCTCCTGGCCGAGGTCATCGAGGCGGTGAACCGCCTGCCGGTGCCGGTTTTGGCGGTGGACATCCCCTCCGGCCTGTGTGCCGATACCGGCCGGGTGCTGGGGGCGGCGGTGCAGGCCCGGGTCACCGTCACCTATGGGCTCCCCAAACTGGGGCAGATCCTGCCCCCGGGCCGGGAGCTGTGCGGCCGCCTCTTCCGGGTGGACATCGGCATCCCCCCGGAGCTCACCCGGCCTCTGCTCATTGAGCTGGCCGAGGCCGAAGAGTTGGCGGGACTCATGCCGCCCCGGCCCTTTGCGGCCCACAAGGGCACCTTCGGCCACGCGGTGGTGCTGGCCGGCAGCGTGGGCAAGACCGGGGCCGCGGCCCTGGCCGGGGAGGCGGCCCTCCGGGCCGGGGCGGGGCTGGTGACCGTGGCCGTGCCGGAGAGCCTCAACGACATCCTGGAGGTGAAGCTCACCGAGGTGATGAGTCTGCCCCTGCCAGAGGTGCCGGGGGCCCGGGTCTTAAGCCGCCGGGCTTGGGAGCCGCTTCAGGAGTTTCTCCGGGGCAAGACCGCCCTGGCCCTGGGCCCGGGTCTGGGCACCCACCCCGAGACCCGGGAGCTGGTGCAGGAGCTGGTGCGCACCCTGCCCCTGCCCCTGGTCATCGACGCCGACGGGGTCAACTGCCTGGCCGGCGCCGGGGAGTGCCTCAGGCAGGCTCCCGCCCCCCGCCTCCTCACCCCCCACCCCGGGGAGATGGCCCGCTTTTTGGGCGCCACCACGGCGGATATCCAGAACCGGCGCCTGGAGGCGGCCCGGGAGACGGCCAGGTCCTATAACTGTGTGGTGGTCCTCAAAGGTGCCCAGACCGTGGTCGCCGCTCCGGACGGCCGCCTGAGCCTCAATCCCACCGGCAACCCCGGTCTGGCCAGCGGCGGCACCGGCGATGTCCTCACCGGGCTCATCGGGGGCCTTTTGGCCCAGCGCCTGGACCCCTGGGACGCCGCCCGCCTGGGGGTTTATGTCCACGGCCTGGCCGCCGATTATCTGGCCGCCGATCTGGGCCCCCGGGGCTTTATTGCCGGCGATCTCCTGGAGGTCCTGCCCCAGGTTCTGGCCGATCTGGCCGCAGGCCGCATTTCGACTCCTGAAGGAGACCCATGCGTACAGCCCGTGAGATCATGACCCGGGAGGTGGTCACCGCCGGCCCCGAGGATTCGGTGGAGGACCTGGCCCGCCTCCTGGCCGAGAAGCGCATCGGCGGGGTGCCGGTGGTGGACGACCAGGGCCGGGTGCTGGGGGTGGTGACCCAATCCGACCTCCTCAAGCGCACCCGGGAGCCCACTCTGCCTCTGGCCCTGAATATTCTGGATCTGCACCTCTTTCTGGAGACCCCGGCCCGCTTCCGCCAGCGCCTGGAAAAGCTGTTGGGGACCACGGTGGGGCAGGTGATGTCCAGCCCCGCCATCACTGTGTCGCCCGACACCCCGGTCTCCGAGCTGGCCCGCCTCATGGAGGACAAGGGTATTCACACCCTGCCGGTGGTGGAGGAGGGAAAGCTGGTGGGCATCGTGGGCAAGCTGGATCTCATCCGGGTCCTGGCCCGGCCGCCGGCGTGAGAGAACTCACCTTCAGGAGCCACAGCCCCGAGGCCACCCGGGAGCTGGCCGTCCGCCTGGGGCGCCTCCTGGAACCCGGCGATGTGGTGGCCCTGGTAGGGGAGCTGGGCGCCGGCAAGACGGAATTTGTCCGGGGGCTGGCCGCCGGGCTGGACGTCCCCCCGGAGGTCCCCGTCTCCTCCCCCAGCTTTGTGCTGGCCCACGACTACCCCGGGCGCCTGCCCCTGGCGCACCTGGACCTCTACCGCCTGGGGCACCTGCCGCCGGAGTTCCTGCCGGACCTGGAGGAGTATCTGTTCGGGGAGAAGGTGGCGGCGGTGGAGTGGGCCGAACGGCTGGGGGAGCTCCTGCCGGAAAATTACCTGGAGGTGCGCCTCACCGTAACCGGGGAGCTGAGCCGGGAGATCACGCTCATCGGCCACGGCCCCCGGGGGGAGGAGCTGGTGGCGGCGGTGGCGGCCTCCTTGAGCTCCTGACCCGGCCCCGGCCGGGACAGACCCGCGGGCCTGGACCCGGGGAAGGCCCAAGGCCGGCCGTCCCGGCGGGGGGCGGCAGGCGTCATCTCAGGCGATGAAGACGACCATGCCCCCGTTGTTTTGGTGGAGGAATGCACCATGCGCAAACCCATCTCCCGGCGCCGGGGGCTCCTGGTGCCGGAGCCCGAAGTGCGCACCCTCCTGCAGCGCCTGCAGGATCGGCTGCAACCTTATCTGAGATATCTCTTCATCGGCCTGGGGCTGGTGGTGGTCCTGGCCGCCGGCTGGTGGCTCGCCGGCCATTTCCGGGAGCGCCGGGCCCAGGCCGCGGCGCTGGCCTTGGCCCCGTTGCGGCCCCAGCTCTCCGACCCCGCCAAGGCCGGGGAGCTGCTCCCGGCCCTGGAGAAGATCGTCCGGGAGCATGCCGGGACCCCGGCGGCCCTGGAGGCGGAGATGTTCCGGGCGCATCTGCTGTATCAGACCGGGAAATTCGAGGAGGCCCTGGCAGCCTACCGCCGCCTGGCTGCCGACTCCCGGGTGCAGCGCCAGCCCGGGCTCCGGGTCATGGTGGCGGAAAGCGTCAGTTACTGCGAGGAGGCGCTGGGCCGGCCCAAGGAGGCCGCCGCGGCCCTGAAGCCCCTCCTGGAGGAGGTGAGCGGCCCCCTGCAGGGGGAGCTCCTGCGGCGCTACGCCGGACTGGCGGAGCAGGCCGGCCAGCCCGAGGAGGCCCGCCGGGCCTGGGAAAAGCTCCTGGAGCGGCCCCCCGTCCCGGCCCTGGTGCCCTATCTGAAAGAAAAACTGGCGGCCACCACCCCGCCCGCCTCGCCGTGACCTGAAAAGGGCTTCCAGGAGGGGGGGCGGGAACATCTACGCCTCTTCCCCCATCCCCTAAAAGGACCGGGAGGAGTGAAGAGAGGGGGCCGCCATTATTCCAACCCTCCCCCCTGAGATCACAATTTCACTATCATGAAATTCTCACCTTCGAGGGTGAGGAAGGGAGGAGCCACGCCCCCCTCCCCTTTTGGAGCCGTTCTGCCCCAGGCTCAGTTATTGCGCCCTGGAGCCAGCTTCTCCCTGACCAGGCTGAGATTGAGGCGCACCAGGGGCTCCAGGTCCTGATCGCCGTAGGCCGGCCCTCCGGGGCGGAAGGCCAGGCAGATGCCCTCCACGGCGCAGACCTTGTTCACCTGGAGGCGGTAGCCCGCCGCTTTGGTCAGGGCCCGCTCCAGGCTGGCCCGGGCGCCCGGGAGATCTCCCTCCTTGATCTGGATAAAGGCCAAGTTGTTGAGGGCCAGGGGGTGGTCGGGATGCCTGGACAGGATTTCCTGGTAGATCTTTTTGGCCTCGGGGTAATTGCCCGCCTCCAGGAGGTCATAACTCCGGACCAGGGCCTCCGTCAGCTCCGGCTCCTCCTGGGCCGGGACCGAGACCGGGCCAAGCACAAGGAGGCCGGCCAGCAGCGCCGCCAGCATGGTGAGTTTCATGGTTGCCCCTTCCTGAAAGGAATTCCCTGCGGTGATCCGGCCCTGTCCCTGCCCTCCCCCCATCGGTCAGATGGCCGGCGCCTGTGGCGGAGGTGCAGGCCGGGGTAGCTTTCCGGCGGCGCCGGACCTGACCCCGCCACCTACCACAAAAAAGGCCCCCGGGGGGGCCGTGAGGTGCAGGAGGGCGGCGCCACAAGGTCTGTTACTGTCTCGGCCCCCTGCCCGCCAGGGGCTCGGCCGACATGTACTGTTTGACCATCTCCAGGTTCATGAGAACCAAAGGCGCCAGTTCCTGGTTGCCGGTGCCGGCGCTGACGGGCCGGAAGGCCACGCAGATGCCCCCCACCTGGCAGACCCGGTTCACCTGCACCATGTAGCCCTTAGCCCGAGGCAGCGCCTGGTTGAGGTAGGTGTCCGCCTTGTCAAACTTCTTGGCCTTGACCATGATGGCGGCCAGGTTGTTCAGGGCCAGGGGATTGCCGGGATCCTTCTGCAGCACCTTTTCCAGAATCTTCTGGGCTTCGGCGAACTTGCCCTTTTCCATCAGCTCAAAGCTGTCGATCAGGGCCTTGTTGACATCCATCTCTTCTGCGGGTGCGGCGGCTTTCTTGGCTTTGGCAGCCAAACCCATGCCCGCCCCGCAGAGCACCAGCGACATGACCAGACAAATAACCGTCACGACAGTTCTTTTCATGCAGTCCTCTCAGGTGGAAAGTGAAATGCCGGAAATGCCGCCCCCGTGCCTCTAACATAGGGCCTCTTGGGGCAATGTCAATGGCAGGGGGGAATTATTGCGCGGCTTTTAGCCCTCACTCCCGCAGGCGGGGGTCGATGGCCTCCCGCACCCCCTCCCCCAGGAGGTTGTAGCTGAGCACGGTGATGAGGATGGCCAAGCCCGGAAAGACCGACAGCCACCAGGCGATCTCCAGGGAGTCCTTGCCGGCGGTGAGCATGTTGCCCCAGCTGGGGGTGGGGGGCTGCACCCCCAGCCCCAGGAAGCTCAGGGCGCTCTCCGTCAGGATGGCCCCGGCCACCCCCAGGGTGGCGGAGACCATCACCGGCGCCAGGGCATTGGGCAGGAGGTGCCGCCAGATGAGGCGGAAATCCGAGGCCCCTAAGGCGCGGGCCGCCAAGACGAACTCCCGCTCCCTGAGCGACAGAAACTCCGCCCGTACCAGCCGGGCCACCCCCATCCAGCTGGTGAGGCCGATGACCACCATGATGTTCCAGATGCTGGGCTCCAGGACCGCAATCACCGCCAGGATGAGGAAAAAACTGGGGAAGCAGAGCATCAGGTCCACCAGCCGCATGAGGAGGAAATCCACCCAGCCGCCGTAAAACCCGGCCACTGACCCCAGGAGGAGGCCGATGAGGGTGGCCAGCCCCACGGAGACAAACCCCACCTTGAGAGACACCTGGGAGCCGTAAATGATGCGGGAGAGCACATCCCGCCCCAGGTTGTCGGTGCCCAGCCAGTGCTCCCGGCTGGGGGGCATGAGCACCGCCTCCAGATCGATATAACCCGGATCATAGGGCGCCAGCCAGGGGGCAGCCAGCGACACCACAAACATCCCCGTCACCAGGACCAGCCCGGTCATGGCCAGGCGATTGCGCCGAAAACGCTGCCAGAATTCCCGTCGGTGCATATCTTCAGCTGCCCTCCAGTTATTGGGGGAGTGGGCTAAGGGCCGCCGGGCCTTACCCCCTCCCCCAACCCCCCACCCCCAATCCCATATGGGGGGGTGGGAGGAGAGCAGGAGGGGAGGGCGAGGGGTCCACCGACCCCCCGGCCCCCCCTCTACCCGGCGCGGATGCGGGGGTCGGCTAGGGCGTAGCCCAGGTCGGCCAGGAGGTTCCCCAAGAGAGTCAGCACCGCGCCGATGACCAGTTCCCCCATGACCAGAGGGTAATCCCGGGACATCACCGCCTGGTAGAAGAGCTGCCCCATCCCCGGAATGGCAAAGATGGATTCGGCGATGACGCTGCCGCCGATGAGGCCGGGGACGGACAGCCCCAGGATGGTGATCACCGGCAGAAGGGCGTTCCTTAAGGCGTGTTTGAAGATCACCGTGCGCTCCGGCAGCCCCTTGGCCCGGGCGGTGGTGATGTAATCCTGGCGGATGACCTCCAGCATGTTGCCCCGCATATACCGGGACATGCCCGCCAGCCCCCCGAAGGCGGACACCAGCACCGGCAGCACCAGGTGAGCCGCCAGATCGCCGATTTTCTGCCACCAGGTGAGCTGGCGGAAGTGCAGGGAGGTGAGCCCCGAAATGGGGAGCCAGTCCAGGTATACCCCAAAAAACATGATGAGGAGCAGGGCCAGCCAGAAACCCGGCATGGCAAAGCCGAAGAAGACCAGAAGGGTGGTGGCCCGGTCAAAGAGGGAGTGCGGCCGGGTGGCGGAGATGACCCCGATGGGGATGGCCACCATCAGGATGAGGCTCAGGGCCAGGAGGTTAATGCCCACGGTGATGCCGAGGCGCTCCCGGATCTTATCCCATACCGGCCGGCGGTCCGGCGTGAAGGAGCGCCCGAAGTCCAGCACCGCCACTCTCTTGAGCCAGCGCCAGTACTGCACCAGGAGGGGCTGGTCCAGCCCGTAGAGCTCCCGCAGGCGCTGCTGGGCCTCCAGGCTGGCCTTGGGATTGAGGGTGGTCTGGATCTCGGTGGGGGTGCCCGGCGCCAGCTGGATGACCACAAAGGATACCAGGGTGATCCCCAGCAGCATGGGGATCATGAGGAGCAGGCGTTTGGCAAGGTAGGGCCACATGCCGGTAAAATGACGTTGCGTGTTTCTCCGGGTCAGGGCGGGGTCGGGCGCGCCGGGCGACGGACCGGCTTGTCCTCGGCGGGCGGGCCGGGCCGGCGCCAAGACCTGTGACTCCCCCGCGGGCCTCACAGTAGCGTAATTCCCCCCGGATGGCAAGGCCGCAGGCCTGCCCCTCACTCATACCGCAGGGTGTCGATGGGGCTGAGTTTGGCCGCCTGATGGGCCGGGAAATAGCCGAAGAAGATGCCCACCGCAGCGGACAGGCCCAATGCCGCCAAAGCCACCAGGGGCGAGGTAATGATGGGCCACTCCATAAAATAACCCACCAGATGGGCCACCCCCACCCCGGCGAGGATGCCGATGAGGCCGCCGGTGAGGCTCAGGACCACCGCCTCGGTGAGGAACTGCAGGAGGATGTCCCGGTTGCGGGCCCCCACCGCCATCCTCAGGCCGATCTCCCGGGTGCGCTCCTTGACGGACACGAGCATGATGTTCATGATGCCGATGCCGCCCACCACCAGGGAGACGGAGGCGATGGCCCACAGAAGCAGGCTGACGGTGCGTACCGTGGCCTCCCGGGCCGCCATGAGCTCGGCGAAGTTGGCCACCGAGTAGTCCTTCTCCATGAAGCGCCGGGCCCGGTGGCGCTGGGCCAGCAGCCGATCCACCTCTTCCTCGGCGGTCTTCAGGGTGTCCGGGCCGGTGGCCGACACCATGATGTAGCGCACCACCCCGGGGAGGGCGGTCCCGAAGAGCCGGCGCTGGGCGGTCTCCAGGGGCACCAGGATGACGTCGTCCTGATCCCGGCCGCCGGCGCTGCGGCCCTTGGGGGCCATCACCCCGATGACCACGAAGGGCTGATTGCGGATGCGGATGGTCTGCCCCACCGGGTCGGCGGGGCCGAAGAGCTGATAGCGCACCGTGGCCCCCAGCACCGCCACCTTGGCGGCCCGGGCGCCCTCCTGGGGGGTGAAGAAGCGGCCCAGCTCCATGTCCACCTGGCGCACCTCCTGGTATTCCGGGGTGGTGCCGTTGACGATGGTGGACCAGTTGCGGGGGCCGGCCACCACCTGGGCCACCTCGCCCCACACCGGGGCCACCGCCTTCACCGCGGGGATCTCCCGGGCGATGGCCTGGGCGTCCCCCACCGTGAGGGTGGGCGCGGTCCCCAGCCCCAGGCGCAGCCCCCCGGCGGTGGTGGCCCCGGGGAGCACCATGAGGAGGTTGGCCCCCACGCTGGCGATCTCCCGGGCCACCTGCTGGCGGGCGCCGGTCCCCAGGGCCACCACCACCACCACCGCCCCCACCCCGATGATGATGCCCAGGGTGGTGAGAAAGCTGCGGAGCTTGTGTACCCTAAGCGACAACAGGGCCGTCTTGACACAGGTGGCAAATTTCATATACGGTGAGATGGCGGTATGAGGGAGGGGGCTAGGGATAGTTGATCCCTGCCCCCTCCCTCTTGCTCCCTCCCCCAACCCTTTACTATAAGGGGTAGGGGGTGAGGCTGGGGGAGAGGGGGCAGGGGGCCACTGCCCTCCGGCTCCCTCTCCCGGTCATTATTATACTCTGCCGGAGACAGGGGCGCTATGCGGGCGGTGGTGCAGCGGGTGAAGGAGGCCTGGGTGCGGGTGAACGGCGAGGAGGTGGCCCGCATCGGGCCGGGCATGCTGGTTTTGGCGGGGGTGGCGGCGGACGACACCGAGGCCGACGCCGCCGCCCTGGCCCAGAAGCTGGCCCATCTCCGCCTCTTTCCCGAAGGGGAGCGCCTCATGCACCGGTCGCTGCTGGAGCTGGGTTACGAGGCCCTGGTGGTGAGCCAGTTCACCATCCTGGGGGACTGCCGCAAGGGCCGGCGCCCCTCCTTTGATCTGGCGGCGCCGCCGGAGCAGGCGGAGCGCCTGTATGAGGAGCTGGTGGACCGGTTGCGGGAGCTGGGGGTGCCCACGGCCACCGGCCGCTTCCGGCAGATGATGGAGGTGGGCCTCATCAACGACGGCCCGGTGACTCTCCTTCTGGACACCCAAAAGGTGTTCTGAGGCCGGGTGACGGCCCTGATGAGCGTGCGTTTCCTGCCGTGAAACCCGGGACAGGCCTGAGAATCCGGCTCCCCGGGCCGGACAGCCCCCTGCGCAGGCAATAAAAAGAGGGGCTCCCCACGCCCCTCCTGTCACTGTTCGGTTCAGGAATAGTTCTTGCCGCCCCTGTTGGCCGTTGCCATCCAAACTACAGCAACGGTTCGGTCACGATTCGGTTCAGGAATGGTTCTGGTTACCCCAGGATGTCCCCCCCCGTTGCCGCCACCTTTCTCTTTTTGACCCGCTTCTTGAGCTTCTTGCTGGGGGCGGGGGGTTCAGCCTGGCGAATCTCCACCAGAAAATCGTAGGACTTGCAGAAGAGCTGATATTTTTCCGGATCCACCTGGACCGTGGCGCAATGGTAGGGTTGGCCGTCCACATAACCGAGGAACTGAAACTTCTCCGACCACACCCGGTATTCCACCCAGCCTCCGGCAGGCACGGTGATGGTCCCCATGCTGTTGAGGGAAGGGACCTCCACATCCTTTTTGGTGTAATTTTTGATGACCCCCACGTAAGGATTGTCCGGCTGTATGGGGGTCACCTCGGCCGCCGCCACCCCCGCCATCACCAGGAGGGCTCCCACCCAAAATACCCTTTTTTTCATATCCCCTTCCCCCCGCTACGGTTCTCTTCCGCAGCCATACACCCAATCCCGGGGAGGTGTCAAGGAAAAATTCCCCTTTTTTCCTGAGGTTCTGCTCCTGCCCCCGGGACCCCCGGCGCCGGGGCTTCCGGGTGGCGGCGGTGAAGATGCGGCCCGCTGGGCCTGATGAGGGCAACCCGCTGCCATCGTGTTGGCCTGCGGCATGCCAGGACCGGAAATCTTCAAGCCCGCCGGGCCTGGGGAGGCCAATCTGTTTCCTTCGCTGCCGCCATCAGGGGATCGTCTCCCCGGTGAGGGCGGCCACCTCGGCCAGCAGGGCCGAGAGCAGTTCCGCCTCCGGCACTTGGCGCACCAGCTCCCCCTTCTTGAACAGGGCCCCCACCCCCTTCCCCCCGGCGATGCCCACATCCGCCTCCCGGGCCTCCCCGGGGCCGTTGACCACGCAGCCCATGATGGCCACCTTGAGGGGCGCGGCCACCTGCACCAGTCGGCGCTCCGCCTCCTCCGCCAGCCCGAAGAGGTCGATCTGGCAGCGGCCACAGGTGGGGCAGCTGATGAGCTCCACCCCCCGCTCCCTGAGGTGCAGGGCCCTCAGGATCTCAAAGCCCACCCGCACCTCCTCCACCGGGTCCCGGGTCAGCGAGACGCGCAGGGTGTCGCCGATCCCCTCAGCCAACAATAACCCGATCCCCAGAGCCGACTTCACCGTGCCGGCAATGAGGCCCCCCGCCTCGGTCACCCCCAGGTGCAGGGGATAATCCACCCGGGCCGCCAGCTCCCGGTAGGCCGCCACCGTAACCAGCACATCGGAGGATTTGAGGGAAATCTTGAAGTCAAAAAAGCCCCAGTCTTCAAACTGCTTCACCCAGCGGAGGGCGCTCTCCACCAGGGCGGGGGCGGTGGGGCCGCCATGGCGGGCCAGGATATCGGCCTCCAGCGAGCCGGCGTTCACCCCCAGCCTCAGGGGCACCCCCCGCTCCTGGCAGGCCCGGACCACCACCCGGGTCTTCTCCGCCCCGCCCAGGTTCCCGGGGTTGATGCGGATGCAGTCGGCCCCGGCCTCCAGGGCCGCCAGGGCCAGGCGGTCATTGAAATGGATGTCGGCGATGAGGGGGACCGGGCTTCGCTTCTTCACCAGGGCAAAGGCGGCCGCCGCCTCCCGGTCGGGGACCGCCAGCCGCACCAGATCGCAGCCCGCCTGGGCCAGGCGCTCCACCTGGGCCAGGGTGGCGGCCGCATCATGGGGGTCGGTGTTGGTCATGGACTGCACCGAGATGGGGGCCCCGCCCCCCACCTGCACCGTCCCCACCCGGATGGCCCGACTGCGGCGCCGGGAAATTATCGTTGCCGTACTGGTCATAAACGGTTCCATAATGGATGAGACTTCTCAGAGAGTGGGCCTGGGGAGGCCCTCCCCCGCCCTTCTCCCCTGTTCCCACCCCTTGAAGGGAATGGAAAGACAAAGACAAGGGATAAGCGGGAGCCGGTTGCCCCCACGCCTCTCCTCATCATCGTGACCTCGCTTGGCTGTCATTCTATCCCCAATGTCCCCACAGGCGCAAGGAAGGGGGTCCGTGTCCTTCCCTCGGCCCGCGTCCCTGATGGCACTAGGAGGACCGAGGGGGGCGGCAGTTTTTGCCGCGGCTGCGGGAAAAGCACATCCTGCGAAAGGATAACTTATCAGAATAATTATATTTTCACGATATCCCGGCTCTGGCACGCCCTTTGCTCACCAGAGAGCCGACCATCCAGGGCCAGGAGCCGTGCCGATGATGCCCGGAAGCGCCGCCGCTCTTTTCTCCGCCCTCCCCTCCCCCAGGGAGGGCCGGGCCGCCGCCCGCACCGCCCCCGATCTCCATCAGGCCAGTTTTCAGGGGCGGCTGATGCAGCACCTGCAAAAGGCGGACGGCCTGGAGACAGCCCCAACGCCGCGGCAGGGCGGCCGGCCGGAAACGGGGGAGCTTCCGCTGTGCCCTCCAGGCGGAAGGCCGGCCGGCAGCGTGCGCCTCTTGCGCCGGCGCCCTGAGTCTCTGGCCTGCCGGGCGGACGGCGGGGCGGTCATCCCCCCGGAGCTGCTCCCGGAGCTGGCCCGGCACCTCACTGCCGCCGGGGTGCCGGAGCCCCGGGTGCAGGAATTCCTGTCCCGGCCCGGGGTGCAGGAGGAGGGGCTGTGCCTGGCCGAGCTGCGGGAATTTCTCCTTAAGCTGGCGGGGAGGCCGGGAGACGGGGCCGCCCCGGGAACCCCGGGGGGCGCCGGCGCCGAAAAAGAGGCGGTTTTGGCGGACCTCCTGGACCGGGTGGCCGTCGCCCCCGGCGGCGGGCTGAAGCTCCCCACCGAACGGCGGCCGGAGGCGCAACTGCTCCTGCAGGCCGCGGGGCTGACTCCCGACCAGGCCGCCAAGCTCCTGTGGCATCCCGGGGTGGCGGAGACCGGCCTCACCCCGGAACTTGTGCGCTCCCAGTGGCTCAAGGCCCGAAACCCTGAGCTCAGGGAGGCTGCTGCCCCCGGGTCCGGGGCGGTGGAGACCTGGCGGCAGCTCTGGGAGCGGCTGCGCCTGCCGGCGGAGGCCTGGCCGGAGCTGAAGACGGCCCTGCAGCATCTCGGGATTCCCCCGGAGCAACTGGCACGCCTGGAGGAAGGCGCCCCCGACGGCCTTCCTCTGGCCCAGGTGTGGCGGCTGCTCAGGGACCGGCAGGAGCCGCAGGCCGCCCCAGAGGCCCCGGAGGAGCTGGCCCGGAAGCTGGCGGACCGTCTGGATCCGGAGCCGCAGGCGGCAGCCCAGAGGTGGGCGGGGCTCCTGCGGCAGGCGGGGCTGTCGGAAGAGATGGTCGCCACCCTCTGGGGCCGGGCCAGCCCGGGTTCCGCCGAGGAGCTCAAGGCCCGCCTCCTGAAACTGGCCCCGGAGCCGGCGCCGCCCCCGGCCCAGGACGCCCCCAAGCCGTTGTATCTGCCGGCCCGGCTGCGGCTTGCGCCCCTGCCGCGCCAGTTCGAGGGGGAGGAGGGGCCCGCCCATTATGGCAACGATGACTTCGGCTCCCCGAAGCCGCCTCTTTCCGCCTCACCCCACCCCGGCGCCCAGGAGAGCGCCTTTGCCGGGGCGGTGCAGGAATTCTGGCCGGCTGCTTCCGCCGTCAGCGGCCCGGCCGCCCCGGCCCTTCCGGCGACTCCCGCCTGGCGCCAGGCCGTGTGGTCCCAGATTGAAAACACCGTCCTGCAGCACCTGCAGCCCGGGCGGACCCAGGTCAGCCTCACCCTCACCCCCCCGGAGCTGGGGCGGGTGGAGCTGGCCCTCACCCTTCAGGGCGAGCGCCTCATGGTCCAGGCCCTGGTCTCCCGGCCGGAGGTGGCGGAGCTGGCCCAGGCGCAGGTGGAGCAGCTGGTCCAGGCCCTCGCCCGCCAGGGCCTCATCCTCAGCCAGTTTCAGGTGCAGCTGCCGCCAGCCTCCCGGCTGCTGGCGGCCGCCGCCCCCGCTGGTGACCGGTCCGGTTTCCGGCGCCCGGAGGAGGGCCCCACAGGCCACGGAACTTCCCGCCGGCGTCAGTCGCAAGGGGTGGATTTCTTCGCCTGAGGAGCCCGGCCCGGGGGCAGGGAGCGGGATGGAGACGGGGAAAGGCAGAGTCCGCCTTCTGACGGAAAAAGATCGCTGATGACACCCTCTTACACCCCCAAGGAGGTCGGCATGAGTCCGGCTCCCTCCGGGGAAGGGAGAGAGTAATGGCCGCCAGCACTTCTGCTGCAGCACAAGCCGCCTCCACCGCCGCGGCAAGCCCGTTCACCCTGCCCGTCAAGACCATGGGCAAGGAGGATTTCCTGAAACTGCTGGTGACCCAGCTGCGCTACCAGGACCCCATGTCACCGGAGGACCCCAAGGATTTCGTGGCCCAGCTGGCGCAGTTCAGCTCCCTGGAGCAGCAGCTCAACGCCAACACCAACCTGGTGGCAGTGGGCAGGGTGGTGCAGCATCTGGCCGACTCCCTGGGCATGTCCCGGGGGGTGGCGCTCCTGGGGAAGACCGTCCGGGGGGTGGGCAATGCCCTCACCATCTCCGGCGGCCGGGGGGTGAGCGCCTCCTATCAGCTCCCCCAGGATGCCCAACGGGTCACCGTGACGATCTTTGACGCCTCCGGCAGGACCGTCCGCACCCTGGAGCTGGGGAGCCAGGCGGCGGGGCTGCGCCAGTTCACCTGGGACGGCAGGGACTCCCAGGGCAGGACCGTGGCCGACGGCAGCTACTCCTACCAGGTGCGGGCGGTGGACGGCAAGGGTGTGGGGCTGGAGGTGACCAATTACTTCACCGGCACGGTCCAGGAGGTCTACCAGGACTCCGGCGGCGTCTGGGTCAGGGTGGACGGCCGGCCGATGCGGGTGGACAACATCATTTCCGTCGGCGCCCACTGAACCGCGTAAGAAGGCTTGCCCACAGGGGCGGCGGGAGGACGCCGCCCGGAAGTTATGGAGGGAGGAGGGGTCCATGTCACTGTCCACCGCCATGTACAGCGGTTTGAGCGGCCTCAACTGCTACGGCGAGGCCATGACCGTGGTGGGCGACAATATCGCCAACCTGAACACCATCGGCTTCAAGTACAGCAGCGTGCATTTTGAGGATCTCATGGCCCAGCTGGTGTCCACCGGCTCGGGGCCGGGCCAGGTGGGCCGGGGGGCCCGCATCTCCGACATCGCCACCGTCTGGGCCCAGGGCTCCCTGGAGACCAGCGCCGACGACGTGGACGTGGCCATCACCGGCACCGGCTTCCTCATCGTCCGGGACCCCCTGGGCGGCAGTCTCTTCTACACCCGGGACGGCAACTTCTCCCTGGACAAGGACGGCTATCTCATCAACGCCCACGGCTACCGGGTGCAGGGCAAGCTCATCGACCCCGTCACCAAAACCCCCACCGGGGTGGACACGGACATCACCATCAGCCAGAACTACGCCGCGCCCCGGGCCTCCACGGCGGTGGAGATGGTCCTCAACCTGGACGCCAATGCGACCCTGGGCGACTACTACTCCACCTCCCTGAGCCTTTATGACCGCCTGGGCAACATGCGCACCCTCACCACCACCTTCACCAAAACCGCCGACAATACCTGGAGCTTGTCCGCCACCCTGGACGGGGTGGATATCACCGCCCTCATCACGGATCAGGGCGGGGGCGGACCCTCGGACATGGTCTTTGACCAGAACGGCACCATGGTCTCCGGCGGCCTCTATGTCATGGATTTAACCGCCTACAACATCGGCAGCGTCAACCTGGGCCTCAGGAACACCAGCGGCGGCAGCACCACCCAGTATGCCGCCAGCTCGGTGACCAACTACGCCTCCCAGGACGGCTACGGCCCGGGCTACCTGCAGCGCATCTCCATCAACAACGAGGGCATCATCACCGGTCACTATTCCAACGGCCAGATCATCCCCCACTACCAGCTCACCCTGGCCCGCTTCAACGCCCCCGGCAAGCTGCGCCGGGAAGGGAGCAACCTCTACACCGAGACCCAGGACTCCGGCGTGCCCCTCACCGGCGCACCCGGCACCAACGGGCTGGGGCGCATCAACGCCAACTCCCTGGAGCAGTCCAACGTGGACCTGGGGAACGAGTTCGTGCGCATGATCCTCTACCAGCGGGCCTTCCAGGCCAACTCCCGCATCATCACCACCACCGACAGCATGATGGAGGAGGTCCTGGCCCTGAAACGGTAAGCGTGACCAAGGCGGGCCAAGGGGAGGGGAAGGGGGATCATCTGAACATGCACTAAAACACCGGTGACAAGGGCGGGCCGGGAAGGTGAGATGGTCGGAGGGACCGGTCGCCGCCGAGGGACTGATGCCGATGCCGTCAGGGCGGGGGATATGGAGGGATCCTCCGTCTCCCAAGGACAGCCGCGAAAAATCTGGGGAGGCAAAGGAGGGAGGTGACCGACGCCTGAGGCCCCCTCCCGGAATCCCCTGGAATGGTCGGGGAGAAAAAAGGAAATCCGGGCTGCCCTCATCGGGGTTCCCGGGGGCGGGGCGGTGGCCCCCGGGAAAGCGCCGCTTTCTCAGGCCCCCCCTCCTCCCAAGCTGTCGCCCCGGCTAGGCCATGACTGCCGCCGGTGTCGCGAAGCAGCCGATGAGCCGTTCCACCAGCATCGTGGGGGTCGCCCCCGCCCGGCCATGGCCATGCACGACTCCGAGCCTTGGCCAACCTCCCCCCCTCCTCCCGAGCTGTCGCCCCGGCTAGGCCATGACTGCCGCCGGTGTCGCCCGGAGCCGGCGCCGGTCCCCGGCCTTGGACGCTCAGCCGGTGAGGAGCCGCTCATACAGGGTGAGGTATTCCCTGGCCGAGGCGTTCCAGGACCAGTCCTGGGTCATGCCGTTAATCATGATCTTCTGCCACAGCTCCCGGTCTTTGTAAGCCGCCACCGCCTCGTTGATGGCCCGGATGAAGGCCTGGGCGGAGTACTCCCGGAAGAGGAAGCCGGTGCCGGTGCCCTTCTTCACATCCACCGGCGCCACCGTGTCCGCCAGGCCCCCGGTGGCCCGCACCACCGGCACGGTGCCGTATTTGAGGGAGTAGAGCTGGTTGAGGCCACAGGGCTCATACCGGGAGGGCATGAGGAAGATGTCGGCCCCGGCCTCGATGAGGTGGGCCAGGGAGTTGTCAAAGGCGATCTTCACCCCCAGCCTGCCGGGGTATTGGGGCGCCACCTCCGCCAGCCAGCGGTGGTACTTCTCCTCGCCGGTGCCCAGAATCACCACCGGCAGGTCCCGGGCCATGAGCTCCGGCAGCACCTGGGCCACCAGGTCAAAGCCCTTCTGGTCCGCCAGACGGGAGATAATGCCCATCAGAGGCTGGGTCGAGAGCCTGAGATCCAGGTTGAAGGCGGCCATCAGGGCCATCTTGTTTTTGACCTTGCCGCTCAGGTCCTCGGGGCTGTAGTGGTGCGGGATGAGGTGGTCGGTGGCCGGGTCCCAGTCCCGGTAGTCCACGCCGTTGACAATGCCGAAAAGCGCCTCCGCCCGGCTCTGGAGCACGCCTTCCAGGCCGTAGCCGAACTCGGGCGTCTGGATCTCCTTGCTGTAGCCCCGGCTGACGGTGCTGATGGCGTCGGCAAAGACGATGCCGCCCTTCAGCAGATTGATCTGGTCGTAAAACTCCAGGCCGTCTATGCAAAAGAGCGACCAGTCCAGCCCCAGGAGGGGGAACTTCTCCTTGGGGAAGAGCCCCTGGTAGGCCAGGTTGTGGATGGTGAGGAGGGTCTTGGCGCCGGCCGGGGGGGTGGCCCCCCAGCGGTGCCTTAAATAAACCGGCACCAGGGCCGCCTGCCAGTCATGGCAGTGGATGACCTCCGGCCGAAAGCCCATGGCCTGGCAGACCGCGGGCACGGTGGAGCAGAAAAAGGCAAAGCGCTCCAGATTGTCGAAATAATCCCCCTTGGGGGTGCCGTAGAGCTGGCTGCGCTCGAAAAACTCGTCCCGCTCCACGAACCAGAAGGGGTGGTCCCCTTCGGCGGGGGAGAGCAGATTGAAGGCCAGGGGCTGCCAGCCCAGGTGCCCCTCCAGGTCCTCCACCGCCACCTTCAGGGGGATTTTGCCCTGCTTCACCTGGCCGTAAGCAGGCATGAGCACCCGCACCTCCAGCCCCAGATCCCGCAAAGCCCGGGGCAGGGCGCCGATAACATCCGCCAGGCCGCCGGTTTTGGCGAAGGGCACCGCCTCGGAGGCCACAAACAGAACCCGCATGTTCTCTCCTTTCCCACAAGGCCACCACAGGGATGGGGCTTTCCCCCCTCCCCTTCATCGGCGCCGCAGCAGAAAAACCTGAGGGCATGGGTGACCCTCCCCGCCCCCGGTCCCTTGACTTCAGTATTTGTAGATCAGCTCGATCTCGCCTGCCACCAGGCCCTTTTCCGTCTCGCTCAGGGTGAATTCGAGAATGTAATCCCGGCTGGGGAGGTGCTCCGGCGGCACCCCCCGGGGCAGGTCCTTCTCCAGGAAAAACACCGAGGTATAAGGAGACTCTTCCAGGCGGGTGTCGGTGACCCAGAACTTGCCCAGGGTGTGCATGAAGCGCAGGAAACCGTAATGCCGGTCCTGGAAGAACTTGGTACACACCCCCCTGACCCGGCTGCCGGGCTCCCCCCAGGCCGGTGCCCCGGCCTCGGCCTGGGCCGTGGGCAGCAGATTGGGGATGAGATACCCGGGAATGAACAGGTCCACCTCCCGGCGCAGGCGGCCGGAGACATTGCTGAAGGCCACCAGCTCCACCCGGCAGCCCTTGGCCTGGACAATGTTCACCACGCTGCAGAAATCCCCGTCCCCGGTGAAGAGGTAGATGACATCCAGGCGGTCGGACTGGGAGATGATGTCCAGGGCCATGTCCATGTCCAGGTTGGCCTTGCCGTAGGTGCGGCCCGATTCATCGGTGAACCAGCGGATGGGCTTCTCCACCACCTTGAAGCCCAGGTCCCGCAAAGTCAGGATGAAGTTCAGGGTGCTCTTGTAGGTGGGATCGGAGGCGGCCCGCTCCTCATCCACCGCCACGTAGGCATTGAGGCGCAGGACCTCGTTGCCCTCCTGGTCCGCCAGCCGGCGCACCACCTCGTAGCGCATGCCGTAGCCGCCGCTGCGCATGATGTTCATGGAGTCCACATAGACTCCCACTCTCCTGGCCATGGTCGTGACCGCCTTTCCCCGCCGGATCCGGGGCAACTGGACGCGGAGGGAAATGCCCTCGTGACTTGGAACCGCCGCAGATATCTGTTGGGCGAGGTGGACCGCCGCCCCCTCTCTCCGAGCCCCTCCCCCAGCCCTTACCTGGCCGTAGCCTCGATCACCCCCCCACCCCGGGGCCGGGAGCTGCGCAGAACCACGGCCCTTCCCGCTATTTCCTGGAAAACCCCTTTCCCCGGAATCCCAGGCGGCGGGCGACGGCCAGGGCCCCGCCGCTTTGGGCCTGAATCAGTAGAAGATCCGCTCCCCGGGGTGGCGGGGCCCGAAGGGCTGCTCGTCGGTGAGAAGCCGGCCCTCCTCCTCCAGGCGGTTTCTGAGATACACCGGCAGCCGCCCCACCGCCACCGAGTACTCCGGGCTGAACCACCCAAGGCCCGTCACCCCCCGCTCCTTCAGCCGGGCCGCCACCTCCTCCGGGGAGGGCCACCGGAAGCTCTCGCCGCCGGCCACATGGAAGCCGTAGAGGTCCATGAAGCTGGAGACAAAGGCCACATACGGCATCACCCGGGAAAAGACCGCCGTCAGGGTGCGGTAAATATCGGGCATGAGCTGCCCCACCACCCCGGCGGAGCCCGACTGTACCGACATCAACCCGTGAGGGGTCAGCTTCCGGCGGATGAGCTCGTACATCTCCCGGGTGAAGAGCTTGAGGGCCGGGCCGGCCTCCAGGGGCTCGGGCAGATCCACGATGATGACGTCAAAGGCGCCGTCGGGCTGCTTTTCCAGCCAGCCCCGGGCGTCGGCCACCACCAGGCGGGTGCGGGGGTCGTCGAAGGCCCCCTGGTGGAAGCTGGGGAGCCACTTCCTGCACACCTCCACCAGCTCGGCGTCGATGTCCACCATTACCGCTTCGCTCACCGTGCGGTGCCGCAGCACCTCCCGCAGGGTGGCCCCCTCCCCGCCCCCCATGATCATCACCCGCCGGGGCTCAGGATGCGCCACCATCACCGGCTGCACCAGGGCCTCATGGTAGATGAACTCATCCCGGGAGGCGGACTGCACCCGGTCGTCCAGCACCAGGACCCGGCCGAAGATGGAGCTGGTGAAGATCTCGTATTCCTGAAAGGCGGTGCGGCCCCGGACAAGGACCTCCTGGCGCTCGTAGGCGATGAGGTCCGCGGGGCTGCCCCGGTCCAGAAACCAATCCCCCGCCGGCCACCGGGTCTGGCGGGGGGCGGGCTGCTCCTGGGTCATCCTTCACTCCCCTCACACGATGTTCGGTCTTGAAAAACTGATGAAAAGCTCCCTCAGGGTGGCGTCCCGGCTCCTTGAGGGAACCGGGCAGGGCTGGCGGCGGAAGCGGCCGGACCTGTGTTCCCCGTCCACCCCGCCGCGGCCGGCCGAGCTCCCCCCTCTGCATCAGGGCAGGGAGATGAAGGGGAGGGCGGGAAGCCCTGTGGTCCCCGGCCCTCCCCCAAGTCTGGCCCAATATATAATAATTTGCTCACCTTGACAAGGCCGACGGCGGTGTCAAGGGGCCGCCGGAAAAGGAGATGGAGTCAGGGGGAAGGCCGGCTAAGCATGGGACAAGACGATGACCGGGGGAAAGGGCGGGTCCGGCCAGGGAAAGCTGGCCAGAGGCGGGCCCCCGGCTGGAGCCCTGCCTTTGAGGGCGCCCAACCCCCGGGGTGGGGAGGGGAAAGGAGGCGTTGTCAGGTCAGAGGCAGGCTCTGCTGTCCCCTTTCTGCAAACACCCCCTTCCACACCCCCTCACCCTCACTCTTCCAGGCCTTCCCCTCTGCCTTCAGGCGTGCACCGCCTGGTCCGGCGGCGCCAGCATCTCCCGGACCACCTCCATCTCCGCCAGGAGCAGGTGGTGTCGGGGATCCAGGGGGTTGAAGAGCGCGGCCCTCCGGTAGCACTCCAGGGCCTTTTCCAGCTCCCCCTGCTCCACCAGCGCCCGGGCCTCCGCCTTGTAGGGGTTGGGGTTCAGGTCGTGGAGCACGGCCTGCCGCCGGCCCTGGGCATCCAGGACCCACTCCAGTCGGAGGCCGTCCGCCTCATAGTAGGCCTCATCATCGGGCACCAGGCGGCCCTGCCATTTGCGCAGGAGATAGCGGATATTCTCCGACTCCCGGTCAAAGCGGCCCGGGGTCTTGCTTTCCAGATGGTAGACCACCGCCGCGGGCTGGTAGATCAGCCGCCAGCCCGCCTCCCCCAGGCGCAGGCACAGGTCCACATCCTCAAAGCCGTTGACAAAGTGTTCATCAAAGAGGCCCACCTCAAAGAAGGCGGTGCGCCGCACCAGCAGGCAGGCGGCGGTGAGCACCCTAAACTCCCGCACCTTGTTCACTGCCGGATGGTCCCGATGGAGATGGCGGTAGAGATGGTAGACCGTGCCGTGACGATTGAAAACCACCCCGGCGTGTTGCACCGAGTCGTCGGGATAAAGAAGCTTGGCCCCCACCGCCGCGATGCGCTCATCTTCCCGGGCCGTCTCCAGGAGGGCCTCCAGCCAGCCGGCGGTGACCAGGGTGTCGTTGTTGAGGAAGAGCAGAAACTCCCCCCGGGCGGCTTGGGCCCCCTGGTTGCAGGCCCGGGAGAACCCCAGATTGGCGTCATTGCGGATAAGCCTCAGCCGCCCGCTCCGGGCCTGCTCCTCCAGGAAGGCGCCGCTTTGGTCCGTGGAGGCGTTGTCCACCACGATGAGCTCATACAGCCCGGCCGGGGTGTGCGCCGCAATGGAGGCCAGGCAGTCCCGGGTGAGCTTCAGGTTGTTGTACACCGGGATGATGATGGACACCGGGGGAGCCTCGGGCCCCGCAGCGGGGGGCTCTCCGGCCGGGGGCACCTCTTCCGGTGGCCGGGGCAAAGGGGCCAGCAGCTCTCCCAGGGGGGCCGCCCCGGGCGCCGCGGCACCGTCAGCCGCCCCCGGCCCGGGCGGGGAGGAACCCTCCGGCCGCTGCAGCACCCCGGCCAGGAATTGCCGCTGCTTTTCCTGGATCTCCGGCTTGTCCGCCACCAGGGGGGCGTAGCGGTCATAGATCACCTTCAGGGTGCGGACAAAGTCCTCCGGGGACCTGCTGGTCATGGTGCTGCCGTCGGTGCGCCAGGAGTATTCCGCCGTCACCTTGGGAATGTGAAGGAAATCCTCCCGCTGGGCCAGGCGGATCCACAGGTCCCAGTCCTCGTGGCTGGTGAGGGTTTCATCAAAGAGGCCCACGTCCTCCAGGCAGGCTTTCTCATGCATGACACAGAGCACCGGGAAGCGGTTGCTCACCAGAAGCTCATCCCGCTGGAAATCATGGGAGAAGTTGACCTCCCGGCTGACGGTGACATAGCGGCCGTGGTCCCACACCTGGGCGGCCTGGCAGGCATCGGTGTACGCCACCCGGTAGGGGCCTCCCTCCAGGGCCGTGACCAGGGTCTCCACATGCTCCGGATAGAAGAGGTCATCGTCGTCCAGGTAGGCGATGTATTTGCCCCTGGCCAGCCTGAGGCCGGTGTTGCGGGCGGCGGCCAGCCCCCGGTTGCGGTCATGGCGCACGTAGGTGATGGTGCCGTTGCGGTTGAGCCACCGGATGACCCCTTCCACCTCCACCCCGCCGTCGTTCACCACGATAATCTCTATGTGGGGATACGTCTGGTTCAGGATGCTCTGCACCGCCTCCACCAGCATCTGGGGGCGGTTGTGGGTGGGGACAATGACGGACACCAGGGGCGGCTCGGCCGGAGCAGGGGACCCTGCGGGGGCCTCCTCGGGCAGGCCCTGCCGCCGGGCCGCGGCCTCCTGTCTGGCCAGCCGGGCAAAATGCTCCTGTTCCGCCCGCCGGGCCTGGGAGATGCCCCCCTCCGTCCGGCGCCAGCAATACAGGGGCTCCGGCAGGTTGGCGATTTTATGGCGCTCCGCCAGCCGCAGCCACAGGTCGTAGTCCTGGGCGCAGGTGAAGCGCTCGTTATAGCCCCCCACCTCCAGGAGGGCCTGGCGGCGCACCATGACGCTGCCGTGGCCGAACCAGTTCTGCTCCAGGAGACCGGCCTGCAGCGCCTCATTGTCAGTGAGCACCGGCACCAGCCCCACAATCCGGCCCTGGGCGTCCATCTGGTAGTAGCTGCTCCCCACCAGGGCATGGTCGGGGTGCTCCTCCAGGAACTGCCGCTGGCGCATCAGCCGCTCCGGCAGGGAGAGGTCATCGGCATCCATGCGGGCGATATAGGGGGCCCGGGCCTCCCGGATCCCCCGGTTGAGGGAGGCGGCGAGCCCCAGCCGGGTGGGGTTGCGCAGCACCTTGATCCGGCAGTCGTTCAACTGCGCCAGGATCTCCGGGGTGGCGTCGGTGGAGGCGTCATCGATGATGATCACCTCAAACTGGGGGTAGGTCTGGTCGAGAATGCTCTGGACGGCCTCCCTGAGATAGGGGGCGCCGTTGTGCACCGCCATCACCACGCTGACTCCGGGGTCCTCAGGGCCGCCATCCGGCCCCCGGCGCAGAGGCACCCCGGCGTCCCAGCGCCCGCCATAAAACCGGCGCACCCGCTCATCGTGCCCGGGGAGATACACCAGCCCCCGGTCATCGATGAACTCGTACTCCCGGTCTTCCAGGACCTGGCGGTAGAGGCGGCTGGTGGGAATGCCCACAAAGACGTTGTGCCAGATGACCGTGGGCTGGATCTCGGCAAGGAGCGCCTCAGTCAGCTCCAGGTCCCGGGGGGTCTCGCCGGGGGTGCCCACAATGACGCTGGCCGCGGTCCTCAGGCCCAGCTCCCGGCACCAGCTGAAGGCGGCGCGGATCTGCTCCACCGTGATGCCCTTGTGGAGGCGCTCCAAAACCGCCGGCGAGCCGCTCTCCACCCCGAAATACAGCCCCGCCAGCCCGGCGCGCTGCATCAGGCCCAGGAGCTCCCGGTCCAGGGCGTCCACCCGGGTTTCGCAGGCCCAGGTGAGTTTCAGGCCCTTGTTCAGGAGGAGGCGGCAGAAGGTTTCGGTGCGCTCCCGGTGGACGGTGAAGTTGTCTTCCCGGAAATAGATGCCCTGGGCCCCGTAGGTCTTCACTAAGTACTCAACGTCGGCCACGATGCGCTCGGCGCTGAAGCAGGTGTACTTGCGGCCCCAGATGGAGCCCACGGAACAGAAGGTGCACCCATAGGGGCAACCCCGGCTGGTGTTCAGGGTGAAGACCGGGGCGCCGGGGAACCACTCCCCCGTCCAGGTGTAGGGCTGGTGAACGAAGTAGTCCCAGGCGGGCCGGGGCAGCTCGTCCAGGTTGTCCAGGCGGGGGGCCCGTACCAGGCGCCGGGTCTCCCGGCCCTCCACGATCTCCAGAAGGACTCGCTCCCCTTCCCCCTGGACCACATGGTCCACAAAGGCGGGGATGGTCTCCGGGGCCACCGCCGCATGGGGCCCGCCAACGATGATCTTCCCCCGCCAGCGCCCGGTCTGGCGCAGATACTCCAGGCGCCACAGCATCCGCCGGGTGTCCCGGAAACAGATGGTGTTGGCATGGATCCCCACCACCTCGATGTCATGGCGCCACAGATAGTCGGTGTCCAGGAAATTGCTGGGTCTGAGGTAGTTGTCAATGAAAAAGACCCGGTGCCCGGCCTGGCGGAGCACGGAGATGAGAAAGCCCAGCCCCAGGGGCGGGCGTTTCTCAGTGGTGGAAAAGGGGGTCTGGGACGGCGCCGCTGAGGTGGCCAACAAGATGTTCATGCCTGTCCTCCCGAAAGAATCTGGTCCCGCCAAGTTCTCAGAAGGGGCTTGAGGGTTTTGCGGCCTCCCTGCCCTCCCCATCCTCCCCGGCCGCCCCCGCCTGGGAGGGCGCCACCCCTCAGCCCTTGACCGCCAGGAAATAATTGCCGGTGATCTCCACCTTCGCAAAGGGCTGCAGGAGGGCCCGCAATTCCTGGGCACTGTATTCATGGATATGGGAATAGGTGGCGTATATCCCCTCGCCGCCCTGGCGCAGGGGGGTGGAGCCCACCAGCCGGCCGCCGGGCTTCAGCACCCGCAGGATCTCCATCACGGTCCTTTTGGCCTGCAGCCGGGTAAGGTGCTCCAGGAGCTCAAAGCAGGTGACCACGTCAAAGGAGGCCGGGGGGAAATCCAGGGCGGTGCAGCTCATGTGCCGGCAGTCCAGCCCGTAGCGCCCCCGGGCTTTGGCCACCGCCGCCTCGCAGTAGTCCACGCCGATGATGGTGCTGCATTTTTCCCGGAAGATATTGGTGAGATAGCCCTCGCCGCAACCCAGATCCAGGACCACATCCGCAGGGGTGAGAAGCTGCCTCCCGAAGGCTGCCCGCTGCTCGATGTAGGGCCAGTATTCCGGCGGGGTGAGGTCCACCGAGGCCCGCTCGGAGGTGCGGAATTCCCAGGTGTCCCGGGGGGCCCGGTCCTTGAGGATGCGGGCCGGGTTGCCGGCGATGACCTTGGCCATGGGGAAGGATTGGGTGACCACCGCGCCGGCCCCCACCACCGTGCCCTTGCCCAGGGTCACCCCGTCCAGGATGATGGCCCCGGCCTCCAGCAAATTGTCCCCCATGAGGGTGATGCCCCTGCCGGTGAGGGGCTGCAGGGTGATGGGCTTGTCAAAGGAGTCAAAGGCATGGCTCTGGGCAAAGAGCCCGCAGTGGGGGGCGATGATGCACCAGTCGCCGATCTCCACCCCTCCCTTGCCGTGGATAAGGGTGTAGTGGTCGATGACCACGTGGTTGCCGATGACGATGAAGCCGGTCTCCGGGCGCAGCACCACCCCCGCCTTGATCTGCACATGATCCCCGATGACCACGTTTTCCGGCTCTTCGATGATGGCCTGGGGTGAAATCTCCGACTGGCGGCCGATGTGCATGCCTGTGCCCCCTCCCCCTGATAGACGGCCCGGCGGTCCTTCCCCGCCGCCCTTTGCCGGCGGACCGGTGCAACAAGCAGGCCATCGTCGCCACCTTGACAATAGCTGCTTTTTCCCGGAAGCTATCCCGGAGCCGGCACCCATTTCCGGAAGAAATTGCCTCCGTCATGACCTTTTCCTCCCGCACCTTTCCGTCTCAGGCGCGCCTGGTCCTCCTGGCGGCCGCCGCCCTGTGGGTGTTTTTCCGGGAGCTGGGGGCAGCCGGCCTCATGGATCCGGACGAAGGGCGTTATGCCGAGATCGCCCGGGAGATGCTGGTCCTGGGGGAGTGGCTCCTTCCCCACCTCAATTTCGTCCCCTATTTGGAAAAGCCGCCCCTGGTGGTCTGGCTCATCGGGGCAAGCTACCTGCTCTTCGGCTTCACGGAATTTGCCGCCCGCCTGCCGGTGGCCCTCTCGGCGCTGGGCGGGGTGCTCCTGGCGTATGCCCTGGGCCGGCGCTGGTGGGGGGAGGAAGCGGGGTTCTGGGGCGCCCTGGTTCTGGCCACCGCCGGGGGGTATGTGGTTTTGGGCCGTCTGCTCACCCTGGACATGACTCTGGCCCTGTTCCTCAATGTGGCCGTGGCCCTGGGCTACCTGGCCTATGAGGAGGACCGGCGGCGGCTGTTGCTGCCGGCTTATCTGGCTCTGGCCCTGGCGGTGCTCACCAAGGGCCCGGTGGCCCTGGTGCTGGCAGTGCTCATCCTCGGGGGGGCCACCCTCTGGGAGCGGCGCCGGCCGTGGACCTTCTGGCTGTCTCCCGGCGGCCTGGCGCTCGTCGCCGTTTTGGCCCTTCCCTGGTTTATCGGCGTGAGCCTGAAGGTTCCGGAATTTCCCCGATATTTTTTCTGGGACCACCACGTGGGGCGCTTCGCCACCCAGCCCATTCACCCGGAACCCTTTTACTACTACCTGCCGGTGCTGCTGGCAGCCCTTCTCCCCTGGACGCCGCTCCTCCCCGGGGCGGTGTGGCGCACCCGGGCCTGGGCCGAGCCCCGGGGGCGCTTTCTCCTGCTCTGGGCCGGGGTCATCCTGCTCTTTTACAGCCTCTCCCGGGGAAAACTGGCCCCCTATATCTTGCCGGCCCTGCTGCCTCTGGCCGTGGTCCTGGGCCGGGCCCTGGCCCAGGGAATGGAGGGGAGGCCCTTTGTCCTCGGCCTCGCCGCCTGGCTGGGGCTCGGTCTGGCGGCCGCGGGGCTGTATGTCCGGATGCCGGCGGCCTGGGCCCGGGAGGTGGCCAAAACCCCCGGGTTGGCGGAAGCCCTGCCCCTGCCCATCCTGGTGGCGGCCGCCAGCGGCGCCCTGGCCCTGCTGCTGCGGCACCGGTGGCCCCTGGGGCTGGGAGCGCTGGCCCTGGCCCTCCAGGCCGCCTTCTTTCTGGGGCTGATCAGCACGTACCGCTCCCCCCGGGCCGCGGCCCTGGCCGCCACCCACCACCCTCCAGACGCCCCGGTGGTGGGGGTGCGGTATTACTCCCAGGCCCTGTCCTTTTATCTCCGGCGCCCCATGCATCTCTTTCAGGTGCGGGGGGAGCTGGAGTTCGGACTCAGCCTCAGGCCGGAGAGTGGTCTGGAGCTGAGAACCTGGGAAGAGGTGACGCAGTTCGTCCACACCCGGCCCCAGGTGCTGTTTGTGGTGCGCCGCCAGGAGCTGGCCGCCCTGAAGGGCCGGTTGCCGGGCGCCTGGCAGGAGCTGGGCCGCTTCAAGGATTGCCTTTTGCTGGCTTATGCCGGAAAATGAAGGGGCTGTGGGTGGGGGGCCGACAAAATCGCGGGCCGACGCTGCCCGCAGCCCGTGCCCCCGCCGCCACGCGGACGCAGCCATGCCCCGCATCCTCTCCCGCTACCTGCTGACCGAGATTCTCCATCCCTTCATGGTGAGCCTCCTGGCCTTCACCACCATCGTCTTTTCCGGCCGGCTGATGCGCCTGATGCAGCTGATCGTGGTCAAGGGCATCGGGCTGATGGACATCCTCCGGGCCTGCTTCTATCTTTTGCCGTATCTCCTCATCTTCACCCTGCCCATGGCCGCCACGGTGGGCATCATGCTGGCCCTGATGCGCCTCACCGTGGACCACGAGGTCATCGCCCTCAAGGTCTCCGGCCTCAGCTACCGGCAGCTCCTCACCCCTCTGCTGGCCTTCTCCCTGGCGGTGGCCGCCCTGACGCTCGTCCTGACGGTCTACGGCGCCCCCTGGGCCCGGCGCCAGACGCAGGACCTCCTGAGTGATGTGGTGCGGCGTCGGGCGGATCTGGGCATCCAGGAGCAGGTCTTCAACACCGAGTTCAAGGGGCTGGTGATCTATGTCAGCCGGGTGGTGGCCGTGGGCCGGGAGCTGGAGGGCATCTTTCTCTCGGATTCCCGGGACCGGGAGCATCCCCAGACCATCTACGCCCGGCAGGGCAGGCTGGCCTATGACCCGGCCCAGGGCAGTCTCCTCCTCCAGCTCACCGACGGGATCATCATCCGCTGGGACCCCGCCGGCCACCGGCGGCACACAGTGGATTTTGCGTCCTACACCCTCCCCCTGCCCCTGGCGGGCGGCCAGACCGGGAGCCGCTCTGAGGCCGAGATGTCCCTGAAGGACCTGCGCCGGGCCTTGGCGAAGAATCCTCCGGGAAGTGAGCCGTACAACCGGGCGGCGGTGGAGCTGGGCCAGCGCTTCGCCCTGCCGGTGGGCGCCCTCATCCTGTGTCTGCTGGCGGTGCCCCTGGGCCTGAGCCCCGTGGAGCACGGCCGCACCTGGGGGCTGGTGGTGGGCCTGGGGGTCTTTCTCACCTATTACGTGATGTTCACCGCCTCCTGGCGCCTGGCGGTGCAGGCCAAACTCTCCCCCTTCCTGGCACCCTGGAGCGCCAACATCCTTTTCGCCCTCCTGACGCTGTATCTCTGGCGCCGCACCCTAACGGAGCGGCCCCTGCTCCCCTGGACCAGCCGGCTGCGCTGAAACCGCCTCTCTTCCTTTTTCCCTCTGCCTTGGACAGAAAGCCTTCGCAGGAGCACTTCCGATTTTGGGACCTTGCTGCGGGGGATGGGTCTCCGGGCGGGGCCTGAAAAGCCCTCCCGGAAGTAAGCCGCCCTGGCGCCGGGACTGCGGCGGCGGCCAGGGGCGGGCAGGATCCCGCCATAAAAAAGGCCGGCCCCTGAATCAGGAGCCGGCCGCGCGTGTCAGATGGTCAGGTGTTTACTTGGCCAGCAAGGGCACGATCAAGAGGGCCACGATGTTCACCACCTTGATCATGGGGTTGATGGCCGGGCCAGCGGTGTCCTTGTAGGGGTCGCCCACGGTGTCGCCGGTGACCGCCGCCTTGTGGGCGTCAGAGCCCTTGCCGCCATAGAGGCCGTCCTCAATGGCCTTCTTGGCGTTGTCCCAGGCGCCGCCGCCGGAGGTCATGGCGATGGCCAGGAACAGACCGGTGACGATGGAGCCGATGAGCATGCCGCCCAGGGCCACCGGACCCAGACCGGGCATGAAGCCGACGATGATGGGGGAGAGCACCGGGATGAGGGCCGGCACCATCATCTGGCGCAAAGCCGCCTTGGTGACGATATCCACGCAGGTGCCATACTCGGGTTTGGCGGTGCCTTCCATGATGCCGGGGATCTCCCGGAACTGCCGCCGCACCTCGTCCACCACGCCGCCCGCGGCCTTGCCCACGGCCTCCATGCACAGGGCGCCGAAGTAGTAGGGCAAGAGGCCGCCGATGAACAGGCCGGCCAGCACCCGGGGATCGGAGAGGTCAAAGGTCATGGCGCCGGGGAAGGAGCGGGAGTACTCGGCGAAGAGCACCAGCGCCGCCAGGCCCGCGGAGCCGATGGCGTACCCCTTGGTCACCGCCTTGGTGGTGTTGCCCACCGCATCCAGGGGGTCGGTGATGGCCCGGATCTCATCCGGGAGCTCCGCCATCTCGGCGATGCCGCCGGCGTTGTCGGTGATGGGCCCGTAGGAGTCGATGGCCACCACGATACCGGTCATGGAGAGCATGGAGACGGCGGACAGGGCGATGGCATAAAGACCGGTGCCCGGGCTCTCAAAGCCGCCGCCCAGATGGAAGGCCGCCAGGATGGCCAGGACGATGACGATCACCGGGGCGCCGGTGGCCTTCATGGAGATGGCCAGACCCTGGATGACGTTGGTGCCATGGCCGGTGGTGGAGGCCAGGGCGATGGACTTCACCGGGGCAAAGCTCTTGGAGGTGAAGTACTCGGTGATGGCCACGATCAGGCCGGTGAGGACCACGCCGATGACGGCCAGCAGGAAGACATTAAAGGGCGGAATGACATAGCCGGCGCCGCCCTTCACCGCCTTGGCGGCCACGCCCGCCATGAACTTCTGGGCCAAAGGATAGAAGGCGATGGTGGCCAGCACGGCCGCCGCGATGAGGCCCTTGTAAAGGGCGCCCATGATGTACTGGGATTTGCCCAGGCGCACAAAGAAGGTGCCGGCGATGGAGGCCAGGATGGAGACGCCGCCGATGAGCAACGGGAAGATGACCGCCGGAGAGGTGGGGCCATACACGGTGGCGGCCAGGAGCATGGCGGCCACCGCGGTGACCACGTAGGTCTCATACAGGTCGGCGGCCATGCCGGCGCAGTCGCCCACGTTGTCGCCCACGTTGTCGGCGATTACCGCAGGGTTTCTGGGGTCGTCCTCGGGGATGCCCGCTTCCACCTTGCCCACCAGGTCAGCGCCCACGTCCGCCGCCTTGGTGTAGATGCCGCCGCCCAAGCGGGCGAAGACGCTCACCAGGGAGCAGCCGAAGCCCAGACCCACCAGGGCGTGCATGGCTTCCTTGGGATCCACGGCCAAGAGGAACTTGTAGTAGCCGGCGACGCTCAGAAGCGCCAGGCCCACCACCAGGAGCCCGGTGACCGAGCCGCCCCGGAAGGCCACCTTGAGGGCGTGGGCCATGCTGGTGAAGGCCGCCTGGGCGGTGCGCACATTGCCCCGCACCGACACATACATGCCCACGTAACCGGCGGCGGCGGAGCCCATGGCGCCGATGACAAAGCCGATGGCGGTGTACTTGCCCAGGCCGAACAGCAGGATGAAGATCACCGCGCCCACCATGGCCACGGTCTTGTACTGCCGGTTCAGGAAGGCGTTGGCCCCTTCCTTGACCGCATCCGAGATCTCCTGCATGCGCGGGGACCCCGGGTCCTGCTTCAACACCCAGCTGGTGGTGAACAGCCCGTAGGCCACTCCAGCCAAACCACACAACAAGGCAAAATTAATGATATCCATCCGCAGCTACCCTCCTTTGGAGATTGGTGTTGCCGATATCGTCAGGCCCTCAGGGCCGGTGCGCCCCTGTCCGCCTGCTTTCAGGCCCACCGGCGGCCTTGTGACCCAGCCACCTCAGATGTCCATTCATACCTTAACCTGAACCTGATGTAAAGGAAAATTTTCACAAACAAAAACACATCCTTACGGCAACCGGACAGAGAGATGGGACCTTAAGGCAAAGAGTCCTTGGACGGCGGCGGCGCCTCCGGCAAGCGGGGCACCTCGCCAGCACCCTGACCCTCTTCCGGGATCAACCTCTCCGAAGAGGGGAGCTCCCCTTCCGGCAGCACCAGGCCGTGGCGCTCGGCCAGGTATTGGAGATAACGCAGTTCCAAAGCCCGCTTCTGGAGCCGGTAATTGAGGTAGAGCCAGATGGTGATGAAAACGCACAGGAGGCCCACCAGGGCCGCCAGGATGTAGGTGCCCCCCAAGCCCAGGGCCTTGAAGAGAGCGGCCAGGCCCGCCAAAAGTCCCCCCCCGTGCCAGAGCAGCATTACCGCTGCGAGCAGCCCCAGGACGGTGAGCACGAATCGCCTGACCCGCCGGGAACGGGAATCCGCAGCCCCTGCTGCATCCCTGGCTTGCGGCGGGGAGGCCAGGGTCTCAAACCCCCAGATGATGATGCCAAAGACCAAGAGCAAGGCGATGGGCGCCGCGAAGGCCACCAGGAGATACTCCCGCCACGGGAAGGGCACCTCCCTCACCGGCCCCCCGAACATGCCTTCATCAATCTGCCAGATGAGGGTGAAGACAAAGATGATCACCTCCACCACGGCCACCACCACCAGAAAGCTGTTGAAGAGGTAGCGCCGCTCCAGAGGCGAATAGAAATCAAAGTATTTTTTCATCACGGTCTGCCCGCGACGGCTGGCTGGGGACGTTTCCGGGGAAAAGAAGCGGGCGGATGCGGCCAACCTCGGCAGCCCCCGCTGCGTCCGGCCCTCAGGAAAGACCCCGCAATCATGTGACCGGGAATCCGCCCTTCAAGGCTTACGGCCGATCGCTTCCTTTCAGGGCCGCCTCAATCTCCTCGGCGGCGTAAAAACGTTTGCCGCCGCTCAAGATGGCCACCGGCTGGAAGCCCTCATCCTCCCTCCCGCCGCTTTCCCGGGTGAAGTGATAATAGCGCCACACCCGGCCGGTTTTCAGGTCGGCGAGAAAGACGTGCTTGCCGTCGGAGATCATCTGGAAGCGGCCACCCGACGCCTGGGTGGCGCCCACTTTCGCCGCCTCCCCCCGGCCGGCCTCGACGGTCAGGGGCCGGGCGCTTACCGCCTGGGCCACCTGCCGGGCCACCTCCCCTTTCATGATGGGGCCCCACAGCCAAAAGATGCTGGCCCCGCCAGCGCCCACCAACAGCGCCAACACATATCCCCAGCCCCGGTTTCTGGCCATGCGTGCCCCCTCTCCTCAGCGCCCTCAGGCTCCTCCCTTTTATCAAGCTCTCGGAACCGGTAGCGACTAGTTTAACCGATTTTCCGCACCCCGGGGAAGGCAGCGGCTCTCCTCCGATCCCCCTTTGCCCCTGAGGCCGGTGGCGCGACAATAGGCGCCATGGAATCCAGGCGATCGGCGCGGCATTCCCCGGCAGTTTCCCGGGCCCTGGGCCCCGCCGGGTCCGGCCCGCGTCGGTGAGGCCCCATGCCCCCCTACGCCGCCCTGGCCTTTGATCTGGGCAACGTCCTCATCCGGGTGGACCACGGCCTTTTCTGCCGCCGCCTGGCAGAAGCTGCCGGCCTGGAACCCGACGAGGTGTATAGCCGCATCTTTGAGGGCGGCCTGGAGCCGGCCTTTGACTGCGGCCTGATCAGCCCCCAGGAGTTTTACCGGCAGGTGCTGGCCGTGGTCCCCGCCCCCCTCCCCTACCCCGACTTCTGCCGCTACTGGTGTGAGATTTTTGCGCCGCTGCCGGAGATGGAGGAGCTCCTCGCCCACTTGAAAAACCGCCTCCCCCTGTATCTGGTCTCCAACACCAACGTCCTGCACTTCCCCTATCTCTGGGAGCGCTTTCCGGTAATCCACGGCTTTCAGGGCTATATCCTCTCCTACCGGGTGGGCAGCCGCAAGCCGGAACCCGGCTTTTACCAGGCCCTCCTCCGGAAGCTTCCCTGCCCGCCTGCGGCCTGCCTCTTCATCGACGACAAGCTCCCCTTTGTGGAGGCGGCCCGCCGCCAGGGACTTGCGGCCTGGCATTTTGGAGACGCCGCAGCCCTGGCCCGCCATCTGGCGGAGGCGGGGCTTTTGCCCCCATCGGAACCCTCACCGGGTGCCTGAGGGGGGATCGGGCTCCTGCCCCAATAGCTCCCGGGCCTGGGCGATGTCCGCCCGGATCTGGGCCGCCAGGTCCCCCAGTGACGGGAAGCGGCGCTCCTCCCGGAGCCGGGCCACGAAATCCACTTCCAGGCGCTCGCCATACAGGTCCCCGGCAAAATCCAGCAGGTGCACTTCCAGGGTCAGCTCCTGGTTGTCGAAGGTGGGGCAGGTGCCGATATTGGCCACCGCCCGGTAGGCGCGGCCCTGCCAGTGGACCACCACCGCGTAGATCCCCGAGGCGGGCAAAATCTCGTTGTCCGGCTCCAGGTTGGCGGTGGCGATCCCCAGGAGCCGGGCTCCCCGGCCCTTCCCCGGCACCACCCGGCCCTCCACCCGGTAGGGGCGCCCCAGGAGCCGGGCCGCCTCTTTGACCTTCCCCAGCCGCAGCATGGCCCGGATGAGGGAACTGGAGACCACTGCGCCGTTCACCTCCACGGCCCAGACCACCTGCACCGTGAAGCCCAGCCTGCGCCCCATCTCCTTGAGCAGGTCAAGATTGCCTTCCCGGTTCTTGCCGAAGCGGTAGTCATAGCCCACCACCACCTCCCGGGCGCTCAGGCGCTCCCAGAAATACTGGCGCACAAACTCCCGGGCCGACAGCTCGGCAAATTCCCGGGTAAAGGGGAGGACCACCACCCCGGCCATGCCGGCCTCCTCCAGGAGGCGGCATTTCTGGGCCGGCGTGGTGAGAAGGGGCAGCTCCAGCTCCGGCCGGAGCACCCTAAGGGGGTGGGGGTCAAAAGTCACCGCCACGGGCTGGCAGTCCAGCTCTTGGGCTCGCCTTACCACCCGGGAGAGGATGGCCCGGTGGCCCAGATGCACGCCGTCGAAATTGCCGATGGTGAGCACGGTGCGGGAAAACGGCCCCTTGCCCGGGGGAAGATCGTAGAGGACCATGAAAGTGCGTCACCGCCTCTTGACGAATGTACTCGCATATTATAATTTGTATGTGTGGATTTTGCCAGGCCGGCAGCCGGCGGACTCCACGAGCGGCCGAAGTGGCGGAACTGGTAGACGCGCTAGGTTCAGGGTCTAGTGGGCGCAGGCCTGTCCGGGTTCGAGTCCCGGCTTCGGCACCAGTAATTTCAAGGGGTTACGGCTTCTCGCGGTAACCCTTTTATTATCGAAAGGGGTCCGGTGAAATATATTGGTGAATATTGCTCCCAATTTTCCGATGGCTTGGCGCTTGTGCTCCTGGGCCAGGTGGGCATAGCGTAGAGTGGTGCGGATATCCTTGTGTCCCAGAAGCTCCTTAACCGTGGCCAAATCCACGCCATTCATCACCAGGTGGCTCCCCACAGTGTAGCGTAAAATGTGAATGGTGACATCCTTAAGCCCTGCCTTTTTCACCGCCAAGCGAAAGCCGGAGTAAATATTCCGGTATGGTCGGCCATCCTCTTTGCAAAAGACATAATCACTTTCAGGATGCCCGGGCAGTCTCGTCAAAAGCTCCACGGCCTCTGGAGCCAAGGGCAATCGCAGGTCCCGGCCCCCTTTGGCCTCGTCTGCCGGAATATGCACACACGCATGGGACAAATCCACCTGGCTCCACTTCAGATTGA
>CALEAV010000051.1 GCA_937943575.1 uncultured bacterium | reverse complement strand
GGAGGCAGCCTGTCCCGTGCGCTCAGTGGCTGTGATTCCGGCCCGCTACGCCTCCACCCGCCTGCCGGGGAAGGCCCTGGCGGACGTGGCGGGCAAGCCCCTCATCCAGCGGGTGTGGGAGCAGGCCCAAGCGATTCCCGGGCTGGATGGGGTCTGGGTGGCCACCGATGACGGGCGCATCCGGGACTGTGTTGCGGGCTTCGGCGGTGAGGTGCTCATGACCCGCCCGGACCACCCCTCCGGCACCGACCGGTTGGCCGAGGCCGCCGGGCTTTTGGGCCTTGGCCCCCTGGACCTGGTGGTGAACATCCAGGGCGACCAGCCCCTGTTTCCGCCCCGGGTGGTGGCGGCCCTGGCGGCCCTCTTTGAGCAGGACTGCAGCCTGGTGATGGCCACCCCGGCCCGGCGCTTCACCGACCCGGCCCTGGCCGCCGACCCCAACGTGGTCAAGGTGGTCTGGGATCACCGGGGCCGGGCCCTTTACTTTTCCCGCAGCCCCATCCCCTGCTGGCGGGACGGGGAGCGGCCGGTCTACTTCCGCCATCTCGGCATCTACGTGTATCGGGCGGGTTTTCTGCAGGACTTTGTCAGCCTCCCCCCCGGCCGCCTGGAGCAGGCGGAGAAGCTGGAGCAGCTCCGGGCCCTGGAGTACGGCTACCCCATCCGGGTGCTGGAGACGGAGGGGGAGACCCTGGAGGTGGACACCCCGGCGGACCTGGAGCGGGCCGCGGCCTGGTTCCGGGCCCGGGAGGAGGCGGGGGCGCGGTGAATTCCGGGAAAGCCGCGCCGCCGGTGAGCCGCATCTGCCTCTCCACCGCCCTGGGGGGCGCCGGCCGGGGGATCTTCCCCTACACCCTGCTGCCGTCGTATCGCCGCCTCCTTAAGGCAGTCCGGGAGACCGGCGCCACGGTGTTCACCAAGTCCGCCACCCGCCACCCCCGGCGGGGGAACTTTGTGCCCGCCAATCCCTTCACCTGGCGCTACATCCGTCGGCTCCCCGGCCTGGGAATGCTCAACGCCTACGGCCTCACCAACGCCGGGGTGGAGAAGGCGGCGGCAGAAATCCGCCGCTCCTGGGAGCTGGGCTTCCGGGTCATCCCCAATTTCTATCCGGAATTCGCCAAGGGCCTGGAGGTGGCCATCGCCGAGACCCTGGAGGCGGCGGCCATCTACCGTGAGGCCCTGGGGCCCCACTTTCAGGCCCTGGAGCTCAACTATTCCTGCCCCAACGCCGCGGAGGCCATCCGGGAGAACGTCACCCAGGCCCTGGCCTGCACCCGGGCGCTGCGGCAGCAGGACCCGGAGCTCCAGCTGATCGCCAAGGTGAGCATCTGCCACCCCTTCGAGTTCTGCCAGGAGCTGGAACGCCTGGGGGTGGCGGCCATCCACGCGGTCAACACCATCCCCTACGACCTGCTCTATCCCCTGGGCCCCCCCTCACCCTTGGCCAAGGTGGGGGGCGGGGGCGTCTCGGGGGGCCCGGCCTTTGAGCTGGCCTTCGCCTACAACCGGGAGCTGCGCCCCAAGCTGCGGGGTTTTCTCATCATGGGCTGCGGGGTGGCGGGCCGGGAGCAGGTGGAGCGCTACTTCGACATCGGCGCCGACGCCGTCAGCCTCTGCACCCTGGCCCTGCGCCGGCCCCGGGAGGCCGCCTGGATTGTCCGGCACTTTTCGGGCGCTCCCGGAACAGGGCATACCGGGGGCGGGCTTCGGCGGGGCTGAGAGAGGCGCCCGGTCCCCGCGGATCAGGGACCCCTTTTCCGGTCCCCCAGGAGCCCGGCTCGCCCTTTTTGGTTTGAAGGGGCCCCTTGCCAGCCTGGGAGGTTTGGCGCTCAGGGCAGGGTGGGCTTCCGGACATCCCTCCGGGGCAAGCACTGGAAAAGGGCCGGGGCCATGATGAAGCTCAACCCGATGGCAGGCACCAAATAGCGCACGATGGAAAGCACCAAAACGGTTATGCCCCAGAAATAGCCCAGCAACAAAATGATCAGCAGGGCGGCATCCCCCACGACCCCCCTGCGCCGCAAGCCCACCGCCACCGAACCGATAATCACAGGAAGGTAAAGAACCTGGAACGACCCGGCTGCGGTGTCCCACCTGCCGCTGTTGGTCCCATACCAGGCTCGGATTACTTTCCACAAGGCGATCTTCAGGCCAGGAAGGGGTTGGTCCTGGAGCCGGGAGAAGAGGCAGGAGAGGACTTCCGACCCTGAGCGTCGGCCGCCGCACTGCTGGAGGAATCCCGTCATCCACTCCCGCACGTCCTCAGAGACGTCAAAGGGAAGTCGATGGTCTGCTGCGGGATCAGCGGCAAATGACCACCCGTCAATGATACTGGGGGCAAGGTTGGTGCTGACCAATATAAAATGACCTGTCTTATGGTAACAGAAAGCGATCCATGGCAATAATATCAGGAAGACTCCGATATTCAGCCAAACAACAGCCAAGCAACGGTTATAATAAATTTTGTTATTGTGATAAATAATATATAATGGAAATATTAATATAATGGCTAATCCAATGGGACGAATGAGGATAGCCACGCCTGACAAAAAACCTGATAAAAGAAAATGAAGGTAGTTATTTTTGAGATTTCCTCCTTTCAGTAGAAAATAAACTGAAGTATATAAAAATAACATGAAGGGGATTTCACTCATCGGCTGTTTCAGCAGCCAAAGAGACAGTGGGTAGGTGCAAAAGAGCACGGGAGGCAAAACCGCCCACCTCCCTTCCCACATCATCCCGCTGATGGCCAGGAGGGCCACAGCACAGAAGGCAAAAACGGCCAGATGAAAACCGGTCAGCACCCACTCTCTGGGAAGGGCCATAAATGACGCCAACTTAAACAGCCCCGCCAGGATCAGGGGATATCCGGGCGGATAATCCGCGTCAAAATCCCCTTCGGCATAGACGAATCCTCGTCCCTGCAGGAGATTTTCTGCCAGGGGGGCATATGAGTAGATATAATCCATGGGTTCAAACTCGAGGGGCAACAGCCACAACACCCCTCCGCCCATTGCCAGGGCCAGGATCAAAACACCTCCGGCGGTCATCACCCGGCTTGCCTTTTCCTGCTGCTGCCCCTCCATGCTCCCTCTTCTCAGGTCTGCGGCAATGCCGCACCCGAAGCCCGAGCCGACGTCATCCTCTGGTAACAGTGGGCCAGCCGCTCCCCCTGCCGGTTCCACAGATACACTCTCGCCCGGTGGAGGGCCCCACCCGCCATCTCTCCGAGCAGCTCAGGCTCCGCCGCCAGGGTGGTCACGGCCCGACGCAGGCCGGCAATGACCTCCCCGGGGCTGGTCACCGGGATCTTCACCCCGCAGGCGGGGGTCACCATGTCCCCTGCGCCCTGGTGGTCCAGGCAGAGGACCGGCACCCCCCGGCTGAAGGCCTCCAGCACCACATTGCCGGAGGTGTCCCGGAGGCTGGTGAAGGCCAGGAGATGGGCCCAGTCATACCAGCGCCGGGCCTCATGCCAGGGGAGCCATCCCAGCCACCGGCATCGCCCTTCCACCCCCAGGCGCCGGGCCAGCTCCCGCCAGCGCCGCTCCTCGGGTCCCGTCCCCAGGATGGTGAGGGAAAAGAGCTCCGGGGGCAGCCCCGCCAGGGCGGAGAGCAGCAGGGGCAGGCCCTTGTGGGGCTCGAATTTGCCGCTCCACAGCAGGCGCAAGGGCGGCGGGGCCGGCCGGGGGGCCACCTCCTGAGCCGCCTCCTCCACCCCGGTGTCCAACAGCAGGTGCACGGCCCGGCCGGAAATCCGAGCCAGGTCCCGTTGCCCTTGGGAGTTGGCCGCCAGCAGCACCGCGGCCCTGCGGGCCGCCCGCCGCACCCGGGGGCTTAGATGGAGTTGCAGGAGATTGAGGAGGTTGCGGAGCAGCTCCTTTATCCCGCCCCTCGGCCCGGCCATGCCCAGGAAGCGCCAGGGGTAGTTCTGGGTGCCCCCCACCGGGCCCCAGATGAAGGGCACCGGCAGCTTCCACAGGAAGCCCGGCTCCCGGAAGCCGTTGCGGGTGACGTAGTGGACCAGATCAAAGGGCTGCTCCTCCACCAGCCGGGAGGCCACCCGGAAGGCCCGGCGCTGCCACAGGTAGTGGGAAAAATAGTGGAGTTCAAAGAGGGGCCGGCGCCGCTTGAGCCACTGCTCCAGGGGGCCCTCCGGCACAAAGACAAAGCGCACCCCGGGGAGGTCCCCATGGGCGGCCAGATAGCGTTCCACCCCCTCCCGGTCCCAGGCGCCGCACAGGGCCACCACCTCGGCAAAACGGGCGATCTGGCGCACCCAGCCCCAGCCGGCGGCGTAATCCGAGGGTTTGTCGGGGTTACAGGCCGCGGCCAGCACGAGCACCCGGGGGCGGAAATTCAAAGGGGGGCTGCTCATCGCTGGGAGACAGAGGCAGCGAGAGACACGGGGAGGGTCAGCCTCTCAGGAGGCGGGCTGGTCGGCGTGCCGCCAGAAGTCATCCGCCAGCCGCACGATGTCATCCTCCCCCAGATAGGGGCCGGTCTGCACCTCAATGAGGCGCAGCAGCTCCGGACCGGGGTTTTCCAGGCGATGCGGGGCTTCCACGGGCACGTAGACGCTTTCGTTGGCCTGCAGCCGGCGCCTCTCGGTGCCGATGGTCACCAGCGCCACCCCCTGCACCACCACCCAGTGCTCGGCCCGGAAACGGTGATACTGCAGGCTGAGGCGCTTGCCGGGCAGCACCTGCACCTCCTTGACCTGGAAGCCGGGCCCGCCGGTGAGCACCGTGTAGCGGCCCCAGGGGCGTTCCACTGTCAGGTGCTGCTGCGATTCCGCCAGGTTCTGGCGCTTAAGCTCCGCCACCAGGTCCTTGACTTCCTGAACCCGGTCCCGGTGGCACACGAGGGTGGCGTCGGGGGTATCCACCACCACCACGTCCCTGAGACCTAAGGTGGCCACCAGCCGCTCCTGGGCGAAGACCAGGGAGCCTTGGCTGTCCCGGTCCAGGACCCGCCCCACCCGGATGTTGCCCCGGGAATCTTCCGGCAGGAGGTCAAAAAGGGCGCTCCAGCTCCCCACATCGCTCCAGCCCAGATCCGCCGGCACCACCGCCACGTTGGCGGCTTTCTCCATCACCCCGTGATCCAGGGAGACGGCGGGCAGGGTGGCATAGATCTCCGCCAGGCCGGGTCCCCCCTCACCTGCGCTCAGGCGGCGGAGACCGGCGTAGGTCTCCGGCAGATGCCGGGCCAGGGCCTCCAGGAACACCTCCCGGCGGAAGACAAAGATGCCGCTGTTCCAGTAGTAGCCCCCCTCCCGGAGAAACCGCCGGGCCTCCTCCCGGGGCGGTTTTTCCACAAAGCGTGCCGCCTCATACGCCTGTCCGTCCATGAGGGGGCGGCCGGCTTTGATGTAGCCGTAGCCCGTCTCCGGCCGGCTGGGGGTGATGCCGAAGGTGACCAGATAGCCCTCCTGGGCCAGGGCGGCCCCCACATTGAGGGCCACATGCAGGGCCGCCTGATCCCGGATGTAGTGGTCGGCGGGGAAGACGGCCAGAGTTTCCGCCTCCTGCTCGCCGGCCAGCAGGACCGCCGCCAGCCCCACCGCCGCGGCGGTGTTTTTCGCCTCCGGCTCCAGCCACAGCCTGATCCCCTCCCGTCCCTGGCGGAAGAGGTCCAGGCGGATGACCTCGGCCTGAGAGGCGCTGGTCACCACCCCCAGGCGGTTGAGGGGGATGCGGGGCAACAGCCGGGAGATGGTGGCCTCCAGCATGGATTGGGAGCCCAGCAGCCGCAGGACCTGCTTGGGATAAAGGTGGCGGCTCAGCGGCCAGAAGCGGGTGCCGGAGCCTCCCGCCAGAATCACGCCAAAGAGGGGGATGTCGGCGCTGTGCATATGCCCATTATACTCCCAAGGGCAAAGACTTTCACAGGGACAATGCCGGCCATCGGACTTTGGCCCCCTCTCCCCCGGCCACCGAGGCAGAGGCACCGGGGCGACACCCCGGCCCGGCTCCGGCCCCGGCTTGTCCTGGACCCGGCTTTCTGATAGAGTGCCGCCGAGGCGTCTTGGGTGCCATGCCAGAGACGGGCGGGGTTTACGAGATCGAGGCCCGGGGCTTGAGAAAAACCTTCGGCCCCCGGGTGGCGCTGCGGGAGGTCAACCTCACGGTCCGGCGGGGGGAGGCCTTTGCCCTGGTGGGCCCCGACGGCGCCGGCAAAACCACGCTCATGCGCCTGCTGGTGGGCATCATGGACCCCGATGCCGGTGAGGCCCGGGTCCTGGGGTATGACACGGTGGCCCAGGCCGAGGAGCTCAAGGAACACATCGGCTACATGCCCCAGCGCTTCGGGCTGTATGACGATCTCACCGTGCGGGAAAATCTCCTGTTTTACTTTGACCTCTACTGCGTCCCCCGGGCGGTGCGGGAGGAGCGCCTGCCGGGGCTGTTGGCCTTTGCCGGACTTGAACCATTCCAGGACCGGCTGGCGGGGCAGCTCTCCGGGGGCATGCGCCAGAAGCTGGGGCTGATCTGCGCCCTGAGCCACCGGCCCCGGGTCTTGTTCCTGGATGAGCCCACCTTCGGGGTGGACCCCGTCTCCCGGCGGGAGTTCTGGGAGATTCTGCAGCGCCTGCTCCAGGAGGGCATCACCATTTTCCTGAGCACCGCCTACCTGGATGAGGCCGAGCGCTCCCACCGGGTCGGTCTTTTGCATGACGGCCGTCTCCTGGCGGTGGATACCCCCGAGGGGCTCAAGGCCGCCTTCCAGGGGGAGCTGGTGGAGGTGCGGGCGGCGGACCTCAGACGGGCCCGGGAGCTGCTGGAGCAGGGGCCGGGGGTCCGGCAGGTGCTCACCCGGGGGGATCATCTGTCGGTCACCGTCCCCCGGGCCCAGGAGGCCGCCCCCGGCCTGCGCCGTCTGCTGACGGACGCCGGCCTGGAGCCGGTGGAACTCCAGCCTGCCGAGCCCGGCCTGGAAGACTGCTTTGTGCAGCTGGTGCGCCGGCAGGGCCGGGAGGCCGAGGAGGGGGAAGGGAGTGCGGCAACGACTTGAGGAGCTGGCGGAATTGGGCCCGGGAGGGCCCCTGGTCTTTGGCTCGCTGCCCTATGAACCGGGAGCCCGCCTCCGGCTGGCGGCAGTGCTCCTTGAGCGCCTGGGGGAGCTTACCCCTGCCTGGGCCGGCGCGGCTGCCGGCCGACTGTCTCTGACGCAGACCTATCTGGGGCAGCCCCGGCTGTGGGTGGACGGCCGCCCGGGGCCGGGCGTCTCCTTCAGCCAGGCCGGCCCCCGGCTCTGGGGGGCGGTGGCCGCGCAGGGCCGGGTGGGCCTGGAACTCATCCCCCGAAGCTGGCGCCCTCCTGCCCCGCGGCCGGATGCCCCGGGCCTTCTGGAAGCCGCCCGTCTCCTGGCCCGCCTGGGAGGCGAACCCCAGGAGGCGCTGGCCCTCCTGTGGGCCCTGGGAGGCGCGGCCCTCAAGGCCCTGGGGGTGGGACGGCGCTATACCGCTCCGGATCAGCTGGCCATCAGCTCCCCCACCCTCTGGCCCGGGGGCCTCCGCTGCGCCGTGCGGGTCGGCGGGCTGGTCCCGGCCCTGGCCCGTCGGGAGGGGCCTTACTGGCTGGCCCTGGCCCTGCGCTGGGGCTTTGAGGACCTGGCCCGCTGAGAGGCCCCCCTCCCCGGCTGCAGAGCCCCGATCCCGGACATTGGCCGGGGCCAAAGGACAACCCGCAGCATCCCCCGCCCCCCCTTGCCGGCCAGGCAGGGGGGAGCCCGCCGGCTCCCTCCTACACTCCCAGGGCTGCCAGCTCCGCAGCCACCAGGCCTTCCAGGAAGTCCTGCAGCTCCCGCAGCCTCTCCGAACTGGCGGCCTCAAAGCGCAGCACCAAAACCGGCTGGGTGTTGGAGGCCCGGACCAGCCCCCAGCCTTCGGGGGTGACGAGTCGCACCCCGTCCAGGTCCACAAAGTCGGCCCCCTGGCGCCGCAGACGCTCCTTGAGGCGCTCCACCACTGCGAACTTCACCGCTTCGGGGCATTCCCGGCGGATCTCCGGGGTGGCGTGGGCCGGGGGCAGGTCCGCCAGCAGCTCCGGGAGGGGGCAGGGGGCCGCGGCCAGAATCTCCAGGAGGCGGCCGGTGGCGTAAATCGCATCGTCATAGCCGAAGTAGCGGTCGGCAAAAAAGAGGTGGCCGCTCATCTCCCCCGCCAGCAGCGCCCCCTCCTCCACCATCTTCTGCTTGATGAGGGAGTGCCCGGTCTTCCACATCAGGGGCCGGCCGCCATGGTGGGCCACGTCGTCATAGAGGCGCTGGGAGCACTTCACCTCGCCGATGACGGTGGCGCCGGGATGGTTTTTCAGAATCTCCCGGGCGAAGAGGATGAGGAGCTCATCCCCCCAGATGATGCGGCCGTCCGGCCCCACCACCCCCAGGCGGTCGCCGTCGCCGTCGTAGGCCACCCCCACCTCCAGGCGTTCCCTGACCACCAGCTCCCTCAGGTGGGTGAGATTGGCCTCCACCACCGGATCCGGTTCATGCACCGGAAAGCGGCCGTCCATCTCGCAAAAAAGGGGATAAACTTCACAGCCCAGGCGCTCCAGGAGCGCCACCGCCACCGGGCCGGCGGTGCCATGCCCGCCGTCCACCCCCACCCGCAGGGGCCGGGACACCCGCAGCTGCCGGCTGAGATGATCCAGGTAGGCCGGGATGATCTCCTGATGCGTGAGGGAACCGGTGCCGGACACCATCTCCCCGGCCTCCGCCAGACGACGGAGCTTTTGGATCTCCTCCCCGAAGATGGTATGCGGCCCGGCGCAGATCTTGAAACCGTTGAACTCCGGTGGGTTGTGGCTGGCGGTAATAACAATGCCGCCGTCGACGCCCAGATGGCGCACGGCGAAATAGAGCACCGGGGTGGGCACCACCCCCACGTCGATGAGCTTAAGGCCGCTGTCCAGCAGGGCCCGGGCCAGGGCCGCCCGCCAAGCGGGGGAGGACTCCCGGCAGTCCCTTCCCACAGCCAGGCGGCGGCGGCCCTGCCGGGAGAAGTACACCCCCAGGGCCCGGCCCAGTCGGTAGACCCCGGCCTCATCGAGATCGACGCCCACCCGGGCCCGGATGTCGTATTCCCGGAAGATGTGCGGCTGCACTGCTCCCTCCCGGTGCCCGGCCCCTTTCGGCCGGCTGGGGCCCAAAAAAACGGGATCCCGGCTCCTGGCGGGACCCCGTGCGATTTACTGGCGGGGACGACGAGATTTGAACTCGCGACCTCCGGCGTGACAGGCCGGCGTTCTCACCATGCTGAACTACGCCCCCGGCATCCACCCGCGTCTGGTAGGCGGAAGAGGATTCGAACCTCTGACCCCCGGCTTGTAAGGCCGATGCTCTCCCAACTGAGCTACCCGCCCGACGCGCCCTTACACTGTCGCACAGGTCCACCCCCCTGTCAAGGCAGAAGACGTCCTCCCCGGTAGGTGCCGGCATGTGAGGCCGGCGGGTGGTCATCTTCACCCCTTTTAACCATAACCCTCTATTATTTATGCCTTTTCTCCCCCGGAGCCGACCGGCGGGGGCCGGCCTCCTGGCCTGCCGCAGGCACCAGTCTTTCCTCCCCCCGGGGCCGGGGAGGGTGGCGACGATTTTCCGGCCTGTCCCGGAGTTTCCTCCTCGGCCCGCTTTTCCCCCATCCGGGGGGATGGACGCATTCATTTGGGGGCCCTTGGCCCATCAGGAGGGGGCTGGTGTCGGTTTTTGCCACTGTGGTTTTTTTAAACATGTAAAAATTAGCAATAAAACCAATATGTTACCTTGATTTACCCCGTGGCTGTCGGATTTCCCGGCAGAACAAAAATCCGACAACCGCCTCGGGGGCGGCAATCGCCCCATGCCATGAGGCTTTCCGCCTCTGGCACACCCCTTGCTTCCGTAGAGGGCAAAAACCTGGCAGACCCATCAGGCCGGAAAGGAGACGGGGCCATGTCACAGACTCACCAGAACAAGGCACGGGAAGGCCCGGACATGCAGGAGATCTTCGGTTTCCGGGTGCCCACCCGGGGCTATTACCTCCATCGGGGCCACACCTGGGTCCGGGTCGAGGCCGCGGACCGGGTCAGGGTGGGGGTGGACGATTTCTCCCAGAAGATCCTCGGGCCGGCGGACGCCGTGAAACTCCCCGAGATCGGCCGGGAATACTTCCAGGACCACATCTGCCTGGCCCTCATCCGCCAGGGCCACAAGGCGCCTTTCCTGGCCCCGGTGGACGGGCAGGTGGCGGCGATCAACGAGGCCACCGCCCGGGAGCCCCGGCTCATCCACGACGACCCCTACGGGGAGGGCTGGATCCTGGAGGTCAGGCCCACCAATCTCCAGAAGAACCTGGAAAACCTCCTCAGCGGCGAGGCCGCGGTGAATTACCTCAGCGAGGAGGCCCACCGGCTGCTCCACCTCATGGAGGCCAAGGTGGGGGTGACGCTCCCCACCGGCGGCACCGTGGTGGATGACGTCTACGGCCACTACCCCCAGCTGGGCTGGCGACCCCTGGTGCAGGACCTCTTCCTGCCCACCCTGTCCCGCACCTGGCGCAAACGGGTGGGGGACATGGACGAGGAGACCCTGAGGCGGGAGGTCTTCCGCATCCTGACCCGGGCCCTGGAGGACCCGGCCTTCGCCCAGGCGCTCAGGAACCTCAGGGCCGAGGTGCTGGAGGGCTACCGCCTGCCCGAGGAGGCCAAGACTGCCCTTCTGGCCGGGGATCTGGCGTGGCTCAACGAGCACATCGGCGAGCTCACCCAGAAGCAGCTGCGCTTCATCCGCTCCTGCCTGATGCCCAACCGCATCGGCCCGGCCAGGCGGCGGGCGGTGAGCTGAGGGGAAGAAAAGCCATTCACCGGGCGGGCAAGCGGACACGGACACATTGATGGCCAACGGCACCACACCGCAGGGCTCACGGGACGGGGCCACCGGCTCCGGCCCTGGGCCCGCGGCCGGGAGGCGGATATGACTGCGGAAAAACACGGCGCCGTATTGGTGGTGGGGGGCGGCATTGCCGGCATGCAGGCGGCCCTGGACCTGGCCGACGCCGGCTTCTTTGTCCATCTGGTGGAAAAGAGCCCCGGCATCGGCGGGGTCATGGCTCAGCTGGACAAGACCTTCCCCACCAACGACTGCTCCATGTGAATTATTTCGCCCAAGTTGGTCGAGTGCGGTCGGCACTTGAACATTGAGCTTCTGACGTTGACGGAGCTGGCGGGCCTGGAGGGGGAGGAAGGAAATTTCACCGCCACCCTGAGGCAGCAACCCCGTTATGTGGACCTGGACAGATGCATCGGCTGCGGTCTGTGCGCCGAAAAGTGCCCCAAGAAAGTCCCGGACGAATACAACGCCGGTCTGGCCAAGCGCAAGGCCATCTATGTCAAGTTCAGTCAGACGGTCCCGCTCAAGTACGCCATCGACCGGGACGCCTGCATCTATTTCAAGAAGGGCACCTGCAAGGCCTGTGAAAAGCACTGCCCCACCGGCGCCATCAAGCTGGACGACGAGGAGAGGCTCCTTACCCGCCAGGTGGGCGCGGTGGTGCTGGCCGCCGGCTTCAGACCCTACGACCCCCGGGTGCTGGCGGCCTATGGTTACGGCCGCCATCCGGCGGTGGTCACCGGCCTGGAGTTCGAGCGCATCCTGAGCGCCTCCGGCCCCTTTGCCGGGCACCTGGTGCGGCCGGCGGACCATGCCGAGCCCCGGCGCATCGCCTGGCTGCAGTGCGTCGGCTCCCGGGACACCCACCCCGACTCCCACACCTACTGCTCCGGGGTGTGCTGCATGTACGCGGTCAAACAGGCGGTCATCGCCAAGGAGCACGCCGGGGCGGGTCTGGAGACCACCATCTTCTTCATGGACATGCGCACCTACGGCAAGGACTTCGAGCGTTACTACGACAACGCCCGGGACCGGCTGGGAGTGCGCTTTGTGCGCTCCCGGGTGCATTCGGTGGACCCCTTGGCCGGAGACGGCCGCCAGGTGCAGCTCACCTATGTGGACGAGCAGGGCGCCCGCCGCCGGGAATCCTATGACTTGGTGGTGCTCTCCATCGGCCTGGAGGCGCCCCCGGACTTCCGGGACCTGGTCCGGCGCCTGGGGGTGGACCTGGACCGCCACGGCTTTGCCGCCGCCGGGTCCTTTGCGCCGGTGGCCACCTCCCGCCCCGGGGTCTATGTCTGCGGCGCCCTGGCGGGCCCCAAGGACATTCCCTATTCCGTCATGGAGGCCTCCGCCGCCGCAGGGGCCGCGGCCAGCCGCCTGAGCGAGGTGCGCTTCACCCGGGTCAGGGAGAAGACCTTCCCGCCGGAGCGGGACGTCACCTTCGAGGAGCCCCGCATCGGCGTCTTTGTGTGCCGGTGCGGCATCAACATCGCCGGTGTGGTCGACGTGCCGGAGGTGGCGGCCTATGCCCGCACCCTGCCCCACGTGGTGCATGTGGAGGAGAATCTCTACTCCTGCTCCCAGGACACCCAGGACCGCATGAGCGAGATCATCCGGGAGCACGGCCTCAACCGGGTGGTGGTGGCCGCCTGCTCCCCCCGGACCCATGAGCCCCTCTTCCAGGAGACCCTCATCAATGCGGGCCTGAACAAGTATCTCTTTGAGATGGCCAATATCCGCAACCAGGACTCCTGGGTGCACGCCCAGACCCCGGAGCTGGCCACCGGGAAGGCCAAGGACCTGGTGCGTATGGCGGTGGCCAAGGCGTCTTTGCTGCAGCCCCTGGCGGAAACCGAGTTGCCGGTGACCCAAAGCGCCCTGGTGGTGGGGGGCGGAGTGGCGGGCATGAGCGCCGCCCTCACCCTGGCCCGCCAGGGCTATCCGGTGCACCTGGTGGAGCGGGAAGCCGAGCTGGGAGGCGTGGCCCGGCGTTTGCTGGCCACCTGGCAGGGTGAGGACGTGGGCGAGTTCGTCCGCCGGCTGGCGGCAGAGGTGACAGCCGAGCCGAACATCACCGTGCATCTGGCGAGCACCCTCTCCCAGGTCTCCGGATTTGTGGGAAATTTTGTCTCCCGCCTGGAGACGCCAGCGGGACCCCGGGAGGTGACCCACGGGGTGGCCATCATCGCCAGCGGCGCCAGGGAATACCGCCCCACGGAATACCTCTATGGCGAGCACCCGGCGGTGGTCACCCAGCTCGAGCTGGATGAGCTCCTTAAAGGCAATGACCCCCGGCTTGAGAGCGTGGCGAGCCTGGCCTTCATCCAGTGCGTGGGCTCCCGGGACGAGGAGCATCCTTACTGCTCCAAGGTCTGCTGCACGCACACGGTGAAGGCGGCCCTGGAGGTGAAGCGGCGCCGGCCCGAGGCCCAGGTGATTGTCCTTTATCGGGACATGCGCACCTACGGCCCCCGGGAGGACCTGTATCTGGCCGCCCGGGAGCAGGGGGTGCTCTTCGTGCGTTATTCTCGGGACCGCAAGCCGGAGGTGACCGCAATGGACGGCCGCCTGCAGGTGAAATTCCTGGATCCCATCCTGGGGCTGCCGGTGAAGCTGCCGGTGGATCTGCTCTGCCTGGCCGCGGCCATCGAATCCCACCGGGACCAGGCCCTGGCCCAGATGTTCCGGGTGCCTCAGGACGGCGACGGCTGGTTCCTGGAGGCGCACCAGAAGCTCCGCCCGGTGGATTTCGCCACCGACGGCATCTTCCTGTGCGGCCTGGCCCACTATCCCAAGCCCCTGGAGGAGAGCATCGCCCAGGCCCAGGCCGCCGCCGCCCGGGCCGCCACAGTGCTGGCCAAACCCAGCATCCGGGTGAGCGGCCTCATCTCCCGGGTGGCGCCGGAGCTCTGCTGCGGCTGCCGGATGTGTGTCAATGTCTGTCCCTATCAGGCCATCAGCTTTGACGAGACCCAAGGGGTGGCGGTGGTGAATGAGGCCCTGTGCAAGGGCTGCGGCGCCTGTGCCGCCACCTGCCCCAGCGAGGCGGTGATCCTTCTGGGCTTCACCCCGAAGCAGCTGATGGCCCAGATCAAAACCGCCCTGGCCGCCTGAGGCGGGGAAGGAGAGAGTATGGACACGGCCTTTGAACCCAGAATCCTGGCCTTTGTCTGCAACTGGTGCGCCTATGGCGCGGCGGACCTCGCCGGGGTGAGCCGCCTGCAGTATCCGGCCAATGCCCGGCTCATCCGGGTGATGTGCTCCGCCACCGTGTCGCCCCACCATATCCTGAGGGCCCTGCAGAGCGGCGCCGATGGGGTGCTGGTGGGCGGCTGACACCTGGGGGACTGCCATTACCTGTACGGTAATCACCTGACTCAAAAGCGGCTAGGGTTCCTGCAGGAATTTGTCAAGCTCTTCGGCTTGGAGGGGCGGCTCCGACTGGAGTGGATCTCCTCCGCCGAGGCCGCCAGATTCGTGCAGGTGATGACGGATTTCACCGAGCAGATCCGCCGGCTGGGCCCCAGTCCGCTCAGGCGGCTGGGCGAGGACTGGGGCGCCTTCAGCCCGCCCCCGGTAAAGGCGGCGGAGGCCCGGGCTGCCTGCGCCTGGGGGACGGCGGACCGTGGGTTGGCGGCGCCCGCCTGAAGGAGGCTGGTATGGCTGAGTTGAAAGACCTCGTGCGCCAGTGGCTGGACAGCGGCCGGGTGGATCTCTTTCTGGGCTATAAAGAGGTGGCGGGCCATCCCCTGCCGTATGCCTTCAGCCCGGACAACCTGGAGGAGGTAGAAGAGCTGGTGGTCAGCCCGGCCCGCTACTCCCTGGAGAAACTGGCGGCCAGCATCTTGAAGGAGCGGCCGCAGCTCAAAATCGGCCTGCTGGCCCGGGACTGCACCCGCCGGGCCGTCCAGGTGCTCACCATCTACAACCAGGTGGAGCCTGGCCAGGTGGAGCTCCTGGACCTGAGCTGCTGCCCCTCCCGGCCCCAGGTGAGTTGTAGCGCCCTCAGCCCGCCGCAGGTGGGGGAGGTGAAAAGGGCCCTGGGGATAGACAACCGCCTCACCCCGGAGCAGTTCGAGGCCATCCCCGCCGCCGAGCGCTTCGGCCGCTGGCTGTATGAATTCCAAAAATGCATCAAGTGCTACGGCTGCCGGGACATCTGCCCGGTGTGCTTCTGCCGGGAGTGCTCCCTGGAACACGGCGAGCTGGTGGAGCCCCGGGATCTGCCGCCGGAGGTGCCCATGTTCCACTGGGTCAGGGCGGTGCACATGGCGGGCCGCTGCATCGATTGCGGCCTGTGCGAGGAGGCCTGTCCGGTGGACATCCCCCTGAGGCTCCTCTACCGCCAGACCAACCGCATCGTGCGGGAGCTCTTCGGCTATGACACCGGCCTCACTTTGGCCCAGCCGCCCTTCAGCGTCCTGGGCGTGGGCCCCGCCGAACCCCGGGAAGCCGCCGGTGGGGGGAAGTGATCATGTATCGGCTCGTGCCATCCGTCTGTTCCTATTGCGGCGCCGGCTGCGGGGTGCTCTTCGAGGTGCTGGACAATCACCTCCTCAGCACCCTGCCCCTGAAGACCCATCCGGTCAATGAGGGCCGGCTGTGCATCAAGGGCTGGAGTTTGCATGAATACGTGGAAAGCGACATGCGCCTCACCGGGCCGTATCTCAGGCTCAACGGCCGGCTGCACCAGGTGACCTGGGAGCGGGCCCTCAGCTTTGCGGCCCAGCGCCTTAAGGAGATTGTGGCCAGATACGGCCCGGACAGCGTCGGCGTGCTGGCTTCGGCCAAGATCAGCAATGAGGAAAACTATCTGCTGCAGAAATTCGCCCGGGCGGTGGTGGGCACCAACAACGTGGACCACTGCGCCCGTCTCTGACACTCCTCCACGGTGGTCGGTCTGACCGCCGCTTTCGGGAGTGGGGCGATGACCAACTCCATCGCCGAGCTTGAGGATGCAGGCTGCATCTTCGTCATCGGTTCCAACACCACCGCCGCCCACCCCCTGGTGGCCCGGCGCATCCTCCGGGCCAAGGAAAAGGGGGCCGTGCTGCTGGTGGCCGATCCCCGGCGCATCCAGCTCAGCCTCTATGCCGATGTGGCGGTGCAGCACCGCCTGGGGAGCGATGTGGCCCTGTTAAACGGCCTCATGCATGTCATCCTGAAAAACGGCTGGGAGGCCCGGGATTACATCGCCGAGCGCACCGAGGGCTTTGAGGAGCTGGCCGCCCTGCTCATGGACTACCCTCCCGAGCGGGTGGCGGCCATCACCGGGGTGGCCCCGGAGGATCTGGCCCGGCTGGCGGAGCTCTACGCCACCCGCAAGCCCGCCGCCATCGTCTACACCATGGGCATCACCCAGCACACCACGGGAGTGGACAACGTCAAGGCCATCTGCAACCTGGCCATGCTCACCGGCAATGTGGGCTTCAAAAGCGCCGGGGTCAATCCCCTGCGGGGCCAGAACAATGTCCAGGGGGCCTGCGACATGGGGGCCCTCCCCAATGTCTTCCCCGGCTACCAGGCGGTGAATGTGCCGGAGAACCACGCCAAGTTCTCGCAGGCCTGGGGCCGGCCCCTGCCGGACAAGCCCGGGCTCACCATCCTGGAGATGGTCAAAGCCATGGAGGAGGGGCGGCTCAAGGCCCTCTATGTGGTGGGGGAAAACCCCAAGCTCAGCGACCCGGACATGAACCACCTGCGCCATGCCATGAAAAACCTGGAGCTCCTCATCGTCCAGGAGCTCTTCCTCTCCGAGACGGCCCAGGGCGCGGAGGTGGTCTTCGCCGCCGCCTCCACCGCCGAAAAGGACGGCACCTTCACCAACACTGAGCGCCGCTGTCTGCGCTTTTGCAAGGCCATCGAGCCCCTGGGCGACAGCCTCCCGGACTGGGAGATCATCTGCCGTCTGGCCACCGCCATGGGCTACCCCATGAGCTACAGCCACCCGGAGGAGATCTTTGCGGAGATCACCCGGCTCACCCCCAGCTATGCGGGCATGAGCTACGCCCGCCTGGGGCTCAGCGGTCTGCAGTGGCCCTGCCCCACCCCGGAGCACCCGGGCACGCAGTTTCTGCACCGGGACCGCTTCACCCGGGGCAGGGGCAGGTTTCACGCTGTTCCCTACATCGACCCGGCGGAGCTCCCGGACGCCGAATATCCGTATTTCCTCACCACCGGGCGGATGTTTGCCCATTACCACACCGGCACCATGACCCGGGTGTCGCCGCACCTGGACCGGGAGCAGCCCACCGGCTATGTGGAGATCAACCCCGAGGACGCCAGGCGCCTGGGGATTGCCGAGGGGGAGACGGTGGCGGTGGCCTCCCCCCGGGGGCGCATGGAGGCGCCGGCCCGGCTCTGCCGCACGGTGAGGCCGGGGACCCTGTTTCTCCCCATCCATTTCGGGGAGAACCCCACCAATGTGCTCACCAGCGCCGAGGCCATGGACCCCCTGGCCAAAATCCCGGAGTTCAAGGTGAGCAAGGCCCGGTTGGAAAAAGTGGAGTGGTCATGATAGGATACCCCTGACAAGGGCTGACAGGCCCGCCGGCGGACGGGCACCGACCCCGGTGAGGGGCAGAGGCGATGAGTCCCGGCAGACAGTCATACAACCTGGCCATTGTGGGGGGCGGCCGCCAGGGCCTGGCGCTTCTGGAGGCCCTGACCGCCCACCGACGGGAGACCCCCCTGAAGGTGGTGGCGGTGGCGGACAAGAATCCGAAGGCCCCCGGGATGCAGTTCGCCCGGGAACACCGGCTCCTCACCGCCTCCGACGCCGCTGAGCTCCTGAAATTGCCGGAAGTGGACATCATCGTCAATGCCACCGGGGACCCGGAGCTTTCCCGGAAGCTGGAGGCCGAGGTGCCCCCGCACTGCCTCATCCTCAATCTCCATCGCCCGCTGACCGGGGAGGACTTCTTTGACCTCATCTCCATGGATCTGGCGCCCCTGCCGGAGGATCAGCCCTACAAGGTGGGCATTGTGGGGGGCGGCAAGGCCGGCTACGAGGTCCTGGAGCACCTGACCCGGGACGACCGCTACCGGAGGCGCCTGCAGATCATCGGGGTGGCGGACCCCAACCCCGAAGCCCCGGGTATCCGGCTGGCCCGGGAGCTGGGTCTGCCCGCCTATCCCCACTGTCTGCCCTTGATCGACGCCGAACCGGACCTGATCCTGGAGCTCACCGGCGACCCCGAGGTCATGGAGCGCATCCTGGAGGCCAAGCGACCCGCCACCCAGGTCATCGATCACGTCAGGGCCCGCCTCTTCTGGGACCTGCTGAAAAGGGAGGAGGAGCGCCTGCGCCAGAAGGTGGTCCAGGAACTGCGGCTGGCCGGCCAACGCAGCCGCTTCCAGCGCATCTTCGACCACCTGCCGGACCCGGTCATCGTCCTGCGGTCCGATTACATGGTGGAGGAGGCCAACCGCCCATTTTTACTCCACTTCCGCAAATCCCCGGAGGAGGTCATCGGTCGGCCCTGCTATGAGGTCTTCCATCATTTCGATGAACCCTGCGACCGCAAGGGGATGACCTGCCCCCTCCACCAGGTGCTAAAGACCAATGAGCCCGCCCAGGTGCTGCAGACTTCCCGTAATCCCGATGGCACGGTGCGCTACGATGAGATCAGCATGTCCCTGCTCACCGCCCCGGAATGGCGGCGGCCCCGGGTCATCGAGGTCATCAAGGACGTCACCGAGCGCAAAAAGCTGGAAGCCGAGCTGAACCACTCGGAGAAGCGGACCAGGGACCTCCTCATCAAGACCATCAAGGACAAGGTGTTCCTGGAGACCATCGTCAACGGCATCGCCGACCACATGATGGTCATCGACCCGGAATACCGCATCATCGAGGTCAACCGGGCCCTTCTGGAAATGGTGGGGCTGCGGAAGGAGCAGGTGGTGGGGCGCCACTGCTTCGAGATCTCCCATCACCTCAACGAGCCCTGTCAGCTGCCGGACCACCCCTGCCCCCTCAATGAGGCGGTGCAGACCGGCAGGAGCGCCTCCGCCACCCATGTGCACTTCGACAAGGAGGGGCGGGAGCGCTACTACCACGTGGTCTGCCATCCCCTGAAGGATGAATCCGGCCGGGTGGTGCAGGTGGTGGACCTCTCCCGGGACATCACCCAGGAAGTGATGGGGCGCATGCGCAGCCTGCACGAAGACAAGATGGCCTCCCTGGGGAAACTGGCCGCCAGCGTGGTGCACGAGATCAACAACCCCTTGACCGGCATCCTCAATTTCATCAAGCTGATGCAGGTCACCATGGACCAGGGGCCCCTGACCGAGGCGGATCTGGCCGACTTCCGCCGGTATCTGGACACGGTCTACCATGAGACCCAGCGGGTCAGCCGGACCCTGGCCAATCTGCTCACCTTCTCCCGCAAGACCACCCCCGAGGTCAGGCCCCTGGACCTCCATGGGGTGCTGGAGGCCGCCCTGGCCCTGGTGAGCTACCAGCTGCGCCTCCAGGGGATTGTCGTGGAACGGCGCTACGCCGCGGATCTGGCGCCGGTGTTGGCAGACAAGGGCCAGATGACCCAGGTCTTCCTCAATCTGTTCCTCAACGCCATCGACGCCATGCCGGAGGGGGGCACCCTGACCCTCAGCACCCGAAACACCCGGCGCCGGCAGGTGGAGGTGAAGGTCACCGACACCGGCAAAGGGATTCCCAAAGAGCACATCCCCCAGATCTTTGAACCCTTCTTCACCACCAAGAAGACGGCCTCCGGCGCCGGCCTGGGACTGTCGGTGGTCTATGGCATCATCCGGGATCACAAGGGCACCATCAAGGTGGACAGCGTGGTGGGCAAAGGGAGTACCTTCACTATCCGCCTCCCCGCTCATACTGCAAGGGACGAGCATGTTGCCGCATAAGAAGATCCGCGTTCTGGTGGTGGATGACGAGCCCAGCATCCGGGATTCCCTGAGCGGCTGGCTGAAGCGCTCCGGCTTCGAAGTGGAGGCCGCGGCGGACGGGCCCACGGCCCTGGCCAAATGTGAGGAGACCCATTTCGACATCGCCCTCATCGATGTGAAGATGCCGGAGATGGACGGCATCACCCTCCTCCGAAGGCTGAAGGAGCTGGACCCGGACACCTCCGTGCTGATGATGACCGCCCACGGGGACATCCAGGACGCGGTGCAGGCCATCAAGGCCGGGGCCTACGATTACCTCCTCAAGCCCTTCGAGCTGGAGGAGCTCACCTTCACCATCAACAAGATGGTGGAGATGCAGACCCTGGCCATGGAGAACCTCATCCTCAAGGACCGCCTGGCCTCCATCACCCGCTTCGAGAACCTGGTGGGCCAGTCCCCGCCCATGCTCAAGCTCTATGAGACCATCCTGGATGTGGCCAAAACCGATGCCACCGTGCTCATCACCGGGGAGACGGGCACCGGCAAGGAGCTGGTGGCCCGGGCCATCCATGCCCAGAGTCCCCGGTGCTACTCGCCTTTCATCGCCATCAACTGCGGCGCCTTCACCGAGCACCTCCTGGAGAGCGAGCTCTTCGGGCATGAGAAGGGGGCCTTCACCGACGCCAAGTACACCAAGAAAGGCCGTCTGGAGATGGCCAACGGCGGCACCCTCTTTTTGGACGAGGTGGGCGACATCTCCATGAAGATGCAGATCGACCTGCTGCGCGTCCTGGAGACCCACGAGTTCAGTCGGGTGGGGGGCACCGCCATCCTAAAGAGCGACTTCCGGGTCATCGCCGCCACTAACCAGGACCTGCAGGAGGCCATCAAGCGCAAGACCTTCCGCCAGGACCTCTACTACCGCCTCAACGTGGTGCACATCCACGTGCCGCCGCTCAGGGAGAGGGTGGAGGACATCCCGCTTTTGGCCCAGCATTTCCTGCGGCGCTACGCCACGGAGATGAAAAAGAAGATCGACTCCATCCACCCCAAGGCCCTGGAGGCCATGCAGCGCTATCCCTGGCCGGGGAACGTGCGGGAGCTGGAGAACGCCATCGAACGGGCGGTGGTGGTGGGCAAGGGCCGGCAGATCAAGCTCTCGGACCTGCCCTTCCTGCAGGCCGCGGAAGAGGGACCGGACTATACCGACCTCTCCCTGGAGGAGATGGAACGGCGCCACATCGCCCGGGTGCTGGCCGCCAAGGGCCGGAATCTGTCCCACGTGGCCCGGGTCCTGCGCATCAACCGCTCCACCCTTTACGAAAAGATCAAGAAATACGGCCTCTCCACCTGAGCCGGGACAGCAGGGCCCGGGCCTGAGCTCCCCCCGGGGCCCCCGGGCCCTCCCGCCCTGACCCGTCAACGGACCGGGGGCCTCATCCCAGCGTCGCAATCGTAGGACCCAGGCGCACCAAATCTCTCAAGTCGCCCCTGCAACGGGGGGGCCTTCCTCCCCGCGGGGCCGGCATATTCTCCGGCGGTCTACCCCCGGGGGCTCTCAGCCTCCCCTGGCCTGCCCCGGCGGTCTTTTTCCGGTCACTTGCTGTGGAGGAAGGCCTTCACCAGGCGGTCCCAGCCCAGCTGCGGGAAGTGGCCGATGAGGTCATCCATCAGGGTGCCGCCGGTGGGCAGGGTGAGCCCCGCCTCGGACTGGAGCAGGGTGAGGAGCCGCTGGGTCTCGTGCTCGATCCAGGCCACATTGCACTGCCCGAAGAGCATCTTTTCCAGGTCCGGCTTGAGATCCGAAGGGGAGACGAGAAAGAGCCAGCCGGCGCCATAGGGGTCATCGTGCACGAGATGGGGGTGTTCCTGGACGGCGGGGTTGACCGCCTCGATGAAGCCGCAGACGGGGGAGAGGATGGGGGCTTCCTGCCCCTGGCGCACCAGGGTGAGGAGGGGATGGTCGGCCCGCACCTGGCTCCCCACCTCGGGGAGGCGCAGCTCCTCCGGGGCGCCGAAGAGATGCACGCAGAAGTCATCCAGGCCCACCCGCACCCGGCCGGCGTTCTCCAGGGCCACCCAGGTATGCCCCCGGTGCAGGAAGCTGGAGGTGGGCACCGCCACCCCCATGATCTCCTGCACCCGGGGGCGCTCCGGGGCCAGGAAGAACTCAAACTGTTCCTCCAGGAGTTCATCAAAGGAGCATTCGTGGCAGAGGCGGGTCATCATCAGGCGGCACTGCTGCTCCCCGAAGCGCTGGCGCATCTTCTCCTCCCAGGAGGACACCGGCTTGGGATGGCCCTTGCGCCGGGCGATCTGGGCGGCGGCCGCGGCGGTCAGGGCCCGGTCCAGCTCGCAGTGCTCGCACTCAAAATCCTTGTCGCAGATCTTGTAGTCGATGACGCCGGCCTCCATCCAGATGCACGGCTTCTTGTCGTCGAGGATGCCCTGTGTCATGGGAGTATCCTGCCTTTCTCACGGGGTGGGAGGGGGCGGAAGGCGGCCGCCTCCCGCCCGCAGCGCGGCCCGGGGGTCATTGGCCGGCCCTCCAGGTGCGTTTGTCCCACCGGTCCCAGCCCTCGAAGCCCCGGCGGCTGGAGGGCGCCTGCAGGTGCCGGGTGAAGAAGCCCCGCACCAGCCGCCGCCAGCCCAGCACCGGGAAGTGGCCGTAGACGTCGTCCACGATGCTGCCCCCCGAAGGCAGGGTGTAGCCCGCCTTGTCGGTGAGCATCTCCAGGAGGCGGTGGGTCTCCTCCTCGAGCCAGGCCACGGTGTCGGGCCCGGTCACCAGGTTCTCCAGGTTATGCTTCAGATTGCTGGGCTGCATGAGATAGAGCCACCCCTCGCCGTAGGGGTCATCGTGGATGAGGCGGGGGTTTTTCCTGGCCTTCTCGTTCACCTCCACCACCGTGCCGTCCACCGGCGCCACAAAGGAGGCCTTGTGCCCCTGGCGCAACAGGGCCATGAAGATGTGGTCCTGGTAGTAGACCCTGCCCGGCTCCGGGGGCTGGAGGGCCTCCGCCGGCCCCAGGATCTTCTGGGAGAAGTCGTCCAGGCCCACCCGCACCCGGTCCGGTTTCTCCAGCACCACCCAACCGTGGCCCCGATGGAAGTAATAATCTTCGGTGGGCACCATAAAACCGAAGACCTGAGTCATTTTGGCCGGGCTTTTCATGGCTGTGGCCCTCCTTGCATGAGTTGCTTCCTTTCCAAGCAACGAGCGTGCCAAGCCCGCTTAAGCATAACCATTTGAAATTGTTGATAATAAAATCTCCTCCCCCGGGGGCCGCAGGCGCCTGTGGGAAAAGCCCACAGCCCACCCCTCCTCTTTGGTTAACGTACTGAATTTCTTTCTCATTTGTGGAGGTGAAGGGGCGTTGCAAATTCCTACGCCCTCTCCCCTTCTCACGCACCCCGGAGAGCCCACCCCCCGGCGGGCCCCGGGTCCGGCAGCCATGGGCCGGCCCCGCAGGAGTCTGGCGGCCCCCGGTGTACGGATATCCGACGGGAAAGCAGGGGAAAAATTTTCATAAGCTCCTGAATTTATTTAAATAAACATTTTCTGTGTGGTGAAAACTGACATTACCCTTTTCCCCCCGAAAATTTTTTTGGACAAGGACTGGATTTTGACATAAGATTCATTGTGCATCTTTTCACAGGAATTATTGTTCATTAGGCGGCTTTGGACCGAGCCGGGTTCGCTGCCGCCCGAGACCCGTGCCAAGGACCTGAGACCATGGAGCGAGCCACACCCTTGCTGAGCCGGGCCGGCGTGCTGCTTCTGGCCGCGGCGGCCTTCTGTGTCTGCGTCGCCGCCCAGGGGGGGGAGGGTTCCACCCCCGCCCCCGGCCAAACCCCGGCCCCCCCACGGACCGACCGCATCATCATCGACACCCTGGCAGCCTACGGCAAGCTGGAGCTGCCGCCGGTGGCCTATTTCCATGACAAGCACACCGAGGCCCTGGCCAAGGAGAAGAAGGACTGCGCCACCTGCCACCTGACGGAGAACGGGCGCCTGTCCTTCGCCTACCGGCGCACGTCCGCCACCAAGCCGGAGGAGATCCAGGGCATCTACCACGCCGGCTGCATCGGCTGCCACATGGAGATGGCGGCGGCGGGCAAAAAGACCGGCCCCCTGGACGGCTTCTGCCGCTCCTGCCACAACGCCGCGCCCCCTCCGGCCCAGCCCCTGGAGGCGGGCCTGGACAAGGTGCTGCACTATCGGCACGTGGCCTCCCCGGACATCTCCGCCCCCAAAGACAAGGACAACTGCGGCGTCTGCCACCACCAGGCGGACCCCCAGACCGGCAAGGCCGTCTATGTGAAGGGCCAGGAAGACAGCTGCCGCACCTGCCATCAGGAGAAGGCCGCGGGCCGGGTTCCAGCCCTCAAAACCGCCTCCCATGAGCAGTGCGTCCGCTGCCACCTGGAGCTGGGGGCCAAAGGGGTGAAGAGAAACGGCCCCTATGAGAGCTGCGCCGCCTGCCACAGCGCCGGCGGTCAGGTGGCCATCGCCAAAAACAACCAGGCCTTCCGGGAAAAACTGCCCGACCGCCAGGTGCCCCGGCTGATGCGGGGCCAGCCCGATGCCGTGCTCCTGGCCTGGCTGGAGAAGCAGGCCCCCGCCCAAGCCCCCGCCCGCATGAACCCGGTGCCCTTCGACCACAAGGCCCACGAGGCCTACGCGGACTCCTGCCGGAGCTGCCATCACACCGGCATTTCCTCCTGCACCACCTGCCACACCCTGCTGGGGGACAAGGCCGGCGGCGGGGTGACCTATGAGCAGGCCATGCACTCCCCGGCCAGCACCCAAAGCTGCATCGGCTGCCACGCGGCCCGCACCCGCGAGCCCGACTGCGCCGGCTGCCATGCCACCATGGCCAAAAAAGACGCCGCCGACGGCTGCCGCCTCTGCCATCAGCCGCTCCCCAAGGGCACCCTGCCCATGCAGGAGCTGGCCGCCCTCACCCCGGAGCAGCGCCGGACGGTGGCGGAGATCATGCTGAAGAGCCGCCCGGCCCAGCCGGCGCCCCTGCCCGCCGGCCAGCTGCCGGGCACGGTCATCATTAGGGAGCTGAGCGACCAGTATGAGCCGGTGGCCTTCGACCATGCCGAGCATGTGGCCCAACTGCAAAAGGCGGTCAAGGGGAGCAGGCTGGCCCAGCACTTCCACGGCGAGGCCCTGACCCTGTGCCAGGGCTGCCACCACCACAGCCCGGCCTCCCTGACCCCGCCCCGCTGCAGCAGCTGCCACGCCCGGGACTTCGACCCCCGGCAGCCGGCCCGCCCCGGGCTGCAGGCGGCCTACCACGGCCAGTGCATGAGCTGCCATCGGGAGATGCAGGTGAAACTGGCGGCCACCTCCTGCCAGGAGTGCCACGCGCCCAAAAAGAAATAACGGCTGCGGCCATGAGATCGTGAGGAGTGTCTCCATGCAACGACGTCAATTTCTTGGCCTGCTGGGGGCCACCGCCGCCACCGCGGTGCTGGGGAAGGCGGCCCAGGCCGGGCCGAAACACTTCACCGGCTATCCCGACAGCTTCGGGGTGCTCTTCGACGCCACCCGCTGCATCGGCTGCCGGCGCTGCGAGGCCGGCTGCAACCGGGTGAATCATCTCCCCGCCCCGCCCCGGCCCTTTGATGACTTAAGCGTCCTGGATACCAGGCGGCGCACCGACGCCCGCACCTTCACGGTGGTGAACCGCTACCCCACCGCCCGGGGGCCGGTGTATCGCAAAAACCAGTGTCAGCACTGCCTGGAGCCGGCCTGCGCCTCCTCCTGCTTTGTGGCGGCCTACGCCAAGACCCCCCAGGGCGCGGTGATCTGGGATGAGAAGGTGTGCGTGGGGTGCCGCTATTGCATGATCGCCTGCCCCTTTGACATCCCCACCTTCGAGTACGCCAACCCCTGGTCTCCCAAGATCATGAAGTGCCACCTCTGCCATCCCCATCTCACCGCCGGGAAGCTCCGGGTGCCGGGTTGTGTGGGGGCCTGCCCCACCGAGGCCCTGGTCTACGGCCGCCGGGCGGACCTCATCCGGGAGGCCCGGCAGCGCTTCCACCTCTTCCCGGGGCGCTACCTGGACCACATCTACGGCGAACACGAGATGGGGGGCACCAACTGGCTCTACATCTCGGGGGTGCCCTTCAGCCAGATCGGCCTGAGGGAGGATCTGGGGGTGACCCCGGCCCCGGAATTCACCTCCGGCGCCCTGGCGGCAGTGCCCATCATCGCCGCAGCCTGGCCGGCCCTGCTCCTGGGGATCTACGCCATCTCCCAGGCCAAGGACAAGGCGGCCCGGCAGGAGAAGCGGGAGGCCCTGACAGAGGCCCTGGCCAGGGCCCAGGCGAAGTGCGAGGCCGAGCTGGCCAAGGTCAAAGCCAAGGCGGAAGCCGACAAGAAGGCCGCCATCGAGCGGGAAGTGAAGAAAGCTCTGGAAGAGGCCGCCAAAGCCCAGGCGGCCAAGGAAGAGGGCGAATAACATGTCCGGCGAACATGCACCTTCCACCCCTGTGGCCGCGGACAAGGCGTCCCTGCTGACGCCCTTCAATATCGTCACCGGCCTCATCGTCTTTGTGGGGCTGATCCTCACCCTCCTGCGCTTCACCAAGGGGCTGGCCGGGGTCACCAACCTCTCGGACAACAACCCCTGGGGCATCTGGATCTCCTTTGACCTGCTGTGCGGCGTGGCCCTGGCCGCGGGTGGCTACACCACCTCCGCCGCCTGCTATGTCTTCGGCCTGAAGCGCTATCACTCGGCGGTGCGGCCCGCCATCCTGACGGCGTTTCTGGGCTACGCCCTGGTGGTCTTCGCCCTGCACTACGATGTGGGGCGTCCCTGGCGCCTGCCCTACCCTATCTTCTACTCCCCCGGCCCCACCTCGGTGCTCTTTGAAGTGGGCTTGTGCGTCTTTCTCTATCTCAACGTGCTCTTCCTGGAGTGGACCCCCAGCGCCCTGGAATGGCTGGGCCTGAAGAAGTGGCGCAACGTCATGGTGAAGATGACCCTGGCCCTCACCATCTTCGGGGTGGTCCTCTCCACCATGCACCAGAGCTCCCTGGGCGCCCTCTTTCTCATTGCGCCCTCCAAGCTGCATCCCCTGTGGTATTCCAGCTACCTGCCGGTGTTCTTCTTCATCTCCAGCATCGCCGCGGGGCTGTCCATGGTGATCTTTGAGGGGACGCTCTCCCACCGCTACCTGCATGACAAGATGGATGAGCATTACCTCTCCGCCCACGATCAGGTGCATCTGGGTTTCGGCCGGGGCGCCGCCGTGGTCCTGGTCATCTACTTCTTCCTCAAGCTGGTGGGCCTGGCCCTGGACAACACCTGGCACTACCTCCTCACCGGCTACGGCGCCATGTATTCCCTGGAGCTTCTGGGCTTTGTGGCTTTGCCGGCCCTGCTGTATGCCGTGGGGGTGCGGGAGAAGAATCTGAAGATCATCCGCTGGGCCGCGGTGCTCACCGTCCTGGGCATCGTCCTCAACCGCTTCAACGTCTCCTGGTTTGCCTTCAACTGGCAGCTGCCGGCGGCGGAGCGCTACTTCCCCAGCTGGATGGAAGTGGCCGTCTCCATCTACATCGTCACCGTGGGCCTGCTCCTCTTCCGCTTCATCGCCACCCGCATGCCCATCTTCCATGAGCATCCGGACTTCAAGGAGGCGGAGCCGGAGGAGGAACCCCACGCCCACGAAACCCGGCCGCATCCCCAGAGCTTCGGCCATTGAGGAGGGTCGCCATGGAATTCTTCACCTACCATGACTTCACCATGTACACCAAAGGGGCGGCGTATGTGCTCATGGCCGTCACCCTGCTGGGTATCCTGGGTTTCTGGCTGTTCCTCACCGAGCGGGACGAGGACAAGCTCATCAAGTAGGCAAGCGGGCCGGCGGCCGGCCCGGTGGAGGAGCGTTTCATGTATCAGTTCATCACCGGACCCCTTCTGTGGCTGACCTTCATCATCTTCTTCGGCGGCCTCGCCTTCCGGGTGGTATGGTATATCCGGGGGCTGGACTGGAGGCTGGACCGGGTGGCCTACCGGGCCTATCCCGCCCTGGGCCTCAAAGGGGCGCTGTCGTCCATCATCCACTGGCTCATCCCCTACGGCTCCCACGGCTGGCGGGCCAAGCCCCTCTACACCCTGGTCTTTTTCATCTTCCACGCCGGGCTGGTGGTGGTGCCCCTGTTTTTGGCCGGCCATGCGGTGCTGCTGGACGAGCGCTGGGGCATCAGCTGGTGGCCCACCATCTCCATGGCCCTGGCCGACACCCTCACCATCGGGGTCATGGTCACCGCGGTCATCATCCTCGTCCGCCGGCTGGTGCTGCCGGAGGTGCGCATCCTCACCACCTTCTATGACATCTTCCTCATCCTGGTGAGCGTGGCCCCCTTTGTCACCGGCTTTCTGGTGGTGCACCAGGTCAGGGACTACACCTTCTGGCTCTATGCCCATATCCTGAGCGGCGAACTTTTGCTGGTCCTCATCCCCTTCACCAAGCTCTTCCATGTGGTGGGCTTCTTCCTCTCCCGGGGTCAGATCGGCATGGACTTCGGCATCAAACGGGCCTGGAAGAGCCGCAAGGGGTTTGCATGGTAGGAATTTTTTCTTATATTGAATGTATAAACGAGATATTTTTCAGGTTTTGCCCGGCGCCCTCCGGGGCGGGACCTCACCCTTAAACCGGCGAGCCTGAGAGAAGGAGCCTGCGTTTATGCCGGAAGGAACCCTGTGCAACAGACAACCCGTCACCACCAAGGAGCAGCTGGACGCCCTCCTCGCCGACAAGACCGGCAAGATCTACTATGAGGAGATGCAGCACCTGGAGGTGGACACGGAGAAGCTGGCGGAGACCCTGCAGGCCACCTGCAAGTCCCGGCTCCGCACCTGGCTGGAGATCTGCGCCCACTGCGGCCTGTGCGCCGACAGCTGCTTCTTTTATCTGGCCAACGGCAAGGACCCGACGCAGGTGCCGGCCTACAAGATCCAGTCCACCCTGGGGGAGATCGTCCGCAAGAACGGCCAGGTGGACAACGCCCACATGCGCTACTGCATGGATGTGGCCTGGGGCAAGTGCACCTGCTGCAACCGCTGCGGCACCTTCTGCCCGTATGGCATCGACATGGGGGTGATGTTCAGCTATCTGCGGGGCCTGTGCTTCTCCCAGGGGTTTGTGCCCTGGGAGCTCAAGATCGGCTCCGGCATGCACCGCATCTTCCGGGCCCAGATGGACGTCACCCCGGAAGACTTTGTGGAGACCTGCGAGTGGATGTGCGAGGAGCAGCAGGACGAATGGCCCGGCCTGGAGATCCCGGTGGACAAGGTGGGGGCCGACATCCTCTACACCTGCAACGCCCGGGAGCCCAAGCACTACCCCGAGGACATCGCCGAGGCCGCCATCCTCTTCCACATTGCCGGGGAGGACTGGACGGTGCCCAGCGAAGGCTGGGATCAGACCTCCCTCACCATGTTCGCCGGCGACTGGGAGGGGGCCCGGCTGCAGGTGGAGGGCATCTACAAGGCCATTGAGCGCCTCAAGCCCAAGCGGGTGCTGGGGACCGAGTGCGGCCATGCCCACCGGGCCACGGTCATCGAAGGCCCTTACTGGGTGGGCCGGGAGGACGGCCGCCCGCCGGTCCCGTATCTGCACTACACCGAATGGGTGGCCGAGGCCCTGCGCACCGGCAAGCTGAAGATCGACCCGGCCAAGCGCATCAAGGAGCCCGTCACCCTGCAGGACTCCTGCAACTACATCCGCAACTACGGGCTCAAAGAGGTCACCCGGGAGATCATCAGCTACATCGTGGAGCCCGGCTACTTTGTGGAGATGGAGCCCTGCAAGGAATACAACTTCTGCTGCGGCGGCGGCGGGGGGTTGAACGGCATCGGCATCTACCGCCAGTGGCGGAATATCGGCTTCAAGGTAAAGCGGGATCAGATCAAGGCCACCGGCGCCAAGCTGGTCATCGCCCCCTGCCACAACTGCTGGGACGCCATCCGGGACATGGAGGAGATCTACGAGCTGGGCATCCGCTGGAGCTTCCTCAAACCCCTGCTCCTCAAGATGGTCATCATCCCGGAGCATCTGAAGCCGAAGGAAGAGGCCGAGGAAGAGGAAGAATAACCCACCCACCGGGGCTGAGCCCCGGGTGCATAATAGGAAGGCGGGCTTATGTCCGCCTTTTCTTTTGTGGTAGGAGAGGGGGCCAGGGAGCGTGCCCCCTGCCCCCTCTCCCACACCCTCACCCCCAACCCCTTATGTGAGGGGAGGGCGGGGGCGCCACTCCTCCCCCTCTCCCCTCACCTTTCCAGGCTGTTCAGAAGCAACGTCAGGGGCTTGCTCTCCGCCGCGGCGCCGTGGAACTGAATGGGCCCGGGGAAGCGGTAGTCGTCCTCCCGGGCCCACCTAGCCCGCTCCTCCTCCAGCACCCGGAAGGCCCGGGACTCCAGATCCACCTTCTGCTTGGCGATGACCAGCTCCAGGCGGCCTGCCCGCTCCTCCAGGTGCATGAGGGCCGCCAGGGGCACACCCACCGGCTGCCAGTCGGAGACTGGACGGTGCAGGTGGCGGATGCCCGCCATGTAGCCGGTGAGGCCCTGGGCGAGGAGGGCGAAGGCCGCGGCCCCCAGGTTGTAGCCGTAGTCGCAATCGAACGTGCTGGGAAAGGTGCCCCGGCCGTCGTAGCCGTAGTAGTGGTTCTGGGTGCGGAAGGTGCCCCGGTAGAGCCCCTTGGCCCGCTGCTTGCGAAGGTAGGTGGCCACCATTTCCTGGAGGATGCGCTCGGTATTCACCTGGGCGAAGGGAAAGTTGCCGTGGCTGTCCCGGGGCAGGAGCAGGCCCCGCTGCAACAGCCCCGGAAAGCCCAGAAACACCCGGCTGTCATAGTCCCGCCAGATGTCGCTGTTGTCGATGAGTTGCACCTGGTCCTCAAAGGAGAGCTTGTGGAAGGACTCCTCCTCATGGGCCTCCCGGTTGTAGGCCGCAATGATGTAGCTGATCTTGATGATGAGCACGTTGATTTCGTGGATGAACTCGAGGATGCCTTCGGGGATGAGGACGGTGCCGTAGTCCTTGCCTTGGCGGGAGCGCTCCACCACCACGTCGGCTATGAGGCGCACCACGTTGTGGATGGTGAGCTCCTTCTCCTCGATCTCCTCGCCGATGAGGACCACATTGGGGTGGGTCTGGAGGGCCACCTCCAGCACGATGTGGCTGGCGCTGCGGCCCATGAGGCGGTTGAAATGCCAGTACTTGCGGTCGGAGATGCAGTCGGCGTTGAGGTTGCCCACCTCGGTGGCGAAGGCCAGGCAGGCGGAGTGAAACCCGAAGGGCACCTCCACCAGCCCGGGGACCTTGAGATCGCCGTCAATGGTCTTGGGGATGCCGATGACCTGCACCCCCGCCTCCCGGAGCTGCTCCGCCAGGAAGGCGGCGTTGGTGTTGGAGTCGTCCCCGCCCACCACCACCAGGCCGTCCAGCTGCAGGTCGGCGCAGGTCGCCCGGCATTGGGCCATTTTTTCCGGGGTGTCGATCTTGTCCCGGCCGGTGCCCAGCATGTGAAAGCCGCCGGTGTTGAAGTGCCGCTCCACCATCTCCCGGGTGATTTCCACCCAGCGGCCCGTCATGATGCCTTTGGGCCCCCCCAGAAACCCCAGGATGCGGGTCTCCGGGTGAGCCCGGACGGCGGCGTCAAAGAGGCCGGCGATGACGTTGTGGCCCCCGGGGGCCGGCCCCCCGGAGAGCACCACCCCCAGCCGCCGGGGCTTTGGTGGCGGCGGAGAGTCCTGGGGGGCGAGTTCCACGAGAGGGTTGCCGCTGACGAAGGGAAGCTGTTCCCGGGCCGCCCTGAGCACCTCCAGGGA
>CALEAV010000050.1 GCA_937943575.1 uncultured bacterium | reverse complement strand
CACCTGGAGTCCCCCGCCCCCACCCTCATCGCTGCCACCCCCCAGGCGCCCGCTGAACGGGTGGAGGCGCTGCGTCAGGCCGGGGCGGAGGTGCTCATCCTGCCGGAAGAGCGGGGCCGGGTAGCCTTAAGGCCGCTGTTGGAGCGCTTGGGGAAAAGGAAAGTGACCAGTATCCTGGTGGAGGGGGGAGCAGAGACCCTGGGCTCCTTTTTCGACGCCCGGCTGGTGGACCGGTTTTACTTCTTCTACGCCCCCAAGATTCTGGGCGGCAAAGAGGGCTATCCCATGATCGCCGGCCACGGCGTCCGCCACCTGGCGGAGGCGCACCTGGCGAGGGACCTTAGGGTGCGCCGCCTGGGTCCGGATATTCTCGTCACCGGCCGCCTGCGGTGAGCGTCATCCCGGCCCTGCCCCGCCTGGAAGTGGATTGGGCTGGAGCGTCACGAGTTCCGGGGGCATGGCGACCCCAACCACCCCCCTCGGAGCCCCGCTCTGGATTTTTTATCCCTCCGACATTCCCCTGCTTTATTTTCCTACTGCCCCTGCGAGAATTTTCTTCCCCGGTCATCGGTTTAATACTGCCATTCTGTCGACCACTTGCTCACATATTACAATAACTCCATGAAATGACTCGATGTGCATAAAAAAGTTTCGATAAATATTTTCAGAGGTCATTGGTGTCCGGCAAGGTAGTTGCATGTCAGACGCCGGCCTCCGGGGAAAACAGGAACAATTGAGGGGGGGGCTTGTTGCCGGGGACAAAGCAAGTCCCAAAGACGACAACGCTCCATGAGCATGGTCTGTACCAGGCGGGTGACTGCCAGCAAACCCCGGCCCACGGTGCTGCCCGGTTTCAGCCAAAAGAGCAGCAGATACGCGATCAAGGCGGTCCAGACCTGGATGAGGGCCTTCTTCAAGGTGCCGTAAAAGGTCTTCATCTTCAGGTGTTGTTTGATCCACTTAAAAAAGAGTTCGACCTGCCAGCGGTGCCGGTAGCGCGCGGCTATCAGGTCGAGGCGGTTGGTCAAAAAACATACTCTTTGCCGGTTTCCGGGTCCCGGTAATGCACCCGACGCAGGGGCGCAGGGTAGGCGGCTTGCCCGTGGGCCGAGCTCAGGCGAATGACCCGGTCAGCCAGGATGGCCTCAGAAGCGGAGTCTCGAGGGGCCAGGACCTCGTCGTGGGCATTGGCCGGCAACCGGGTGACGAACCAGACGCCCTGCTGGTGCAGGTGGAAAAGCCAGTCATAGTCAATCCAGGCGCGGTCAAAGAGAGATCGGGTGCAAAGGTGAGTTCTTGGGCCACGGTGAGATCATGGGTCTTGCCGTCCGTGACCAGGACACACTGGGGCAACAAGCCGCTGAGGACGGCATGCAGCTTAATGGCCCCCTTGCGGGTCCGAAATTTGGCCCAGGGAAACACCCCGGCGCACAGGTCAATGGTGGTGGCATCGATGATTTTGATCTGCGGAGCCTTTTGGGGCCGGGGCGCCAACTCGGCGGAGAGCCACTCATACAGCTTATAATAGGTCTTTTCGAAGATGATGGCCGGGCGTTTTTTATCGGCTTCGGCCAGGGTGGCGCGGCCACCTGGCCTTGCCCCAGATGGTAAAGCTTGGGGGCCTGCTGGTTGAGGCTGAAGACCAGGTCCCGGAGACTGCTCCGGCCAGCCAGTTGGCCGTAAAGCATGGCCACCAGATGCGACCGATAGGAGAATTTTCGGGGTTTGGGCCCTCACCCGGCAGGGGTGTCCACTTGATGGTCGAAAACATTTCTCGGGATAAGTTGCAGCAATTGACACATAATGGTGTTAATATGTACTATAGGTCCCATAACTCCTTTCATTGTCTGTGTTTTTTGGCAAAAACATTATACCACCGAAAGGTAGCGATGGGACGTTTTTACTCACCTTTCCAAGTAAATTCTAACGGACGGCACTGTTCAGAGGTTTGGGCGGTCAATCATCATCATGCCCCAAGTTCCAGATAAATAAAAAAAGCCCCTGGCCGCCATCCATTTTTGCCGACAACCAATAATGCAGGCCCGAGTAAAGGAGGCGCCCCCCCCTTTCTTTTCGCCCTCACTCTGGCATGTCCAGCCGGTAGGCCAACGGCCCCGGGGGCTTCTCAAATTCCGGGGCCCGGACAAACCCCAGGCCCTCGTAGATCCGCCGGGCGGCATGCATGAACTCCCCGGTGTGGAGATATATGGTGCGAATCCCCAGGGCCCGGGACCGGCGCAGGCACTCCTGCACCAGCCGGGTGCCCACCCCGCGGCCCCGAAAGCGCGGCGCCACCGCCAGGATCCGCATGGAGGCAGCCCCTGCCGGCCACCTCCCCAGGCCGGATTGGCGGGCGTCGGGATAGAATTTCACCACCCCGGCCAGCTCCCCCGCCACTTCCGCCAGAAGCAGCACCCCCTCCGGGGAGTGCACCGCAAGGGAGACATTGTCCATCCATTTCTGCCAGATCTCCGGCGTGAACTGCGGCCGGAACTCGGCATAGGCCTCCCGCACCAGGGCCTCGGCCCGCTCCAGGTCCTCCGGCCGGCCTTCCCGGAGGCTCACCTCCATGCGCACCTCCCTTCAGGCCCCGGAGGGCCGCAGGGGTTCCTTCAACGCCGCCACGAAATCCCCGATCTCCTTAAGCAGGGCCTCGCCGCTCAGGCGGGCCACCCTCTCCACGATGGCGCTCCCCACCACCACCCCATCCACGTAGGGCGCCAGCCAGGCCACCTGCTCGGGGGTGGAGATGCCGAAGCCCACCGCCACCGGGCAGGACACCAGGCGGCGCACCTCCGTGAGGGCCGCCGCCAGCTCCGGGGGCAGCTCCCGGCGGGCCCCGGTGATGCCGGTGATGGAGACATAGTAGAGAAACCCCCGGGTGAGCCGCCCCAGCCGGCGGATGCGCTCCGCCCCGCTGGTGGGCGCGGCCAGAAAGATGGGCGCCACCCCGGCCGCCAGGGCCGCCCGCCGCCAAGGCTCCGCCTCCTCCGCGGGGAGGTCCGGGATGATGACGCCGTCCACCCCGCAGGCCGCCGCCTCCCGGGCGGTTTCTTCCAAACCGTGCTGCAGGATGGGGTTGTAATAGCCCATGAGCACCAGGGGGAGGTCGCTCTCCCGGCGGATCTCCGCGGCCAGGTGCAGCACCTCCGGCAGCGTCACCCCGGCCGTCAGGGCCCGCTGGCTGGCCGCCTGGATGGTGGGGCCGTCCGCCAGGGGGTCGGAAAAGGGGATCCCCAGCTCCAGGACATCCGCCCCCCGCCGGGCCATGGCCAGCGCCAGCCGCCGGCTGGTCTTAAGGTCCGGGTCCCCCGCTGTAATGAAAGGAATGAGCGCCTTCTCCCCCTTGGCCTTCAGGCGCCGAAACACCTGCTCAATCCGCTTCATGAATACCTCCTGGTGATTTGGGGGAAGGGGCCA
>CALEAV010000049.1 GCA_937943575.1 uncultured bacterium | reverse complement strand
CCACGCCCCCTGCCAAGGCAACGGCCGCGATTGGCAAAGCCTCACCCGCCCCGGCCGCCGTCCGTCCGCCTGTGGCGGGATCACCGGGGTCCCAGCCGGATATTTCCGAGGCGAAGGCCCCGTCCGGATCCCCCCAGGCCGCGGTTTCCTCCGCCCCGCCCAAGCGGCAGGCACCGCCTTCCAGCCAGGAACTGCTGGAGCACCGCCTGGTGCTGCTGAACGGCAACGGCCGTCAGGGGATCGCCCGGAAGCACCGGAGCTGGCTGGAGATGGAAGGTTTTGCGGTGGCGGAGGTGGGGAATTTCCGGGACTTCGGGCAGGAGCGCACCACCATCAGCTATCTGCCCGCGGCCCGCCGGGTGGCCCGGCTTCTGGCCCAAACCTGCTATCCTCAGGCGGACCTGAAGGAGGCCGCCAGCCTGCCCCGGAACGCTGCGGTGCTGGTGGTTCTGGGACACAATCAGCTGAAGCGGGAGGCCAAGGTGGACCGGCGCCTGGCGAAGTTGCAGGCCGTGGCCGCGGCGCTGGCCAGCCGGTCTCCGGCTGCCCGGGCCGCCTCTGAAAAGCCGCAGCCGCCCGAGGGGGGTTCCGCTCCTGCCCCGGCTGCCGCCTCCCCCCGGGCCGAGATGGCGCCGTCGCCAGCCCCGCCGAAGCCCGCCTCCCTGACCTCGGCGGAGCTCATCTCCACCCGCATCTCCCTCAGAAACGGCAATGGCACCCAGAATATCGCCCGGGCCTATCGGGAGCTCCTCTCCCGGCAGGGCTTCACCATCGCGGAGATCGGCAACCACATCGACTTCGGAATGATCCAGACCACCATCCTGTATCGGCCGGAGGCCGCCCGGGTGGCCCAGACCCTGGCCGCCCGCTTCTTCCCCCAGGCCCGTCTCCAGGAGGCCAGGCTTGCCGACGGCCTGGAGGTGAAGGTGATTCTGGGAAAGGATCTGGCCGGGCCCTCCCCGGACCTGCTGGCCCAGCTGGGGCCTTGACCTGAAGGCGGTAAAGCAAAATCCAAGCCGCGATGCCCGTCGCGGCTTTTTCTTTCGGAGCGGTTGCCGATGGGACCGGGAAGCCCCGGCGCCCGGGCCCGGCAGCCCCGCCCCTCATTATCGGTCCCCTGGTTCCCGGGGACCGGGGAAGGGGAGGGCGGCGGCCCACCCGACCCCCGCCCCTTTGCCCCATGATGCCTTCGCACTGCCCGATGGGCAGCCGGGGAGGGCGGCGGTCCCCCTGCCACCCTCCTTCCCCTTCCCATGTTTTCCTCCCCCACCCCCATTTTTGCCTCAGTCCGGGGAGCTGCCGGCCGGGGGAGGAGAGGGGTCCGATTGCGTGAGTCGTTCCAGGTCCCCCAGGATCTTGGCCCGGTAGCGGGCCACCTCCCCGGGGTTGAGCATGATCATGTCCAGCTGCCGGGTGTGGATGGTGACATACCCCAGAACCTTGAGGCGGGTGAGCATGTAGGGCAGGGCCTCCCCCTCCAGCCGGGCGAAGAGGGCGTCCTCCCGCACCTCCACCTTGAAGTCGTAGTGCTCCAGAATCTCCGCCACAAACTGGGCCCGCAGCACCCGCCGGGGCTGATCCGCGGCGCCGCCCTTGAAGGAGAAGCGCAGGTAATTCTCATAGGGCTCGTCCCCGGTGAGGGCCTCCACCGTGGAGAAATGGAACCCCAGGCGGGAGGTGAGGTTGCAGAAAGAGCGGGAGATCATGAAATAGTTCACATTCCCATATAAGGTCTGTTCCCCGGCGGTGGCCAGGTGGGGGTCGGTGGCCGCCCCCATGACAATGGAGAAAAAGCCGCTGGTATCCACCGGAGGCGGGCCTTCCCACGGCACGGCGCTGATGCCCTCCCACAGGGCCAGCATGGGGACGGAGGCGATCTGCTCCAGGGTGACTTCCCGGCCGGGGACCTCCTCCGTGAAGCCGTCCTCCAGATTGAGGACCAGCCACTCCATGGGGAGGTCGGTCTTCAGGCGCTTGATGAAGTGGCGGGTGAGGGCCCGGTCCCCCTCGATGCTGAACATCTCCCGCACCGCCACTTCATGGGCGAAGCGGGTGATGTCATGGAGGGTGCGGCAGTTCTCCGGCCGGAAGTCGGGACTCTCCGGGTCGGTCAAGTACAGAGGGGTGATGTAGGTCATCACCTCCCTCAGGGTTTCATAGACCGGGGTGCCCGTCATCACCCCTTTTCTGGGGGCGGCATGCGCCAGGAGCTCCTCCACCCGCCCTTCATAGATGGTGTGGCCGTCGGCGTCCACCGTCACTTCCAGGCCCGGGGGCAGGAGACGGGTGGCCTCGAAGGTGTTGAACAGGGCGGGGATGCGGAATTCCCGGGCCACATTGGCCAGGTGCCCCGTGATGCCGCCCCGGTCGGTCACCACCGCCGCCGCCCGGGGCAGGAGGGTGGCCCAGGCCGGATGGGCGAAGGCGGTCACCAATACCGCCCCTTCCGGGAACTGCAGCACGTCCAGGTTGTTTTTGACGATATAGACGGGCCCTGCCGCCACCCCCGGGCTGGCCCGCTCGCCCCCCCGGAATAGGACCCGGTGGGTGATGCCCTCCGGGGCTGGCCGCTCACCGGGGCCTGCCATCAGCTGCTGCAGGGGCCGGCTCTGGAGAATGAAAATCTGTCCTGCCGCATCGATGGACCATTCCACGTCCTGGGGGGCCTGGAAATGCTCTTCCAGGCGCACCGCCAGGCGGGCCAGCTGCAGGGCCTGCTCCTCGGTGAGGGAGGGCTCCCCGGCCAGGGGGTTGTCCTCCAGGATCACCCCCTCGGTGGGCAGGTTGACCGCCCGTTTCGCCTTGTGGGCGATCTCCCGGCGCCTCACGGTCCAGATCTCCGGATCGATCTCCCAGACATCGGGGGTGACGGTGCCGTCCACCACCGCCTTGGCCAGCCCGTGGACGCTGTTGATGAGCACCACCCGCCGGCGGATGTCGGTGGGGTCGCGGCTGTACATCACCCCGCCGGCCACCGCCTCCACCATGGCCATGCAGCCCACGCACATGGGCACGTCCTCATCCCGGAGGCCTTTGTGCAGGCGGTAGTTCAGGGCGGTGAGGGCGTATTTGCTGGCCAGGATCTCTTTGTAGACCGCCAGCAGGTGGTCCGGGCTGACATTGAGCTCCGAGCGGTACTGGCCGGCGAAGGAGGTCTCCACCGCGTCCTCCCCGATGGCGCTGGAGCGCATGGCCACCTGTGGGGCCCGTCCCAGGCGGGCCGCCAGATCCCGGTAGGCCCCGTCAATGGCGGCGGCCAGCTCCTGCGGCACCTCGCCCCGGATGATCTCCATCTGAATCTCGGAACTCAGCCGGTAGAGATCATCCAGCCCTTCCCGCTCCATGGCCTGGAGGCGGCGGTTGATCTCCTCCTTGAGGCCGTTGTGCCGCAGGAAGAGGTCGTAGGCGGCGGCGGTGATGACAAACCCGGGGGGCACCGCCACCTCCGGCAGGGCCCGGGTGATTTCCCCCAGGTTGGCCATCTTGCTCCCCACCCCGTCGGCCATCTCCCTGGTCACCTGCTCCAGAGGCAGCACCAGTTCCCGGATGGCGGGGGGACTCTCCCGGTTCAGGACTCCGTCGATCTTCTCCTGCAGGGCCTCGAAGATGGGCACCAGGGCGGTGTATTTGCCGCCGGCCAGGTCGTTGAGGGAGCGGATGATGTTATAGACGTTGACACAGGCGGCGGTGGCATGGCCCCGCACGAAGGTCATGCCGAAGCTGCGCTGCCCGTGAAGGGTGGTCTCCATCTCCGCCATCAGGGCCAGGGCGGTGTTGTTGGCGCTGAGGAGGACTTTGAAGGCGTGGAACTTGGCCCGGAAGGTCCGCCGCAGGTCCTCCATGGCGGCTTGAGGGGGCTTGGCCGGGGGACGGGAGAGCAAATTTTTCAAGCGGGTCAGAAATCCGCCCATGGCTGGCATCCTCAGGGACCGCCCGACGGGGGGAACGGCGCCGGGTCAGGCCTTTGGGTCACGACGCCGCGCTGAGGCTCCAGGGGCCCGCCTTCGCCCCCGGCCCCGGACGATGGACCACAAAGCCGGGCTGCACCAGCTCCCCGGCGCCCACCCAGCCTACGGCATCGGTGTCCGTCACCTCTTTCACCCTCACCGTGGCGGTCTGCCGGCCGTCCAGGTCATACACCGGCAAGGCATCCCCCGGGTGGATGCCGTGGGCGGCGCCCAAGCCGAAGAAGACTTCCAGATACCCCTCCCGGCGGGTCACCCGGTAGATCTCGCTTCGGCCCTCCCCCGCCATCAGGGCCTCAATGCGCCGGGACAGGAGGAAGGTGAGGCCGAAGGTCAGCAGGATGCCGGGGAGGAAGGTCAGGGCCGCCCACCAGGGGGAGACCCCCAGGCGCCGTTCCACCAGGGACAGAGAGGCCTCCCGGCGGGCGGCGGCCGTGGAGTGGACATTGACGCGGAACACCACCGCCTCCGTGGGGGTGGCCGGGTCCACCGGCCGGGGGCGCACCGCCAGGACGTGCTTCCCCGGGGCAATGCCCCTCCCCACCTGGAGGGTGCCCTGCCACATCCTCCCCCCCAGAAAATACCCGGAATGGATCTTCTCGATGTGGAGGGTGAGCTCCGGAGAGTCCGCCAGCCACTCCAGGTCCGCCGGGGTCTTCACCTGCTCGGCGGTGGGGCCGTTGATGGCCGCCGCCTCACCCGGCAGGACCGCCAGGGTGTTGAAGGGTTCCCGGAATTTGGAGATGATGCCGTCCAGCACGGCGGCCAGGGCCAGCAGGCAACAGAGGGCGCCGAGCCAACCCAGCCAGGTGCGCAGGAAGTGGGCCTGGGACAGAGTCATGGGTGACGTCCTCGGAGGGCTCCCTTGTGTTGACGGCAGGTTTCCGGCGGAGCAGAAGCCCAGTTCTCCCCATTGTAACATGGACCGGAGGAGGGGGCACAAAAGGCGCCCCCTCCTCGACCGTGGCTACTTCTTGTAGATGTCGGTGCGGGTGATATTCATCATCCGCAGGGCCTTGCCCGGCTCCTTGTAGTAGATGCGCACCTCGTCCCCGGCCTCCCAGGTCTCCGGGGGCAGGTTGAAATATTCCTCCGGCACCGTGAAGGTGATGAGAAGCCGTTGCCGCAGGGAGTATTCCGTGATGGTCTTCTTCTCCTGATCGATGATCGGGAAGGTCTTCCCCCTCACCAGGGGATGATCACGGCCGATGCCGGTCCGCATGTCAATGATGGTGATGGGAATGGTCTTGAAGTTCTGGGTCGCCTCGTCAAAGATCACTATCTCCTTGGCCTGGACGTCCAGCTTCAGGCGCTTGCCGGCCACCGGCACCGGCCCCATCTCCGCCGGGTCCTTGGGGATCGTGTAGGTATGCGGCGGCAGGGTGTTGTAGTCCGGATTGCCGGGTTCCGCCCGTTTGTCCTGAATGAGCGTCACCTCCCCCTTTTGGGGGTCGAAGGCGATGACCCGGCCCTGATCCACCTGGCCCAGCTCGCAGCCGCAGACCAGGAAGAGAAGGAAGGCGGGGAAGAGCCAACGGTGCATACGTGTCATCATCGGGCTGTTCTCCTTGTCTGACTGAAAGGGTCGCATCACTTCCCGGCCTTCTTCATGGCGATTTCCTGCCGGGCCCCCTGCACCATGCGCACGAAGATGTACAGGGACATGGCGGCCACCAGCCCCAGGATGAGGACGGTGGCGGCGTTGTCATACAGGTAGGCCTGATTCGGGAACCACCGGGCCATGAGCTTCAGGACGATGGAAATGGCGCAGCCCACCACCGCCAGGCCGAAGGCAATCCGGATCCCGTAGCCTTTGATGTATTTGGTGGCCACCGTGCCGATCTGAGCCCCCACCGAGGCGCCGATGAGCATGATGAGGGCGGCCACCAGCTCCGTGCGCCCCTTGTAGGTGTAGGTGGCCGTGCCATAGAGGCCGGAAATCATCACCTCAAAGAGGTCGGTGCCCACGGCCACGTGGGTGGGGCAGCCCACAAAGTAGATCAGGGCGGGCATGCGGATGAGGCCGCCGCCGATGCCCAGAATCCCCGCCAGCCAGCCGGTGGCAAAGCTGACGATGATGGGCAGCCAGGCAGAGCAATAGATCTGGGCCTCCTTGAAGTGAATCATCGGGGGGATCTTGATCTTATGGAAAGTCTTGTACCATTCGATGCCGGTGGCCAGTTTGTCCACCTCCATCCCCTTGGCCGCCGCCTCCCGTTCCTTCCGTTTCCGCTTGGCCACATCGGCAAAGACCATCCAGGCGATGAGGGTCAGGAGGATCAGGTACATCCAGCGGACATACTTCTCCACCTGGCCGATGCGCTCCAGCCACATGACCATCTGGGCGCCCACTTCGAAGCCGGCCACGGTGCCGATGATCATGATGACGCCCAGCTTGTAGTCCACGTTGCCGAACTTGCCGTGACGCAGGGTGGAGATGAGGGATTTGCCCGCCATGTGGGCGATGTCGGTGCCGATGGCAAAGGCCATGGGGAAGCCGAGGATGTTGAGGCCCGGGGTCACCATCCAGGCGCCCCCCATGCCGAAGAAGCCCCCGATGATCCCCACCCCCAGGCCCAGGATGACCAGGCCCGGCCAGAAGATCTTCACCCCCGCAATGGGCATCATGACATAAAAGAAGTCCATGAGTCTTCCTCCTGACAACGTGGGCGAAGCTCAGTGCTCCGCCAGCTCCCGGGATTTCAGGTCAATGCCGATGTGGCCCATGATGAGGTCGGCGATCACCCCGAAGATCAGGCCCACCACCGGGATGATGATGACCGTGGCCAGGGTAAAATAGACGTGACTCTCATTGTAGAGGTTGGCCCAGTAGGCGGCCCAGCCCGACAGCTTGCGGGTGTCGGCCACAATCACCAGGGGCGCGGCCTTTTCGCCCGCCGCCCATGCCAGTCCCGGCAGCAGCCCCACCCCCAGGGCGGCCCCGGCCAGAATCCTTTTCAGGCGCTGCATGTCCGTTCTCCTTCCCTCAAGGAAAATCACCGCACCACCACCACTTCACAGGGGGCTTGGGCCACCACCTTGGCGGCGGTGCTGCCCAACAGGGCCTGATCCAGCCCGGTCTTGCCGGTGGCCCCCATGATGATGCGGTCGAATTTGCCCTCCCGGGCTTTGCGGATGATGTTGTTGGCCGGCACGGTGCCCACCTCCAGCACCGTCTCCACGGGCAGGTTTTTGCCGGTGAAGATCTCCCTGGCCTGAGCCAGGATCCTTTGACCCTCCCGCTCCAGCTTGTCCTGGATGTTGGGGGGCATCTCCGCCAGGATGTCCTGGACGAAGTACGCCACGGTCATCAGAGTCACCTGGGCCCCCTCTTTCTCTGCCATGTCTGCCGCCCGGCGGGCGGCGTCCAGGGAGGCCTGCGAGCCGTCCACGGGAACCAGGACCTTCATGTGCACCTCCTTTGCGCAGGAATCTGCCTGCCCTGACATAAGGCAACGCCCGTGCCAGGGGCGTCAGGCGCCGCTAGCCCGGAACCACACAGGGGAGAGCAGGGCACAGGACCCAGGGCGGACCCGGCAGATGTCAGGATTTTTTACAGGATGTAAAAGACCCCCGGACCCCCCCTGCCACTCCCCAGGTAGTCTTCGGGAAGGGCAAAATGGTATACTTCATGAAGGGAGTGACGCACCCGGCCATGGTGGAAACCCTCAACCTGTTCCGCAACCTCTACCGCTGGTGGAAGGCCCGGCGCCAGCCCGTCCGGGACGTCTCCGAGGTTTTCCGCTTCAAGTACACCTGCTTTCGGGACCTGCTGGACTCCAATTCCCAGATCCTGGCCATCATCTCGGACCTGGAGGAGAAGCTCAAGGGCCATCAGGTGTTTGGCATGTCCTATATCCGCTCCCAGGCCAGCAGGGCGGCCTTTCACGCCTTTCGGATGATCAAGAGCCTGGACGTCCTCTCCGGCCATAAATACCCCATGCTCTACCCCCTCCTGGACCAGATCCATGAGGCCATCAAAAAGGAGCTGGGCCCCAGCCGGGAGGAGGAGGCCCCGGCCTATACCCTGCCCCTGGCCGCCGTCACCCGGGAGCAGGTGGACTGGGTGGGGGGCAAGAGCGCCAACCTGGGGGAGGTGAAAAACCGGGTGGGGCTGCCGGTGCCCCCGGGGTTTGCCGTCACCACCCGGGCCTTCCACCATTTCCTGGGACATGGAGACCTGTGGGATGAGATCAACAAGCGGAAAATGGAGATCGACCCCCAGGACCCGGAAAGCATCGAGGAGGTCTGCCGGTCCATCCGGGAGCTCATCCTGACCACGCCCCTGCCCGCCGACCTTGCCGGGGCCCTGGGGGAGGCCTACCGGGAGCTGGCCCGGGAGGTGGGCGGGGAGCCCCGGGTCTCCCTGCGCTCCAGCGCCCTGGGGGAGGACAGCGAGCTCTCCTTTGCCGGCCAGTATCTCACCTGCCTGAATGAGCCCCCGGAGCGCCTGGGGGCGGCCTGGCGGGAGGTGGTGGCCAGCCTTTTCACCCCCCGGGCCGTCACCTACCGGCTCTACCAGGGCATCCGGGACGAGGACGCGGCCATGGCGGTGTGCTGCCTGGCCATGGTGGCGGCCCGGGCCAGCGGCGTCATGTACTCCCGCCACCCCTTCGACCCCCTGCAGGACCGGGTGGTCATCGCCGGGGTCTGGGGGCTGGGCCCGTATGCCGTGGACGGCACCCTGTCCCCCGATACCTTTGTGGTGGGCAAAGACCCGGAGCTGCCGCTGCTCAGGCAGGAGATTGCGGTGAAGCCAGTGGCCCTGGCGGCCGCGCCCGAGGGGGGGCTTACGGAGGAGGCGGTGCCGCCGGAGCGCCAGGGGGCCCCCTGCCTCACCGAAGACCAGGTGCGCACCCTGGCCTCCTGGGCCATCCGCCTGGAGGAGCACTACCAGGGGCCCCAGGACATTGAGTGGGCCCTGGATGAGCAGGGGCGCCTCTTTATCCTGCAGACCCGGCCCCTCAAGGTGCAGGCCCGGGCGGGGGCGGCGGAGAGCCCCCCCCTCCCCGGGGCCACGGTGCTGTTGGAGGGCGGCCAGATCGCCTGCCCGGGGGTGGGGGTGGGGCCGGTGGTCAGGGTGGAGACGGACGAGGACCTCCTGCACTTTCCGGAGGGCGGGGTGCTGGTGGCCCGGCAGTCCTCCCCCCGGTTTGTGGTGGTCATGGCCAGAGCCCAGGCGGTGGTCACCGACCATGGCAGCGTGGCCGGCCATATGGCGGCGGTGGCCCGGGAATTTGGGGTCCCCAGCCTCCTGGACACCAGGACGGCCACCCGGGACCTGCCGCCGGGCCGGGAGGTGACGGTGGATGCCCTCACCGGCCGGGTCTACCTGGGCCGGGTGCCCGAGCTCCTGGCCTTACGACAGGAGCGCCGCCCCCACATGCAGGACACCCCCATCTACCAGGTCCTGCGCCGGGTGGCGGACCATATCGTGCCGTTGAACCTGCTGGATCCCCGGGCCGAGACCTTCGCCCCCGCCTCCTGCCGCACCCTGCATGACATCGCCCGCCTGGTGCATGAATACTCCTACCGGGAGATGTTCCGCATCAGCGACCTGGCGGCGGAGCAGGGCACCGGCGCCCTGAAACTGGAAGCCCCCCTGCCCCTGGACCTCTACCTCATCGATCTGGGAGGGGCCCTGAGGCGGCGGGAGGCGGCCGGCAACCGGGTCACCCCCGAAGAGGTGGTCTCCGCACCCTTCGCCGCCCTGCTGCGGGGCATGCTGGACCCCCGCCTCAAGGCCCTGGAGCCCCGGCCGGTGGAGTTGTCCGGGCTCCTGGCGGTGATGCGGGAGCAGTGGCTCTCCGCCCCGCCCACGGAGGACCGCTTCGGCGACAAGTCCTACGCCATCATCTCCGACAAGTACATGAATTTCAGCTCCCGGGTGGGGTATCACTTCAGCGTCCTGGACGCCTACTGCGGGGCCACCCTCAACAAGAACTACATCACCTTTGCCTTCAAAGGGGGAGCGGCGGACGAGGAGCGGCGGCAGCGACGCATCCGGGCCATCGCCCGCATCCTCACCGCCCTGCATTTCACCGTGGAGGTGACCGGAGACCGGCTGGACGCCCGCCTGGCCAAGTATGACTGCGGGGTGATCCAGGAGAAGCTGGAGGAGCTGGGCCGCCTGCTCATCTACACCCGGCAGATGGACATGCTCATGGCCAGTGAGGCGAGCGTGGAGCTGGTGGCGGGCAATTTCCTGGCGGGCAACTATTCCCTGGAGCCGGAGCTCCTCCGGCCCCCGGCGGCAGCCCCGGCCGGCCCGGAGGCCTGAGGCCGGTCATTCCCCGCTGTCCCCCTGGCGGGCGGCCTGGGCCTTGATGCGCTCCAGCTCCTGCTTCCTTTCGAAGGCGTTTTCGATCTTCAGCAGGACCTCTTCCAGAGGGCAGGGCTTCACCAGGTAGTCATAGGCCCCCAGTTTCAGGAGCTCAATGGCGGTGTCCAGATTGGCATGGCCGCTGAGCATCACCACCTCCACCTCCGGGTGCTGCTCCTTGAGGAGGCGCAGGGTCTCCAGGCCGCCCAGGCCCGGCATGCGGATGTCCAGCAACACCACATCGTAGGGGCGGGCCGCCAGCTCCTCCAGACACTCCTCGCCGCTGCCCGCCGCCTGCACCGCCAGTCCCCGGGAGCGCAGCATCTTGGCCAGGGTGGTGCGGAAGCGGGTCTCATCATCCACCACCAGGACCCGAATGGCGGTATTCATGCTCTCTGTTCCTGCGGCTCCCAGCTCAAGGGGAGCACAATGGTGAAGGTGGTGCCGTGTTTCGGCTGGCTGGCCACGCTGAGGGTGCCGCCCAGCCGGTGGATGATGGTCTGGGTGATGGCCAGGCCCAGGCCGGTGCCGGTGCCCGGCGGTTTGGTGGTGAAAAAGGGCAGAAAGATCTTGTCCAGCATCTCCGGGGGGATGCCCACGCCGGTGTCCCGGATGGCGATCTTCACATGGTCCGGACCGGCCCAGCTGCTGGTGAGGGTGATGGTACCGCGGTCCTCAATGGCCTGGTAGGCGTTGGTGAGGAGGTTGAGCACCGCCTGGCGCAAGAGGGGCCCGTCGGATTCCACCGGCGGCAGGTCCAAGGCGAAGCGCCGTTCGATGACAATGTTTTTCTTTCTGGCTTCGTGCTCCACCAACCGGGCCATATCCTCCAGGAGGCGGTTGAGATCCAGCTTCTGGATCACCGGCTGGCGTTCCCGGGCCAGCTCCAGGACCTTGCCGGTGACCTCCCGGGCCCGCTCCACCGCCAGGATGATCTCCTGGAGGGATTCCCGAAATTCCAGGAGCTGGGCCTGATCCTGGAAGCGGGCGCCTTTCAGAAGTTCCTCCAGCCACTCCGCCTCCTGGCGGATGATGGCCAAGGGGTTGTTGATCTCGTGGGAGATGCCCGCCGCCAGCTCCCCGATGGCCGCCAGCTTCTGGGTGGTGAGCAGGCGCTCGTCCATCAGCTGGCGGGCGGCCTCCGCCTGGGCGAGGCGGGCACGGAGGGAGTGCACTCCATAAAATCCCAGGGCACTGAGCCCCACCGCCGCCCCGGCTAAAAACTGCTCCCCCGCCCCCCAGAAAATCAGCCCGGCCGCAAGGGTCAGGGTGGGCGCCAGCCACGGCAGCCACCAGCGCTCGGACCCGGAGGGGCGGGTGGACGGCATGGAAGGGCTCCGGTGTCCTCAGAAGCCTGTCAGCCCGGTCCCTGAAGTCAAAATTTCCCCTCCTGAATCTTTTTGCGCTCATAGGCCTGGCGCATCTTGTCCAGCAGCTCATCCAGGGGCACGGGTTTCATGACGTAATCGAAGGCCCCCAGCTGCATGCCCTGGATCCCGGACTCCACCGAGGCGTGGCCGGTGAGCATGATCACCTCGGTCAAAGGCCAGCGTTTTTTCATCTCCTTCAGGGCTTCGATGCCGTCCATGCCGGGCATGCGCACATCCAGCACCACCACATCGAAGTTCTCCTGGGCCATGGTCTTCAGCGCCTCTTCGCCGCTGGCAACCCCGGTGGCGTCCAGGTTGCGGCCCTTGAGCCGCTTGACGATGGTCTCCCGGAAATCGTCTTCATCATCCACCACCAGAACCTTGAATCTTTCCATGATCCGCCTCGCCTGCCGCCCGGTCTGTCGGCTGTCTCCCCCCGGGGCACAAGGCGCCGCCGGGGAGAAGGCCGTCGGCTCATTTCGCCGGGAGGTAGATGGTGAAGGTGGTGCCCTCGCCCTCCTGGCTGGCCACCATCATGCGTCCCCCCAGGTTCTCCACGATGCTGTACGAGATGGAGAGTCCCAATCCTGTGCCCTTGCCCACCTCCTTGGTGGTGAAAAAGGGGTCGAAGATTTTGTCCAGGTATTCCTTGGGGATGCCCGGACCGTTGTCGCTGATCTCGATGGCGATCTGGGCATATTTGGGCATATAGCGGGTCTTGATCTTGATGAGGCCGTTTTTGCCGATGGCGTCAATGGCATTGTTGATGATGTTCAAAAACACCTGCTGCAATTGGGAGGCGTCGCTGGTAATGGCGGGCAGGTCCGGGGACAGATCCGTCTGGATGTCGATGGAGCGGTAGCGGGCCTCATTTTCCAGAAAATCGATGGTCTCATCCAGCACCTGGTTGACGTCCACCTGCTCCTTGACCGGCTCCATGCGCCGCCCGAAGCTCAGGAGTCGGTGGGTGATCTTCTTGGCCCGCAGCACATGATACTCAATTTTGGCCACCGCCTCGGCAAATTCCTGGAAATTGGGGCTCCGGGAGATGTCCTCCTCCTTGAGGAGGTCCTTGATCCAGCCGGCCTTCTCCCCGATGACCGCCAGGGGGTTGTTGATCTCATGGGCGATGCCGGCGGCCATCTTTCCCAGGGCCGCCATCTTGCTGCTTTGGATGGCCATGTGCTCGCTGGCCGCCTTTTTGCGCTCCATCTCCAACAGTTCCCGCATCATGGCCTGGCTGCTGAACCAGGCCCCGGTGATGATGAGGGCGATGCCGAAGAGGCCGATGACCAGCCCCAGGAGACGGGCGCTCAGGAGCGGGCTCAACTGCTCGGCGGGATCCTCCTGCACCACAATGACCCAGCGGCGGTGGGAGGAGAGGGGCGCGGCCCCGAAGAGGGATTTTTCCCCGGCATGCCAGAGCTCCTCCACCAGGGTCCCCACGGTCTTGGAGAAATCCGGCGCCGCCGGAGGACCCAGGAGGGTGCCGCTGAACCGGGGCGAGGTCTGCAGGATGTTTTCCCGGTTGATGATGAAGGCGTCCCCCTTCTTGCCGATCCAGGCGGCCCGGACGATGTTTTCGATGATGTCGGAATCAATGGTGGCCCGGAGGATCCAGATGCGCTGCCGTTCCCGGACCAGGACCGCAATGATGAAGTGGGGCACCTTGCGGAAGCCCAGAAAGACGTCGCTGATATGGATGCCCTGGGCCATGACGGCGTTGAACCACTCCTCCCCCCTGTAGTTCACCCCCTTGAGGAGACTGTAGTAAGGACCCACATAGGCCAGGTGGTTGCCATCCTCATCGATGACGCCCAGGTCCATGTAAGAGCGGGAGCGGGCCTGCATGATGTTGAAGACCTTGTTGAGATAGTTCTCCTCGCTGATGGCCTCCAGGGTGTGGGTATGGGCCAGGGTCACCAGCTGGGAGACCCGCTCCTCCAGGAACAAATCCAGCGCCCCCCGGCGGTTGTCCACCAAAGTGCGCAGGCTCTCCCGCACCTTGGCATGGTAGGAGGAGCTGAACTCGTGGTAGAACACCGCCCCCAAAAGCAAAAGCGGCACCACGGAAAAGCCGATGATGGTGGCGACAATCTCCCACCGGAGCTTCTGCAGATGGCCCTTTTCCATCATGCCTGCCAGGCTGGTCCAGGCCGAGGCGACCAGTCACCGGCAGACCTTTCGGCTGCCGGTCAAGGCCTGGTCTTGTGAGAACAATCACCATCCTACGGGAAGGCCAAAAGCCCTGTCAAGGCGGATTTTCCCCCCCCGGGTGGCCGGTTCTCCCGCCGGAATTCATTGCAAGAAGCTTGCCTGCCCTGCCGGCCGGCGCGATGATGGAGGGACCCCGCTCCCGGTCCGCCGCAGAGGGGGGCCTGCTGCAGGCCAGGCGGGGGGAGGAGGCATGCAGATCACCTTCCATGGCGCCGCCGGGACCGTGACCGGCTCTCAATACCTTGTTGCCATCAACGGCCGCCGCCTGCTCCTGGAGTGCGGCCTGTATCAGGGCAAACGGGACGAAGCCCGGGAGCGCAACCGGCACCTGCCCTTTCCGGCCCGGGAGGTGGAGGCGGTGGTGCTGTCCCATGCCCATATCGACCACTCCGGCAATCTCCCCAACCTGGTGAAGAGCGGCTTTGACGGCCCCATCTACTGCACCCGGGCCACCGCCGATCTGTTGGGCGCCATGCTCCTGGACAGCGGCCGCCTGCAGGAGCGGGATGTGGACTACGTCAACAAGAAGCGGCGGCAGCGGGGGGAGCCGCCGGTGGAGCCCATCTACACCGAGGCCGAGGCCACCCGGGCCCTCCGGCAGGTGGTGGGTCTCCCCTACGACCGATCGCTGCCCATTCTGCCGGGGGTCACCCTCACCCTGCTGGATGCCGGGCACATGCTGGGCTCCGCCATCGTGCTGCTGGAGGTGGAGGAGGACGGCCGGCGGCGCCGGCTGGTCTTCAGCGGAGACCTGGGCCGCCCCGGCATGCCCCTGCTGCGGGATCCCGCCCATCCCGGCCGGGCCGATATCCTCCTTTTGGAGGGCACCTACGGCGACCGCCGCCACCCGCCCCTGGAGGACTCCGCCGCCGCCCTGGGGGAGGTGATCCGGGCCACCGCCCGGCGGGGCGGCAAGGTGATCATCCCGGCCTTTGCGGTGGAGCGCACCCAGCTTTTGGTCCTGCTCCTGAACCGCCTCTACCATCAGGGGAATCTCCCGGAGATCCCCGTGTTTGTGGACAGCCCCCTGGCGGTGGATGTGACCCAGGTCTTCCGCAGCCACCCGGAATGCTTCGATGAGGCCACCCTGGCGGAGCTCAGGCAGGACCCGGACCGGGACGTCTTCGGCTTCCGGCGGCTCACCTACATCCGGGAGGTGGAGAAGTCCAAGGCCCTCAACCTCCTGGCCGGGCCCTGCGTCATCCTCAGCGCCTCGGGGATGTGCGAGGCCGGCCGCATCCAGCACCACCTGAAAAACGCCGTGGAGGATCACCGCCACACCATCCTCATCGTGGGCTGGCAGGCACCCAACACCCTGGGCCGTCGTCTGGTGGAGAAGCAGCCGGTGGTGCGCATCTTCGGCGAGGAATACCGCCTCCGGGCCCAGGTGGTGACCTTGAACGGCTTCAGCGGCCACGCCGACCGGGAGGACCTGCTGGGCTGGGTCCGGGCCTTTCACACCCCGCCGGAGCAGGTGTTTCTGGTGCACGGGGAGCCGCAGGCCCTGGACGGGCTGGCCACCGCCCTGACGGGGGAGCTGGGCCTGCCCCGGGTGCTGGTCCCGGCCCCGCACCAGACCGCGGCCTGCTGAGCCAGGGAACCCGTGGCGGATTCTCCCAAAGCAGCCCTCAGGAAGCGGAAGGGCAGGGGAGGGGCGGTCGGCGGACGATTCCGGGGCGGTGAACCTCCGGGGCGCCTGAGGGGGGGCAGCAATTCCTGCCTTTGCCGGCTGCAGGATTAATTCTCCCGGGAGGTTGCCCCGGCCGGTCTCTGTGCCCTGCACCCGGACGTGGGTGCCCTGGAGGGCTACCTGCACGTGGATCCCCCGGGCGCCAGCCGGCGGGGGGCGGGGAGGGCCCGGCCCCGGCCAGCCATGGGGCACCCGGCGGCGACAGCAGCCGCCCCTGCCAACGCGCCGGGCGCGGCGGGACCCCCGGCCTCAGCCGCCATATGCGGAGGCCACCCGGGCGCGGCGTTCCGGCTCAGGGGACGGGTCGTGGGGAACCCCTGGCGCTATGGTCCCTTCCAATGGGGGCGGGGGCCGGTCCCCCCCTCTTGGACCCCTTCACCCCCACGGGAGAGGAGGGCCGGAGCCCGGGAGATTTTTTCATTGACTCCGCCGGGCAAATGGGATTCTCTGAGGGCTGGCACAGGGCAATTCCCGACAGATCAAGGAGCAGGACATGACTGAGGTCTGGCGTGACCTTTTATCTTCGGAGTCAGCTTTCGTGCGGGAACGCCGGGAGTACCGGCCGCCTTTGTGTCCGGCGCTGGCGGCGGCCGCCACGGCGGTGCGGCCCCTCCCGGACATGTCCCTGGAGGTGCTCAGGGCGGCCCGGGAACAGCTTCCCTTCGTCAGCGGCAACCCTCTCGTGGAACTCGCCCCCCAGGACTCTCCGCCGCCACCAAAGCCCCGGCGGCTGGGGGTGGTGCTCTCCGGGGGGCCGGCCCCC
>CALEAV010000048.1 GCA_937943575.1 uncultured bacterium | reverse complement strand
AGGGGGCAGGGGTCGGCGACCCCTGGCCCCCTCTCCCAGGAACCTTATGTCATCCCACATCCAAGGAGTTACCATGAAAGTCCTGGCCATATCCGGTTCCCCCCGGCCCCGGGGCAACACCTATACCCTGCTCATCCATGCCCTGGACATCCTGGCAAAGGAGGGCTTGGAAACGCAGTACGTGTCGTTGCACGACAAGGACATCCGCCCCTGCCTGGCCTGCGAAAAATGCGCCAGCGACAAAAACCGCTGCGCCCAGGAGGACGACTTCAACGCCCTCTACCAGGAGATGGCCGCGGCCGACGCCCTGCTGGTGGGCTCTCCCGTCTATTTCGGTTCCGCCACCCCCAACCTCATGGCCCTGCTGGACCGGGCCGGCTACGTGGCCCGCATGGGGGACAACCCCTTCCACCGCAAGGTGGGCTCCCCCATCGTTGTGGCCCGCCGGGCCGGCGTGAATTTCACCTACGCCCAGCTCCTCTTTTTCTTCATCATCAGCGGCATGATCGTCCCGGGGTCCACCTACTGGCCCATCGCCTACGGCCGCACCCCCGGGGAGGTCACCAAAGACGAGGAAGGCCTAACCACCATCACTAACCTGGCCAAAAACCTCGCCTGGCTGCTGAAAAAGCTGGCCTGAGGGGGGGCGGGGCCGGGGGGCGGCAAGCCCTGCCGGCACCACCTCACGCCTGCCCAGCTTGAGAAGGGGCTCAGGGGAACCGGCCCCCCCCTCGTCAGCCCCCCTGGCCCCTCACCGTCCTGCCTTGAGGCGGGCGGTGATGGTGGGGAAGTAGTCGGCCTTGGTGTGGGGGAGGAAGAGGGCGGAGATGTACTGGTCCATGTAGCTGGGGACCTCGGAGAGCTCGAAGTTGGTCATCATGTCGGCGACGCGGCGTTCCTCCTCCAGGAGTTCCCGGGAGAAGGCCAGGAGGGTGGCCCCCATCAGGGAGGCGTTGCCCACAAAGTGGAAGCAGTCCCGGGGCAGGTCGGGGAGGAGGCCGATGGTGATGGCGTTTTCCAGGTTGAGGAAGTTGCCGAAGGCGCCGGCCAGGATGACCTGCTGGAGGTCGGTGAGCTTGAGGCCGACGCTCTCCAGCAGGGTGAGGTAGCCGGCGAACATGGCGGCTTTGGCCCGCATGAGATTGTCGATGTCCAGTTCGCTCAGGGTGAGGTCTTCGCCGCTTTGGGTGTCGCTCCCCCAGGCGAGCACGTATTCCCGGCCGTTTTCCGACTCCCGCAGGCGGGGGGTGGCCAGGTCGTCCCGGAATTTGCCGTTGGGGAGCACAATCCCGGCCTCCATGAGGGCGGCCAGGAGGTTGATGAGCCCGGAGCCGCAGATGCCCTTGGGTTTGGCCATGTCGATGGTCAGAAACATGGGCTCATATGTCTCCGGATTGAGGGTGACTTCCTCCACCGCGCCCCTGGCGGCCCGCATGCCGAAGCGGATGCCGCCGCCCTCGAAGGCGGGGCCGGCGGAGCAGGCGGCGCAGGCCAGCCATTCCTGGTTACCGATGACGATCTCGCCGTTGGTGCCGATGTCGATGTAGAGGGTGAGCTTGGGTTCCTTGTAGATGCCACTGGCCAACACCCCGCTGACGATGTCGCCCCCCACGTAGCTGGACACCGAGCTGATGCAGTAAATGAACACATGCTCCGGCAGGTCCAGGCCCAGATGCCGGGCCCGCACGGGGGGGAGGTGGCAGGCCGCCGGGGTGTACGGGCTCAGGCGGATGTATTTGGGGTCGATGGCATAGAAGAGATGGGTCATGGTGGTGTTGGCCGCCAGGGTGAGGTGGGAGATGTCCTCGGCGGCCAGGCGGTGCTTCTTGAGAAGCCCGGCGATGATGCGGTTTAGGGTGGTCACCACCGCCTTCTGCAGGGTCTGCAGGCCCCCCTCCTTCTGGCTGTAGAGGATGCGGCTGATAACGTCGTCGCCGTAGGCCATCTGGCCGTTGTAGTCGGCGGCCTGGCCGATGATCTCGCCCTGGGCCAGGTCCAGAAGCTGCACCCAGACGGTGGTGGTGCCGATGTCCACCGCCAGGGCGTAGTGCCGGGCGGTGGTGTCCCCGGGTTCGAGGTTCACCAGCCGGGGGTTGCGGGAGCGGCGCTGGGCAAAGTCCAGGGTGGCGGTGACGGCAAAATTCTCCTGCCGCAGGACCCGGGCCAGCTTGCGCACCAAGAGGAAGTCCAGGGTGAGGTTGTTCAACCCGTATTGCCGGGCCAGGCCCCCCTCCAGCCGGGAGAGGTCGTTGAGGTTGTCCGCCAGGGTGGGGGGCGGCAGTTGCAGAAACTTCTTCTGGAAGGCGGGATTATAGAGGCCCTGGGCCTTGAGGGCGGGGATGTCGATGGGGCTGGGGCGCAAAGACAGCCCGGTCCGGCGGCGGGTGATGGTGCGCCGGTCCAGGAGCGATTCGGGGGGAATGCGCACCACCACGTCGGTGAGGACCCGGCACTGACAGGCCTGGCGGTAGCCCAGCTGCCATTCCTCCCGGCTGAGGAGGGTGGTCTCGGCACACTCCAGGGAGCCGGACTCCAGAATCACCCGACACTTGCCGCACACGCCGGCGCCGCCGCAGGAGGCGTTGATGTGGACGCCAGCGGCCAGGGCCGCCTTGAGGAGATTGGCGCCTTCCTCCACCTCCACGGTGAGGTCATAGGGCAGGAAAGTGATGTGCTTAGCCATGATGTCCGCTGATATTCCCTGACGAATCGAAATGTCTCTGCCGGTGGGGCAGCAGTTCAGCCACTGCCCGGATCACCGATTCAGGAGGGATGGATTCCATGCACGCCGATTTGTCATAGAGACATTGGTAATAAATTTTCTCGTAAGTGTAGCAGGGATAACAATCCACTGTCCCGTGGATAATTTTCACCTTATGGCGTTTGGGGGCGTAAAGGTGGGCATCCGCCCGGCCAAAGAGCATGACGGTGGGTTTCCCCAGCGCGATGGCCATGTGGGAGGCGCCGGTGTCTCCTCCGATGAATACCTCGCAGCCGGCAATCAGGGCCGCCAGCTCCCGGAGGGTGGTTTTGCCCAGCAAGGAAAGGACCCAGGGGTCGGAAAAGACCGGCGAGGACAGCATTTCCCCCAGCCAGTCCGCGTCTTGGCGGGTGCCGGTGAGGAGCAGGGTGAACTGGGGATAGTCGTCTCGCAGCCGCTGAATCAATTCGGGCCAGCGATACCAGAGGTTTTCCCGATTGCGGGCGCCGGGGTGTAAAATAATATAAGACCCTTCCGTGAGATGGAAGGTGAGCAATGCCTGATGGATCTCAGGGGGAGAAAGGTGAATTTCCATCTGGCGGTCAGGAACAGCCACCCCTACCTCTTCCATAATCTCAGCATAATAGTCCACGATATATTGGCCCCTGTAGGGAACTACGAGATCGTGCAGCCATGAAAAGTCTTTTAGAAGGAAATGCCCCACCTGATGCTGATTCTGACGCGCCACCCGCAGTTTTGCCCTCAGGAAACGAAATATGAAACTCCAAAAAAACAGAGCGGAATAATCCATGAGTATATCGTATTTAATTCTTAGATTTCTGAAGACAAAAAATAATGCTTTGAAGTAATTATTTATAATAACAAGATTGTCAATATGTGGATTATTTTGTAAAAGTGAAAAAGCTGAATTATCATTTACAATGACGGTTATATTAACCTTAGGATATCTTTTTTTTAGTTCACGATAGAGAGGCGTGAGAAACAGGCAGTCCCCTATATAAAAACATGAAATAAAAATGATACTTTCATTTCCAGATATCTTTTGCAGATATGCCTTGTTTTTAAAAAACAACCCCAAAAATTTATAAACAAAATAGGCGATATTCTTAATAAATATCTTTAAATATCCATTGAAGGGACCCATTGCCTCAGTCGATTTCCGTTTTTCTGGGGGTTTGAGTTGCAAGACCGCCACTTCCCTCTGATAATATGCTCTCCCGGAAAAGGCCAGGAGGGCGGCTGTAAGGCCAAGGCTCCCGAGCAAGAAGAGATTTAAAGGTGTTTTTCTTCACTCGTGCCGGAATATGCACAATATAGCAAAACCTGAGGGCAGTGTGGAAAAAAACGCAGGCAGCCGCCGAGGGACCCCCGCCCTTTTGAGGGCCTTGTACAATCGCCTCTTTGATGCCTTCGGGCCCCAGGGCTGGTGGCCCGGGGAGACCCCGTTCGAGGTGGCCTTGGGGGCCATCCTCACCCAGAACACCAACTGGCAGAACGTCGCCCGGGTGCTGGAGCATCTCAAGGCCCGGGGGCTGATGGACCCCTTGCGTCTGCACCGGCTGCCGGCGGCGGAGCTGGCCGCCCTGCTGCGGCCGACGGGCTATTATCATCTCAAGGCCGAACGGGTGCAGCATTTCCTGGCCTTCCTGTGGGAGCGGGCCCAAGGCTCCCTGGACCGGCTGGCGGAGGAGCCTCTGGAGTCCCTGCGGCCCGCCCTCCTTAAGGTCAAAGGTGTGGGGCCGGAGACCGCCGACAGCATTCTCCTGTATGCCCTCCAAAAACCCACGTTTGTGGTGGATGCCTATACTTTACGGGTGCTCTCCCGCCATGGGGTGGTAGCGGAGAAGACCCCCTATGAGGAACTGCGCCGGCTGTTCATGGAGCATCTGCCCCCTGAGGTCCCCCTCTACCAGGAATATCATGCCCTGTTGGTCGGGCTGGGAAAGGAATTTTGCCGCCCCCGGCCCCGCTGTGCCGGCTGTCCGGCGGCCGGCTGGCCGTAACCCTGGCCCCCCGTCTTTCCTGGCCCGGTTATTGCATAGTTCACGGGCAAAGGAAAGGCCTATGGCATATCTGGGCGACGATCTGGATCTGGTGGCGTGGGCGCTGGTGCGCGGGGTGGAGGAGAGTCCGGAGGACACCTGGCTGGTGGGCGGCCCCGGGGGCGGTGCCGCGGCCGAGTCCCCGGATGAGGACTCCCCCCAGGGCTTCATCATCCGCCGTTGGTTCGGGCCCTTTCTCTTGGGGCCGGCGAGCCGCTATCTCCGGGGCCGGTGCTGAGGCCGGAGCCGGGCGGGCCGGAAAGAAGGACGGGCGGCGGCAGGCGGGGCGGAAAGAAGGACGGCTGGCGGCAGGCAAAGGACGCAGACAGGGGAAGGCGGGCAGGCGGGGCGGAGACGGGCAGGGGCGGGCAGGGGGCGGGCAGGCCGGGAACCCAGGAGGAGGGCGGGAGGGGGGCAGGACGGAAATTTCGGCGGCTAGGGGTCAGGAGCGGGCAGGCAAAGGGTGGCCACAAGCCAGGGGGCAGGCAGGTAAAGGCGACGGGGGTGCGGGGACCGTCCCTTCAGGCGAGGGGCCCCGGGGAAGGCCAAGCCCCTATGGCGGAGGGGCCGATGCCCCGGTATGGCCGGCTCCGTCACTTCAGCTACGGGCCAGCAGGCAGGCCTCTTGTCCCGGCGGTGGTCCCAGCGGGAACCAGGGCGCTTTAAGGCGGCGCTGCAGGAGGTCGGCGGCCCCAGGACGCAGCCCCGCCAAGGAGCGGGGTGGGCGCCACGGGGATTGCCGGTTAAGGAATGGGCAGGCGGTGGGCGTGCTGTTCTTGCCGGACCACGAATAGCCGGCCCGGGAGATGAGGCGCAGGGGTAGGCAGGCGGCGGCGGGCGTGCTACCATAGACACCCGGAGAAAGAGTCAACGACTCCCTTTTGTTCACCGCCATGGACATCATCGCCCTCACCCGCCACTCCCCTGTGGCCCTGGAAGAGGCCCTGAGAAAGGTGCCGCTCCTTCACCAGCCGGAGATCCGGGTCTACGAGCGGGCCCTCATCACGCTGGAGGCCATTCACCCTGACTGCCTCCACCCGCCCCAGAATTATGTCTGGCTGCAAGAGCTCAAAAAGGTGCAGGAGCTGCGCTGGAGCCTCAGGGAGTGGGGGGTGGACCTCTTCCGGCTGGACGGCTTTGTCACCTACACCGTGCGCCACCCCGACGGCCGGGAAGCCGACTATGATGTCTATCCCCCCATTGTGGAGGAGTCCTTTGAAGCCGACGGCCGGGTCGCCCTGATCATCAACGACGGCATGCATCGGGTCTATCTGGCGAGGCTGGAGTGGGTCATCCCCCAGGTGGTCTATATCCGGGGGGTGCCCAAGGCCTATCCCTACTACGCCTTCCCCCGCCCCGGGGGCTGGCAGGGGATCGAGGTGTTGGCGGACAATCCGGACCCGGCCCGCTACCTGAAGAAGTGCCACCGGATTCGGGACAACAAGCGCCTCTACCGGGACTTCCAGGCGGTGTTCCGCAACGTCGGCCGCTCCCGCAGCGCCCTGCTCAGGGAGACCCCCCCCGAAGGCGGCTGAGGGAGCCCATGCCGCCGCATGGCGGCGGGACAGGAGGAGCCGGGGGAGCGGCAGGGGATGGCGGACGGGCGGCACTTCCCCGGGAACGAGGGGCAGCCTGACGGCAGGCCACAGCCGGGAAGTCACCAGGAGGGAAAGGGCGCTCCGGGGGAGAGAGGCTCGTTGCCGACCCCTTGGAGACAATGGTCGCCCTCCCCCGCGCTTCAAGGGCGCAAGGGCGCCTCGCCAGGATGAGCCCCCAGGCGCGGAGGACCAGGGACGGGCGGCGGCCGCCAACTCCCCCACCGCAAGACCTTCCGGTCGTGGAGGGGACAGCCTGCGACGATGCAAGAGCTGCCAGGTGACTGCCCCAGGGCCGCATGCCACCTGTCCCCGGGAGCGGAACAGGTGACGGCGATTACCAGATCTGCTGCGGGAAGGGGAGCCCTTCAGGGGTGGAGGGGCACAGGGCCGCCCGCTGCCGGTCTGCGGGCGGGGACCGGCCCGGGGGAGGGCCGCCATCGCCAGGGCGGCCCGGCGGGGGGCACGGAGCCGGCCCGACCCGGATGGGTCGCCGATAGACTGTGAGGAGGTCCCCCGACACAGCCCCGGCCTGGACCGGGGCCCCCCCTTCGCAGTCAGAGAGGCGGCAAAAGCGACCGGGCAGACCCTCGCCGGGACGGGCCGTCTTTTGCTGAAGCTGAGCCCGGTTCCAGGCCGCGGGTGACCTCCGGGCGGGGAGCACCGGAGGCGGCCGCCAAACCTGGCCGCCCGGGAGGCGGGGGCACCCCTTTGCCCGGTCTCAGCGGGCTGCCAACCGGCCCGCAGCCAACGTCCGGCACATGCGCTCGGCCAGCACCCCGGCCACGGCGTAGATGTCCGGTGTGGGATGGGGGCGGGTCTCGGTGACCACGAGATCGATGACCGGCCGGGGGGTGGCCCGGAGGGCGTCGGAGAGGTACCAGAGCAGCTGGCCGCTGGCCACCTCCACCACCTTCAGGTCCACCTGCAGGGCGGTGATGCCCACCGTGCCGCCGTCCAGGAAATAGGGGGCCTCACCCAGGAGCAGGAGGTCCACCTGCGCCTGGCGGCCCAGCGCCAGGGCCTCCGCCAGAGTGCCATAAGCCTGGGGTATGAACACCACCTCCCGAAACGGCCGGATGGTGAGGAGACGCTGAAAAAACACCTGGGTGAGGGGATGGCTCACCTCCGGCAGGTGCGGCGGATGCCGAAAGAGGAGCACCCCCACCCGCTGGGCGCGGTAGGCATCGGTGGGAGGAGAGACCAGCACGGTGCGGCGCTCATCCAGCGTGGGTGCGGCCAGGGGCGCCGGGTTGAGGGAAGGGGCGGGAAAGGTGCGGGTTTGCCAGACGGAGCCGCATCCCAGCCAGCCTCCGGCCATGGAGGCCAGCCACGCCAGCATCAGCAGGGCCTTCATGAGCTCACTCCTTTTCATTGGAGAGCGGCACATCCTGTCTTTTCCGGAATGCAAAAGCTGCGCCGCGGCGGCGGCACCCCCTGCCGGCGGACCTTTTATCTGGAAAGCCCTGGATTTTTCCGGTATTCTCGACTCAATCCCCCCATCCTTTCCGGGAGGATGCCCATGACCTTTATCCTGCTCGGCATTTTTCTCTTCATTGCATTGGCCGTCCTGGGGCAGAAATTTCCCCAGATAAGCCACTACCGCTGGTGGCTGGCCATCCCGATCGTCCTGGTCCTGGTCGTCATGGCCATGGTCAAGATCATCCCCCCGGGACATGTGGGCGTCCTGGTGCTCCTGGGAAAGGTGCATGGCGTCATTCCCGAGGGTCTGCATCTGGTCAATCCGCTGGTGTCCGTGGAGCTGATGAGCGTGCGCACCCAGGAGGTCTTCGAACATGCGGAGGTGCCCTCCAAGGAGGGGTTGAACATGGTGGTGGATGTCTCCCTCCTCTTTCACCTCAATCCGGAGGCCGCCATGCAGGTCTACCGGCAGCTGGGCCCCCGCTACCGGGAGGTGCTGGTCATTCCCCAGTTCCGGTCCGCCATCCGCAGCGTCACCGTGCGGCATGAAGCCAAGGATCTCTATACCTCCGGCCGGGAGATCATCACCAGTGAGATGCTCCGGATCCTGGAGGAGGAACTGACCCCCCGGGGGCTGAAGGTGGAGTCCGTGCTCATGCGGCGCATGATCCTCCCCAAGGCCATCGAGGAGGCCATCAACGCCAAGCTGGCGGCGGAGCAGGACGCCCAGCGCATGCGCTTCGTGCTGGAGAAGGAGCGCCAGGAGGCGGAGCGCAAGCGGGTGGAGGCCCAGGGCATCCAGGATTTTCAGCGCATCATCTCCATGGGGCTTAACGAACAGCTGCTGCGCTGGAAGGGGATCGAGGCCACGGAACACCTGGCCAAATCCGCCAACGCCAAGGTCGTCATCGTGGGCGGCAAAGACGGGCTGCCCTTAATCCTCAATACTGGAGAGGGCAGGTAGGGAGGCCTCGGATGCTGCGACTTTCTCATAAGGGCGGGAGGGGGGAAGCCGGCGGCCTGAGGCTTTATGTCGTGTTGCTCCTCGCCCTCGCCGGGGGGTGCGTCCTGCCGGCCCAGGAGCCCCTGCCCCTGGATGCCCGGGCGGCCCGGCAGACCCTGGACCGCTGGAACCCCCAATACTCCAAGGTGGTGGAATTCTACGGCTTTCACGATCCGGGGGGCGGCCACACCCGGGTGGCCTATGTCCTTTTGGCCGCGCCGGGCGACCCGGCGGGGAAGCCCCTGGTCTTTGAGGCCACCTTCAAGCTCCTGACCCGGCCGGACGGGCGCCAGCAGTGGTTCCTCACCAGCCTGGTCAACCACAGCGGCGGCCTCACCCGGCGCCAGGGCTGGGACAACCTCCTGGTGCCGGTGGAATCAGGTGACCGCTGAGCGGGGTTCAAGGCCTCCGCAAGATGCGGGAGACTATCACCGAAAGGCCCCCGGAAGGGGAGCCAGGGGTGCGGGACCCACTGCATCCCACCGGGTCTTTTCCTGAGGCCGTTCCCCCACCGGAGGTCAAAAGGCGGGGGTTCCCCTCCGGCAGCGGCGGGCGGGAGGCGGCAGCGGGGAGGCGGCAACCTTATCCCCATGGGGTCGGGAGGCCCGGTTCCCCTGCCTCATTGTCGCCGCCCTCCCACGTGGCCGGGCCGGGGGAGCCTCTGACTTGGCGGCAGGGCGTCAGCCTGGGGGGAGGGCGGGGGAAGGGCCCATGTATCGCCTCCGTTTCCATGGCCGGGGCGGCCAGGGCATCAAGACCGCTGGCCGCATCCTGGGCACTGCCTTTTTCCGGGCGGGTTTTGAGGTGCAGGACGCCCCCCGCTACGGGGCCGAACGCCGAGGGGCGCCCATCTTCGCCTATGTCCGGGCCGCCCGCCGCCCCATCGGGGAACGGGGCATCATCCGGCGGCCGGACCTGGTGGCGGTGGCCGACGACACCCTGGTGACCATCCCCGCCGCGGGGGTGCTGGCGGGGGTGGCGCCCCACACCGTCCTGCTGCTCAGCAGCTCCACCCCGGCGGAGGTCTGGCGGGAGCGGCTTCAGCTCCCCGGCCTCCTCCTCACCCTGCCCCTGGGGGAGGTGTGGGAGGCGGCCGCGGTGCGGTTCCTGGGCGCCACCCTGGCGGGGGCCGCCGCCCGGCTGGTGGGGGTGATCCCCCGGGAGGCCCTGGTCGAGGCCATTGCCGAGGAGCTGGCCCACCTCGGCCCGTCCCTGACGACGGAAAATCAGGTCCGGGCGCTGGCCGCCTTTGATCTGCTGGCGGAGCACGCCGGCTGCGTCAGCGAGGGGCCGGAGCCTTCGGCGGCGGCTTACGAGCCCCCCCGCTGGGTGGAGCTGGCACCTGAGGGAGCCGATCTGGCGGCCCCGGCCATTCACCTTCCGGCCACCAGCGAGGCGGTGCCCACCGGGCTGTGGCGCGTGGTGCGGCCCCTGGTGGACCGCAGCCGCTGCCGCCGCTGCGCCTGGATCTGCAGCACCCTCTGCCCCGATGGCACCATCAGCGTGGATGGGGACGGCTTTCCGGTGATCGACTACCAGCATTGCAAGGGGTGTCTGGTATGCGCTGCCTCCTGTCCGGCCAGGGCCATCCGGGTGGTGCCCGAGCGCCAGGCGGCCAGGGTCGGCTGAGCTTCAGCCGCCGAGGGAAGCCCCCCGGGCCGGCAAGGGCAGGCTGAGGGCAGGCCGGCGACGGCACCTGGGTGGATGGCCCTTACTTTTAAGCCGGGCGGCCGGCAAACGGCCGGCCTTGCCATGCCGCCGCCTATTTGAAGTCCGGCTGCGAAGGGGGCGGCAGTCCGGCTGAGCCGGCAAAAAATTCCTCCTCTGCCCGGGCGCCATTGCCGCCGCAGACGGGGGACCCGGAGGTGATATATGCAGGTCACGGCTCCCGGACGGGCGCTTCTGACCGGCAACGCGGCGGCGGCCTGGGCCGCCCGGCTGGCCCGGGTGGACTATGTCCCCGCCTTCCCCATCACCCCCCAGACGGAGATCATCGAGACCCTGAGCGCCTGGATCGACGCCGGGGAGCTGGACTGCCGGCTGGTGACCATGGAATCCGAACACGCCATGGTGGCCGCGGCCGGGGCCGCCGCCGTCACCGGGGTGCGGGTCTTCACCGCCACCTCCAGCCAGGGGCTGCTCTATGCCCTGGAGATGCTCTACGCCGTGGCCGGCTGGCGGGCGCCCCTGGTGCTGGTGAACGTCTCCCGGGGACTGGCGGCGCCCATCACCCTGGAGCCCGACCATAACGACGTCCTGGCCGCCCGGGACACCGGCTTCCTGCAGATCCATTGCGCCACCTGTCAGGAGGTGCTGGACAGCGTGCTCATGGCCTTCCGGCTGGCGGAGGACCCCCGGGTGCGCCTGCCGGTCATCGTCAACCAGGACGGGTTTTACCTCTCCTTCACCCGGGAGCCGGTGGAGCTGCCGGACCCTGAGGCCGCCGCCGGTTTTGTGGGCCCCTTTGATCCGGGCACCCTGAGGTTTCGGGCCAGCGCCCCCCTCAGCCAGGGGGTGGCGGTGCTGGGGGGCGGCCCTTACTCCTACTTCCGCTATGAGATGCACCTGGCGGCCCAGGCGGCCCTAAGCGTCTATGACGAGATCGCCGCCGAGTTTGCCGCCACGTTTGGCCGCCGCCCCCCGCCGGTGGAGGCCTACCGCCTGGAGGACGCCGACTATGCCTTCTATATGACGGGCTCCTTCGCCACCCGGGCAAAAGAAGCGGTGGATTGCCTGCGGCAGGCGGGCTGGCGCATCGGCCTGGTCCGGCCCCGGCTGCTCCGGCCCCTGCCGGAGGCCCGCCTGCGGGAGCTGCTGGCCGGGAAAAAAGCGGTGGCGGTCATTGATCAGAATCTCTCCCTCGGCAAAGGCGGAGTGCTCTATGCGGAGCTGGCCTCGGCCCTCTATGGCCACAGGGGAGCGCCCCTGCTGGTGAGTTTCATCGGCGGCCTGGGGGGCCGGGATCTGCCGCCGGAGGAATTTTTCGCCATGGCCGGGGTGCTGAAGGCGGCTGCGCACGAAGGCGCGGCGCCGCCCCCGCGCCTGCTCTTCACCGCCGAGGAGCTGGAGGAGGTGCACAGACTCCGGGCCATCGCCGGCGCCGAGCGGGCCCGGCTGAAGGAGTCCCCATGAGAGATAAAAAACCCTCCTTTCCCAAACCCCTGCCGTCCACCCACCTGTTGGGGACCGGCACCCCCATGTGCGCCGGCTGCGGCGGCCTGCAGGTGCTGCATGAGATCTACGATCTTTTGGGCCCCAAGACCGTCTTCGTCAACGCCGCCGGCTGCCTGACCCTCCTGGCCGTCTACCCCTTCACCCCCTTCCGGGGCGGCTGGCTCTACACCGCCATGGCCGCAGCCCCGGCCGGGGCCCAGGGGGTGCGGGACGCCCTGGATATTCTCGTGCGCCAGGGGCGCCTGCCGCCGGAGGAGAACCTGGAGGTGGTGGCCCTGACCGGCGACGGCGCCGCCTACGGCATGGGGCTGTCCGCCACCTCCAGCGCCATCGAGCGGGGCCTGGATTTTCTCTATCTGTGCTACGACAACGAAGGCTACGGCAATACCGGGCAGCAGTATTCCGAGGCCACCCCCCATGCGGCCCGCACCGCCACCAGTGGGGGCCCCCGGGGATTTATGGGCTATAAAAAGGACCTCTTCGCCATCTGGGCGGCCCATCGGCCGGCGTATGCCGCCACCGTGGCGGGGGCGGAGATGCTGGACCTGGCCCGCAAGGCGGAGAAGGCCAAAAGCCTCAGGGGCCCCCGCCTGATTCTCGCCCTGGCCCCCTGCCCTACGGGTTGGGACTTTGACCCCCAAGACACGGTGGAAATCGGCCGCCTGGCGGTCAAAACCGGCATCTGGCCCCTGAAGGAATACGTGGACGGCCGGGTGGTGCACACCAAAATCCCCCGTCCCCGCCTGCCGGTGGAGGAGTATCTGAAACGCCAGGGGCGCTTCGCCCATCTGTTTGAGCCGGTGCGCCAGGAGGAGCTGCTGAAGGAGATCCAGGCCCAGGTGGACGCCTATTGGGCCCGGGTGGAGAGCTGAGGGGACGATGGCAGGAAACCCGGAGGTGATTTTTGCGGGGGGTGCCGGGGGATCTCAAGAATGCATTTTCCTGAAACTCTCCGCTCCCCCTCACAGCCTAAGGATACCGCCACTGTGAACACGCTTTTCTCAATAAAGATGCGTTGCAGGGAATCGCCTGCATGAAAGGCGGGGATTTTGGTTCTTGTCCCCGCAGGTTACCGGAACCAGGGTTCCCAGGGGGAGAGAGCCCGCTCCCAAAGAGTGGCGACATCCCAGGCTTCCGGGTTCGGGGGCTCGCCCGCCGCCAGGGCCAGATAAATGCCGACAAATAGGTCCACCCACACCCAATCCGGTTTGGGCAGGGACAAGAGGGCGCCATCATCTTCGGCAGGGTGTTCGCCTGGGCCACCCGCTCCAGCAAATCCGTCCGCTTCTCATGATGCCTCAAAGACAATGTCCCGTCAGAGGCTGAAAAAAGAATCACATCCCATACCGGGTGGGGACCCTGGGGATCAAAGGAGTCGGGGTCCAGCACCGGGCCTGCCTGACATTTGAGGAGCACCGGCGAAGAGACTTTCTGCTCCAGAACCGCCACTGCCTCGCAAAATTTCCCGGCCTGGACATCCTGGACAAAATCATGCCAGAGCCAGGCGTCATCCATGAGGAGGCGTCTGCCCCGTGCCGAAGTATATCCGTCGGCAGCCCCTTGTCCCAGGCCCTTTTCCACATGCAGGCCGCAAAAGACGCACCCTTCCGGGGCTCCCTCCGGGGTGAAAAACAGCTTGCCAAATCGCTAGGCAGGCCATTGGGTGCCGGGAATCACCCACCACAGAGTCTGGTCGGGGTGGTATAGATTCCACGGCCGGGCCGAGGATGGAAGGATTTCCCTGCCCGGTTAAAAAGTCCTTCATCGTCGCGGCCAGGGTCCGGGGATGGCTGAATCTGACAGAAGGGATGGTCATTTTCAATCCCTCCCGCAAGGGCGGCCGAAAGCAAAAATGAAGGATTTCTCCGTTAGTGCATGGAAATTTATCCGCGGCGGTAGAGCCAGGCGGCCACCGCCAGGAGGGCCACATCCTCGGCCAGGGCCGCCGGGCCCACCAGGCGCTGGAAGAACAGCCCACAGCCGCAGGCGATCTTCAGCCCCCGGGCCATGGTGATCAGGAGGAGCACTACAAACAGGGCGGTGAGGAGCACCAACAAGAGGAGGGCCCCCCGGCCCAGGGCGGCCCTCAGGGCATGGAGCTTCGAGGCTGACCCCCGGGGAAGGACCGCCTCCACGGCCAGGACGGCCCCGGCGATGATCTCCACCCAGGGGAGGAAGGCGGCGGTGAGGGCGGCGCCGGATTCGGAGAGCAGCTCGTAGGCCAGAATGGCCTCGGTGAACTCATAGGGGGAGAGGTGTTTTTGCAGGCCGGCAAAGATGAAGAGGCCTCCCAGCCCCAGGCTCAGGAGACGGCTGGTCCACACCGTGACCAAAGATGCCATGGAATCCCTCAGCGCACAATATCCACGGGGTAGCCGGCTTCGTCCCACTCCCTGAAGCCGCCCAGATAAGCCATCACCCGGGTGTAGCCGGCCTCCCGGAGGCGCCGGGCCAGCTTCAGGGCGTCATCGCAGCTTTCCTGGCTGCAATACACCAGGATGGGGTGGCCTTTGTCCGCCGGCAGGGGGGGACTGGCGAGGCGATCCCAGGCATCCGGGGGCAGATTCACCGCCCCGGCGACGTGCAATTCATCATACTCCGAGGCCGGCCGGGCGTCCACAAACAGAGCCTGGCGCTCCTGCCACAGGCGGTAGGTCTCCGCCAGATCCAAGGTGGGGATGCCCTCAAACTGGGCCGCCCGCCGCTCGGCGCGCTTGGCCGTCAGCAGGGGGCCCACCTCCCCCCGCAGGGCGGCGGCGACCAGGGGCCATTGGAACACCAGGCCGAACAGCACCGAGATTATCAGTAATACCAGGCCGGCGGCCACCTCCTGCCGAAAAGGGCGGGCTGAAGTGCGTCCCTGCGATTCCGCCTGCATGCTGATTTCTTTCCTGAGGTGGGTTGCTGCCCGCGAGTATACCATCCCCGCCGGAGGATGCAAGGATTCCCGGGGCCGGGCCTCAGCCCACCTGGCCCCGGGACTTGAGCTCCAGATAAGTCTGGTAAACCTGGCGCCGCGGCAGACCCAGCTCGGAGGCCACCTGCTCCGCCAGGCGCCGGCCGGTGAGGCCGCTCTCCCGGGCGGCGGCCAGAATGGCTTCGGCCACATCCGTTTCCTGCCGTATCTTTCCGGCGGGCCGGGAGAGCACCAGGGTGCATTCGCCCTTGATGTCTTTGCCCTGCAGGGTGGCGGCCACCTCCGGCAGCGGGCCCCGCCAGCGCTCCTCAAAGAGTTTGGTGAGCTCCCGCACCACCAGCACCTGCCGGTCGGGCATGAGCTCCGCCAGCTCCGCCAGGGTGGGGGCCAGGCGTCGGGGAGACTCATACAGGATGAGGACCCGGTCTTCGGCGGCCAAGCGGCTCATAAATTCCCGCCGTTTGCCCCCCCGGCGGGGGAGAAAGCCCAGGAAGGTGACATCCCCGGGAAAGCCGGAGATGGACAGGGCCGCCACCCCGGCGGCGGGCCCGGGCACCGCCTCCACCGGCACCCCCGCCTCCCAGGCGGCGGCCACCAGGAGGGTGCCGGGGTCGGAGAAACCCGGCGTCCCGGCGTCGCACACCAGGGCCAGGTTCTCCCCGGCCTTGAGGCGGCTGATCAACTCCGGCAGGCGGGCCGCCTGGTTGTGGGCATGGAAGCTCACCAGCGGTTTCTGGATGCCGTAGTGGCTGATGAGCCTGAGGGTGCGGCGGGTGTCCTCGCAGGCGATGCGGTCCACCTCCTTGAGCACCCGCAAGGCCCGCAAGGTGATGTCCTCCAGGTTGCCGATGGGGGTGGCCACGATGGCGAGGCGGCCCGGGGCTGCCATGGCGGGCTCAGAAGGCATTTTCGATGAGCTCGATCACCGGGCCCCGGTCGGTGAAGCGGATGGCCACCACGTCGAAGCGCACCGGCAGGTCGGAAAGGCCCTGTGCCTGGAGGTAGTGCTCCGCCACCCTCCGGAGCTTCTCCTGCTTGGCCGGGTGCACCGCCTCCTGGGGCAGCCCGAACCGCCGGCTCTGCCGGGCCTTCACCTCGATGAACACCAGAACGCCCCGGTGCCGGGCGATGAGGTCCGCCTCTCCCCAGGGGGTGCGGTAATTGCGGGCCAGAAGGCGATAGCCCCGGCGCTGCAGGAAGGCCGCGGCCAGCTCCTCGCCCCGCCCCCCGAGGCGGTGCCGGGGATCGGCCGCCCCCTGCCGGTCCGCCGGCGGGGTCTTCACGGGCCGGCCTCCCCGAACCATTCCCGCACCCCCCGGAAGGTGCGCCGGTGCAGGGGACACGGGCCCCAGCGCCGGAGGGCCTCCAGATGTTCGGCGGTGGCATAGCCCTTGTGGCGGGCAAAGTTGTATTGGGGGTATTGGCGGTGGCAGGCCTCCATAAGGTGGTCCCGGTGCACCTTGGCCACCACCGAGGCGGCGGCGATGGAGAGGCAGCGGGCGTCGCCGTCCACCACCGGCTGCTGCGGCAGGGAGAGGGGCAGGGGCTCCCGGCCGTCCACCAGGATGAGCTCCGGGGTGAGGCTTAAGGCCGCCACCGCCCGGGCCATGGCCCTAAGCGAGGCCGCCCCGATTCCCAGGCGCTCGATCTGCCGGGGGCTGAGCTCCGCCACGGCAAAGGCCAGGGCGCGGCGGCGGATCTCCTGGCAGAATTCCTGGCGCTGGGCGGCGGTCAGGAGCTTGCTGTCGGTGAGGCCCGGAAAGTGCGCCCCCGCAGGCAGGATCACCGCCGCGGCCACCACCGGGCCGGCCAGAGGCCCCCGGCCCGCCTCGTCCACGCCGCAGATGAGGGTGAGCCCCCTGCTCCGCCAGAAGGCCTCCGGGTCGTGCCCGCCTTCGCCCGCCCCCGCCATGGACCGGCCCTCAGACCGCGGCGGTCCGCTTTTCCTTCAGGCGGGCGGCCTTGCCGGAGCGCTGCCGCAGGTAATACAGCCGGCTGCGCCGCACCCTGCCCCGGCTGACCACCACGATGCGCTCGATATTGGGGGAGTGCACCGGAAAGATGCGCTCCACCCCCACGCCATAGGAGACCTTGCGCACCGTGAAGGTGGCGCCGGTGAGGGCCCCCCGCTTGCGGATGACCACGCCTTTGAAGACCTGGATGCGCTCCTTGTCCCCTTCCACGATGCGCACATGCACTTCCACGGTATCGCCGGGCCGGAAGTCGGGCAGGTCCGCCCGCATCTGCTCCCGGGATAACTGCACCAATCTGTCCATGGCCTTATCCGTCCTGCTGTTCAGAGATTTCCGTCAGTCGTGCCAGAAATTCCCGGTCCGCCGGGCTGAGGGCGGCCCGGGAGAGCAGCTCCGGCCGCCGCCTGAGGGTGCGCTTGATCGCCTCCTGCCGCCGCCAGCGGGCCACCGCGGCGTGGTCCCCGGAGAGGAGAACCTCCGGCACCGCATGCCCCTCGAAGACCCGGGGCCGGGTGTAGTGGGGGTGGTCCAGCAGCCCCGTCTGAAAGGAGTCCTCCGCGGCCGAGCCCTCACAGCCCAGGACCGCGGGCAGCAGCCGCACCACCGCGTCGGCCACCACCAAGGCCGCCGGCTCCCCGCCGGTGAGCACATAATCCCCGATGGAGAGCTCCTCATCCACATAATGGCTCAGGCGGTCATCCACCCCCTCATAATGCCCGCAGATGAGGAGGAGGTGACCCCGGCCCGCCAGGTCCTGCACCTTTTTCTGGGTCAAAAGCCCGCCGGCGGGGGTGAGGAGGATGACCCGGACGGCTTCATCCTCCGCCCGGACCGCCCGGATGGCCGCCACCAGGGGCTCAAGCTTCATGACCATACCCGGCCCGCCCCCGTACGGCCGGTCATCGGCGGTGCGGTGCCGGTCGGTGGTGAAGTCCCGGAGATCGATGACCCGGAAACTCACCGCCCCCTGCTCCTGGGCCCGCCTCAGGATGCTCTGTTTCAGCGGGCTGGCGAAAAACTCCGGGAACAGGGTGAGGATATCAATCCGCATAGATATCCAGCAACCCCGGCGGCGGCTGCACCTTCATGCGCCCTGCCGCCAGGTCCACCTCCAGCACCACCTCCTCCCGGGCCGGGAGCAGGATCTCCCGGGAACCCCGCCTGACCACATAGACATCGTGGGCCGGGGTGACCAGGATGTCCGTGAGCTCCCCCAGCACCTCGCCGGTGTCCGCCAGCTCCACCACGAGCCCCAGGAGCTGGAAGTGATAGTATTCCCCGGGGGGCAGCGGGGGGAAGCGCTCCGGGTCGGCCGTCACCTCCTGGCCCCGCCGGGCCTCGGCCTCCTTTCGGCTGCCGATGCCCTCCACGTCCAGGAGCACCGAGCGCCGCCCCTCCCGGGCCCGGAGCACCCGGTGGCGGCTGGGGCCGACCATCACCTCGCCCACGGCCTCAAACACCTCCGGCTGAGGTTCGGGGGTGCCCACCTTGAGGGTGCCCCGGAGGCCGTGGGCCCCCACCACCGTGCCCAGCCGCACCCGCCGGGGGGGCCCGCTATTCAATGATCTCCAAAACGGCGCGCTTGCGCATCTTGGTGGAGGCGGCGTTGAGGATGGTGCGCATGGCCCGGGCCGTGCGTCCCTGCTTCCCGATGACTTTGCCCAGATCCTCCTTGGCGACCTTGAGCTCGATGACCGACGTCTGCTCCCCTTCAATCTCCTTCACCGACACCTGATCCGGGTGGTCCACCAGAGCTTCCGCGATGAACTTGATGAGGTCCTTCATCCGACCCACCTCCGAGGCGGCAGGGACGGGTGGGCTGAGGAGCCGGCGGGGTTCTCAGCCGCCGGGCCGGGGTGGGGTCCCCGCCCGGCGCCTCAGGACACGCTGCGGCTGCGCCACTGCTTCAGGAGACTGGCCACCGTCTCCGTGGGCGTGGCCCCCCGGCTCTGCCACACCGCCAGCCGGTCCTCCTTGATGGAGATGGCCGCGGGCTCCTGCCGGGGGTCGTAGGTGCCCACAATCTCCAGAAACCTCCCGTCCCGGGGAGACTCGCTGTTCGCCACCACAATGCGATAAAAAGGCCGCTTCTTGGCCCCGTAGCGGGCCAACCGAATTCGTAACGCCATTACGCCGTGTCGTCCTCCTTTGAGGTGGTGGGTGGGGGGAGGGGGCAGGGGCCCACCGGCCCTTGGCTCCCTCCCCCACAACTCTTACAACAAGCCGCCGGGGAGGGGCATTTTGCCCTTTTTGGCCGCCCGGCCCATCTGTTTCATCATTTTTTGGGTGAGGGCGAAGTTTTTCAGCAGGCGGTTGACCTCTTCCACGGTGGTGCCGCTCCCTCTGGCGATGCGCCGCCTCCGGGAGCCGTTGATGATCTGGTAATTCTCCCGCTCGGCCGGGGTCATGGAGTTGATGATGGCCTCCACCCGTTTGAGTTCCCGCACGTCGGGTTTGGCGCCCCGGAGGGCCTTGATCTTGTTGAGCCCCGGGATCATCTCCAGGAGCTGTTCCAGGGAGCCCATCTTCATCATCTGGCGGATCTGTTCCCGGAAATCCGTCAGGGTGAAGCTCTCCTCCCGGAGTTTCCGCTCCAGGGCCTTGACCTGGTCGGCGTCGAAGGTCTCCTGGGCCTTTTCGATGAGGCTCAAGACATCCCCCATGCCCAGGATGCGGCCGGCCAGCCGGTCGGGGTGGAAGGGCTCCAGGGCGTCCAGCTTCTCGCCCACCCCCAGAAACTTGATGGGCCGGCCGATGACGGCCCGCATGGACAGGGCCGCGCCCCCCCGGGCGTCGCCCTCCACCTTGGTGAGGATGACCCCGGTGAGGTTTAAGAGGTCATGAAAGCTCTGGGCCACGGTCACCGCGTCCTGACCGGTCATGGCGTCGGCCACCAAGAGGATCTCCCGGGGGCGCACCCGCTCCCGGATGGCCTGAAGCTCCGCCATCAGGGGGCCGTCGATGTGCAGGCGGCCGGCGGTGTCCAGGATGACGGTGTCGTAGCCCACGGCGTGGGCCGCCTCCATGGCCGCCTCGGAGATGGCCACGGGGTTGTCCGTGGGCCGGGTGGGGTGCACCGCCACGCCGATCTGCTCCCCCAGCCTCGTGAGCTGCTCGATGGCGGCGGGGCGCTGCACGTCCGCCGGCACCAGATAGGGCTGGCGGCCCTGGGCCTTGAGGCGCTTGGCCAGCTTGGCGGCGGTGGTGGTCTTGCCGGAGCCCTGCAGGCCCACCAGCATCAGGGCCACCGGCGGGCGGCCGGAGAGGTCCAGCTTGGGGGATTCGCCGCCCAGGAGCCGGGTGAGCTCCTCGTGGACGATCTTGATGACCGTCTGGGCGGGGGTGAGGCTGGCCATGACCTCCTCGCCCACGGCCCGCTCCCGCACCTGGTCGATGAACTGCTTGGCGACCTTGTAATTGACGTCGGCCTCGAGAAGCGAGAGGCGCACTTCCCTCAGGGCCTGGGTGACATCGGCCTCGGAGAGCTTGCCCCGCCCTTTGAGCTTCTTGAAGACCTGGGCCAGTTTGTCAGATAAGCGCTCAAACATGTTGTGGACTAAAAGCCTTAGAGATTAACCTTTAAGCTTTTTCAGGAGGCTATGAGCTTTTTCAACCACCAGGCTGGGGACCGCCCGCCATTTTCAATTATCTCGTTTTCAGACTCCTGCGTGGGCGGACAGTTTGGGCCCCAACTTTTTTGGGACCTCATATATCATTAACCTTAAAGTCCATGCTGAGAAAAGCCTATCTTTGACGCAAGGCGTGTTCCACCGCAGGAACTAAAACACCAGGGAATGTGCCAGTCCTCTTTAAACCAGGTTGACAAACCCGAATCAACAACCATTTCAGCCAAACGTTGCGGTAAAAGCAATTCAATATTTGTATTGTCGCTCGAGCCTTGATAATTTATCAAAGCTTTTTCTGGGCTGCCTCAACCCTTAATCACCCCCATCGGCTTCAGCTTGGCCACCTTCCTGGAAATGCCGGCGCCGTGGGTGACGTTCACCACGTTCTCCACGTCCTTGTAGGCCTCGGAAATCTCCTCGTCGATGGTGTCCCGGCCGGCGCCCCGGACGATGATGCCCCTGGCCGCCATCTCCTGCACCACCCGGCGGCCCTTGGCCGCCTTGATGGCCGCGGCCCGGCTGAGCTCCCGGCCGGCGCCGTGGCAGGTGCTGCCGAAGGTCTCCTCCAGGGCGCGCCGGGTCCCCACCAGCACGAAGGAGTAGCGCCCCATGTCCCCGGGGATGAGCACCGGCTGGCCCGTCTCCCGGTAGGCCGGGGGCACCTCCGGATGCCCGGGGGGGAAGGCCCTCGTCGCGCCCTTGCGGTGCACGCACACCGTCTTTTCCTGGCCATCGATGACGTGCTTTTCGATCTTGGCGATGTTGTGGGCCACATCGTAGACGAGCTCCAGCCCCAGGTCCCGGGGGCCCATCTTCAGCACCTGCTCCAGGGATTCCCGGACCCAGTGGGTGATGATCTGGCGGTTGGCAAAGGCGAAATTGGCCGCGGCAGCCATGGCCGCCAGGTACTGCTGGCCCTCCGGCGAGCGGATGGGGGCCGAGCAGAGCTGGCGGTCCGGCAGCTCAATGCCGTACTTGGCGCTGGCCTTGAGCATCACCTTGATGAAGTCATCGCACACCTGGTGCCCCAGCCCCCGGGAGCCGGTGTGGATGATGACCGTCACCTGGCCGGGGAAGAGCCCCAGGGCCCTCGCCAGCGGTTCATCGTAGATCTCGGCCACATAGCCCACTTCCACAAAGTGGTTGCCGCTCCCCAGGGTCCCCAGCTGGTCCTTGCCCCGGTCCATGGCGAACTGGCTCACCACCTCGGGGTCGGCCCCGGGAATCTGGCCCCCGGCCTCGATGTGGGCCAGGTCCTCGGCGTTGCCGAACCCCTGCTTCACCGCCCAGGCGGCGCCGTAGCGCATCACCTCCTTCAGGGTGGGGACGGTGAGCTTCAGGTCCTTGCGCCGGGAGCCCACCCCGGTGGGGATGTTGTCAAACAGGGCGTTGACCAGCTCCTCCACCCGGTGGGCGATGGCCTCCCGCTCCAGGTTGGTGCGCAGCAGGCGCACCCCGCAGTTGATGTCATACCCCACCCCGCCGGGGGAGACCACCCCCTCCTCCAGGTTGAAGGCCGCCACCCCGCCGATGGGGAAGCCATAGCCCCAGTGGATGTCGGGCATGGCCATGGACGGCCCCTCAATCCCCGGCAGCGTGGCCACATTGGCCACCTGCTCCAGACTGCGGTCCTCATGGATCTTGGGGAGCATCTCCTTGGAGGCGAAAATCAGCCCCCGGGTGCGCATCTTCCCCTCCCGGGGAATCTCCCAGCGGTACTCATCCACCTGCCGAAGCTTGATCTGCGCCATAGACCAGGGTTGGCGGGGGGAGGGCCAGGGGCATCGAAGCCATTGCCCTCCCCTGCACCCCCCTCCCAACCCGCATAGGGGAAGGGGGGAGGGGGTGGGGAGGGGGTACGGGGCTGTGCCCCTTAGCCCCCTCCCCGCATCGATCCCTCACAAATCCAAAATCACCGTGGCCTGCCAGCCGTCGGGCACCCGGGTGATGGCCAGGTGGTGGTAGGTGGCGGCCTTGACCGCGGTTTTGCTGATATGCCGGGTAGGGTCGTAGGTGTCGCCCACGGCCCGGGCTTCCAGGCGTTCCGGGGTCAGGGAGGTGATGGTGAAGTCCCGGCCCAGGAAGGCCTCGGTGTCATAAAGATAAAGCAGGTGATTCAGCCAGGCCACCAGGAGGGCCTCCAGGTCCGGGGCCTCCACGCTGATCTGACGGCTTCGGGTGCCCCGCAGACGCCGTCGGTCCACCATGGTGGCGGTGAGGGCCCGGGCGGCGTTGGCGAACAGCGCCTCCAGGGTCTCCCCCCGGATTCTCAGGCCCACATCGGCGGTGTGGGACAAAAACCGGTATGGGCGCCGGTGCTGCCTGGGGGGGGAGGCGGCCATCTCAGGGCACACTCCAACAGAATACAACTGTACTAAATTTTCATGAGGGTGCCAAGTCTTTCTCAGGCGGCCGGGCGTTTCAGCCAGTTTTCCGCTTCCCGGGCGGCAGCGGCGCCCCGGTCGAAGGCCGTGAGGTTGACCTCCACCAAGCGGGGGTTGGTCCTGTCCCGGATGACCTGTTTCAGGTCTTCGGCGCTCACCGGGAGGGTGTCGGTGGCGGCCAGGGCGCCCAGGAGGACCATGTTGACGGCCAGGGGGCTCCCGGCCTGACGGGCCAGGGCCGTGGCGTCAAAGGCAAGAAGCCCCCCCACCTGTCCTGCCACCACGTCCAGCATCTCGCTTACCTGAGGGTAGCTCACCTGGCCCACGGCCACTGGGTAGGGGGGGATGACGGCGGTATTGGCCAGCATCAGGGTGCGGGCATGGCAGAACTCCAGGGCGCGGAGGGCCTCCAGGGCCTCGAAGGCCAAGACGATATCCGCCTCCCCGGGGGAGATGATGGGGCTTTTCAGGTCGCCCAGGATGACGGTGGAGGTCACCACGCCGCCCCGCTGGGCCATGCCATGGGTCTCGCTCAACAGGGGATGGAGGCCAGCAGTCAGGGCCGCCTCGCCCAGCACCCGGCTGGCCAAAAGCGTCCCCTGGCCGCCCACGCCGGTCATGAAAATCCGCAGCCGCAGCATCTGGTGTCCTTTCACGCCGTCCTGGCCGGCCGGATATGGTCGCACAGCTGCACGCAGAAGGCGCAGCCGGCGCAGAGGTCCGGGTCGATGAGGAGCTGCCGCCGGCCTTCGGTCTCAGTCACATACATGGCCGGGCAGCCCAGATACTCCAGGCAGTGGCGACAGTCGCCGCAGTCGCCGGTGATCTGAAAGCGGGCCGTGGGGCGCCTGCCCTTGAGGCGGGCCGCATACAGGGGGCAGGGGGACTGGGACAGGAGCACCCTGACCCCCTGGGCCGCCACCGCCTCCTTGGCCGCGGCCAGGGAGTCCTGGTATTTCAGGGGGTTGACCCGCCAGAGCTGGGTCACCCCCAGGCCGGTCACCGCCGCGGCCAGATCCACCGGCTGGCCGGGATAGTCTGGCGGCGTCAGGGTCACCCCGGGATGGGGCTGGTGGCCGGTCATGGCAGTGGTGCCGTTGTCCAGGATGACCAGCAACAGGTCGTGGCGGTTGTGCACCGCGTTGACCAGCCCCGGCAGCCCGGCGTGGAAAAAGGTGGAGTCCCCGATGAAGGCCACCACCTTCTGGCCGCCGGCCCGGGAAAGCCCGCAGGCGGTGGTGATGGAGGAGCCCATGCAGATGAGGTAGTCCGCCATGGACAGGGGCGGCAGGAGGCCCAGGGTGTAACAGCCGATGTCGGTGGGGAAGACCCCCTCCACCCCCAGATCCCGGAGGGCGATTTTGATGGCGTAGTACATGGCCCGGTGCGGGCAGCCCGGGCAGAGGATGGGGGGGCGCTCCGGCAGGGGCCGGCCCAGGAGCTCGGCAGCCGGGGGCAGGGGCGCAGGCGCTTCCCAGCCTACCCGGCAGAAATCGGCCAGCACCCGGCGCACCAGGGCGGGGTGGAATTCATACAGGCGGGAGAAGAGCCCCGGGCCCTTGCCCCGAACGGGCACAGTGAGCCCCCGGGTCTGGGCGATGGCCTTGAGGGCGTCTTCCAGGTAGGGCTCCAGCTCTTCCACCACCAGGACCTTTTCCACCCGGGAAAGGAACCGGGCGATGAGGTCGTCGGGCAGGGGGTGGGTAAAGCCCAGTTTGAGGAAGGTGACCCGGTCCTGAAGGCCCAGTTCCAGGAGGGCGTCCGCCACGTAGGCTGCAGCCACGCCGCTGGCCACCACCCCCAGGGGCCCTTCCCCGGTGAGGCGGTTGAAGGGGGAGGCCTCCGCCAGGGCCCGGGCCTTCTCCTGCTTGGCCAGGAGGCGGGCGTGGGCCTGGCGGGCCACCGCCGGCACCATCACCAGGGAGAAGGGGTCCTTGACAAAGCGCCCCGGCGAAGGCAACGGGGCCAGCTCCCCCAGGCTGACCACCCCCCGGGTATGGTTGACCCGGGTGGTGGTGCGCAGCATCACCGGCAGCCCCAGCTCCTCGGAGAGGGCAAAGGCGGCCGTGGTCATCTCCTTGGCCTCCTGGGGGCTTTCCGGCTCCAGCATGGGAATGCCGGCAAAGCGGGCATACAACCGGTTGTCCTGCTCATTCTGGCTGGAAAAGAGCGACGGGTCATCGGCGCTCACCAGCACCAGCCCCCCCTTTACCCCCACATAGGCCAGGGTCATGAGGGCGTCGGCGGCCACGTTCACCCCCACGTGCTTCATGGAGGCCAGGGCCCGCCAGCCTGCGGCTGAGGCCCCGGCGGCCACCTCCAGGGCCACCTTTTCGTTGGCGGAATATTCGAAGACCAGCCTGCCCGTGCGGGAGACCTCATAGAGCCGGTCGCCGATTTCCGAGGAGGGGGTGCCGGGATAACAGGCCGCCAGGGCCACCCCGGCCTCCAGCGCCCCCCGGGCGATGGCTTCATTGCCCAAAAAAAGCCGGCGCTCACCCGGCTGTCCGGCCAGCAGCTCCGACATAGACCGTGCTCCTCAACCAGCTGCCACAAGAAAGGGGGCCGGGGCTGGCCACCGGTCCCCTCCGGGGATGTTCCCAGTGAGATGCTCCGTTCAGGATGCCCGGCCGGCTTTCCGGGCCGGAGGCCGCCTGAGCGGCAGGATGAGAAATTTATCGCTTGGGAAAGGAGTTTTGTAAAGGGCTTTTTCACCTCGCCCTTCAGTCCAGCTCCTCCTCTCCCGCCAGCCCCTCACTCTCGCCTTCTTCCGCCGCCATGGCCTCCTCCACCATCTCATCCACGTCGCCCTCAAAGTCCTCGCCCAGCTCGGGGCCCAGCATTTTGAGCATCCTGGCGACGCTTTTCGGGTCATTTTCGTCCAGGTCCCGGAAGCGGGCGGGGTCCGCCAGGCGCTCCAGCCGGGTCTCCTCCGACAGGCGCACCCGGACCCGGGAAAGCACCCGGGTCATCTCCGGGCTGCCGCAGCGGCGGCACACGGGAGTGGCCTCCTCGGCCCGGCTAAGAAACAGATATTCGGAAATCCGGCCGCAAGCGGCGCAGCGGAACTCATAGATGGGCATGGCTCCTCCAGCATCCGGAAAAAGAGGGTGGCACACGCCGGGGCAGGACCACGACCCCCCTTAAGATGGACTGGCGGTCGGGCAAGGGGGGAGCGAGGCCCTGACTCCGGCGCCGATGCGCGTCAGTTGGGCACCTTCACCTTCATCTTCTGCAGTCGGGCCACCTGGCGGCGGGCCTCCGCCAGCCGGCGGTCGCTGGCCCCCAAATGCTCCGCGGCCTTGCGAAAATGAAAGAGGGCCGTGGGATAGGCCTTGGTCATCAGGCTGTGCAGGCCCAGGTAATAGTGCGCCAGCCCCAGATCGCCCTTCTCGCCATACAGGGTGCCCAGATCCAGGTAGACCTCCACAAAGGTGGGGTTGAGGCGATGGGCCTTCTCAAAGAGGGCCAGGGCCTGGTCGTGCTGGCGGCGCTCCCGGGCCATGCGGGCCAGATAGTAGAGGGAGGTGGCATCCCTCGGATCCCGGCGCAGCAGCTCCTCAAAGAGCGGCTGGGCCTCGGCGTAGCGGGTGTGGTCGAAGTGGAAGATGGCCAGGTCCCGGGTGATGAGGGGGTGCCCCGGGGCCAGCTTCAGGGCCTGGCGGAAGGCGGCCAGGGCCTCGTCCGGCCGCTGCAGCTTGGCCAGGGCCAGGGCTTGGCCGTAGTGGGCCGCCGGGTCCTGGGGCCGGCGCTCCAGGTCCTGGGTGGTGCGCCGCAGCAGCTGGGCGGGCCGGCCCACCAGGCTCTCCAGCTTCAGGACGAAGAAGCGGAAGTCCGGATCGTTGCGCCCGGGGGCGGGCGGCCCGGAGGAGCTCAAATGATGGGCCAAATCCACGATGCGGCTGTTGATCTCCGGGTGGGTGCTCAGATACACCGGGATATTGCTCCCCTCAAACCAGCGCTGGCGGCCCATCTTGCGAAAGACGGCCATCATGTCCCGGGGGTCATACCCGGCCTTGCTCATCCAGCGGATGCCCAGGGCGTCGGCCTCGGCTTCGTGTTCCCGGCTGTATTTCAGCATGGAGGCTTCGCCGGCGGCCATGGAGCCCACCATGAGGGCCTGGGTCAGCGGCCCCACCCCCACCAACAGGCCCGCCAGGGCCCCCAGGACCGAAGCCACATTCACCACCCGGCTGCGCTCCAGCTGCCGGGCCAGATGCCGGGCGTGGATGTGGGCGATCTCATGGGCCAGGACGCCGGCCAGCTCCCCTTCCCGCTCCATCAGACGGATGAAGCCGCTGGTGACGTAGATATACCCCCCCGGCACCGCAAAGGCATTCATGCCGGGGTCGTCAATGATGTGGAAGCGGTAGCTGAAGGGCTGCGGGCCGATCTGGCTCACCAGCCGCTGGCCCAGCCCATTGATGTAGGAGACCAGGAAGGGATCGTTGATGATGAGGTAGTACTGCTGGAGCTGCATGGCGAATTCCTCGCCGATCTGCCGCTCCTGCTCGATGCTGAGGCCCCCGCCCAAAAAGGCCGCCGCCGTCTGGGGGGGGAACACGGCCAGCCAGAGGGCCAGCCAGATGCTGAGCAGCCCCGTAGGCCAGCTAAGGCGGGGCATGGTAGACCTCCGGTCAGGCAGGGCCGCCGGTGGCAGAGGTGGCCCCCGCCAGATATTCCTCCGCCGTCCTCCGGGGGGCCTCGGCCCACAGGCCCTCCAGATCATAGAACTCCCGGAAGGGCGGCAGGAACAGGTGAATGATGACCTCGTTGTAATCCAGCAGGATCCAGTTGCCCTCCTCCAGCCCCTCCTCCCCCAAGGGGTCGATGCCGGCCGCCCCCAGGTCCGCCTCCAGATGCTGGGCCAGGGCCTGGACATGGCGCCGGGAGGTGCCGGAGGCAATGAGGAAATAATCGGCGAACCCGCAGATCTTTCGCACATCCAGGATCACCGGGTCCACGGCCTTGTGGGCCGCCAGCGTCCTTACGGCCAGGACCACCAGATCCTCGGGCAGGGGAGAAGGGACCGGGGCGTGCGTCTCGTCACTCCCGGGCGCCGTGGCGACAGCCGGGCGCCGCCTACCTTAGCGATACAATTTGTTTTTCAGTATAAATCTCCGTACCCCCTCGGGCAAGAGAAAGCGGATGGAGCGGCCGGCCCGCACCAGGGCCCGGATGCGGGTGGCGGAGATGTCCAGGAGGGTGGTGGGCCACCACAGCACCCGGCAGCCCGAGGGGTGCTCAAAGCCCTGGCCATCCGCCAGTTCCCTGAAGTCCGGGTGCACCTCCCGGCGCAGCACCACCCCCACCTCCTCCCGGGGGAACCCGGGCCGGTCCAGGACCACGAAGTGGCACAGGGTGAAGAGCTCCCGGTAATCCTTCCAGGTCTGGATCTCCAGGATGGCGTCCAGCCCCACCACGAAAAAGAGCTCGGTGTCGGCCCCCAGCTCCGCCCGGAGGAGGCGCAAGGTCTCCACCGAATAGGACTTTCCCGGCCGCCGGCCCTCGATATCGGAGACCTGGAGCCTGGGGTGGCGCCCCACCGCCAGCTTGGTCATGGCCAGGCGCACCTCAAAGGGGGTGAGGTCCGCCGGCGCCTTGTGAGGCGGCACGGCGGCGGGCACAAACCACAGGGCATCCAGCCTGAGGCCCTCCGCCACCTCCTCCCCGGCCCGCAGATGCCCATAATGGATGGGATTGAACGTCCCCCCAAAGAGCCCCAGACGTGTCAGTTTCCGTGCCATCGGGTTGCCTTGAGGGGAGGGCTGGGGCCGGTGGCCCCTGTGTCCTCCTTCGCTTTCAGGTTCTCACCTGACCGTTGCCGTAGACGATGAATTTGGTGGTGGTGAGCTCCTCCAGGCCCATGGGGCCGAAGGCGTGGAGTTTGCTGGTGCTGATGCCGATTTCGGCGCCCAATCCCAGCTCCCCGCCGTCGTTGAAGCGGGTGGAGGCGTTCACCAGCACCACCGAGGAGTCCACCTCCCGGAGGAACCGCTGGGCGTGGTCGTAGTCCCGGGTGAGGATGGCCTCGGTGTGGTTGGAGCTGTAGCGGGCGATGTGCTCCAAAGCGGCATCCAGGTCCGGCACCACCCTGACGGCCAGGATGAGGTCCAAAAATTCCTGCCCCCAGTCGCTCTCCGCGGCAGGCTTGACCTGGGGGTCGAGCTTTTGGGTGAGGGGGCAGCCCCGGAGTTCCACCCCCGCCTCCCGGAAGCGGGCGTGCATGCGGGGGATGAAGGCGGGCGCGATCTCCTGGTGCACCAGCAGGGTCTCCATGGCATTGCACACGCCGGGGCGCTGCACCTTGGCGTTGAAGCACACGGTTTCGGCCAGGTCCAGGTCGGCGGAGGCGTCCACAAAGATGTGGCACACCCCCTTGTAATGCTTGAGCACCGGGATGCGGGAGTGTTCGGCCACGAAGCGGATGAGGCCCTCGCCGCCCCGGGGGATGATGAGGTCCACCAGCTCGTCCTGCCGGAGGAGCTCCAGGGTGGCCTCCCGGGCCACCGAGGGGATGACCTGCACCGCCGCCGGCGGCAGGCGGAACTCCTCCAGGGCCTGCTGCATCAGGCGGGCGAGGGCCAGGTTGGAGTGCAGGGCCTCCTTGCCGCCCTTGAGGATGATGGCGTTGCCGCTCTTCAGGCACAGGGCGGCGGCGTCCACCGTGACGTTGGGCCGGGACTCATAGATGAAGCCGATGACCCCCAGGGGGATGCGCATGCGGCCCACCCACAGGCCATTGGGGCGCCGCCACATCTTCACCACCTCCCCCACGGGGTCAGGGAGGGCCGCCACCTCCCTTAAGCCCTGAATCATGGCGGCCATGACCTTGTCGGACAGGGTGAGGCGGTCGATGAAGGCGGCGGGGTGGCCGTCGGCCTTGGCCTTGGCCACGTCCTTGGCGTTTTCGGCCTCCAGGGTGCCTTTGTGCTCCTGGAGGAGGTCCGCCAGACGCAGGAGCACCTGATCCTTGACGCCCCGGGAGAGGCTCCCCAGGGTCCGGGCCGCCTGCCGGGCGGCCGCAGCCATCTCTCTTACTGTTGCAGGAATATCCATAAATTCAGCCCACCATGCGCTGCAGAATGGTGAAGGGAAAACGACCGGATACCAGAGGACTCACCCCCTCATCCGGCCTCATTTCCGTCCGTGCTTTGCCCGGCTTGATTAAGCCAGACGATTTCCTTCATAAACCGGGGGGGATGGGGGCGGCTCTGCAGCAGGTCCCACTCCTCCCGGGGATAGACCAAGAGATCGGCGGGGACAAGGAGATTCCGGGTATCCCAGTCGCCGGCCCGCAGGTCAAAGGGCCTGTCCGAATGGTGGAGGCGCATGACCACATCCAGGTCGCTGCCCACGCCCCAGTCGCCCCGGGCGTAGGACCCGAAGTAGCCTATTTGCAGAACATCGGGGCGTTGCTGCAAGACTTTTTTCGCCCAGCGGCGCACCGCCTGGTCCACCGTTTTTTTTATCCGGCCATCTGAAGACGGACGAAGTCAAGGATCTCACGGGCATAAGCCAAGGCCAACTCGCTTTGCAAGGGGCCATAATGTTCAAAAGGGGCCCCGGCCGGGTGGCTGTTGGGATAGCGGGTGGGGATGTAAAAGTTGTCCAGCACCTTGGCCCCTCGATTGAGTCAGCCGGAACCTGGAGGTTTTCTGGCGGCTCTTGCAGCAATCTGGCCACCACGTGCCCCCAGGGCTCCTGCCCGTAATGCAGGTGCAATGCCTCCCCCGCCTTCTTTGCGGCCTGCTGGGCGGCAAAGCAGGCCCATACATGGCGGCCGGCCGGCCGGGAATCCCGGGCCTGCTCCAGGTCCCGGAAAGCCTGATGCAACCAGGCACGGGCGCGGGTGACCATGATCGGTTCTGCAACTCCTCAAGACGGTAGCCTTGGGTATTTGTGAGGCGGGGGAAAGGGACCTGAGGCCCCAGTACCCCCGGCCTCCCCCTGCCACCCTGTAAGGGGACGGGGGTGGGGGGAGGGCTGGGGTCAGTGACCCATGACCCCCCCGACCAAATGTGGAAGCCCCGGCTCTCTCGTCCCCGTCCTCCCTACACAAACTCCGGGAAGACCACCAGGTTGTCCCGGTGGATGACCTCGTCGTAGTCCTTGTGGCCCAGGGCCTGGGCGATCTCCTGGGTCTTTTTGCCCTTGATGCGGTTGATGTCCCGGCTGGAGTAGTTGCTCAGCCCCACGGCGAAGGCGTGGCCCTCGGGGTCCAGGAGGGTCACCGCCGCGCCTTTGCGGAAGCCCCCGAAGACCTCCAGGATGCCGGCGGGAAGCAGGCTCTTGCCGGCGTGCACCAGGGCCTCCCGGGCCCCCTCGTCCACCAGGATGGCCCCCTCGGGGGAGACGTTGTAGGCCAGCCAGTATTGGCGGCTCTTCATCCTCTGGGCCTGGGGGAGGAAGAAGGTCCCCACCTCCTCGCCGGCGAAGATGGCCGGCAGAATCCCGGGAGTCAGACCGTTGGCGATGAGGCTGGGGATGCCCAGGCCCGCCGCCTTTTTCACCGCCTGCAGCTTGCTCACCATGCCGCCCCGCCCCAGGCGCCCGGGACGCCGGCCCGCCGCCGCCAACAACCGGGGATCGCTGGTGTCCACCACATGGAGCAGGGGGGCGGCGGGGTCCTCCCGGGGGTCCCGGGCGTAGAGGCCGTCGGTGTTGGTGAGGAGGATGAGAAGGTCGGCGGCCACCAGGTTGCAGATGAGGGCCGCCAGGTGGTCGTTGTCCCCGAACTTGAGCTCCTCGGTGGCCACGGTGTCGTTTTCGTTGATGACCGGCAGCACCCCCCACTGCAGGAGGGCAAAGAGGGTGTTTCGGGCATTGAGGAAGCGGGTGCGGGCTGCCAGGTCGTCGTGGGTGAGGAGGATCTGGGCCACCTTGAGGCCGTAGAGGGCGAAGGCCTCCTCGTAGGCATACATGAGGATGCTCTGGCCGGCGGCGGCCACCGCCTGCACCTGGGGGATGCCCTGGGGGCGCTCGCTTAAGCCCAGCTTTTTCAACCCCGCCGCCACTGCGCCGGAGGAGACCAGGACCACTTGGCGCTCCTGGCGGATGAGCCCGGCGATCTCCCCCGCCAGACGCTGGATCAGGGGGCCGTTCAACCCCTCGGGGCCGGTAAGCACGGCGCTCCCCAGCTTGATGACGAGGCGTTTGGCCTTGGCGAGGTGGGCGGCGCGCTCTTCTGCCATAACCGGGTGAAATAACCGTTTTTTCCGGAATTCCCCTTGACTATATCACATCCGCCGGGGGCAATTCCAGAGCCGGAGGCGAAAAAGGGGGCGGCAGAGACAGGGCAGAAGCGGGGGGCCGGCAGGTGTCAGGCGGAGGGCGGGGGAGCGGCCTCCCGTGGCGGCGGGGGCTCCAGAGCGCTCCGGCCGGCGGCGGCCGTCAGGGCCGCCTTCAGTGCCGGAAGGCCGTCCCCGGTCAGCGCCGAGACCGGGAAGGCGGGGAAGCCCGCCCCCTCCAGGGCCTTCAGCACCGCCTCCAGGGGGTAATCCGGCGGCAGCAGGTCGGTCTTGGTGAGGATGACCCAGCGGGGGCGGGTCAGAAGCTGCGGGTCGTAGGCCCGCATCTCCGCCTCCACCGGCTCCAGGGCCGTAAGAGGCCGGTCCGGGTCTATGTCGGTGGCATCCACCACCTGCCACAACAGCCGGGTGCGCTTCAGGTGCCGCAAAAACCGCAGTCCCAGACCCTTGCCCCGGTGCGCCCCGGGGATGAGGCCGGGGACCTCCGCCAGGATGAGAGGCTCCCGGGCCGGGTCCAGGGTGAGGGCCCCCAGCTGCGGGGTCAGGGTGGTGAAGGGGAAGGCCCCCACCCGGGCCCGGGAGGCGGTGAGGGCTTTGAGGAGGCTGGTCTTGCCGGCGTTGGGGCGGCCGATGAGGCCCACGTCGGCCAAGAGGCTCAGCTCCAGGCGCAGGCGCCGCTCCTGTCCCGGTTCCCCGGGCTGGGCGAAGCGGGGGGAGCGCAGCCGGGAGGAGACGAAATGCGCATTGCCCTTGCCCCCCCGGCCGCCCCTGGCCACCAGCAGGCGCTCGCCGGGGCTGACCAGCTCCTTCAACAACCGGCCCCGCTCGGCGTCATAGACCAGGGTGCCCAGGGGCACCGGGATGACGAGGGGGACGCCGTTTCTGCCCTGGCGGTCCCCCCCCTCGCCGGGCCGGCCGTTTTCCGCCCGGAAGAAGCGCCGCCTTTGGAAGTGGACCAGGGTGCGACAGTGGGGGGAGGCTTCGAGATAGACATCGCCGCCGGCGCCGCCGTTGCCGCCGTCGGGGCGGCCCCGGGGCCGGTGGGGCGCCCGCTGGAAACTCACGCAACCGGCGCCGCCCGCTCCGGCCCGGACGATGATCTCCGCCTCATCGTGGAAGACGCTCACGTCAGGGGCTGGACGCTGACCCGCTTCTTGTCTTTGCCGAAGGTTTCAAAGACCACCACGCCGTCCACCTTGGCAAAGAGGGTGAAATCCTTGCCCATGCCCACGTTGACGCCGGGGTGGATTTTGGTGCCGCACTGCCGCACCAGGATGTTGCCGGCTTTCACCTGCTGGCCGGCGAAGCGCTTCACGCCCCGGCGCTTGCCGGCGCTGTCCCGGCCGTTTCTGGAACTGCCGCCTGCCTTCTTGTGTGCCATGGCCGTCACTCCTGTGCGGAAGGGAGGATCAGGGGCGGTGGGCCCCCGCCCTCTCTCCCGGAGCCGCTCCCCCAGGACGGGATTAAGGGGACCGGCGTCGGATTTCCCGTCTGCCGGGCCTTCTTATTTTACACAATAATTTCTTTGATTTCCAGAGCCGTATAAAGCTGCCGGTGGCCGCGTTTGCGCCGGTAGTTCTTGCGCCGCTTTTTCTTGAAGACCAGGATTTTCTTGGCCCGGCCCTGATGGTGAATGGCGGCCTTTACCTGGGCGTTGGGCACCAGGGGCTGGCCCACCCGGATCTCCTGGCCGTCGGCCACCAAAAGCACCTGGTCCAGGATGACCTCCTCGCCCCTGAGGCCCGGAAGCCGCTCCACCCTCAGCACATTGCCCGGGGAGACCCGGTATTGTTTGCCGCCGGTCTGGATGATGGCGTACACAGATCGCCTCCTTGGCCGAAATAAACCATTCAATATTATAAAATTCTGCCGGTCTGTCAACCGCCAAGTGCCCTGGCCGGCGCCCGCCCCTCAGGAGAGGGGGCCGGGGAGCGGCGGCCCGTGCCCCTCACCGGGGGCGCAGGGGAGGGTGAGCGCCAAATGCCCCCCGCCCCTGGCCTTTCCCCCGCCACAGTCCTTCCCGCCGGTTTTGTCCTGGGGCCGGCGGTTGACAGGGGGCGGCGGCCGCATTAACATGTGCCTGTTCCCAGGGGGATTTTGGGGAGAGGAGGAGAGCCGCCGGCGGCCCCTGCCCCTGCCCTCCGGCCTCTCCGCCCCTTTCAGGGGAGGACCCGGGCAGGTCCTCAAGGGACCGGCCCACAGGCCTCATAAGAAAAATCGCTGACCCAGGCATGGACTCCCCCGCACCCAGACGCGCCCAGGGTTACGTGGTCATCCACGGCCACTTCTACCAGCCGCCCCGGGAAAACCCCTGGATCGAGGAGATCGAGGAGGAGGCGGGGGCCCAGCCCTTCCACGACTGGAACGAGCGCATCGCCTTTGAATGCTACACCCCCAACACCTGCGCCCGGGTCTATGACGGCCAGGGGCGCATCCTCAACATCGTCAACAATTACGAGCATCTCAGTTTTAACTTTGGGCCCACCCTGCTCTCCTGGCTGGCGGCCCACGCCCCGGTAACTTATCGGCGCCTGGCGGCCGCCGACCACGCCAGCCGCGCCCGCCTGGGGCACGGCAACGCCATCGCCCAGGCCTACAACCACGCCATCCTGCCCCTGGCCACCCCCCGGGACCGCCAGACCGAGATCATCTGGGGGCTTAAGGACTTCGAGCACCGCTTCGGGCGCCCGGCCGAGGCCCTGTGGCTGCCGGAGACCGCGGTGAACTACCCCACCCTGGCCGACCTGGCGGCCCACGGCCTGAAGTATGTGATCCTCTCCCCCTATCAGGCCCGGAGGGTCCGGCCCCTGAGCGGCGGCCCCTGGCAGACGGTCAGCGGCGAGACCCTGGACACCACCCAGCCGTACCGCTGCTTCCTCCCGGAGGGCACCGGCGAGCCCGGCCGGCGCAATTACCTCGACGTCTTTTTTTACGACGGCCAGGTGGCCTCGGAGATCAGCTTCGGGGACCTGCTGGTGGACAGCTACCGTCTGGCGGCGCGCCTGACGGCCCGCTTCAACCCCGCCCTCCCCCGGCCCCAGCTTTTGCATGTGGCCACCGACGGCGAAAACTATGGCCATCACAAGAAATTCGGCGAGCTGGCCCTGGCCCACACCCTGACCGAGGCCCTGCCCCAGAGGGGCTTCCAGGTCACCAACTACGCCAGCTTCCTCAAACTGGCGCCGCCCACCATGATGGTGGAGCTCTCCCTGGGGCCCGACGGCGCCGGCAGCTCCTGGAGCTGCCCCCACGGGGTGGAGCGCTGGCGGGGGGACTGCGGCTGCAGCACCGGCGGCCTTCCCCACTGGCAGCAGCGCTGGCGGGCCCCCTTGCGGGAGGCCTTCGATTTTCTCAATGAGCGCCTGGCGGAGATCTTCGAGACCGCAGGGTCCAGGTATCTGAAGGACCCCTGGGCGGCCCGCAACGACTACATTGAGGTCATCTTGAACCGCACCCCCGAGACCCTGGAGGCCTTCTTCGCCCGCCACGGGGTGCCGGGGCTCTCCCCCGAGCAGTGGGTGCCGGCCTTGCGCCTCCTGGAGATGCAGCGCCACGCCCTGCTCATGTTCACCAGCTGCGGCTGGTTCTTCGCCGATCTGGCGGGACTGGAGACCCTGCAGGTGCTGAAATACGCCGCCCGGGCCCTGCAGTTGGGGCAGTATTTCACCACTGCGGAGCTGGAGGAGCCCTTCCTGGCCCGGCTGGAGCGGGCGGTGAGCAACCGGCCGGAGGAGGGCAATGGCCGCCGCCTCTACGAGCGGCGCATCCGCCCGGCGGTGGTGGACTTCCCCAAGATCGTCAACCACTGGGTCATCTCCTGGCTCAAGGCCCGGGAGCGGCAGTGCCCCACCTCCATCTACCATTTCCGGGTGGAGCCCCGGGAGCTGGAGGTGGAGAGCCACGCCTCCCTGGCCCTGGCCGCCGGCCGCCTCACCGTCACCTCGGGCATCACCCGGGCCTCCCAGGAGATGGCCTTTTTCACTGTTCATCTCGGGAGTTACCTCTACCGCACCCAGGTGCTCCGGCAGCCGGAGCCCCGGGAGTTCGCCGCCCTGAGGCAGGAGCTCTTCCAGGTGCTGAAGACCGCTCCGGAGGACCTGGTGCCGCTCATGGCCCGCCGCCTGGGGGGCGATTACTTCACCGTGCATGACGTCTTCCGGGAGGAGAAGCAGGAGATCTTCCAGGACCTGCTGGCCCCCAACCAGGAGGAGGCGGTGGGGCAGGTGATGCACCTCTTTGAGGAGGCCCGGGCCCTGCTGGAGGCCATGGCCGCGGAGAATTTGGCGCTCCCCCGGCTCTACCGGGCCCTGGGGGAGATCGCCCTCAACCGCCGCCTGGTGCTGGCCCTGCGCAAGCTGGAGCCGGAGCCTTGGCTCCTGCCCGCCTCGGAGGAGGTGGCGGCCATCGTCGCCGAGGCGTCGCTTCTGCACCTGAAGCTGGAGACCCGGGAAGGCGGCCGCATCCTCTTCCGCATTCTGGAACGCCACCTCCAGGAGCTGGCGGGCCGCCTCTCTTTGGAGACCGCCGGCCGGCTCAAGGAGTTCCTGGAGCTGGTGGGCCGCATCCCCATCCAGCTGGACCTGCGGGAGCCCCAGAACTTCTTTTTCTATCTCATGGAGGAGCACTTTCCGCCCCTGGCGGCCCGGGCGCCCAGGGATCCGGAAGCCCGCCGGCTGGCCGAACTGCTGGTGAGCCTGGCCGGCTCCCTGGGCTTCAGCCCGACCAGGTATCTCAGGCTGTTGGCCTGAAGAGGCGAGGAGGAAGGGAGATGCCCCTGCTGAACCGGTTGGCCGAGGCGGTGGCGGAGGCGGTGCAAGTCAAAAAGCGGCTGGTGGCGGAGCAGGGCGAGCAGGTCATCGCCGCCGCCCGGCTGCTGGCGGACACCCTGAGGGCCGGCGGCAAGATCCTGCTCTTCGGCAACGGCGGCAGCGCCGCCGACGCCCAGCACCTGGCGGCGGAGTTCGTCAACCGCTTCCAGGTGGAGCGTCCGCCCCTGGCGGCGGTGGCCCTGACCACCGACACCTCCATCCTCACCGCGGTGGCCAACGACTACGATTTCCGGGAGGTCTTTGCCAAGCAGGTGCGGGCCTTGGGGCGGCCCGGGGATGCGGCGGTGGGCCTGAGCACCAGCGGCTCTTCCCCCAACGTGGTGGCGGCGCTTGTGGCGGCCCGGGAGCTGGGGCTGGCCACCCTGGCCCTGAGCGGCGGGGACGGCGGCCCGGTGGCCAAGGCGGCGGAGCTGGCCATCGTGGTGCCTTCCCGGAACACCCCCCGCATCCAGGAGGTGCACATCACCATCGGGCATGTGCTCTGCGACCTGGTGGATTATCTCCTGTTTCCGGAGCGCTTCGCCGACTGAGGCCTGGCCCGCCCGGGGCGGGGGTGTGCCGCCCCAGGCTTGCGCTTCCGGCCCGGCTGGCGGATAATCAGGGCGACTGCCGGGCCGGGGGGCTCCCTTTGCCCTCTTCCCGGCGGCCCAGGAAAGTGCTCAGGCCATGACCAGCAAACCGCCTGCCGATCCCCCGGAACCCCTGGCATTGGAGGGGGTGCGCACCTATTCCCTCTATGAGCGGCCCTCCAAGGTGGACCACAGCCGCTTCGCCCAGGCCTGGCAGCCGGGGGGGAGCTTCATGGACTTCTGCCGGCGGCTGCCCCGGCTTTTGGCGGGAGAGGAGCTCAGGGAGGCGGCCGGGATCTGGGTGACAGCCCGGCGGCAGGGGCGGCTGGTGCTCCTGGGCATGGGGGCCCATGTCCTCAAGGTGGGCTTAAGCCCGGTGATCCTGGACCTGTGCCGCCGGGGCCTGGTGAACGGGCTGGCCCTCAATGGCGCCGGCATCATCCACGACGCCGAGATTGCCTTGGCGGGGCGCACCTCCGAGGACGTGGACGCGGCCCTGGGCGGCGGGGAGTTCGGCATGGCCCGGGAGACCGCGGAGTTTCTCAACCGGGCCATCGTCCAGGGGGCAGCCGACGGCCTGGGGCTGGGGGCGGCGGTGGGCCGGGCCCTGGTCCAGGCGGAGGCCCCTTACCGCCGCCTGAGCCTGGTGGCCGGCGCCTGGGAGCTGGGCATGCCGCTGACGGTGCATGTCGCTTTGGGCACCGACATCATCCATATTCACCCTTCCTGCGACCCCGCCGCCACCGGAGTGGGCACGCACCGGGATTTCCGGCTCTTCGCCGCCCTGGTGAGCCGCCTGGCGGGCGGCCTGTATCTCAACGTGGGCTCGGCGGTGCTCCTGCCGGAGGTGTTTTTAAAGGCGGTGACCCTGGCCCGCAACCTCGGCCATCCGGTGGCGCCCCTCACCACCGTGAACCTGGATTTCATCCAGCACTACCGGCCGCAGACCAATGTGGTGCGGCGGCCCACCGCCGGCGGGGGGCGGGGCTTCGCCTTCACCGGCCACCATGAGCTGATGGTGCCGCTTCTGGCGGCCCTGGTGACGGAATTGTGGGAGGAGAAAACCCATGCCGACGGAGATTCTCATCCAGAGCAAGGAGATCCGGCTGGAGGGGGTGCTCTTTGACACCCCCTGCGGCCGCGCCCTGGCGGCGGCCCTCCCTTTCTCCGGCAGCGCCCATCGCTGGGGCGATGAAGTCTATTTCCCGGTGCCCCAGGTGGTGCAGGAGCTGGAGGACGACGCCCGGGTGGTGGTCAATGTGGGGGACCTGGCCTACTGGCCCTCGGGCCGGGCCTTCTGCATCTTCTTCGGCCTCACCCCGGCCAGCGTGCCCGGGGAGATCCGGCCGGCCAGCGCCGTCAACCTGGTGGGCCGGGTGCTGGGGGACCCCTGCTGCCTGGCGGCGGTCCAGGACGGGGACACCGTCACCGTCTCCCGTCGCTGAGGGGAGCATGCACCCCCAAAAAAAGTGATTATAATTACTGAAGGCGCCTCGTCTTACAGAGGGCTGTCCCCTCTTCTCAAAGGGGCGGGGGGGTGGCGTGGGGGGGCCGGGGCGCCTGACCTCTGGCCCCGCTCCCGGGAGGATCCGGGCCTCGGGCCGGGGTGAAGGACGCCGGACAGGCTTGCCCACGGCGGGATGCGGTGAGCACGGGAAGAGGACTGTTATCCACGGGCACCGATTTGGCGGGACTGGCGGGGTGGGGAGTTCTGTGTTTCGGGGCTGCCGCCGTGGGGGCCCGCTTCACCCCCGGGGAGTGGTACGCCGGCCTGAGCAAGCCGTCCTGGACCCCGCCGGACTGGATCTTCGGCCCGGTGTGGACGCTGCTCTACCTCCTCATGGCGCTGGCCGCCTGGCAGGTGTGGCGGCGTCATGGCTTCGGCGGCGCCCCCGGGGCCTTGGGGCTGTTCCTCCTGCAGCTCCTTTTCAACGGCCTGTGGTCCTGGATCTTCTTCGGGCTGAAGCAGCCCGGGTGGGCCCTGGTGGATCTTACGGCCCTGTGGCTCACCGCCCTGGCCGCCACGCTGGCCTTCTGGCGCACCGGGCCGGTGGCCGGCTGGCTGCTGGTGCCCTACATGGCCTGGCTGAGCTTTGCCTGGCTTTTGAATTACGCCCTGTGGCGCCTCAACAGCTGAGTGTTTGGAGGAGATATGCCCATCTTCGAGTTTCATTGCGACAAGTGCAATCAGGACTTTGAAAAGCTGGTGTTCAGCGGGGATCCCGAGGTCACCTGTCCGGCCTGCGGGGGCCCGGTGGCCAAGCTGATGAGCGCCTGCGCCTTCAAGACCGACTACCACGGCTTCATGTCCACGCCGTCCTCCGGCAGCAAGAGCTCCTGCTCCAGCTGCTCCGCCACCTCCTGCAGCACCTGCGGCTGAGGCATCCGTGCCCCGGACCCTCCGGATCGGCACCCGGGGAAGCGTCTTGGCCCTCACCCAGACCCGCTGGGTGGAGGCGCAGCTGCGCCGGCATCACCCGGAGCTGGCCACCGAGCTGGTGGTGATCAGGACCACCGGCGACAAAATCACCGATGTGCCCCTGGCCCGCATCGGCGGCAAGGGCCTCTTCATCAAGGAGATTGAGGAGGCCCTCCTCAGAGGCGAGGTGGACCTGGCGGTGCACAGCCTGAAGGACATGCCGGCGGAGCTCCCCCCGGGCTGTGTCCTGGGGGCCTTCCCGCCCCGGGAGGACTGGCGGGACGCCTTTTTGTCCCCCAGGTGGGACTCCCTGGACGACATCCCCCCCGGGGGGCGGGTGGGCACGGGCAGCCTGCGGCGCCGGGTGCAGGTGCTGCACCGGCGTCCGGACCTGGAGGTGGTGCCGCTCAGGGGCAACGTGGACACCCGCCTGCGCAAACTGGAGACGGAGAACCTGGAGGCCATCATCCTGGCGGCGGCGGGGCTCAAGCGCCTGGGGCTGGGGCACCTGCCCAGGGGGTATCTCGCCCCTGAGGAGATGCTCCCCGCCATCGGTCAGGGGGCCCTGGCCCTGGAGGTGCGGGCCGGCGACCGGGAGATGCTGGAGGTGCTTAAGCCCCTGGACCACCGCCCCACCCGGGTGACGGTCACCGCCGAGCGGGCCTTTCTGGCCCGCCTGGGGGGCGGCTGCCTGGTGCCGTTGGCGGCCCTGGGGGAGCTCACGGACGGCCGCCTCCGCCTCACCGGGCTTATCAGCGACGCCGACGGCCGCCGGGTGGTCAGGGACCAGGCGGAGGGGGAGCCGGAGGCCGCCGCCTCCCTGGGCACCGAGCTGGCAGAGCGGCTCCTCGCCGCCGGCGGCGGGGAGATCCTGGCCGCCTTTTATCAGGGGGCAGGGTGACCGCACGGGGGGCCGACCTCCTCCGGGGCGGCAGGCGGCTGTCTGACCATCGGGCCGGGTTCAACCGGGATGGGGCAGACGGCCCTCAGGGGAAGGGGGAAGCCGCGGGGGCGTTGCTTGGCTCCTCCTCCGGGGATGGGCCCCAGGCCAGGTTTCCCTGTGAAGTCGGCGCCTTCCCTGCTCCCCTCCCGGGACCCGGGCGCCACCCCTGCACCCCATCGGCCCGGGGCTGCCGGAAATCTCCCCGGCTCCCCAAAAATTCCTTGACTTTGGGGTTTCTTCCCCCTACAGTATGAGGCAAGGGGGAAGGGATGTCAGGTTCCTGGGGGAAAACCTGGCGGTGGGCGCTATTGGCAATCTGCCTGATGGGTGGCGCGGCGTCCGCAGTGTTCGCCGGCGAGGCGTCGGCGCTGTTCCAGCATCTCCCGCCCCTCTTCCGTCCCGTCTCCCACGACGCCCCCGACACCCCGCTGGAGGCCCAGATGGGGAGTGAGCGGCCGCCCGGCGAGGCCGGCCGTTCCCCGTATGATCAGGCGCTCAGGGAGCTGTTGCCGGGCGTCACCCTGCAGGAAAAGGACGGCGGGGCGGTGCTGCGTCTGCCCCAGAACTTTCTGCTGAACATCTCCTTCCGCTACGGCAAGGAGAACGGTTCCCCCCCACCCGAGGGGCAGGGGTCCCCGCACCCGGTTCTGCTCAAGTCCTCCCTGGACTACTCCCTCCTCCCCAACCTGCAGGTGGGTCTGAGCGGGTTCCTCTACCACGGGGTGGCGGACAGCAAATACTTCCAGCGCCGCTATGGGGACGTCGCCCTGGGGCTGGGCCCCGGCGTCCGCTACGACCTGGGGCGCTGGAGCCTCACTTTGCAAAGCCAATACGGCCTCAAAGGCCAGGATCAGAAACAGGGCCTGCACTGGTTCCGGGTCTGGTACGCCTTTTAGCCCCGCCTTACCGCTGCCCTTGCTGCGTTTCCCGGAGCCGTTGATCCCCGCCCGCTTCCTGAGGCGGCGGCAGCGTTTCCTTGCCCAGGTGGAGCTGGCCGACGGCTCCCGGCCCTGGGTGCATGTGCCCAACTCCGGGGCCCTCACCGGCTGCTTGAGCCCGGGCCTCCCCCTCCTCCTCACCGCCGAGGCCTCCCCCCGCCGCAAGACCCCCTACACCTGGCGATTCGCCCAGGGCCCGGCGGGCTGGATCTGCATCGACACCCTGGCGCCCAACCGTCTGGTGGCTGAGGCCCTGAAGGGCCCGGGGTTGCCGGGGTTTCCCCGGGTCAGGGCCCTGAGGCCGGAGGTGGCCCTCCCCGGGGGCGGCCGCCTGGATTTTGTGGCGGACCTGGGCGGGCGCCTGGCCTTTGTGGAGGTGAAGAGCGTCACCTGGGTGGAGGAGGGGGTGGCCCTGTTTCCCGATGGCGTCACCAGCCGGGGCCGGCGCCACCTGCAGGAGCTGGCCGCCCTGGTGCGCCAGGGGCACCTGGCGTGGCAGATCTTCGTGGTGCAGCGGGCCGACGGGAGTGTGCTCCGGCCCGCCTGGCGGGTGGACCCGGCCTACGCCCGGGAGCTGGCCCGGGCCCACGAGGCCGGGGTGAACATCCTGGTCTTCCGGGAAAAGGTGGCGCCCCCGGAAATTGGCCTTGCCGAACTCCTCCCCTTTGATTTAAGATTAACCGGCTCTTAACCTGGAACTCACGGATTTCTGATGCAGTAAGGAAATCTGGGAAGATGCTCAATAACGACCTGCGCGTCTTCACCGGCAACGCCAACCCGGAGCTGGCCCGGAAGATCTGTGAGGAGCTGGGGATCAGCCTCGGGCAGGCCCTGGTCTCCACCTTCAGCGACGGGGAGATCCGGGTGGAGATCGGCGAAAACGTCCGGGGCCGGGACGTCTTTCTCATCCAGCCCACCAGCCCGCCGGTGAACCAGCACCTCATGGAGCTGCTCATCATGATCGACGCGGTGAAGAGGGCCTCGGCCCGGCGCATCACCGCGGTGATCCCCTATTTCGGCTACGCCCGCCAGGACCGCAAGGTGGCCCCCCGGGTCCCCATCTCCGCCAAGCTGGTGGCCGACCTGCTTACCACCGCCGGCGCCGACCGCATCCTCACCATGGACCTGCATGTGGGGCAGATTCAGGGGTTCTTCGACATCCCGGTGGACAACCTCTACGGCTCGCCGGTGATGATCCCCTTTATCCACGAGAATTTCAAAAATGACCTGGTGATCGTCTCCCCGGACGCCGGCGGGGTGGCCCGGGCCCGGGCCTACGCCAAACGCCTGGGCGCCTCCCTGGGCCTCATCGACAAACGCCGGGACGCCCCCGGCAAAGCCAAGGCCATGCACCTCATCGGCGACGTCCTGGGCAAGGACGTGGTCATCATGGATGACATCGTGGACACCGGCGGCACCCTGGCGGAGGCGGCCAAGGTCATCCTGGGCCACGGGGCCCTGAGCGTCAACGCCTGCTGCACCCACGCGGTGCTCTCCGGGCCGGCGGTCTCCCGCATCTCGGAGTCTGCCCTCAAGCACCTGGTGGTCACCGACACCATCCGCCTCTCCGACCACGCCCAGAAATGCCCCAAGATCGTGCAGCTGAGCGTGGCCCGCACCTTCGCCCGGGCCATCCTCAACATCCACCGGGAGGAATCCATCAGCTCCCTGTTCGAGATTCATTTCTGATAAGGCAGAAAATTGTGAGGGCAGGGCCGGGGGACCGAAGGCCTCCCGCCCTCCCCTCACACTCCCCTCCCCCCCCCCCTTAAGGGGTCCGCGACCCCTGGCCCCCTCTCCCGGGCTCACATGACCTTGATTTCTTCCAGGTGGTCCTGCCAGTCGTCCCAGAGGTAGTGGTCCAGGCGGCCGGCGGCGATGACGCCCAGGGCGAAGCGGGCCTGGGCGGCGTAGAAGTCGCACAGGGCTGCGGGGCCGTGCAGGGTGCCCTGCAGGGCGTGGATTTCCGCCGGGCAGGGGGCGCCGCAGACGTGGCGCACGCTGCAGCGCCGGCAGGGGTGGATGTCCTCCACCCGGCGGCCGGTGACGAGGCGGAAGGGCTCGCCGGCCAGGATGTCGGCCAGCGGGGTGTCAAAGAGGTTGCCGCCGTGGAATTCCGGCAGGCCCAGGAATTCGCTGCAGGGGGTGACCTCCCCGCCGGCGCCCACCGCAAAGAAGCAGCGGCCGCCGCCACAGGGGGAGATGTCGCACATCAGCCGCCTGGCCCCCGGGGCCACAAAGCCCAGGAGCAGGTTGGCGAAGTTCCCCACCACCAGCTTGCGGCCGGTGCGCTCCAGGAGCTCATCGGCCCGCGCCAGGGCGGTGAAAAAGAAATGGGCCAAGGCGTCCGGCTCCGGGAGGAGCTCCCGGCCGCCGGCCTGGGTGCCCCTGACGGGGTTGAGGAGGGCGTTTTGCACCCCTCGGGCGTGGAGGAACTCCACCAGCTCCGGGAGGGCCGCCACATTTTCCCGGGTGACGGTGACGATGAGGTTGAGGCCCGGGTAGTCGGCCAGCTCCTCCAGGGCCTGCACGGTCCGGGCGAAGACCCCCTCGCCCCCCCAGGTCTTGCGGGTGCGGTCGGCAATGGCGGCGGTGGGGCCGTCCAAAGACAGGCCGATGCCGGCGCCCTGGGAGAGGAGAAACTCCCGGGCTTCCCGGTCCAGCAGGGTGGCGTTGGTCTGCACTCCGAAGCGGAAGCGCCCGGCGAAGCGCTCCATGCCGGCGAAGACCGCCTCCCGGGCCAACAGGGGCTCGCTGCCGTGGAAGACGAGCTGGGGGCGGGCCCCCTCCGGGAGGATGCTCCGGAAGTAATCCTCCAGGAGCTCCAGGGCCCGGAGCAGTTCGGCGGGGGTCATCTGGCGGCCCTTCTGCCGCATGTCCCGGGGGAGGTAGCAGTAGGTGCAATTGAGGTTGCAGCGTTCCGTGGGGTTGAAATAGACCGCCGAGGGCAGAAGCCCGAAGCGCACCATGTTCAGGTCCCGGGCCAGCTCCGCTTCCCTGGCGGCGAAGGCCTGGGTCAGCTCCGGGCCCAGGAGGAGGTCCAGGGCCTCCTCTTTGCGCACCAGCACCCAGAAGGCGGTGTCCGGCTCGATGAGGGCCACGTAGTCCGGGTGGGCGGTGGCCAGCACCTGAAAGTGGGGGGCGGCCCCCGCGTTGGCCCGGGGGCCGGGGGCCGCCGTCATGAAGTGGAGGTTCAGCATCTTACTTCTTTTTCGCCTCGGCCATGAGGTAATGGGAGAGCCCCACCTGGTTGCCGTCCGGCCGGCAGGTGTAGCGGATCTGGATGACTTGGGGTTTCTGCATGGTCCTTCCTCCTCGAGCTGGGGTTGGGCCCGGCAAGGCCGGGGCGGCAAAAGAAAAAGGGGCACCTCTGTCAGGTGCCCCCTTTGCCTTCAAGGGAACCTGGACCCCGGGCGGCAGGTCTTCTGGCTCTCGGATCCTCCTCAGGGAGCGGCCTTCCCACCGGGGTGGGCCCCGGCAGTGACCCTGACATGCCCCCCTCGTCCCCGATCACAGCGGCGGGTCCGCCCCGGATTTGCACCGGGTTCCGGGATGCCGTCCGGCGTTCCTTACCTGATTGTCGCCCGATTCTTACCATGCCCGTCGGCCCCTGTCAAGTCCCTCTTCCCGGGACCCGCGCCCGGTCAGCGGGCCGGCGGCGGAATTCCCGGTTCATCTTGACAGGGGCTCTTTTTCCTGGTTTATTTTATTTTTTTGAAACCTGTCAGGATGCGGGCATGATCAGGGCCATTCGGGGCATGCGGGATCTGTTGCCGCCGGACACCGAGCGCTGGCACCAGGTGGAGCTGGCGGCCCGGGAGGTCTTCCGGCGCTACGGCTACCGGGAGATGCGCCTGCCGCTTTTGGAGCGCACCGAGCTCTTCGCCCGGGGCATCGGCGCCGAGACCGACATCGTGGCCAAGGAGATGTACACCTTCACCGACCGCCACGGGGATTCCGTGACGCTGCGCCCCGAGGCCACCGCCCAGGTGGTGCGGGCCTTCCTGGAAAACGGCCTCGCCCGCACCGCGGGGGTGAAGCGCTACTTCCTCATCGGCCCCATGTTCCGCTACGAGCGGCCCCAGAAAGGGCGCTATCGCCAGTTCCACCAGATCAACTGCGAGGCCTTGGGGAGTGACGCCCCGGAGCTGGATGTGGAGGTCATCCTGCTCCTCGTGGACATCCTCCGGGAGGTGGGGCTCAAAGACCTCCGGCTGCTCCTCAACTCCCTGGGCTGCCCGGTGTGTCAGGTGGACTTCAGGGCGGAGCTCAAGCTCTTCCTCTTCGACCGGGAGGGCTGGTGCCCGGACTGTGAGCGCCGCCGGGGGGTGAACGCCCTCAGGGTCTTTGACTGCAAATCCAGCCACTGCCAGAAGCTCCTGGAGGGCGCCCCGGCGCTCATTGACTTCCTCTGCCCGGACTGCGCCCGGCACTACGCCCGGGTGAAGGAGCTTTTGGGACGCTTCCGGGTGGATTTCACGGAGCAGCCCCGGCTGGTGAGGGGCCTGGATTACTACACCCGCACCGCCTTTGAGGTGACCGCCCTGGGGCTGGGGGCCCAGGACGCGGTGGCCGGGGGCGGCCGCTACAACGGCCTCATCCGGGAGCTGGGGGGACCGGACCTGCCGGGCATCGGCTTTGCCATCGGCCAGGAGCGGCTCATGGAGGTCCTGCCGGCGGCTGCGGCGGACGTCCGCCGGGAGCTGGTCTTTCTCGCTTATCTCGGTGCGGCGGCCAAGGACCGGGCCCTGGCGCTCCTCGGCGAACTGCGGGCCCAGGGACTGGCGGCCCTCATGGATTTCGATGACCGGTCGCTGAAAAGCCAGCTGTCCCTGGCGGATCGCCTGGAGGCGGCGGCCGCGGTGATTGTGGGGGAAAATGAATTGCAGGAGGGGGCGGCCCAGGTGAAGTGGCTGGCGGACAGCCGCCAGGAGCGCCTCCCCCTGGGGGAGCTGGCCGGGTGCCTGGCTTCCCGCCTCAAGGCTCACGGATAAGCGAGGGGAAACGGTGTTAGAGTCTCTGGGACAGTGGCGGCGCACCCACTCCTGCGGGGAACTGCGGGCCGTGGACGCCGGCCGCAGCGTGGTGCTCATGGGCTGGGTGATGCGGGCCCGGGATCACGGCGGGCTCATCTTTGTGGACCTGCGGGACCGGGAGGGCATCACCCAGATCGTCTTCAACCCCGAGGTCAACCCCGAGGTGCATACCAAGGCCGGGGTGCTGAGGGATGAGTGGGTGGTGGCGGTGAGGGGGGTGGTGAACTTAAGGCCCCCGGCCATGGTCAACCCCCATCTGGCCACCGGGGAGATCGAGGTCCTGGTCACCGAGCTGCGCATCCTCAACACCGCCAAGACGCCGCCCTTTGAGCTGGAGGACTTCCGGGTGGACATCTCCGAGGCCCTGCGGCTGCGCTACCGCTACCTGGACCTCAGGCGGCCCTCGGTGATGCACCGCATCCTCTTCCGCCACCGGGCGGCCCAGATCACCCGGAGCTACCTCAACGCCCAGGGCTTCATCGAGGTGGAGACCCCCATCCTCACCCGCAGCACCCCGGAGGGGGCCCGGGACTATCTGGTGCCGGCCCGCCTCATGCCGGGGCATTTCTATGCGCTGCCCCAGTCCCCCCAGCTTTTCAAGCAGCTGTTGATGATGGCGGGGTTGGACCGCTACTATCAGCTCTGCCGCTGCTTCCGGGATGAGGATCTGCGGGCCGACCGCCAGCCGGAGTTCACCCAGATCGACCTGGAGATGGCCTTCATCAGCGAGGAGGATATCTTCCAGGTGGTGGAGGGCCTCATGGCCCTGCTCTTTCAGGAGCTCCTGGAGGTGGAGGTCACGCCGCCCTTCCCCCGGCTCACCTACGCCGAGAGCCTGGAGCGCTTCGGGCTGGACCGCCCGGATCTGCGCTTCGGCCTGGAGCTCACCACGGTCACCGACCTGGTCCGGGAATCCGACTTCCAGGCCATGAAGGAGGTCATCGGCCAGGGCGGCATCGCCGCCGCTTTGTGCGCCCCGGGGCTGGCCGGCCTCTCCCGCCGGGAGCTGGACGGGCTGGTGGACCTGGCCGGGGTCTACGGCGCCAGGGGCCTGGCCTGGGTGAAGCTCACCGACTCGGGCTGGCAGTCGCCCCTGGCCAAGTACTTCCCCGACGGCCTCAAGGAGAGCCTGAACCAGCGCCTGAGGGCCAAGGTGGGGGATCTCCTCCTCTTTGTGGCCGATGAGCCGACGACCGCCCGCACCGCCCTGGGCCAGGTGCGGCTGCATCTGGGCCAGTCCCAGGGGCTCATCCCCGAGGACGCCCATCGCTTCGTCTGGGTGACGGATTTTCCCTTGCTGGAATACAACCCGGATGAGGGGCGCTTTGAGGCCATGCACCATCCCTTCACCTCCCCCCGGGAGGAGGACCTGCCGCTCCTGGAGGGCGACCCCGGCCGGGTCAGGGCCCGAGCCTACGACCTGGTGCTCAACGGCCAGGAGATCGGCGGCGGCTCCCTGCGCAACTACCGCCGGGACGTGCAGGAGCGGGTCTTCCGGGTCCTGGGCCTGAGCCCGGCGGCGGCCCAGGAGAAGTTCGGCTTCCTCCTGGAGGCCCTGGACTTCGGGGCGCCCCCCCACGGGGGGGTGGCCTTCGGTTTTGACCGTCTGGTGGCCATCATGTGCGGAGCCAAGTCCATCCGGGAGGTCATCGCCTTTCCCAAGACCCAGAAGGGCGCCTGCCCCCTCACCCGGGCGCCGGCCCGGGTGGAGCCCGAGCAGCTCCTGGAGTTGGGTCTGCGGGTGGACAAGTGATGCGGGGAGGAAGGCAAAAAATACCACCGCTCCCTTCGCTGTCCCTGAAAGAATAAGGAGGGGAAAAGGCGGGATGGGCAGGATCAGGCCCTGCCGGACCAAGTTTCCCCCCACCGTGACGAGGAGCCATATGGCACGCTGGAATCCGGAACGCCGGCTGTTGGACCACGAGCACACCACTTTTTGGAAGCACCGCCTCGTGGACGTGGACGAGCCCAACCTCATGCGGGACATCTTTCCCTACACGGAGATCGCCCGCATCGATTTCGACTATAAATTCGTCATGCCCCAGCCCCCGGAGCAGATGCTCATCACCGACACCACCTTCCGGGACGGGCAGCAGGCCCGGCCGCCCTACACGGTGCGCCAGATCGTGGAGATCTTCGACTTTTTGCACCGGCTGGGAGGCCCCAAGGGCATCATCCGGCAGAGTGAGTTTTTTCTCTACAGCGCCAAGGACAAGGAGGCGGTGGCCCGCTGTCTGGAGCGGGGCTACCGCTATCCGGAAATCACCGGCTGGATCCGGGCCCACCCGGCGGACCTGCCGCTGGTCAGGGAGATGGGGCTCAAGGAGACCGGCATCCTCACCTCGGTCTCCGACTACCACATCTTCCTGAAGCTCGGCTGGAACCGCCGCCGGGCGCTGGAGGAATATCTGGCCATCGTCAAGGCGGCCCTGGAGCTGGGGATCACCCCCCGCTGCCACTTCGAGGACATCACCCGGGCGGACATCTACGGCTTCTGCGTGCCCCTGGCCATTGAGCTCATGAAGCTCCGGGAGGAGAGCGGCATCGACGTCAAGATCCGCCTGTGCGATACCATGGGCTACGGGGTGCCCTACCCGGGCGCGGCCCTGCCCCGCAGTGTGCCGCGGCTGGTGCGGGCCATGATCGAGGACGCCGGCGTGCCGGGGCACCTGCTCGAATGGCACGGCCACAATGACTTCCACAAGGTCTTCGTCAACGGCGTCACCGCCTGGCTCTATGGCTGCGGGGCGGTGAACGGCACCCTTCTGGGCTTCGGGGAGCGCACCGGCAACACCCCCATCGAGGCCCTGGTCGTGGAATACATCTCTTTGCGGGGCACCACCGACGGCATCGACACCACGGTGATCACCGACATCGCCCACTACTTCGAGCGGGAGCTGCACTACCGCATCCCGCCCAACTTCCCCTTTGTGGGGGCCAGCTTCAACGCCACCAGCGCCGGCATCCATGCGGACGGCATCCTGAAGAACGAAGAGATCTACAACCCCTTCGACACCGCCCGCATCCTGAAGCGGCCTTTGACCATCACCATCACCGACAAAAGCGGCAAGGCCGGCATCGTCCACTGGATCAACGCCCGCCTGGGCCTCACCGGCGACCAGAAGGTGGACAAGGCCCACCCCGGGGTGAACAAGATCTACAAACGCATCATGGAGTGGTACGAAGCCGGGCGCTGCACCTCCATCAGCAACGAGGAGATGGAGAATCTGGCCCGCCGCTACCTGCCGGAGTATTTCGTCAGCGAGTTCGACCGCCTCAAGGACAAGGCCCGCACCCTGGCGGCCCATCTGGCGGAGGACCTGGCCCAGCGGGAGGAGATCCGCACCATGGACCCGGCCCAGCAGGAGCCGGTGATGCAGCGGGTCCTGGACAACAACCCCTTCATCCAGTTCATGTATGTCACCAACCTGGAGGGGCGCAAGATCACCCGCAACATCACCCACATTGTGGACCGGGCCAAATACGAGACCATGGCCCTGGACGAGGACCTCTCCAACCGGCCCTGGTTCATCGAGCCCATCAAGCGGGGCAAGGTGTATGTGTCGGACTTTTACACCTCCCGCTTCACCGGGGCGTTGTGCATCACCGTGAGCGTGCCCATCCGGGATGACAACGACGAGATCGTCGGCGTCCTGGGGCTGGACATCCGCTTCGAAGAGCTGGCCAAGATGGAGCAGGACGGCGAGATCTAAGGAGTGGGGAGCACTGATCGGGGCAGCCGCACGGCTCAGTGCAGGCGGAGAGAGAGGGGCCGGGCCGCCCGTGGGGTGCGGCGGGATCGTGGGGGAGGTGAGGGCGTCAGTGGAACTCCTGTGGCAGACCCTCCTGGGCTTTGGGATGCTGCTGGTGTGGGGCGGCCTGTTGGCCGGGGTCACCCTGCTGTTACCCCGGGTGCTGGACTATTTTGAGCCGGCACCTTTAGGAGCGCCCCTGGGGGTGGGGCCCCGGGAACGCCCCGCCTCGGTGCCCCCGGCCTCGCCGCCGGCATCCGAACCCTCCCGGGCCCCCGCCGCGGAACCCGCCCGGCCGAAGGTGACCGTGCCCACCGAGGACCCGGCCCTGGCGGCCGCGGTGGCCGTGGCCCTGGCCCTGTATCTGGAAGGTGGCCCGGAAGCCCCCGCCGGGTTTCCTCCCCCGACGGGCGGTCCGGGGAATGTCTGGGCCCTGTCCGGGCGCTGGCAGGCCATGCAGCAGCGCCGGGATCTGCGCAAGAGGACATGATGCGACGCTTCCACCTCGCCATCGGCGACAAGAGCTACGACATCGAGATCATCACCGTCAGCCGGGGTGTGGCCCGGGTGCTGGTGAACGGCAGGCCCCTGGAGGTGCGCTACCAGATGACCCCTCCCAGCGCCGCCCCGCCTGCCGGGGGACGTCCGGCGGCCGCCGCGGCCCCGCCGGCGGCCCCTCCTCCCCGGCCGGAGCCGGCTCCCCGCCGGGAGGCGCCCCCCCGGCCGGAGCCCGTCCCTGCGCCGGCCGGAAGCGGCGCCGTCACTGCCCCCATGCCCGGGGTCATCCTGGAGGTCCTGGTGACGGAGGGGGCCGTGGTCAAGGTGGGGCAGACGGTGGCCAAGCTGGAGGCCATGAAGATGGAAAACGACGTCAAATCCCCGGTGGCCGGGGTGGTGCAGGAAGTCCGGGTCTCCAAAGGGGCCAACGTCACCGTGGGGGAAGTCCTCATGGTCATCGCCCCGGAGTGAGGGTGCCCATGGCCTGGGACCTGGAGCTGGCCTCCCTCCTCTATTTCCTCCTGGCCCTGGGGCTGGCGGCGGGGCTGGCCGCCATTGCCCTGCACTTCCGCCTGCAGCCTGTGTTTCTCCTGCCCGCGGCCGTGGGCCTCCTGGTGGCCAACCTCCCCGGCCGGGAGCTGGCGGCGGCCTGGGCCCCGTTTCTGGCCCTGCTGCGCCAGGGTCTGGACAGCGGTCTGTTTTTCGCCCTCATCTTCCTGGGCTGGGGCGCAGGGACCAGTCTGGGGCCGCTTCTGGCCCACCCCCGCAAACTCCTTCTCGGGCTCCTGCCTCCCCTGGGGTTTCTGCCGGTGTTCTGGCTGGGGGCCTGGGCCGGGCTGCTGCCGGGTGAGGCCGCCGGAGCGGCCCTGGTGGGTGGCGGGGAGGGGCTGGCCGCCCTCTTTCTGGCCACCAGGCTGGCCCCGGAGCTCGCCGGCCCCCTGGGGGTGGCGGTCTTTCCCCTGGTGGGGGCCCAGCTCCTGGTGCAGCCACATCTGCTCCGGCTCCTCACCAGCCGGGCCGAGCGCCTGCGCCGGGCCGCCCCCACCCGCAAGGTGAGCCGCCGGGAGACCCTCCTCTTTGCCGCCGCCGGCCTCATCCTCACCCTGGTGCTGGCCCCCCGGGCCTTTCTCCTCACCGGCATGTTCTTTGTGGGGGTGCTCATCAAGGAGTCGGGGGTGGCGGACCGGCTGGCCCGCACCCTGGCCAACCGGCTGGCGGAGATCATGGCCGCCCTGCTGGGCCTGACGGTGGGCTGCCTCTGCCCCCTGGCCCAGGTTCTGACCCTCACCCTGGTGAAGGTGCTGGTGCTGGCCTTTGCGGCCCTCACCCTGGCGCCGCTGGCCGTCCTGATTCTCATCAAGGCGGTCAATCCCCTGGTCGGCTACTCACTCAACCCCCTGCTGGCCGCAGCGGCGGTGGGGCTCACACCCGACGCGGCCCATCTGGCCCAGCTGGCCTGCCGCCGGGAAGACCCCCAGGGGAACATCCTCCAGCCCGCCCTGGCCCTCAACCAGGCCGCCTTCCTCACCGCCACCTTGACCGCCGGCCTGCTCTGGGGTATTGTGGGCGGTGGTTAAGAAAGTCCGGAGGGCGGGACAGAGGGACGCTGACCCCCTGGGCCCGCCCCACAGAACCCTCCCCCCGCCCTGTCCGGGGTGGGGGAGGGCGGGGGGAGGTTCCCAGGCCTGCCCCCCAAAACCCGATGCCGCACATGTGAGGGAAGCCAATGGACGAGCTGCAGAAATTACGGGAACTGAAGGCCCAGTATGAGGCGGCGGTGGCCAAGGTGTTGCAGAAAATGCCGGAGCGGCGGGCGGAGTTCGTCAACTCCTCCGGCATCCCCATCGAGCGGGTCTATACCCCTCTGGACCTGGAGGGCTGGGATTATGTAGAAAAACTGGGCCTGCCCGGCCAATATCCCTTCACCCGGGCAGTGCAGCCCACCGCCTACCGGGGCCGCTACTGGACCATGCGCCAGTATGCCGGTTTTGCCACCGCCGAGGAGACCAACAGGCGCTACCACTTCCTCCTGAAGAGCGGCCAGACCGGCCTGTCCGTCGCCTTTGACCTCCCCACCCAGATCGGCTACGACTCCGACCACGAGCTGGCCCGGGGGGAGGTGGGCAAGGTGGGGGTGGCCATCGACTCCCTTTGGGACATGGAGCGCCTCTTCGAGGGCATCCCCCTGGACCAGGTGTCCACCTCCATGACCATCAATGCACCCTGTGCCGTGATTTTGGCCATGTACCTGGCGGTGGCGGAAAAACAGGGGGTGCCCTTCGACAAACTCCGGGGCACGGTGCAAAACGACATCCTCAAGGAGTATCCCGCCCGGGGCACCTACATCTTCGGCCCCCGGCCCTCCATGCGGCTTATCACCAACATCTTTGAATATTGCACCAAGTACGTGCCCCAGTGGAACACCATCAGCATCAGCGGCTACCACATCCGGGAGGCGGGCTCCACCGCGGTGCAGGAGGTGGCCTTCACCCTGGCCAACGGGATTGCCTACGTCCAGGCCGCCATCGACGCCGGCATGCAGGTGGATGAATTCGGGCCCCGCTTAAGCTTTTTCTTCAACTCCCATCTGGACTTCTTCGAGGAGATCGCCAAGTTCCGGGCGGCCCGGCGGCTGTGGGCCAGGATCATGAAGGAGCGCTTCGGGGCCAAGGACCCCCGCTCCATGATGCTGCGCTTCCACACCCAGACCGCGGGCTGCTCCCTCACCGCCCAGCAGCCCCTGAACAACATCATGCGCACCGCCTTCGAGGCCCTGGCCGCCGTGCTGGGGGGCACCCAGTCCCTGCACACCAACTCCTTCGACGAAGCCCTGGCCCTGCCCTCGGAGCTGGCGGTGCAGGTGGCCCTGCGCACCCAGCAGATCATCGCCTATGAGACCGCGGTGTGCGACACCATCGATCCCTTGGCCGGCTCCTACTACATCGAGTCCCTCACCGACCAGATCGAGGCCAAGGCCCAGGAATACATCGACAAGATCGACCAGATGGGCGGGGCGGTGGCCGCCATCGAAAAGGGCTACATCCAGAAGGAGATCCAGGAGAGCGCCTACCGCTACCAGCGGGAGATCGAAAAGGGCGAACGCATCGTGGTGGGCCTCAACAAATTCCAGGTGAAGGAGGAGGAGAAACCCGTCGATCTCCTCAAGGTGGACCCCGCGGTGGCCGACCGCCAGATCGCCCGGCTCAAGGAACTCAAGGCCAGCCGGGACAACGCCGCGGTGCAAAAAGCCCTGGCCGAGCTCAAAACCGCCGCCGAAGGGGACGCCAACCTCATGCCCCCTATCCTGGCGGCGGTGAAATCCCTGGCCACCCTGGGCGAAATCTGCGACACCCTGCGCGCCGTCTTCGGCGAATACCAGATGGCAGCCATGTAACGGGAGCTGGGGGGAGGACCAGGGAGCGTGGCTCCCTGCACTCCCCCCCAGGCCCCGCCCAACCCTTTATGGGTTTGGGGGTGGGGGCTTGGGGGAGGGGGTAAGGGCCTGGGGTTCTTAGCCCCCTCCCCCAACCTCAACGCCTATCGAAGGAGAAGGACCATGCAGGAAGGGAGAAAGATCCGCGTGTTGGCGGCCAAACCGGGGCTGGACGGGCATGACCGGGGCATCAAGGTCATCTGTGCGGCCCTCCGGGACGCAGGCATGGAGGTGATCTATACCGGGCTCAGGCAGACGCCGGAGCAGATCGTGGCGGCGGCTCTGCAGGAGGATGCCGACGTCATCGCCATGAGTTGTCTCTCCGGGGCCCACAATTACCTCTTCACCCGGGTGATGCAGCTCCTGAAGGAAAGGGGGGTGGAGGACATCCTGGTGCTGGGGGGCGGCATCATCCCGGATGAGGACATTCCCGGGCTGAAGGCGGCGGGCATCGCCGAGATCTTCCGCCCCGGCACCGACACCAACGAGATCGTCAGGTTTATCCGGGAAAATCTCAAGCGCCACAAAGCCGCCTGAGCCGGCGGCTGACATCCCCAGGGGAGGGCGGGCCCATCCGGTCCGCGCTCCCCTGGTTTGTTGTGCCGGAGGATGAGGTCAGCCGGCACTCCGAGCCGGCTCGGCGGCCGCCGGTGGGGTCCCGTAGACCTTGCGGATGAGCTCCAGCTCCTCCCGTTTGCTCTGCACCACTTCGTTGAGCCGGGCCTCATGCAGGGTGCTGAGCATCTCCTTGATTCGGGGGCCCGGCGGAAAGCCCAGGGCCACCAGGTCCCGGCCCTTCAGCTCCGGCTTCAGGTGCTTCAGGTGGGTGAAGTAAAGGGAGATGGCCCGGCGGCAGGGCTCGTGGCGGGTCTTGGCCATCATGTACAACAGGAACTCGGTGGGCAAGGGGGAGAGCAGGTGGTAGATGGCGCTGCGGCCGGGTTCCTCCCCCAGCCGGAAGAGCTGCACCAGGGCTTCATCCGCGGCCGCTTTGTTTTCCACGATGTGCCGGGCCAGCTTGGGGGAGGGCCGAAAGCGCGCCATCATCCCGGAAAGCTCCTCCCGGTTCAGGGGCTCCACCAGCCCCAGGAAATACACCAGCCATCTCTCGAAGGGCTCCTCCAGGTAGGAGAGGTCATACCAGGCGAGGACCGCCTGGAGGCGCTCCAGCATGGCCTTGGTGGCCTCGTCGTAGACCAGCCGGGGGTGGATGGGCTTCAGGAGGTCCAGCTCCGCCAGCCGGGCGATGGCCGGCAGGGGGTTTTCCTCCTCCAGGATGAGCTTCAGCTCGTGAAAGAGGCGGGGGCCCGAGAGGCGGTCGAAGAAGTTGTTCTTCACCGCGTTGTGGATGAGGTTGAGAGTCAGCTTGCTGATGCGGAACTGAAAGCGCTGCTCGAAGCGGATGGCCCGGAAGACCCGGGTGGGGTCCTCCACAAAGCTCAGGTTGTGCAGCACCGTGAGGCGCCGTTCCTTCAGATCCCGGGTGGCCCCGAAGAAATCCAGGAGCGTGCCGAACTCTCCGGGATTGAGCTTGATGGCCAGGGTGTTGATGGAGAAGTCCCGGCGGTAGAGGTCCATCTTGATGGAGCTGTACTCCACCACCGGCAGGGCCCCCGGGGCCTCATAGTATTCGGTGCGGGCGGTGGCCACATCCACCTTGAAGCCGTCCGGGTAGATGATCACCGCGGTCTTGAATTTCTGGAAGACCCGGGCCCGGGCGTTCTCCCGGGCGGCGAAGTGACGGGCAAAGATGATGCCGTCCCCTTCGATGACCAGGTCGATGTCCAGGTTTTCCTGCCGGAGGAACAGGTCCCGCACGAAGCCGCCCACCGCATAGGCCTGGAACCCCAGCTCCTGGGCGACCCGGCCGGCCTCCTCCAGGAGTGTGAGCACCCGGGCCGGCAGCCGCTCCCGCATGAGCCCGAGGATGTTTTTGGTGCGCAGCGGCTGGGCCCACTGGGCTTCCTCCTCCTGATCGATGAGGAGGTGCAGCAGATCGGTGCGGCTGATGACCCCGATGACCTGGCCGTCCTGCACCACGGGGAGGAGACGCTGCTTGTTGATCACCAGGGTCTCCCGGATTTCCGCCAGGGTGGCGTCGGGCCCCACGGTGGCGATGGGATGGCTCATGTAGTCCCGGACCGGGTGGTCCCCCAGGCCGTGGTAGATGCCCTTTTCCACCGTCTGGCGGTTGATGAGGCCCAGAAGCTGGCCGTCGGCCATCACCGGCAGGGCGTTGACGCTGTAGCGGTTGAGGAGGAGCTCGGCGTCTTTCAGGGTGGCGTCCGGCAGGATGGATTTCACCGGGAAGCTCATGATCTCCCGGGCCCGGCGCTGGGGGTGGATGTGGCGCTGGATGGACTGCTTGAGGCGCTCCTCCACCTGGGCCAGGGGCATGCCCTTCACCGCGGCGCTGGCGGCGTATTCATGGCCCCCACCCCCCAGCTCCCCCAGGATTTCGGCCACGTTCACCTCGGGGAGGCGGCTTCTGCCCACGATGAAGACCCTATCCTCCATCTGGGCCAGGGCGAAGAGCACCTGGAGGTTCTCCATGTCCATGAGCTTGTGTGCCAGCACGGCAAAGTCGGCCACATACTGGGAGGCCACGGCGCTGGCCAGGGTCACCTCCACCCCGTCGGCGGTGAAGGTGCTGAGGTGCTCGATGAGCTCGTTGAGGAGGGCCACCTGCTCCACGGTGAGCTCCCGGGTGACCATCTGGGCCACCACGTTGAGGTCCGCCCCCCGCCTCAGGAGATAGGCCATGGCCTCCAGGTCCTCGGGGGTGGTGGAGGCAAAGGTGAAGGAGCCGGTGTCCTCATGCAGGCCCAGGGCCATGATGGTGGCCTCCTGGGGGGTGGGCTCCAGGCCCCGCTCCCTTAGGATTTCCGTGAGCACCGTGGTGGTGGCCCCATAGGGCTTCACCACCTCCAGGGTGCCGTGCACGTCGTCCTCGGAGTCGGGGTGATGGTCGTAGATGTGCACCTCCACCTCGGGGGAGCGGGCGGCCTCGGCGAACTTCCCCAGGCGGGAGGCCTGGCGGGTGTCCACCAGGATGAGGCGGCGGATCTCCCGGGGATCCACCTGCCTGGCCCGGGTAAAGTCCAGGAAATAGAAGCTGGAGCGGATGAAGAAGTCCCGGAGGCTGGCCTCCTGGGAGCCGGAAAAGACCAGGAGCGCCTGGGGGTAGAGTTTTTTGGCCGCCACCATGGCCGCCAGGGCGTCAAAGTCGGCGTTCAGGTGGGTGGTGATCACCTCCAGGGTCCGGGGCGGGGCGGGCCGGGTCTCGTTCATGGGCGGGGATGGGCCTGCTCATAGACGGCTCTGAGACGCGCCGCCTCCAGGTGGGTGTAGATCTGGGTGGTGGAAAGGTCGGCATGGCCTAAAAGGAGCTGCAGCACCCGCAGGTTGGCCCCCCGGCCGAGGAGGTGGGTGGCGAAGGAGTGGCGCAGCATGTGGGGGCTCACCCGGGGGAGGCCGCACTTGCGGGCGTAATCTCCCAGGAGCTTCCAGAATCCCTGGCGGCTCAAACGGCCGCCCCGGCGGTTGA
>CALEAV010000047.1 GCA_937943575.1 uncultured bacterium | reverse complement strand
ATTGGGTCAAAGCTTGGCGGGATATTCCCGGCCGCAGTCCGGGGACAGTGAGGCGGGGCGGATGAAGGGCCGGCTGGCTGCTGGACAATTGGGGGTCTTTTCTTACCTTAGGGATCTTTAGTGCCGGCATTGGGCAATTGGAATCATTGTCCGCCCCCCCGGGCCGATTGCCACAAGGCAGACCCGCCTGAGGAGCACATCTCCGACCTCCCAGGGGCGGTCTCGCCCTGAGCGGTCACCGGCTGGCGTTGCCCTCATCAACATGGTCCCTATGTCCGGAAGCGTCATGAAGCACTCACACAGGCCCAGAGAAGGACGGGGGGCGGCACACGAGCCGCTGAAAAGGCGATTGCTGCGAATGGCTGATATCTATATCGGCCCTTTCGTCATCTTTTTCCTCTCCATCCTTGACAGAATCTTTCGTCAAACCAATAAAAACAGCACTCATCGATTTAATAAAATATTGTTAATTAAATTAGCCGCCCTGGGGGAGACAGCCATCCTGTTGACGATCATGGATAGGATAAAGAAAACCTGCCCCCAGGCCGAAATTCATGTGTTGGCCACCCCGCTCAACGCACAGCTCCTTGAGCAAAATGCCCATCTGTATGATCGTTTAATTGTCGAGGATATCTTCAGGTCCAAATTGAGTCTGCTGAAGCTGATCAAGACGATCAAAAATTTGAGAAAAAATCATTATGATCTGGCCATCGATTTTGAGCCACATTTTTATATCTCTCCGATCATCCTTTTCCTGGCCAACATCCCCGTCCGCGCCGGCTTCTTCTACCTTAGGCTGCGCCGGCTGCTTTTGACCCATGCGTGGCGCCTCCGTCCCGAGCATCACCTCCTTTACGACTTCTACGGCCTGGCCCGCTCGGTCCTGCCCCTGCCCCCTTCCCCGCCGACCAGGCTGGTGGCGCCGCGCATCCGCCCGGAAAATCGCCGCCACCTGCAAAACTGGCTGAGGGCGAGGGGCCTTGCAGACCGGCCTTATGTGGTTCTCCACCCCGGGTGCGGCCCCTCCGGGAAGTGCCGGGCCTGGCCAAAGGAACGCTTTCTTAATGTAGCCCTCTTTCTTGCCCGCACCGGCTACGTCGTCTTTTTATCCGGCACAAAATCAGAAAAGAATATCATTGATTTTCTCATTTCGCATAATAACGGCTATCCTATATTTTCATTGGTGGATGAGCTTCCCTTTGGTGATTATCTTGCCTTATTGGACGGGGCCAGGCTGATGGTGGCCAACGACACCGGCCCGATGCACCTGGGGGCCGCCCTGCGTGTGCCAACCATCGGGATTTTCGGTCCGGAAACCCCTGACCGTTACGGGCCTTTCGGGACGGGGAATTATCATTTATATATGCCACCATCGTGTTCACCCTGCACTTACAGCCATCGAGGCATCAGACCCCACTGTACCAATCCAATTTACCAAAAATGCATGCTTGATATCACGGAAGACATCGTGGTAAACAAGGTCAAGGAAGTCCTTCATGGCCATTGACGGCGGCTTGGTGAACAGACGCGTGGCCACCCTCTCTGGCTTGCCGGTGGGCAGGTGGAAGCTCCTCCTCTTTGTCGGGGACGTCCTCTCCTTCGCCGGCTCCCTGCTCCTCTGTGCCTGGGCAGAGGGGGTGTATTTCGGGTCCGGCTCCCCCGGGCGGTGGGCCTTTGATGCCGGCGCCGTGGTTCTGGGCACCGCCATTGGGGCGGTGTTATACATCGTGGGGGCCTATGAGGACCGGCGGGATTACCCCTGGGGCACCAACCTCCTCCACATCGGCACAGCCGTCATCGTGGTGGAAGGGGGGGCCTTCCTGCTCAGTCATCTCCTGGGGCTGGCCCCCTTCACCGATCAGCTCCTCCCGCTGCAGGGCGCCATCTTCCTGCTGTTGATCTGTGGCTGGCGCTACCTGTTTTCCGCCGTAATGGTGACGTCGGAATTCTTCACCCGCACCCTCATCGTGGGCGCCGGGAGCGCCGGCCGCCTGTTGCTGGAGGTGATCCGGCAGCATCCCTCCTGCGGCCTTTTGCCCGTGGGCCTGGTGGATGATGATCCGGCCAAGGTGGGCACGGTGATGGAGGGCCTGCCGGTGCTGGGGACCTCGGCCGATTTGCCCGCCCTCATCGAGAAAGAACAGGTCTCCCTGGTGGTGGTGGCCTTCACCTGCGGCCAACAGCCGCCCCCCATGAACCTTCTGTCCTTGGCCTGCCGGCACGGGGTGACGCTGCTGGACATGCCCAGCGTCTATGAAGCCCTCACTGGCAAAGTGCCCAATTTCCATATCTCCGGTTGTTGGTTTTATCATTGGCATCGGAGTATTCAAAAGCAGTATTATGCGCGCTTCAAAAGCATTTTTGAGCCTATCGTTGCCGCTTTCTGCCTTCTGGCGCTTTTGCCCTTATTTATATTGATTGCGCTGGCCATTAAATTGGACAGTAAAGGAAAGGTTTTCTATGTGCAGGAACGATTGGGGAAAAACAGGCTTCCCTTCAAAATCATCAAGTTCAGGACCATGGTGGAGAATGCCGAAGAAAACGGCCCCCAATTCTCTGCCGCCAACGACCCGCGGATCACCCGGGTCGGCCGGATTCTCCGCAAATTCCGTCTGGACGAGCTGCCCCAGCTCCTCAATATCCTCAAGGGGGACATGAGTTTTATCGGGCCGCGGCCCGAACGCCAGATCTTCTGCCAGGAATATCTGGAACTGGTCCCGGAATACCGCCCCGGCCGCCGGCTCAGCGACCCACCGGGCACCCGGGTCTGCATCGGCCTGCAGGAAAAAATACCTTTATACGGCTGTCGGTTTCTCGTCAAGCCCGGCCTCACCGGCTGGGCACAAGTGATGCATAAATATACCTCCTCCCTTGAAGAGACTAATGAAAAATTACAATACGACCTATATTATATAAAAAATATCGGTTTGCTCCTGGATATTTATATAATTTTTAAAACCATCAAAATTGTTTTATCCGGCAAAGGGACCTAAAAGTGATGGGGCGGGCCAGAATCCGGGAATTCTTTGATCAGTACAGCCGGTTGTTTCTGCGTCTGCAGCAGCTGCTGGACTGCCTGGCCATCACCGCCCTCCTGTTTCTGTTCAGGTGGCTTTATCACATAGACTCCGAGACCCGGACCGACTACCTCATCCTGGCCGGGGTGGCCTGCCTCAGCCTGCTGGTGGTGTTTCATCTGGCCAAACTCTACCAGATCTGGCAGGGCTCCCGCCTGGGCCGGCTGGCCACCCGCACCTTTCTGGCCTGGCTCACGGTGTTCGCCGCCCTGGTCATCCTCGGCTTTGTCACCAAACGCACCGAGATCTACTCCCGCCGCCTCCTCCTCACCTGGCTGGCGATCACCCCGCCGGTCCTGGTGCTGCTTCGGGCCCTGGTCTATCAGGCCACCGGCTGGCTCAGGGCCCGGGGGCACAACTACCGCACCCTGGTCATCGGCGGCGCCGGGGAGCTGGGGCGGATGCTGGCGGAAAACATCCTCCAGATCCGGGCCATCGGCCTGGCCATCCGGGGCTTTTTCGATGATGCCCCCAAGGAGCCGGAGGTGGCGCTGGCGGGGGGCAGGGTGAGGGTGCCGGTTCTGGGGAATCTGGATGACATGGTGGATTATGTCCAGGAACACAGAGTGGACATGGTCTATCTGGCCCTGCCCTTCCGGGCGGAGGAGCGCCTGCGCCAGGTGGTGGAGCGCCTGGGGCACACCACCGCCTCCGTCTATCTCGCCCCGGACATCTTTGTCTTTTCCCTCCTGCAGGCCGAGCTCACCGATCTCAACGGCATCCCCCTCATCTCCCTGTGGGAGACGCCCTTCCACGGCATCAACAGCTGGCTGAAGCGGGCCGAGGATCTCCTCCTGGCCGGCCTCATCCTGCTGTGCACCCTGCCCCTGATGGCGGTGATTGCCCTGGGCATCAAGCTCACCTCCCCGGGGCCGGTGCTCTTCAAGCAGCGCCGCTACGGCCTGCACGGCGAGGAGATCCTGGTCTACAAGTTCCGCACCATGACGGTGTGCGAGGACGGCCCGGAGGTGCGCCAGGCCCGGCGGGACGACCCCCGGGTGACGGCCTTCGGCCGCTTCCTCAGGCGCACCAGCCTGGATGAGCTGCCCCAGTTCTTCAATGTCCTCCAGGGGACCATGTCCATCGTCGGCCCCCGGCCCCACGCCGTGGCCCACAATGAATACTACCGCCGCCTCATCCCCCATTACATGCTGCGCCACAAGGTGCGCCCGGGGATCACCGGCTGGGCCCAGGTCAACGGCTGGCGGGGGGAGACCCAGACCCTGGACAAGATGGAGAAGCGGGTGCAATACGACCTGGATTACCTGAGAAACTGGTCCCTCTGGTTCGACCTGAAGATCATCGGCCTCACCATCCTCACCCTGTTCACCTCCCGGGAGGCCTACTGAGAGGACGTCCCCCTGCCCGGCCCAAAGCCCTGGGGCTTCCTTTCCCCTCCCCGGCGCCCTTGAGACCAGCATTAAAGGGTGTCCCGGCCGCCGAACCGTGCTATAATAACTAGTCTGAAACTCATGCTTCCCGGGGGAAGGAGGGGAGGGAGGTGAAGGGGTCTGGGGATTACCCCCTGGAACCCCTGCTTCCCGGAAGAAGGAAGCCGGCGCCGCCTGCCCACCGCCGGTTCGAGCGCCCCTCTTTGCCGGGGAGGGGGCGGGGAGAACAGAAGGGGACGGAGACCCGGGTTCCCGGCGTTTCTTGCGGTTTGCTCCTTGGCCGCTGGCTCCCTGTGAGCGCCAACCATCTGACCTCAAGGCACCTGCATGCTGCGCACTTTGCTCCTCAATCCGCCGTCCTTTCAGGATTTCGACGGTGGGGCCGGCTCCCGCTATCAGGCCACCCGGGAGGTGGTCTCCTTCTGGTACCCCACCTGGCTCTGCTACCCCGCCGGGCTGATTCCCGCCAGCCGGGTGGTGGATGCGCCCCCGGAGAATCTCACGGTGGACCAGGTGGCGGCCCTGGCGGCGGACTTTGAGCTGGCGGTGCTCTTCACCACCAGCCCCTCCTTTCACTATGACCTGCAGACCGCGGCCCGCCTGAAGGAGGAGAATCCCCGCCTCCGGGTGGGCATGGTGGGCCCGCACGTCAGCGTCCTGGCCCGGGAGTCCCTGGAGGCCGGGCCACACCTGGATTTCGTGGCCCGCCGGGAGTTCGACTACACCCTTGTGGAGGTGGCCCAGGGCCGGCCCTTCCGGGATATTCCCGGCTTAAGCTACCGGCAAAACGGCCGCATCGTCCACAATCCCGACCGGCCGTTCATCGAGGATCTGGACGCCCTGCCCTTTGTCACCGAGATCTACCACCGGGATCTGGACTTCCGGCGCTACCACATTCCCTATCTCAAGCACCCTTACATCTCCCTCTATACCGGCCGGGGCTGCCCGCACCGCTGCGTCTACTGCCTGTGGCCCCAGACCTTCACCGGCCGCCGCTACCGGGTCAGGAGCGTGGCCAACGTGGCGGCGGAGGTGCGCCGGGCCCTGGAGCTCTTTCCCGAAGCCGCGGAGATCTTCTTCGACGACGACACCTTCACCGCCGACGCCCCCCGGGCCCGGGAACTGGCCAGGGCCTTCCGGCCCCTGAAGTTCACCTGGTCCACCACCGGCCGGGTGAACACCGATTATGAGACCCTGAAGGCCATGCGGGAGGGGGGCTTGCGCCTCCTGGTGGTGGGCTTTGAGAGCGGCGACGCCCAGGTGCTGAACAACATCAAAAAGGGGGCCACCCTGGAGCTGGGCCGCCGCCTGGTGCGCTGGTGCCGGGAGCTGGGCATCCAGGTGCACGGCACCTTCATGGTGGGGCTCCCGGGGGAGACCCGGGAGAGCCTGGAGGCCTCCATGCGCTTTGCCTGCGAGCTGGATCCGGACACCATCCAGGTCTCCCTGGCCACCCCCTACCCGGGAACGGAATTTTACGACTGGTGCCGGGAGCACGGCTACCTCAAGGGGCAGACCCTGGTGGACGGCGGCACCGGCTACCAGCAGTGCGCCGTGGAGTACCCGGGTCTGGCGGCGGCGGAGATCTTCCAGGCGGTGACCACCTTTTACCGCCGCTTTTACTTCCGGCCCCGCTACATGGCCCGGGCCCTGGCCACCATGGTCAGGGACCCGGCGGAGCGCCGGCGGCTGCTCCGGGAGGGGCGGCAGTTTCTCTCCTTCTATTTCAAGCGGCGTCAGGGGGAGGCCGAGGGTTCCTGCCCGGGATGAACCCCAGGGAGTTTCTGCAGCTTCTGGCCGCAGGCGGGCCGGGTTTCTGTCAGATCGCCCTCACCAACGCCTGCAACGCCCGCTGCCGCTTCTGCCGTTTCCCCACCGTGCCCCCGGGGGACCGGGCCTTTGCCGACCCGGGGCGGCTGGTGCCGGGACTGGCCCGCCTCCAGGCCGGGGGGGTGCGCTATCTCAGCCTGACCGGGGGGGAGCCCCTGCTCTATGGCGCCCTCCTGGAGGTGCTGGCTGAGGCCCGGCGCCTGGGGATGACCACCCTTTTGGTGACCAACGGCGCCCTTCTGAGCCCCGCCCTGCTCCATCAGCTGAAAGAGGCCGGCCTGGGGCGCCTTCTCATCTCCCTGGACGCCGCCGATCCCGGGGTGCACGACGGGCATCGGGGGCTGCCGGGTCTGAGCCGGCACCTGCGGGAGATGGTGCCGCGGGCCGCCGGGATGGGGCTGAGGCCCACGGCCTCGGTGACCCTCAGCCGCCTGACGGGTGATCTCCGGGACCTTGCCGCCTGCCTGCGCCGCCTGGGGTTTGCGGCCGTCACCTTCTCCTATCCCCTGACCCGGCTGGGGTCCCCGTATCTTGGGTCTGCCCCGGATCCCCTGGTGCAGTTCCCCCCCGGGGAGCTGTACCGCCGGTTCCAGGCCCTGCTGGCCCTGAAAGCCGGAAGCCCGCTGCCGGTGCTCAACACCCGCTGGGTCCTCAGGGAGCTCTGCCGCAGCCTGCGGGGCCGCCCCCTGCGCCTCCCCTGCCTGGCCGGGGACCGGTATTTTTACCTCCACTGGGACCTGACCCTCTTCCCCTGCCACCTCCTGGGGGAGCGCCTGGGGGTGTTGGAGGACTTTCCCGTGACTGCGCCCCGGGGCCAGGCCTGTCCGGGATGTGTGAGCGAATGCTATCTGGATGCCAGCGCCTGCCAGTGGGCTGCGGTCTCCCTGGCGGCAGGCTGGGCCGCCATCCGGCAGGGGCGCTTCCGGGAAGGGCTGGGGCGGCTCTTCAGCCCGGCGGTCTTCCGCTCCCTGGCGACGCTGTGGGAGAGCCGCTCGTGGCTCCGGCAATAGGGTGGCTCACGATTCAGGGGTACCAGTGCACAGTCCAGGGCAGAATGACAGTTTAAAATTATTTATCAATTTTTGATAGTTATTATTAAATATCATTATCTCCCATGAGACATCCACAATAAAATTTTACCCTTTGAACCTTGAAATTCACCTCCCGGGTTGGATTAACCCAACGTCGGACCTTGGACGTGATACTGACTTTGGATGTGGGTCCTTGGATTTGAGACTCCTCATTTTCACCGCCGACGATTTCGGACTCTCCCCGGCCCTGAATGCCGCCGCGGCCCTGGCCCACCGGCAGGGGGTGCTCACCTCGGCCAGCCTGATGCCCGGAGCCCCGGCCGCCGGCCACGCCCTGGCCCTGGCCCGGCAGCTGCCGGAGCTCTGCCTGGGGGTGCACCTCACCCTCCTCCAGGGCCGGGCGCTGCTCCCTCCCCGCCTGATTCCTGACCTGGCGGATGAGGCCGGCCATTTCCCCGTCAATCCCGTGGCGATGGGCTGGCGCTACTTTTTCCGGCCGGGCCTGCTGGCCCAGATCCGGGCGGAGCTTGCGGCCCAGATCGAGGCCGTCCTTCAGGCGGGGCTGAAGGTGTGGTTTTTGAACGGGCACCTCAACCTGCACCTCCACCCCCGGCTGCTGCCCCTGGTGATCGGGCTGGCCCGGGAGTATGGCATCCCGGCCCTTCGCCTGGCCCGGGAGGAGGTGCTCACCACCCTGGCCCTGGCCCCGGACGGCCCCCTCCCCAAGCTCGCCCAGGGGCTGATCTTCCGCTGGCTCAGCCGCCGGGCCCGCCGGCTGCTGCGGGCCGCCGGCCTGAGGTGCAATGACCACCTCTTCGGCCTCACCAACGACGGCCGCATGACCGAAGGGCACCTCCTGGCCCTGATCCCCCGGCTCAAACCCGGGGTGACGGAAATCTATTGCCACCCGGCCCTCTCTGAGGAGGCGGAGCTGACCCGCTGGGCCCCAGCTTACCGGCGCCGGGAGGAGCTGGCCGCCCTCCTCAGCCCCCGGGTGCGGCAGGCCCTCGGGCGGCGGGGAGTGGGATTGACGGATTTCCGGCGGCTGGCGGGGGCAGACAGGGGCCATTCGCCTTGACAGCCCGGCACCGGGCCTTACCTTGTAAGGAAAAAACCGCCAGTGAGGTTTGTCATGGCCAAGGAAGAAAAGCCCGTCTGCCACGTGGACCCGGTGTGCAATATCGACCTGGAGGCCGGCCACGGCAAATTCACCTACGATTTCGAGGAGCAGACCTATTACTTCTGCTCCGAGGCCTGCAAGGCGGAATTCGCCGCCCAGCCCGAAAAATACGCCGGCAAGGCCAAGTCCGGCCAATAACCAGCGGGTAGGTAATGGGAGAGGGGGCCAGGGGTCGCAGACCCCTCCCCCCTCTCCCATGCCCTCTCCCCCAACCCCATATCGGGGGTGGGGAGGGGAGCGGCTCCCCCGCCCTCCCCTCAGGTGCTATCCCAAAGTCGCCACCTCCTCCCCCCGGAGTCTGGCCCGCATGGCCAGGCTGTCCGCCAGGGCCCGGTCTTTTTTGCTGCTGCCGCTCAGGTAGTAGTTGAAGGTGACGCCTTGCATCCCGGTGACGATGGCTTCCAGGATGAGCTCCGGCAGGGCAATGATCTTCTGATGGCCCGCCCGGGTGGACTCCGCCAGCTCCAGGAGGCCCGCCTTGCCCCAGCGGCTGAAGATGGCGGCCAGGAGAGCCACGGGCCAGGCGCTGTCCGCCGCCACCACGAATTCCGCCGCCGCCACGGCATAGTGGTTGCCGTTGAAGGAGATGCTCACCCCGCCCCCGGCCCGGACCGCCCGAAAGGCCTCCACATCGGTGATACTGTCCCCCACGTAGACCACGTCGGCCATCTTCAGGCCGGTGACGGCCAGGCTGCGGCGCAGGGCCTCGGCCTTCTCCTCGCCCCCCACCGGCTGCACGTCCTGGTACAGACGGCCGATGGGCAAGGCCGGGATCTCCTGGAAAAAGATCTCGTCCAGGCGGCGGATCACGGCCCGGGTGGCGGGGGGGAGGTCCTCTTCGGCGCGGGCCTCGGGGGGAAGCTCAATCTCCTCGGCACGGGCGATCTCCAGCAGGAGCTCCTCAAGCCGCGCCGCCTCCCCTTCGGAGACCCGGTAGCGGTTCAGGTCCACCTCGGTGGCAAAGATGCGCTCCGGGGCAAAACCCAATTTGCGCCCCACCGCCTCGGCAAAGGGCCGGTAGCTGGTGCTGATCTCAAAGAGCGGCAGGTTCTGGGAGTGCAGAAAGCGGTAGCAGGACTTGGCCCCGGGAACCAGCTTCATGGTCTGCCGGCAGTAGTCCGCCAGTTTCTCCTGGGTCAGGCCCCGGGCCAGAAGGAAGGGCAGGATGAGCTTTAGGGTGTCGCCGTTGCGATAGCCCGGTTTTTTCAGCACCCCGCCCAGGAAATCGTCAAAGCGGCTCACCTGGCGGAAGAAGCGCACCCCCCCGGGTCCGAGGAAATCCCGGCAGAGCTCGAAGGCATTGTCGTTCAGGGCCAAGGGGCCCTCGCAGTCGGTCACCACCTGCACCGGATGCATGTGCTCTCCTCAGGGGAATATCAACGGGCAAGGCCTCAGGCCCTGCCCTCCCGGGCCAGCATCTCCTCCACCTCCGGGGTGAGGTCCAGCCCCTGGGGCCGCACCACCCCGTCCACCACCGCCCCCTGCCGGGTCAGCCGGATGCGGCCCTCCGCCAGGCTCTTCAGGGTGAGGAGGATGAGGGGGAATTCCCGCCGCAGCTCCTCGGTCCGCAGCGCCGCAAACAGGGGCTGGCTCTCCCCTTCCCGGGCCCGCAGGGCCGCCAGTGGCTCCCGGCGGAGCTGCTCCTCCAGCGCCGTCCACAGCTCCGTAAGGCGCCCCCGGCGGGTGGAGAACCGGCAGAAGGTCACCGGCGGGCCTTGGTCCAGCTCCGGGGTGGCCAGGTGCATCATCGCCCCGGCCTCCGGCAGCCTCAGGGCCATGGTCTGCCACATGACCTCCTGCCAGGTGCCGATGGGGCCGCCGGGCAGGGCCGGGTGGAGATTGAGGCAGAGGAAGGTGCGGCACATAAGCGGACTCAGGATCAGCATGTAGCCCGCCAGCACCACCACCTCCGCCTCATACCCCTGGATCAGCTCCATCACCCGGGCGTCGAAGGCCTCCCGCCGGGCCTCGGCCTCCGGCAGTCGCCGCCGCCGCGCCTCCCTGAGCTCCCGGGAGGACAGGGTCACCAGGGGCAGGCCCCGCTTGCGCACCGCCGCCATCAGCCGGTCCGCGGCCGCACTCTCCCCGGGCTCCCGGTCCACAAAGACATAGGCGATCTCCCCCGGGATGAAGCCGGAAGCCATCTGCTCGGCGGCCGCCTGGAACAGGTCCAGGGCCGCCTCATCCCTGCCGCTCGTCAGCCAGCCGAAGCGCATCATGTGTCCATAAGAACCCGGAGCTGCCTCTCCAGGAAAGCGGCATCCGGGTAGGCCTCCCGGCCCCGGCCGGCAACGCTGGCCGCCGCCGCCGCCACCGCCAGCCGGACCGCCTGGGGGAGGCTGAGGCCGTGCAGGCGCCCGGACAGATACCCCGCGGCGAAGACATCTCCGGCGCCCACGGTGTCCACCGCGCCCACCCGGGGGGCGGGAAAGTCCTGCACCCCCGCCGCGGTGAGGAGCCGGGCCCCGGCCGCCCCCCGTTTCACCAGCACCACCGGCGGGGACCAGGGGGGAGGCGCCTCCGGGTCCCCGCCCAGAAGCCGCCACTCCCTCTCCGTGACGAGCAGGGTCTCCACCGCCGCCAACAAACCGGCCAGCGCCTGCCGGCCCCGGTGGGCGTAGAGCTCCCCGGGGTCCAGGCTGAGGCGGGGGGCACGCCCGGCGCCCCTGCCCTGCCCTTCCCCCCTCCCGCTGGCCAGCTCCTTGAGCCTGGCCGCCACCGCCGTCTGCACCTGAAGGGGCCCCTCGCCCACAAAGGAGGTGAAATGCACGAAGCGGGCCTGAGCCAGGTCCTCCCAGGGCACATCCTCTTCGCTCAGCCCGTCATTGGTGTGGGAGGCCACAAAGATGGTGCGCTCGCCCTCCCGGTCCACCAGGATGTAGGCCCGGCCGCTTCGGCCCTCCCGGATGACCCGGCTCACGTCCACGCCGGTGAGGCCCGCCAGGAGGAAATCCCCCGCCTCATCCTCCCCCACCCGGCCCACCAGGGCCGCGGCCACCCCCATCCGGGCCAGGGCGTAGGCGGTGTTGGCCGCCTGGCCGCCGCAGGCCTGCCCCAGGAAGTGGGCATACTGCCCCAGCAGGGCCTGGAGCAGCAGCTCCTCGCCCTCCTCCAGGGCCAGCTCGGCCCCGGGGCGCAGGTGCGGCCAGACCTCCTGAAAGGGCCTGAGGTCCGCCGCCTCAAAGAGGAGGTCCAGGTTCACCGCGCCCAAACACACCACCTCGGGCTGCATGGCGCCAAGCTATCAGGAATCGCCCCCCCGGTCAAGGCGCCGGCCGGCCCGCCCGGTCAGCCCCGGCCTCATCCCTGAGCTGCCGGGCTGGGACAGCCCTCCCTTCCGGGAGGACCCTTCCCCGGACCACAACCCTCTTGACAGACCCGCAGCGCTGGGATAAAAAACGGCCAATCCGGAAGGTGAACTTCCCAGGGCCGGCAGTCTCCCTTTAAGACCGCATCGAGCCCTCTCCTGCTCACCCTTACCGCAGGAGCAAGAAACGGCCACGAAGGCCGGCGGCAGGACGTCGCCTGGCAATCGTGGCTTTTTTTTTCGGCCTCATCCCGTGTTCCCGGGCAGGGCCGCCAGAAAGAGGGAAGTCCAACCCCTGAAAAAATGGGGGGGCCGCCTCCCCGCCAGGAGCATTCGGCCCACCCCGGACCGAGCCTCAGCAGAAGCGCCGGCCCTGATCATTTTTATCACAGGTCCGGGCCGGCGGGCAATCGCCACGGAAGGAGGAAGTATGATGCCCGTGTGGTTCTGGCCTGCCCTTTTGGCCGCCGCCGTGGGTGTGGTGCCGCCCCTGCACCCGGGGCCGGCGGCCGCCCAGACTGTGCCCGCCGACAAGGTGGAGGTGATGGACGAGCTGGTCATCGGCGCCACCCGCACTGAGCGGCTCCGCTCCCTGGTGCCCGCCAGTGTCACGGTGATCACCAGGGAGGAGCTTGCCGCCAGCCCGGAGCGCAACCTGGATGAGATCCTCCGGCAGCAGGCAGGGGTGGACCTCACCCGGCGCCAAGGCATCGCCGTCGGCATTCCCGCCCGCCTGGACCTGCGGGGCGTGCCCGGCCCCAACCGCACCCTGGTGCTGGTGGACGGCTTCCCCCTGAACGGCTCCGGCACCGGCTTTGTCAACCTGCAGCAGATCCCCCTGGAGGCCATCGAGCGGGTGGAGATCATCCGGGGTCCCTACTCCTGTCTCTACGGCGCCAACGCCCTGGGCGGGGTGATCAATGTCATCACCCGCCGGGGTGAGGGCCCCCCGGAAGTGGGGATCCAGGCCGGCGCAGGCAACCAGAGCTGGCACCAGACCGGCATCCACGGCCAGGCTGGGGGGGAGCGGGGGCGGTTCTTCGCCTATGCCGACCGCCGCCGCACCGACAACTACTGGTTCAGCGATTTCGAGCTGAAGGAATCCTTCAACCCCTTCACCGGGCAGTCCACCGTGGAGGAGCTCCCCTCCTTCAACCGGTATTATGAGGACTGGCGTTATATCGGCACTTACAGCGTCGGCTTTTCCCCCACCACCTGGGGGACCCTGCATACCCGCTACTTCAAGAATTTCACCGGCCTGGGACGCACGGAGAATCTGCCCCTGGAGCGGGACAAGCAGAACCGGGGGGAGGTCTTCTTCGGCGGCCTCACCCTCACGTCCGTCCCTCACGAGCGCCTGAGCCTGCTCCTGCGGGGCTATGCCCGGCTGTTTACCGACAAGCTGTGGAACGAGACCTCCTATTTGGACACCATCTTCATCCCTTTCCCCCCACCGGGGCGGTTTATCAACATCCCCCGCTATGCCCCGGGATATTTCCGGGCGAAGTACCAGGATTTCTATGTGGAGGGGCAATCCAGCCTGCAGGTGGGGCGCCGGCACACCCTCACCGCCGGCTTTGACGTCCTGAGGGTGGCGGCCCAGTTTGATCCGGTCATCCATGCGGACACCAAGGCCCTCTTCCCCGGGTCCGCCTCCGCCGACGAAGCCATCACCACCGTGGGGTTCTATCTCCAGGATGAGATCCAGTTCGGTCGCCTGCGTTTGGTCCCCGGGGTCCGGGTGGACAAGCACTCCCTCTTCGCTGCGGTGGTCTCCCCCAAGCTGGGGCTGACCTACCGCCTCTTCGACCGCACCACGCTCAGGGCCTCCGCCGGCCGGGCCTACCGGGCCCCGTCGGTCACGGAGCTCTTCCGGCCGGAATGGAACCTCAACCCCTTCATCCGCCTGCGCCCCAACCGGAACCTGAAGCCGGAGTACATCTGGTCGGTGGACGGCGGCCTGGAACACTATTTTACCCCCGCGTTACGCCTCACTCTGGACGGTTTCTACAATAATATGAAGGATTTTATCGTCACGGCGGCAGTACCGGGGGAACGGGGCATCATCCAGTATCAGAACCTGGCTTCATCCTGGTCCACGGGCATGGAGGCCACCGTGGAATGGCGTCCTTTTTCGTGGCTGACCCTGTTTGGCAATTACACCTTCCTCCAGTCCCACGACCAGGAGAACAACACCCGCATCCAGAATCTGCCGGACCACAAGTTCAATCTGGGGGTGCGGCTGAATTACCGCTGGCGGGACTGGCGCTTTTCCGGGTCGGTGGTGGAGACCTTTGTGGGCGAGCGCACCGTGCAGCCCCTGGGGACCACCACCTTCACCGACATGCCCTCCTTTGCCATCACCGACCTGGCCGTGTATGCCCGCTACAAGGAGCTGGCCACGGTGGGGGTGACGGTGCAGAACCTCTTTGACCGCAAGTACTCCGAGACCCGGGGGTATCTCGCCCCCGGCCGGCTGGTGACCGGCTATGCCGGCCTGCGCTGGCAGTTCTGAGGACCGGGCATGGCCTCCGGGGTGACCTTCACTTTTCTTATCAACGCCGCCCAGACAGAGAGTCTGGCCCAGGCCGCGGCCCTGCTGGAGCAGGAGGCGGGCCCGGTCGTGAGGGTGAAGGCCTTTGCGGTGAGCGACCTGGAGGAGGAGCGCCTCTCCCCGGAGGCGGTGCGCCAGGCCTTGGGCGAAGCGGACGTGGTCTTTCTGGACATCCGGGGGGGCGGTCGGGCTGCCGGCCTGGCCGCCGCCACCCTGGCCCGCACCCGCCAGCCGGTGCTGGTGCTGGTGGGGGGATCACCGGAACTTCTGCGGCTGGTGCGGCTGGGGTCTTTCTCCCTGGGGGATATCCTGGCCCGGAGGGAGACCCGCCCCGCCGGCGGTTCACCCCCCAGCGTCCAGCGCATCCAGCAGCTCATGCGCCTGGTGGAGACGGGGGGGAGCCTGCTGCCCTGGGGGCGCCTGAGGCACGCCCGCAACTGGGCCCGGGCGGTGCGCTATTGGCTCCACGGCGGGCCGGAGAATCTGAAAAACCTGCTCCTGTTTGTCGCCCGGGAATACACCCCCCTCAAGCTCCCCAAGCCGGCGCCGCCCCGGGAATATCCGGAGTACGGCCTCTATGATCTTTTTCAGGGGCAGTATTATCGGGACCTGCGGGCCTACGCCCGGGCCGCGGGGCTCGACCCGGCCAAGCCCACCGTGGGCCTGCTCTTTTACGGCGGCATGCATTTCGCCCAGAGCCTGGTGCCCGCCACCGCCCTGGCCCGGGAGCTCACGGAGCGCCACGGGCTCCAGGTCCTGCCGGTCTTTGCCACCGCCGGCCACAACCTTGCCGCCATCCGGGAGTTCTTTCTTTTCGACAACCGCCCCCAGGTGGACGCCCTGGTGTATTTCCAGTGGTTCCAGCTCACCACCTTCTCCGACGAGGACCCCGGGGAGGCCTCGCAGCTTTTGGCCGCCCTCAATGTGCCGGTCTTCAATGCCGCGCCCCTCTACGGCCGGGACATCGCCAGCTGGCGGGAGTCCGACCAAGGCCTGTCTCCGGTGGAGGTTCTCACCACCGTCATCCTGCCGGAGCTGGACGGCATGATTGAGCCGCTGCCCACCGCCGGGCTGGAGGAGGCGGCCGCCCCCTCCCTGGGGGGACCGGTGCGCCGGGTGGCTCCCATCCCCGACCGGGTGGCCCGCCTGGCCCACCGCATCGCCGCCTGGATCCGGCTCCGGCGCACTCCCCCGGCGGAGCGCCGGGTGGCCTTCCTCCTCTACAACACCCCCCCGGGGGAGGACAATCTGGGAAGCGCCGCTTATCTGGACACCTTTGCCAGTCTGGAGCGGCTGCTGGCAGCTTTGAAAGAAGCGGGCTACCGGGTGGGGGAGATCCCGGCGGCGGGCCGGTTCCCGGAGCTCTTCCTCTCCCGGGGGCTGGTGAATGACCCCCGTTGGCTGGGCGAGAGCCGGGGGCAGGAGGGGCCCGTGGCTTTACGGCGGGAGGAGTACGAGACCCTGGTGAGCCGTCTGCCGGGCGCTGCCGAGCTTGTCCGGACCTGGGGGGAGCCCCCCGGGGGGATCATGGTGGCACACGGGCGGCTCCTTATCCCGGTGCTGCAGTCCGGCCACATCCTGGTGGGGGTGCAGCCGGTCCGGGGGTATCACGCCGATCCGGCCAAAATCTCCCATGACCGGAGCCTGCCCCCCCATCATCAGTATGTGGCCTTTTACCGCTGGCTGGAGGAGGTCTGGCAGCCCCACGCGGTGGTGCATGTGGGCACCCACGGCACCCTGGAGTTCCTGCCGGGCAAGGAGGTGGGCATCAGCTCCGACTGCTGGCCGGAGGCCCTCCTGGGAAACCTGCCCCACCTGTATCTCTACCACGTGGTGAACGCCTCGGAGGCGGTGATCGCCAAACGCCGCAGCCTGGGAGTGCTGGTGAACTACACCTCCCCGGCCTTCACCACCTCCGGCCTGTACGAGGACTATGCCGCCCTGGACGAGCTTCTGGGGGAATACTACGAGGCCCTGACTCTGGACCCCGGCCGGGCCCCCCGGCTGGAGGCCCGCATCCGGGAACGGGCCCGGGAGCTCCATCTCCCCGGGGGGACGGTGGCGGAGATCCAGGAGGAGCTCACCCGGATGCAGCGTTCCATCATCCCCAAGGGCCTTCATATCCTGGGGGAGGAGCCCACCGTGCAGGAGCGCCTGGAGTATGCCGCCCTCCTGTGCCGCTACGACCGGGGGGAGGCCCCCTCCCTTATGCGGCTGCTGGCGGCCCGGCGGGGGCTGGATTACCACGAGCTGGTGAAGAATCCCCGCTCTTCCGGGGCCGGGGAGCTGGCCGCGGTGGAGGCGGAGGCCCGGGAGCTTCTGGCCCGGGCGATGCAGCGGGGGGAATTCCCCTCTGACCCGGAGCTGACCCGGGGAGTGCGCTACGCCCTGGAGGCCGCGGCCCGGATGGGGGGGCGCCGGGAGATCACCGCCCTCCTTGCCGGGCTGGCAGGCGGGTATGTGCCCCCGGGGCTGGGGGGGGATCCGGTGCGCACCCCGGAGGTGCTCCCCACCGGGCGCAATTCCTACCAGTTCGACCCCCGGTCTATCCCCTCCGAGGAGTCCTGCCGGCGGGGCCGGGAGATTGCGGAGAACACCCTCCGGCATTACCACCGCCGCCACGGGCGCTACCCCGCCAGCACCGCCGTCATCCTCTGGGGCTTTGAGACCACCAAGACCCGGGGGGAGACGGTGGGGCAGGTCCTGGCCTACCTGGGGGTGGAAGTCGAATCCCAGGCCAACCCCTGGTACAAGAAACTGAAGCCCATTCCCCTCTCCGAGCTGGGGCGCCCCCGGGTGGACTGCCTGGTCCAGATCTGCGGCTTCTTCCGGGACATGTTCCCCAACGTCCTGGACCTGCTGCACCGGGCCTTCGAGCTGGTCTCCGAGCTCGAGGAACCGGAGGAGATGAACCCTGTGCGGTCCCACACCCGCAGCCTGCGGGAGAGCCTGGCGGGCCGGGTGCCGGCGGAGCGGCTTCCCAAGCTGGCGATGGGGCGCATCTTCGGGCCCCGGCCGGGGGAATACGGCACCCGCACCACCCATCTCATTGAAACCGGCGCCTGGCAGCGGGAGGAGGAGATCGCCCGCCTCTTCATGGATAATATGGCCCATCTGTATGCCCCCAATGTCCCCGGGGAGGCGGTGCCCGAGGCCTATCGGGCCCGTCTGGCAGAGGTGGAGCTGGTGAGCCAGGTGCGGGACAGCCACGAATATGAGATCGCCGACCTGGACCACTACTACGAATTTTTCGGCGGGCTGGCCCTGAGCGTGGAGAGCGTGCGGGGCCAGAGACCGGAGATGCTCATTTCCGACAGCACTAAGGAGAGCATCCTCACGGAGACCGTGGCCGAGGCCATCAACCGGGGGGTGCGCACCCGGCTGTTGAACCCCCGCTGGATTGAGGAGCTCCTGGAGCACCATTTCCACGGCGCCCAGAAGATCAGCGACCGGGTGGAATATCTCCTGGGGCTGGCGGCCACCACCCATGCGGTGGAAAACTGGGTCTTTTCCGCCGTGACGGAGCGCTATGTCCTGGATGAGGCCATGTTTGCCCGGCTGGCCGACAACAACCGCTTTGCCGCCGAGGCTCTGCTCAAGCGCCTGGCGGAGGCGGCCTCCCGGGGCTACTGGCAGGCCACGGAGGCGGAGCTGCAGGCCCTCAGGGAGCGCTACCTCGCCCTGGAGGGCCTCATCGAGGAGAAGCTGGAGTGATGCGAGGCTATTTTTCCACCCGGGAATACGTCCTGGCGGCCCTGCTGGCCGGGGCCCTTCTCGTCACCGCCAGCGTCATCATCCCCCTCACCCTGCCGTTGCGGATACCGGGGCTGGCCAACGCCGCCAACGCCCCCTTGGCCTCCTTTTTCCTGGTCATCGGCCTGGCGCGGCTGCGCAAACCCGGCTCCCTCCTCCTCATTCTGGGTCTGTATGCCCTCACCTGCCTCCTCATCCACCCGGTCATCTTCTCCTTCATCCTGACGGGGGCGCTGGTGGCGGAGGGGGTGAGCTGGCTTCTGTTTCGCGGCTTTGCCACCCCCCGGGCTCAGGTCGCCGGGGTTTTGCTGTATGAGATGACGTCCTTTCCGGCGGCCATGCTCTTCAGTCTCTGGCTGCTGCCAGCCCGGGCCCTGAAGCCTGCCTGGTATGTCTTTCTGGCGGCGGAGGCGGCCATCGTGGTGACCACCCTGGCGGGCTGCCTGGCGGGCTTGAAGGTGGCCCGGGAGCTGGCCCAGGCCGGGAAACTCAACCTGGAAGGCTCCTGAGTATGCTGTCCGGTGGGCTGCCAGCCACGTCGTTTCTGTACCGCCTCCACCCCCTGGTAAAGGTGGGCGTGGCCTCCCTGTTCACGGTGGCCGCCCTGATGCTGGGGGATCCCCGGTCCCTGGGCCTGCTGCTTTTCTTTTTCCTGGCCCTTTTTGTGACGAGCCGCTATCGGCCCCGGGGGCGGAGTCTTCTGGGGGGTGCCCTGCTTCTGGCGCTGGTGGGCCTCGGGAACTACTTTGCCAGCCGGGACGGCGGGGAGGCGGCCAAGTATTCCCTGCGCCTGGCGGTGGTGCTTTTGGGGGTGCCGGTGTGCGCCGCCGCCACCCCGCCGCAGCAACTGGCCCGGGCCCTGGCCCGCTGGCGCCTGCCCCCGGCGCTGGTGGTGAGCCTGCTGCTGGTCTGGCGCTTTTTCCCGGTCCTCAAGGAGGAGGTGCGGGAGATCCGGGAGGCCAACCGGCTGCGGGGGTCAGGGAGGAGGCAGGAGTGGTATCGGGGGGTGCTGGTGCCCCTGGCCTTCGTGGTGCTGGAGTACGCCGAGCGCCTCTCCCTGGCCCTGGAGCTGCGGGCCTTTGACCCCGCCGCGCCCCGGACGTGGTACCTCCTGCCGCGCTTAAGTTGGCAAGACGGCCTCTTTGCCGGGGCGGCTGCGGCGGTCCTCCTGGCGGCGGGCGTGGGCGACCATTGTGGGTGGCCGGGGTGATCCGGGTGGCCGATCTTTCCTTCCGCTACCCCCAGCAGGAGGAGCCCGCCCTGGTTGACCTGGACCTCCACCTGAAGCCGGGGGCCTATCTCATTTCCGGGGCCACCGGGTCGGGCAAATCCACCCTCGGCCTCATCCTGGCCGGCGCCATCCCCCATATCATCCGGGGGGAGCTCAGCGGCACGGTGGAAGTGGCCGGCCTGCACCCTTCCCGGATATCGGTGCGCCAACTGGCCCGGCGGGTGGGCCTCCTCCTGCAGAATGTGGAGACCCAGATGTTCACGGACCGGGTGGAGGATGAGGTGGCCTTCGGCCTGGAGAACCTGGCCGTTTTGCCCCAGGAGATTCCGGCCCGCATCGGGGAGGCCTTGGACCGGGTGGGGGCTGGGAAGCTCAGGGACAGGCGGCTGCTCACCTTGTCCGCCGGCGAACGCCAGCGGGTGATGCTGGCCGCTCTTTTGGCCTTGGGGCAGCAGGTCATCATCCTGGACGAACCCCTGGCATATCTGGACCGGGCCGCCACCCAGACGTTGCTGAAGGTGATCGCCGGGCTCCCGGCCGGGGGCACCACCTGCCTCCTCCTGGAGCACCGCCGGGACCTGGTCTATCCGGTCATCAGGGAGGAGGTCTGTCTCCATCGGGGGACCCGGGTCCTCTGTCTTCCCCGGGCCCCCCTCCCCCCGCCCCTGCCGGCCGGGGCGCCTTCAGGACCGGCGGTTTTCTCCCTCAGACAGGTGAGCTTCGGCTGGCACCCGGAGCAGCCGCTCCTCAGGGAGCTGACCCTGGAGCTGAAAGCCGGCCGCAGCCTGGTGGTTGTGGGGGACAACGGCGCCGGCAAGACCACTCTCCTGAAGCTGGCGGCGGGTCTGCTGCCGGTGCCGGCCGGGGAGGTGCTGCTTTTGGGCCGGCCCCTTCGGCGCCGGCGTCCGGGACCGCTCCCCCCTGAGCTGGCGTTGGTGCTGCAAAATCCCCACCACCAGCTCCGCCTGCCCAGCGTCTGGGAGGAGGTGGCCTGGGGGGCCGTCAACGACCAGGTCGCAGCGGCGGAGATGGCCGCCCTGGGCCTTGCGGGGCTGGAGACCCGGCACCCCCACGCCCTCTCCAGCGGTCAGAAACGCCGCCTGACCCTGGCCACCGCTTTGGCCCGACGGCCCCGGGTGCTCCTTTTGGATGAGCCCACGGTGGGACAGGATGATGCCAGTCTCGCCCTGGTGCTGGCCCGGCTGCAGGACTTTGTCCGGCAGGGCGGCGCCCTCCTCACCGCCACCCACGACCGGCGGGCCGCCCTGACGCTGGCCCAGGAGACCGTCATCCTGGAGCAGGGCCGGGCGTTGACCGGGGGGCCGGAACTGGTGAGGGATTATTTCGCCCCGGTGGCGCCCCCGGTGAAGGGCGCAGACAGCCTCGTATCGGTGCAGGGAACGACATGAGCCGTCGCCGCCAAAAAGCAACGCCGACGCCCGCTGCCGGATTCCGGGTGTTCCCTTTCACGGCCCTGGTGGGGCAGGAGGAAATGAAACTGGGGCTGCTCCTCAACGTCATCGACCCCGGAGTGGGGGGCCTCCTCATCCTGGGGGAGAAGGGCACCGGCAAGAGCACTGCGGTGCGGGCTCTGGCGGCTCTGCTGCCGCACCTTCCCGTGGTCAAGGGCTGCCCCTTCCGCTGCGATCCGGCGGGCGACCTGCTGTGCAGCGCCTGCCAGGAAAAGGCGGCCCGCACCCGGCGGCTGCCCGTGGCGACCCAGCCCATGCAGGTGGTGGAACTCCCCCTGGGGGTGACGGAGGACCGGCTGGTGGGCACCCTGGATGTGGAACATGCCCTGATGAGGGGGGAAAAGCGTTTCGAACCCGGGCTGCTGGCCGCGGCCAACCGCAATTTTCTCTACGTGGACGAAGTGAACCTCCTGGAGGACCACATTGTGGATCTGCTCCTGGATGCCGCCGCCATGGGCCGCAACATCGTGGAGCGGGAGGGGATCTCCTTCGTCCACCCGGCCCGCTTCATCCTGGTGGGCACCATGAACCCGGAAGAGGGGGAGCTCAGGCCCCAGCTCCTCGACCGCTTTGGCTTGGCGGTCAGGGTGCACGCCCTCCCGGACAAGGCCCAGCGCCTGGAGATCCTGCGGCGCCGGGCGGCCTACGATGCCCATCCCGAGGACTTTCTGCGCCAGTGGCAGCCGGAAGAGGAGCGCCTGAAGCACCGCCTGCTCCTCGCCCGGGAGCTTGTGCCGGCGGTGGCGGTGTCCGATGCCATCCTGGAGATGGTGGTGGACCTCACCACCCGCCTCAGCCTGGATGGCCACCGGCCGGAGATCGTCACCCTCAAGGGGGCCCGGGCCCTGGCCGCCTTTCGGGGCCAGGCCGCGGTCACCCCGGCGGAGGTCCGGGAGGTCTTTCCCCTGGCGGTGAATCACCGCCTGAAGAGGCTTCCCTTCCAGGAGGTGGCCGAGGCCCGCCGTCAGCTGGAGGCGGTGATGGAGGAATTCTTCCCCCCCGCCGGGGCCTCCCGCTCCGGGGTCTTTGCGCCGTGACCTTCACCGGGTTCGTCAGCCAGGGGCAGGCCAAGCTGGCCCTGATCCTGGCCCTCCTCGACCCCGGCTTGGGCGGGGTGGTGCTGATGGGGGAGAAGGGCAGCGGCAAATCCACCCTGGCCCGCCTCAGTCAGCACCTCCTGCCCCCCCATACCCCTTTCATCGAGGTCCCCCTCAACCTGACCCTGGAGGCGCTTCTGGGGAGCCTGGACTTTGCCGCCGCCCTGAAAACCGGCCGCCCCGTGGCCGAGCCGGGGCTGTTGTCCCGGGCCCATGGAGGGGTGCTGCTGGTGGACGACATCCACCTGATGCCCCCGGAGCTTCTCAGCCTCATCGTGTCGGCCCAGGAACAGGGGCGGGTGATGGTGGCCCGGGAGGGCATCCAGTGCCAGCATTCCGCCCGCTTCTGTGTGGTGGCCACCTTAACGCCGGAGGAGGGTTCCCTGTCTCCCCACGTCCTTGACCGCCTCGGTCTGGGGGTCCACATGGACAGACTGGGCTTGCGGGAACGCCTGCACCTGTTGCGCCGGCACCTGCTCACGCCGGAGAGGCCGGACCCCCGGGGGGACAGGCTGCTGGCCGCCCGCCTGCTCCGGGTCCGGGAGGCCCTCCCTCGGGTCACCCTGCCGGAGACGACCCGGGATTATCTCCTCGCCGCCTGTCTGGCGGCCAGGGTGTCGGGCCATCGGGCCGAGCTGGCCTTGGAGCGGGCCGCCCGGGCCTATGCCGCCTGGCGAGGGGCCTCTTTTGTCCTCCCGGCCCATGTGGACCGGGTCCTGCCCCTGGTGCTCACCCACCGGCAGCGCCTGCCGGCCGTGCCCCCGCCGCCGGAGGACGGCACCCGGGAGAGGCCGGGGGATTCAGCTCCCTCTAAACCCAGACCTCCCCAGCCTGCGGGGAATCTGGAGCCCACCCATTCCCCTCCGGAGGGCAATCCAGGGGCCCTGGGCGCCGGCGCCCCGGAAGACCGGATCCTGCCGGCCGGGGAGCCCTTCGCCGTCAGAAGGCTGGCTTGGCGCCGGGACCGGCTGGAGCGACGTACCGCCGGCCGGCGCACCGTCACCCGCCACGCCGGCACAGGGGGCCATTACGTGCGCAGCACCCCGAAAAAGCCCGGGCAGGATGTGGCCCTGGATGCCACCCTGAGGGCGGCCGCTCCCTGGCAGGTCCTCCGGGGCCGCCGGGACCGGGTCATCATCCGTGACTCCGACCTGCGCTACAAGGAGCGGGAGCGCCGCATGGGGCACCTGGTTCTCTTTGTGGTGGATTGCTCCGGGTCCATGGGGGCCCGGAAGCGCATCACCGCCACCAAGGGGGCCATCCTGTCCCTGCTTCGGGACTGCTACCAGAAACGGGACCAGGTGGCCCTCATCGTCTTCCGGCGGACCCAGGCGGAGGTGGTCCTGCCCCCCACCGCCAGCGTGGAGCTGGCCTCCCGGCGTCTGCGGGACCTGCCGGTGGGCGGCCGCACCCCCCTGGCGGCCGGGCTGCTCGCCGCTTACCGGCTGTGTCTGCAGGTGCGGCGGCGGGAGCCCACACGCCGGCTGCTCCTGGTGCTGGTGAGCGACGGCCGGGCCAATCAGGGCCTGAGCGGGCTGCCCGTGTGGGAGGAGCTGCGCCGGCTGGCCGCCCTCATAAGGGAGATGCCCCTGGTCGACGTCCTGGTGGTGGACACCGAGGACAAATCCCAGCCGCTGCGCACGGATCTGGCCCGGGAGCTGGCAGCCGCGCTGGACGCCCCCTGCCTGACCCTGGAGGACCTCAGGGCTGAGCAGCTCACCGCCTGGGTGCAGGCACGCCTTGCCGGCGGCCGGCCCACAGCCCCTGCAGGTCGTGGCCAAGCCGGCCTGCCAGCCGGCCAATGAGCCCCGCAGCCCCAGGGAGGAAAGCTCAGGCAGAATCGGCCTCCCCAGTGGCGGCCTTGGCCGTGAGGGTCGCTGCTGCCGGCGCGGCGGCCCCCACGTGCGCACGGCGGAAGCTCATGCACCCCAGCCCGGGTTGAGGCCGGGCCTTGCCGGGGCTCCCCTCCCCCGCCCTCCGTCTCATCGGGAGTCCTTTGGGGCGACCGGCCCCGGTTAGGGGTTCTGATCGCCTCCTTTCCCCCTCCCCGGGAAGCCCCCAGAAAACGGCCCCCATGCCGGCCCGGCAAAAGCCCTCCCGGTTGCCCAAGGCGGCGGGAGGGGATTTGCCGCCGCCCTCGGCCTTGGGTCAGCGGCCGGTTCCCGGTCCCGGTTGGGGAGATGGAGGCTGAACCTGGGAGTCCCCGGCTCTGGGGTGCCAAGGGAAACCGGGGTGCTCTGACGGGGTCCCCGGGCGCAAGGGGAAGGGGCGGGGTGAAAAAAAACCCTCCCCGGGCACGGTGGGGAGGGTTAACTTTGCCTTAGCAGGGTCAGCTGGAGGCGGCAACCGGATTCGAACCGGTGTATAACGGTTTTGCAGACCGTTGCCTTACCACTTGGCTATGCCGCCTCAAAAAAAATGGAGCGGGAAACGGGATTCGAACCCGCGACTTCAACCTTGGCAAGGTTGCACTCTACCACTGAGTTATTCCCGCTCAGCTCAATATTAATTTTTGGTAAATCCGCCCCCCTTGTCAAGAGGAAAATTTCATTCCCCCGCCGATGGGCGGAAGTCGCTTACCCGGCTGAATTTTTAGCTTTTTCGCCAAATTGCCGCCCCCGAGGGCATGGCCTGGAGCCGGGTCCTCCCCTTCCGGCCTCCTTTTGCCGCCAAGAGGCTCGGGCGACCCCTGATCAGGAAGTCGCCGGGGCGAGGGGATGATGGGCCCCCTCCCTTTTCCCCTCGCCTGAGGCCGCCGGAGCCACCCCCGGCCGGGCTCCGGGATGAGCCGGTCCCCCGCCCGAAGCTGGCCGTCCCCTCAGTCCTCCCGGGAGGCCCCGGAGGCCTGGCTGAAAAGGTCCCGCTGCACCCCCTCCGGCAGCCCCCGGCGCCGGGGCCGGGCCAGCTTGGGGAGGCCCAGGGGGTCCAGGCTGCCCGCCTCCAGGTTCTCCAGGATCTCTCTGGCCCGGTCGATAACCGGGGCCGGCACCCCGGCCAGTTTCGCCACCTGGATGCCGTAGCTCTGGGAGGCGGCGCCGGGGGCCAGCCGGTGGAGAAAGACGATGTCGCCCCCCTCCTCCCGCACCAGCACCTGGACGTTGTGCACCCGGGGCCGCACCCGGCTGAGCTGGGTGAGCTCCTGGTAGTGGGTGGCGAAGAGGGTGCGCACCCCCACCCCCTCCAGGTCGTGGAGGAACTCCGCCACCGCCCAGGCCAGGGAGAGGCCGTCAAAGGTGCTGGTGCCCCGGCCGATCTCATCCAGGATCACCAGGCTTCTGGGGGTGGCCTGGTGCAGGATGCGGGCGGTCTCGTGCATCTCCACCAGAAAGGTGCTTTGGCCCCGGCCGATGTCATCCACCGCCCCCACCCGGGTGAAGATGCGGTCGGTGAGGCCCACCACCGCCTCCGCTGCGGGCACAAAGGACCCCATCTGGGCCATCAGCACGGTCAGGGCCGCCTGGCGGAGGATGGTGGACTTGCCGCTCATGTTGGGCCCGGTGACGATGAGCAGACGGCGCTCGTCGTCCAGCTCCAGGTCGTTGGGGACAAAGGTGCCGGGGGGGAGCAGCCGCTCGATGACCGGGTGGCGGCCCTGGCGAAGGCGGAGGCAGGAGTCGGCCACAATCCGGGGGCGGCAGTAGCGCCGCACCGCCGCCACCTCGGCCAGGGCGGCCCAGGCATCCAGGCGGGCCAAGGCCCGGGCCACCTTCCGGAGCCGGGGGGCCTCCTCCCCCAGGCGCCGGCGCAGCTCCTGGAACAGTTCCTGCTCCCGTTTGAGGCGGGCCTCCTCGGCGCCCAACACCCGGGCTTCGTACTCCTTGAGCTCGGCGGTGATGAAGCGTTCGGCGTTCACCAGGGTCTGCTTGCGGATGTACTCCGGCGGCACCAGGGAGAGATTGGGCCGGGAGACCTCGATATAGTAGCCGAAGACCTTGTTGTAGCGCACCTTGAGGGAGGCGATGCCGGTGCGCCGGCGCTCCTCCTCCTCCAGGCGGGCCATCCATTCCTTGCCGCCCCGGGCGAGCTTGAGGAGCTCATCCAGCTCGGCATCGTAGCCCTCCCGGATGACGCCGCCCGCCGCCAGGGTGGCGGGAGGGTCCTCCACCAGGGCCCGCCTGAGGAGGTCATAGACCTCGCCCAGGTCCTCCAGCTCCGCCACCGCCTCGGCCACCAGGTGGGGCAGGGCCAGGGAGAAAAGGCCCTTCAGGTCCGGCAGCCGCCCCAGCGCCTGGCGCACCTGGGCCAGCTCCCGGGGGGTGGCCTGCCCCAGTCCCAGGCGGGCGGTGAGGCGCTCCAGATCCGGCAGGCCCTTGAGGCCCTCCCGCCACCTCTGCCGCAGCAGGGCCTGGGTGACGAAGAATTCCACGGCATCCAGGCGTGCCCCGATGACCTTGGGATCCATGAGGGGATGCCGCAGCCAGCGGGCCAGCTGCCGGGAGCCCATGGCGGTAACGGTGGCATCCAGGGCCTCCCACAGGGAGCCCTGACGGCCGCCGGTGCGCCAGTTGTCAAAGACCTCCAGGTGGCGCAGGGTGGCCTCATCCAGCTCGAGAAAATCCTCCCGGCAGTAGGGGAGCACCCGGTCCAGATGCGGCAGGGAGAGATGCAGGGAGTCCTTAAGATAGCGCAGGATGGCCCCGGCGGCGGTCACCCCCAGGGGGTAGGGCTCCAGCCCGAAGCCGTCCAGGAACAGGGTCCCCAGGGTCCGGCTGAGCTCCTGGCGAGCCCCGGCGGCATCGAAGACGAAGGCCGGCAGGCGGCGGAGGGCCGGCGGGCTGGTCAGGGGCCCGAGGGCCGCGGCCGGCAGGGCTTCGCTTTTGTCCTCCGGCAGGAGAATCTCCGCGGGCTTGAGGCGCGCCACTTCGTCGGCCAGGGCCTCGGCCCCCTCCCCTTCCGTCAGCCGAAACTCCCCGGTGGACAGGGACAGATAGGCCAGCCCCCAGCGCTGCCGCGTGACCGCCACCGCCGCCACGTAGGTGTCCCGGCGGGCGTCCAGGGCGGCGGGGTCCACCACCGTGCCCCGGGTGAGGATGCGGGTCACCTCCCGGCGCACCAGCCCCCTGGCCAGGGCCGGGTCCTCGGTCTGCTCGCACACCACCACGGTGTGGCCCTGCTCCAGGAGGCGGTGGATGTAGGCATCCGCGGCATGCAGGGGGAAGCCCGCCATGGGGATGCGCTCCTCCCCGGCCCGGCTGCGGCTGGTGAGGGCGATGTTCAGGGCGGCGGCGGCTTTTTCGGCATCCTCAAAGAAGAGCTCAAAGAAGTCCCCCATCTGGAAGAGGAGGAGGGCATCCGGGTAGCGGGATTTCAGCTCCAGGTACTGCCGGAGCATGGGGGTGAGGCGTTCGGGAAGAGGTTCACTCATACTGCCAGGACGGTCTCAGGTGGCCGGGGCGCACACGGCCGGGGTTTGCCTGCGGGAGCGGGTTGCGCCCGAAAGGCCGGGGCCGATGGGGCGTGACGGCCCGCTCCCCGGGGGCTAGTCGTGGGAGGTGGCCGCGGCCTCCGCCGACCCGTGCCCCTCCGGCGAGACCCCGGCCCGCTTCAGCTCCTGATTCAGGACTTCCAGGTTCTGGCGCAGATGGCGGATGGTCTGCCGCTGCCGCAGGTGGTGCACCACAAAATAGAGAAAGGCAGTGAAGGCCCCGAGAAAATAGCCGAACAGGAGCAGGACCCACACGGGGATGAGCTCGGTCTGGACCTTCACCAGCATGATGTCAAAGCGCAACTGGAAGGAGTGCTCCAGGACCACCCGGTTCTGGACGATGAAGACGATGGCCAGAACAACCACCAGGAGGGCGAAGGTCAGCTTGATGTAGCGCATGGGACATCCTCATCGCTGAGAGCCTGGAAATAGGGGGCCAGGCGTTCGTAGGTCTGGCGGAAATGCTCCGGAATCACCCGCACCTCGGCAAACACGGGGATGTAGTTGGTGTCCCCCAGCCAGCGGGGGACCAGGTGCCAATGGAGGTGGCTCTCCACCCCGGCCCCGGCCACGGTGCCCACGTTGAGGCCGATGTTGAAGCCGTCCGGCCGCATGGTCTCCCTTAAGATGCGCATGGCGTGCCGGAGCTTGAACTGCAGGTCCAGAAGCTCCTCCGGGGTGAGGTCCTCTAAGTAAGGCACGTGCCGCAGGGGGGAGATGAGGAGGTGCCCGTTGTTGTAAGGGAACTTGTTCATCATCACCCGGGTGAGCCGGCCGCTGAAGAGGACCAGGCGCTCAGCCAGGTTCTCCTCCGGCCAGGGACAGAAGATGCACCCGGGGGGCTTGTCCTGCCCCAAAATATATTCAATGCGCCAGGGGGCCCAGAGGTTCTTCATGTCGCCGTCAGCCTCAGATCCCGGCCAGCCGGGCTTTCGGGGAGGAGGCCTGGGGGGTCATCCCATGCCTTTGCCCCGCCCTTCATGATGTGCCCCTCAATATACCACGCCGGCGGCCGGATTCAAAGACCGGGCAGCGCCTCCGGCCGGGCCTGACGGCCCGGGGCGGCCCCTCAGGCCAGGTGGAACACCGACCTCAGCTCCCCCACCTGCCGCTTCAGATGATCCCGCACCGCCGGCAGCCGGTAGACGGCCAGGGCCTGGCGGTCGGCCTCAGCCAAAAGCCCCAGCTGGTCGGCGGCCTCCAGGATGGCGGGGTTGAGGGCCCGGGCGGCGCCGTCCTCAATCTTCAGCACCACCCCCAGGCCCTCCCGGACGAGGGCCAGGGCGAAGCTCCCCTCCGCCCCGGTCTTGGCAAAGACCCGCCCGGGAAGCTGCTCCATGAGGATGGTCTCCAGGCGGCCGTCGCCGGCGATGAGGCGGGGGTGGGCCAGGGCCGCCTCCCGGATGAGGGCCTCGGGCGTCCCCGGCGGCGCCGCGGCCAGCCGGGCGAAGGCCAGGGCGGCATGCCTGAGGGGCAGGTAGAAGGTGGGCACCCCGCAGCCGTCCACCGCCAGGGGCACCTCCTCGGGGCTGAGGCCCGCCGCCTGGGCCACGGTCCGGTGCATGAGCCGCTGTACCGGGTGCTCCGCCTCGTAGTAGCCCTCCACCGGCCAGCCGTGGTGGCGGCAGAGGGCCAGCATCATGGCGTGTTTGCCGGCGCAGGTGTGGTTAAGGGCAGTGGGTTTCTGCCCCCCCTGGGCGAGGGCCTGGGCCGAGGGCTTGTGCAGGGGCGCCATGGCGCCGCATTGCAGCGCCTCCGGACCCAGCTCCAGGCGCTGCAGCACCCGCTGCACGAGGGCGACGTGGAAATCCTGCCCGGAGAGGGAGCCGGAGAACAGCGCCAGCTCCTCGGGGCCGAAGCCGAAGGCCGCGGCCGCCCCGCTGGTGATCACCGGCAGGGCCTGAAAGGGCTTGGCCAGGGAGCGCAGGCAGAGCATCACCTCCGGATCGCCCAGGGACCGGGCAAGGCGGCCGTGGGCATCCACCACCGCGATCTGCCCCCGGTGGCGGCTCTCGGTGAGCTCCCCCCGGGTGACTTCCACCAGAATCGGCGAG
>CALEAV010000046.1 GCA_937943575.1 uncultured bacterium | reverse complement strand
CTCTGCCGCATTCACTCATTCTTGGTCTTCAACACGGCCACGAAGGCGCTTTGGGGGATGGTGACGGAGCCCACCATCTTCAGGCGTTTTTTGCCTTCCTTCTGCCTCTCCAGGAGCTTGCGCTTGCGGGTGACGTCGCCGCCGTAGCACTTGGCGGTGACGTCCTTGCGAAAGGCGCTGATGGTCTCCCGGGCGATGATCTTGCCGCCGATGGCCCCCTGGATGGCGATCTTGAACTGCTGCCGGGGAATCTCCTCCTTCAGGCGCTCGCACACCCGCACCGCCCACTCCCGGGCCCGGTCCCGGTGGACAATCATGGACAGGGCGTCCACCTTCTCGCCGTTGAGCAGGATATCCAGCTTCACCAGGTCGCTCCTGCGGTAGCCGATGAGCTCGTAATCAAAGGAGCCGTAGCCCTGGGTGACGCTCTTCAGTTTGTCGTAGAAATCGATGATGACCTCCGCCAGGGGCAGATCGTAGCGCAGCTCCACCCGGCCGGGGGAGGGGTTGCTGAAATGGGGATTGACGCCCCGACGCTCCAGGCAGAGCTTCATCACCGCCCCCACGTAGCGCTCCGGGATGATGATGGAGGCCCGGATGTAGGGCTCGGCGGCCTCCTTGATCCTGACCGGGTCCGGATAGTGCTGCGGGTTGTCCACCGCCACCGTGGTGCCGTCGGTGAGGGTGAATTCGTAGCGCACCCCGGGCACCGTCATGATGAGGGACTGGCCGAACTCCCGGGCCAGCCGCTCCTGGACGATCTCCAGGTGGAGGAGGCCTAAAAAGCCGCAGCGGAACCCCTGGCCCAGGGCGGCGGAGGAGTCCTTCTGATACACCAGGGAGGCGTCGTTGAGCTTGTATTTCTCCAGGGCGTCGGCCAGGGCCGGGTAGTCGTCATTGCTCACCGGGTAGATGGAGGCGAAGACCACCGGCTTCACCTCCTTGAAGCCCGGCAGCGGCGCCGCCGCCGGGCGCTGGTCCAGGGTGATGGTGTCGCCGATGCGGGTATCGCTCACCTGCTTGATGCCGGCGATGAGATAGCCCACCTGGCCGGCGCTGAGCCGGGGGGCCGGCTGGCGGCTGAGGCCGAAGAGCCCCACCTCCTCCACCTTGTAGGCGGCCTGGGTGGACATGAGGCGGATGACGTCACCGGGCCTGACCTCGCCGTCAAAGAGGCGCAGGGACACCACCGTGCCCCGGAAGGAGTCGTACTGGGCGTCGAAGATGAGGGCCCTCAGGGGCGCATCGGCATCGCCCGTGGGAGGGGGAATGCGGCTGACAATGGCCTCCAGCACCTCGGTGATGCCGATCCCCTCCTTGGCGGAGCACAGAACCGCCTCCTCCGGGTTGAGCCCCAGTTCCCGGCGGATCTGCTCTTTGGTGCCGGGAATGTCCGCCTGGGGCAGGTCGATCTTGTTGATCACCGGGATGATGGCCAGATCGTGCTCCAGGGCGAGATAGAGATTGGCCAGGGTCTGGGCCTCCACCCCCTGGGAGGCGTCCACCAAGAGGAGCACCCCCTCACAGGAGGCGAGAGCCCGGGAGACCTCGTAGGAGAAGTCCACATGTCCGGGCGTGTCGATGAGATTGAGGGCGTATTCCCGGCCGTCGGCGGCCACGTACGGCAGGGTGATGGTGTTGCTCTTGATGGTGATGCCCCGCTCCCGCTCCAGGTCCATGGTGTCCAGCATCTGGTCGCGGCGCAGGCGCTCCGGCACCATGATGGTGGCCTGGATGAGGCGGTCGGCCAGGGTGGATTTGCCGTGGTCGATATGGGCGATGATGCTGAAATTGCGGATATTGTGCATGGTGATGATAGGGACAGCCTGAATAATCTGAACCTCTCCCGGCAAATTTCAAGCTACTTGCATTCGGACTGCCAGGGATATTTCGACATTCCGGGCGCCGATAAAATTTCTTCTCTCATCAAGGACATTTCCGATGCGTTCTTTATCGCACCCCCTGATAATTAAAGGGCCGGCAACGCTTTTGTGCTCATCGGTCATTTGGCCAACCCTTATTTCCCCCTCCCCTGTCAGCCTCCTTGGGCCTTTGTTTCCCTCCCCCGCCCCCCCGGCTTCGGCCGCACCGCCGGAGCAAGCCGCATCCATTGTGACCGCCCCGGTTTTCCCGGAGCTCTTGACGTCCCTCCGTCACTCCGGCGCCGCGGGGGGAGGCCCCCTCCCCGACGCCCGGAGGGTGGGGCAGGGAGCCGAGCCACCCGTCCATGGAGGTCAGTGGGCCTGTCCCTGGTCACCTTCCGGGGGACCCGGCCGGGAAGCCCGGGCTCCCGGGGTTTTTAGGCATATTTTGCAACAACCTGCAATCACCTGTGTAAAAATTATCCTGAGATCAGGGGGTTTCAAGAGGGACGGGATTTTCCAGAAGCAGCCTCAGGGCCTCCAGGTACTTCCCGGCGTAGGCCACAAACTCCCCTTCGATGACGAAGCTCTCCGAGAGCCGGCTCTCCCGTTCCTTCACCTCCAGGCGGCGGGCCACCAGATAGACGTTGCGGTTGAGGAGCTCCGGCGGGCCGGGGTGGCGGTAGTATAAATTGGGCACCCCCCTCACCACCACCCTGAGGCCGCTCTCGTCCAGGATGCTCATTTTCTGATACACCCGGCGCCGGGGGTCCGGGGGCTCCAGCATGGTGCCCTTGACGATGAGGCACTCCCCTCTGGCATTGAGGGCCGCCAGTTCCCGGGCGATCCGAACCAGGAGGGACTGCCGCTTCGCCGGGGTGAGGGTCTGCTCCCGGAGGAAGTAGCCTGGCGGAAAGGACTTGCAGGACAGGGTGGCCGTCTGTTGAGCCACCGCC
>CALEAV010000045.1 GCA_937943575.1 uncultured bacterium | reverse complement strand
CTTTGCGGGGATGGGGCGAGGGGCTTAGGGTCTCCCGGCTTCCCCCTCCTCCCCGGCCGGGACAAATTTCAGGGCCACCCCGTTGATGCAGTAGCGCCTGCCGGTGGGCGGCGGCCCGTCGTCAAAGACGTGCCCCAGGTGGCTGTCACAGCGGGCGCACAGCACCTCGGTGCGCCTCATCCACAGGCTGGTGTCCTCTTCATAGCGCACGTGCTCCGGATTCACCGGGGCAAAGAAGCTGGGCCAGCCGGTGCCGGACTCAAATTTCTGCTCCGAGCTGAACAGGGGCAGACCGCAGGCGGCGCAGTGATACACCCCGGCTCGCTTCTCGGGATACAGCGGGCTGCAGAAGGCCCGCTCGGTGCCCTTGCGCCGCATCACCTCATACTGCTCCGGGGTGAGGAGTTTTTGCCATTCGGCCTCGCTGCGGATGAGTTTCTCCACCGCCATCTTCTTCTCCTGAACGGGGTCACCGGCCGTGGCCCAGCCGCTGCCGCCTATGGTGACAGTCAGGATGAGCAGGCAGATATATGCCTGGAGAGCGATTCTTCTCATCTCAGACCTCTTCCTTTAAAGTAATTCTTTTGGCTCTCCTGACAACCTGCCGCCGCTCCTGAGGCGCCCCGGAGGAAAAAAAGGGGCCCTTCCGCCCCGTTGACTGTCTCAAAATTCCTCCCTGGCCCTCATTCCCCCGGCTTGACCAGCGGCACGAAGCGCACCGGCAGGGAGCCCTCCTCCCGCAGTTCCCCCGCTACTTTGCGGTATTTTTTGAGATATTGCAGCCCTCCGGGCCGTCCCAGGGGGATGACCAGGCGGCCCCCCTCCTGAAGCTGGGCCACGAGGGCCGGCGGCACCTGGGGCGCTGCGGCGGTCACCAGGATGGCGGCGAAGGGCGCCTCCTCCGGCCAGCCGGCATAGCCGTCCCCGGTGCGCACCCTGACCCCGGAATACCCCAGGTCCCTCAGGGTGGCCTCGGCCCGGGCCGCCAGCTCCGGGATGAGCTCGATGGTGAAGACCTTGTCGGTGAGTTCCGCCAGTACCGCCGCCTGGTAGCCGGAGCCGGTGCCCACCTCCAGGACCTTGTCCCCGGGGCGCACCTCGGCCCACTGGCTCATGAGGGCCACGATATAGGGCTGGGAGATGGTCTGGCCCTGGCCGATGGGCAGCGCCTGGTCGGCATAGGCCAAAGGCGCCAGCCAGGCGGGCACAAAGCGCTCCCGGGGGACTTTTTCCATGGCCGCCAGCACCCGGGGGTCGGTGATCTCCCGGGCCCGAAGCTGCTCGGCCACCATGCGGCTCCGGGCCGCCGCCTGATTCCCCGCCGCTCCGGACAACCGCCAGGCCACCAGCAGCAACGCCAGCAACAGCACCAGGAGGAACAGCAGCTTCCACTTCATGGCCCACCTCCCTCCGCCCCCGGCCGGCGGGCCAGCACCACCAGGCAGGCTTCGCCGGTCACCGGCCGGCGGTAGACCAGACGCTCCAGAGGGCCCAGCCCCAGCCTGCGGGCCGCCGCCTCCCCGGCCCGCCATTCCGACTCCGGCAGGTGGGGGCCCTTCAGGGCCACAGCCCGCCCCCCGGGGAGGAGCAGAGGCGCCGCCACCGCGAGGAAGTCCTTCAGCTTCAGGGCGGCCCGGCTCAGCACCGCCTCATAGCGGGGCCCCCAGGCCGCCGCCAGCCGGGGGGTGAGATGCACCGCGGCCACCTCCACGCCCGGAAGGCCCCAGAGGCTCACCAGGTAGTCCAGGAAGGCCGCCTTCTTCCCCCGGGACTCCACCAGGGTCAGGTGGAGGTCCGGACGGGCCAGCTTCAGGACCAGGCCCGGGAAACCGGCGCCGGTGCCGATATCCGCCACTTTCCGGGCCTCCCCCAGAAATGGCAGCATCGCCAGGGAGTCCAGGAAGAGGCGCAAAATGATCTCCCGGTCGGAGCGCAGGCCCGTCAGGTTCACCCGGGCGTTCCAGCGCTGCAGCTCTTCAAGATAATGGCCGAAACGCTCCCGGACCTTAGTCTCCAGGCTGAGGCCCAGCTCCGCCGCACCCTGCAAAAGGAGCGCCTCCGCCTCCCCGGGGGCCAGGTCCATCCCGGGCCGGCCTTCCCGAGAGAGACCTCCCGGCGGCCCCTTCCCGCAGTCCTGCCGGCCCCGTCGCTCCCTCACGGTGTCAAAATCCGGAGGGCGGCGGCCACGGTCTCCACCCCCACCAGCTCCAGGTCAAACCTCTCCCCCAGGCGCTCCACCTGGCGGGAGGCCAACAGCGCCCGCTTAAACCCCAGCTTGGCCCCTTCCTTGAGGCGCACCTCCGGCTGGCTCACGGCCCTCACCTCCCCGGTGAGGCCGATCTCCCCGAAGATGATGGTGTCCGGCGGCACCGGGCGGTCCAGAAAGGACGAGGCCAATGCCACCGCCACCCCCAGGTCCGCCGCGGGCTCCGTCAGGCGCACGCCCCCGGCCACGTTGACAAAGATATCCTGCCCCCCCAGGGGAATCCCCACCCGCTTTTCCAGCACCGCCACCAGGAGGGACACCCGCCCCGGGTCCACCCCCATGGCCTGGCGCCGGGGCAGCGCCAGGGACGAGGGCGACACCAGGGCCTGGATCTCCACCAAAATGGGCCGGGAGCCCTCCACCGCCGGAATGACCGCCGAGCCCGGGGTCTCCAGGGAGCGCTCCGCCATGAACAGGGCGGAAGGGTTGGTCACCTCCTGAAGCCCCTGCTCCCCCATCTCAAACACCCCCAGCTCCTGGGTGGGCCCGAAGCGGTTCTTCACCGTGCGCAGCAGCCGGAAGGCGTGGGAGCGGTCCCCCTCCAGATACAGGACCGTGTCCACCAGATGCTCCAGCACCATGGGCCCCGCCAGGGTGCCCTCCTTGGTGACATGTCCGATGAGAAACACGGTGAGGCCGGTGGCCTTGGCCTGCTGGCTGAGGCGGAAGGCCGTCTCCCGCACCTGGGGCAGCGACCCCGGCGCCGCCGGCAGCCCGGTGGTGTACAGGGTCTGGATGGAGTCCACCGCCAGGACCACCGGCTGCACCTCCTCCAGCAGGCGCAGCAGGTTCTCCAGGCAGGTCTCCGCCGCAAACCACAGGTGGGGGGAGGAGAGCCCCAGGCGCTCACTTCGGAGCTTCACCTGGGCCTCCGATTCCTCCCCGGAGAGATACAGCCCCACTTCCCCGCCGGCGGTGAGGCGGTCCAGGGCCTGGAGGAGGAGGGTGGACTTGCCCACCCCGGGGTCGCCCCCGACAAGCACCACCGAGCCCGCCACCAGGCTCCCCCCCAGCACCCGGTCGAATTCCGCCAGGCCGGTGCTGCGGCGGGTCTCCGGATCCACCACCAGGCTGCGCAAGGGCTTGGGGGGAGCAGGCCGCGGGGCGGCCGCTGCATGGGCCGCGGCCAAGGGATCGCTCTCCTCCGCCAGGGACCCCCAGGCCTGGCACTGGGGGCAGCGCCCCAGCCATTTGCCCGTCTGGTGGCCGCACTGCTGACAGACGAAGACGACTTTGCCGCCGCGGCTGCTCATGAAGGCAATCCTGGATGGTGCCGGCACCTCACGTCCGGATGCGGTGGCTGCCGGAAAATCCCCTCGGGGGGTCACCCCCTCACTCCACATTGTAAAGGAACCGGCGGCCGTTGGCCAGCCGGCGGGAGGACGGGTCTCAGCCCGGGGAGGGCTTGAAATCTGTCGACCGGTCGGAAAAAATGTAGGGATGCACCCTGAATTTCCCCTGGACCCTGCCAGCCTTCGCCAAAACCTGGAGACCGGGGCCCCCCGGCTGGCCTTGCGGCGTCCCCTGCAGGTGACCTTCGGTCTGGCCCGCAGCCGGGGGCTGGCGGTCTACCTGGTGGGGGGGACGGTGCGGGAACTCCTCCTGGGCCGGCAGTCCCCGGACCTGGACCTGGCGGTCTCCGCCCAGACCCTCCAGCTGGCCCGGGACCTGGCCCGGGAGCTCCATGGCACCTACGTCCTCCTGGACGAACAGGAGCGCACCGCCCGGGTGGTGGCGGACGGCGACATCCTGGACCTGGCGGAGTTCCGCGCCCCGGACATCACCGGCGACCTGCAGGGCCGGGATTTCACCCTCAACGCCATGGCCCTGGACCTGGGGGAGCTCCTTCGGGGCAGCCCCGTCCAGCTCCTGGACCCCCTGGGGGGCCTGCCGGATCTGGCCGCCGGGCGGATTCGCCTGGTGGCCCGGGACAACCTCCGGGCCGACCCTTTGCGGCTGCTGCGCGCCTACCGCTTTGCCGCCACCCACGGCTTCGAGATTTCCCCGGACACCCAGGCCGCCATCCGGGACCTGGCCCCCCTCATCACAGGGGTGGCCGGGGAGCGCCTGCGCCAGGAGCTCTTCCCCTTGCTCGCCTCGCCCCGGGCCGGTCAGGTGCTGCGGCAGATGGACGCCGCCGGTCTCCTCTGCCACCTGCTGCCGGAGGTCTGCGACGGCAAAGGGGTGGCCCAAAACGGCTTCCATCACCTGGACGTCTTTGACCATGCCCTGGAGGCGGTGGCCTCCCTGGACGACCTCCTGGCTGCCCCGGACCGCTTCTTTGCCGCTTTGGCCCCGGAGCTGGCCTGCCAGGCCGAAGACCCCTGGTGGCGCTGGGTGGTGAAGCTGGCGGCCCTCTTCCATGACGTGGGCAAGCCCAAGGTCCAGGCCTGGCGCACCGATCCGGAGCGCTACACCTTCTACCACCACGAGCGGGTGGGGGTGGAGCTCTTCACCCAGGCGGCCCGGCGCCTGCGCCTCAGCCAGGCGGAGACCAGGACCGTGGCCCAGATCATCTCCTGGCATATGCGCCCCTTCCTGCTGTTACCCGCCTTCCGCCGGGGGGAGCTCACCCCCCGGGCCCTGGGACGGCTGGTGCGGGCCCTCAAAAGCCACCTCCTGGCCGGCTTTGCCGTCGCCATGGCCGACAGTCTGGCCGCCCGGGGGGACCAGAAACCCCCCGACTCCGAGGCTGCCCTGGCGGCCTTGGCCGAGGCGGCCTGGCGCTTCCTCAAGGACCGCCTGGAGCCTCAGGAGCGGCAGCCCCGCCTGCTCACCGGTCATGACCTCCGGGACATCTTCCACCTCAGCCCCGGACCCCGCTTCCGACGTCTCCTCACTGCGGTGGAGGAGGCCCAATGGGAGGGGCGGGTGCGCACCCGGGAGGAAGCGGTGGCGCTGGTGACCTCCCTCCTGCAATCGGACCGGCCCGCTTGATAAAAAATTTTTATTTTATTCTTTTTAGCAATTTATTTTTTGGGCGAATCATGCTATGAGCGTGGCGTTCCGTATCCCCGGGGCCGCCTTGTGGGGGCAGCGCGGCCATCTCATGGTTTTTTCATGCTTTTCGCCATTCTGCCCCCAAAGGCGGTCCACCGGCCCGACACCGCACCGCATCTTCCCCGTGAGGAGGGCGAGTGGAACGCAAGAGTCTGACCCCCCTGGAGCCCCGGGAAGTGCAGGCCGGCGCCCTCATCCGGCTCCGGGGCCTCTACCCTTCCCTCAAGGCCGCCCTGCGCAAGGTAGCGGACCTGGTCCTGGCCAAGCCGGAGGTCGCCATCTACGCCTCGGTCAACGAAGTGGCCGCCGCCGCCCGGGTGAGTGAAGCCACGGTGATGCGCCTCTGCCGCATCCTGGGCTTCCGGGGCTTCCAGGACTTCAAGATCGCCCTGGCCCGGGAGCTGGTCTCGCCCCTGCAGCGCCTCCATGAGGAGGTGGCCGAGGGGGATGACCCAACCACCATCGTGCGCAAGGTCTTCCAGGCCAACATCGCTGCCCTGCAGGACACCCTGGAAGTGCTGAATATGGGGGCCATGGCCGAGGCGGCCCGCCGCATGCTCACGGCCAGAAGCCTCCTCCTCATCGGGGTGGGCACCTCCGGCCCCATCGTGGAGGACGCGGCCAACAAGTTCTTCCGCCTGGGGCTGAACGTCAAGGCCATCACCGACGCCCACCTGATGATGATGGCTGCCGCCCTCCTCACCCCTGCAGACGTGCTCCTGGCGGTCTCCCACTCCGGCAGCACCCGGGACCCGGTGGACACCGCCCGGGTGGCCAAAGAGGCCGGCGCCGCGGTCATCTGCATCACCAACAACTCGCTCTCACCCCTCACCAAGGTGGCGGACCTGGTCCTGGTCACCGCCTCCCGGGAGACCCGCTTCCGCCAGGAGGCCATGGCCTCCCGCCTCTGCCAGACGAGCATCATCGACAGCCTCTACACCCTCATGGCGGTGGCCCGCCCGGAGACGGCCCTGGAGAATCTGCGCAAGATCGAAAACGTCATCGTCACCAAGCAGTTCTAGCCGCTTATACCCCCGGGGGAAGCATGAACACCGGACAGAAGCTCAAGCAGAAGGTGGTGCGCATCTGTCGCCTGCTGCATCAGAAAAACCTCATCGCCGCCACCGACGGCAACATCAGCGTCAAGTTCGGCGACGGCCTCCTCACCACCCCCTCGGGGGTCAACAAGGCCTTCCTGGAAGAGGAGCAGATCATCACCGTGGACTTTGCCGGCCGGGTCATCGAGGGCCAGGGCCAGCCCACCTCCGAGCTGGCCATGCATCTGGCGGTCTATCGCCTCCGGCCCGAGGTGGAGGCCGTCATCCACGCCCACCCGCCTCTGGCCACCGCCTTCTCCATAGCTGGAGCCTCCCTGGAGCAGTTCGTCCTCCCGGAGGTGGTCTTAAGCCTCGGGGTGATCCCCACCGCGGCCTACGCCACCCCCACCACCGCCGAGGTGCCCCTGGCCATCCGGGAACTCATCAAGCATTACGACGCCCTCATCCTGGAGCGCCACGGCGCCCTCACCGTGGGTCGGGACCTCCTTGAGGCCTACAACAAAATGGAGAAGCTGGAGCACACCGCCCTGATCATCTTTGCCGCCCTGCAGCTGGGCGGCGTCAAACATCTCCCCCCCCACGAAGTGGAGAAACTGCTCATGATGCGCTTCTCCCAGAAACTCCAGTCTGCCTGAGGGCGGATGATGCCGAAGTTTGCCAGCCTCAAATATGACTTCTGCGGCAATCTGGGAGATGAGATCCAGTCCCTGGCGGCGGAGCAGTTCCTCCCCCGGGTGGACAAGAAGTTCGACCGCGATTCCCTGCGGATGGTGGACGAACCGGACCGCTTTTTATTGATTATGAATGGATATTTCTCCCGGTTTCCCGAGCGCTCCTTTCCCCCTTCCCCCTGTATCGTACCGGTCTTCTTCGGTTTCCATATCCGGACCAACCCGTTGAATGTCCAATATTTTCTCTCCCCTGAAATCATCAGCTATCTCAAGCGGCACGAACCCATCGGCTGCCGCGACCGGCATACGGCCAACTTACTGGAACAGCATGGCGTCCAGGCCTTCTTTTCCAAATGTCTGACCCTGACTTTCCCCCGGCGGGACAGGGAACCGGAAGACGGCAGGGTCTTTTTGGTGGATACCGGTGAGATCCCCCTGCCCAAAGAGATCAGGAAAAACTCGGTCAAAATCACCCATGTGGTCTCCAGTCTCTACGGCGATGAGATTAAAACCTCCATGGCCCGGAAATTGCTGGAAATTTATAAGAATCACGCCTCCCTGGTCATCACCACCCGTATCCATTGTGCCTTGCCCTGCCTGGCCATGGGCATCCCGGTCATCTTTTTCGGAGATCCAGACGATCCGAGAATCTCCCTGATCAAGGATCTGAAAGTTCCCATTTATCCCTATAAAAGAAAGCCCCGGGGGATGTACAAACTGCGCTACTTCCGGAAACTGATGGGTTATCTGCGGCTGCGCCGCGTGGATTGGCAGCCCCAGGCTCCGGATCTGGAAGAGCTGAAAGCCGACATGCGGCGGACCCTCACCGAACTCATCCACCGGAAGATGCAATCCCTTTAGCCGGGTCGGGCCCCCGGGGGCTCGCCCGCAGCGCCATCCCGAGGTTCAGCCATGCCCTACATCCCCCGGGCCCATCGCCCCCCGCTGGACGAGCACATTGACCGCCTGGCCGAGGCCCTTCTCCGGGAGAGCGACCAGCTCCCCGGCGAGGCCGCCTTCGCCGGCCTGCTGAACTATGCCCTCACCCGCCTCATCCTCAAGGTGGTGCAGCTGCGCTTCGGCGCCTGGCGCTACTGGCTCTTCGCCCTGGTCACCGGGGTGCTTCAGACTGTGGCGGACGAGCTCTACCGCCGGCTGGCGGCGCCCTATGAAGACGGCCAGCGGCAGCGCCACGGCGATGTGGACCTGTACGCCGCCTTTCTCCAGGACCTGCCGCCCCCCGGACCGGAGGCCGGCCGGAAGTGATTCCTGGAGGGGAAAAATTCTATCCTCCCCTGGCATGGCCGCAGAAGGTGCATTATCATCTGAAGGACCCCTCGTGACCTTACTCGCCCCAAAGGCTGAGGGAAAGGGAAGCCAAGTCCACAAGGCGGGGGTCGGGAAAAGGGGGGGAAGGGCTCCCACGCCCGCCTCACCCATTGCAAGAGAGAGTCTTCACAAGGAGCGCCCCATGAACCTGCCGGAATATGTCAGCAAAGCGGAAGTGAAGCGCGTCTGCGAGGAGTTGGGCTTCCGGGACTGGTCGTCCCTGACCGACTTTGAGGTCCTGCCGGAAGAAGCGGAAAAGCTTTTGGAACTCGTCAACGTGGAGAACATGCCCATCCGGCTGGAGGATTTCCGGGTGGGCCTGGAAGTGGAGCTGGAGCACGGCACCCGTTTCCCCGATGCCAACGTCACCAACAACCACCCGATCCTCACCGCCAAAATCGTCCTGGCGCACCTGAAGGAGACCCTGGACTACTACCAGCGCCTGGAGGTGGCGGAGCTGGAGGGGGACCTGCTGAAATACATGCAGGCGGGCAATTTCGCCAAGGCGGCGGAGAAATACCGGGCCCTGCTGCAGGCCAAAAAGGCCTTGGCCGAGGTGGAGGCCCAGCAGGCCTAGCCGCATCGGGAGAGCGGCGGGGTAAAGGGCCGGGCCCACCCCCTTCCCATGGCACCCCTGAGGGGGAGTCCCGCCGGTCGCCGGCCCCGAGGTTCCAGCCGGTGCGGCTCCCTGTCAATGGTGGTGGGCCCCGGGGCTGTGGCCGCCCGCCGCCACATAGACCGCTCTCGCCGGGCCGGGGTTGGCCAGGTGGTAGGTCTCCTCCCCCACCAGGTAGAGGGCCTCGCCGGCCTTGAGGAGCTGCTGGCCCTCGGGGCCGCTGAGCATCACCTCCCCGGCCACCACGCAGATGATCTCCTCGTGGCCCTCCCCCGGCTTCAGGACCCGGCCGCCCTGACCCGGCTCGAGATAACCGAAGATGAGATAACAGGCGTGGGTCCCCAGCTCGGCGAGGCCCAGGACGGTCTCGCCTCCCTCCTCTTCGGCCCTGTGCCACAGGTCAAAGGTTCTTTTCATTCCTCCTCCTCACACCGGCGGGATTGACCCCGAAGCGGGCGCACATCACCGGGTCGGGCCCCAGGCCCTCTCCGGCCCGGAAGCGGCACCCCCCCCGGCACTCTTCCACATATTCGCAGGCGGCGCACTCCAAGTCCGTGATGGGGTGGTGCGTCAGGCGCCGCCAGCAGGTCTCCAGTCCCTCCCGCAGGTGCCCCAGGGGTCGGTGGGCAAACAGGCCGCACTTGGCCACCAGGCCGCTGGGAAGCACGGCGCACAGGTGCCGGCCGCAGGTCCAGCCCGGGGCAGCGCCGTGGGCCGCCTCTCCGAAGGCCAACTCCAGATAGGGTGCGGCCAGTTGCGGCGGCACCCACAGCTCCGGCTGCCCGGAGAGCCGGCCCGAGACGCAGGGCACATCCAGGCTCCACTCCCGCACCCCCAGTTCCTTGAGCCACCGGCCCATCTCCTCCAGCTCGTGGAGGTTGCCGGGATGCACCATGGTGGCCACCGACACCGCCAGGCCCCGGTCCCGGACCCGTTTCAGGCCCTCCACCGCCCGCCTGAAGCTCCCCGGCCCCCGCAGGCGCTCATGGCCCTCCTCCAGCCCGTCCAGGCTCACCTGCACCTCCTGCACCCGCAGCTCCCGCACCCTCTCGGGGCTGAGGAGGGTGCCGTTGGTGAGGAGCACTGCCCGGATCTCATACTCCGGCAGGGAGGCGTTGAGCTCTGGCCACTGGGGATACAACAGGGGCTCCCCCCCGGAGAGGAGGACCCGGAGGCCCTGCATTTCGGCGAATTCCTGAAGCGCCCTTCGGGCCTCCTCCAGGGGCAGGTCGGTGGCACCGGCATCCCCCAGATAGCAATGGGCGCAGCGCAGATTGCAACGGTCGGTGAGCATCAGCTCCAGGTAGCGCAGCGAGGGCGCCGGGGCCGGCCGCCAGCGCAGCACCCGGGGAGCGGGCTCGAGACAGAGGGCCAGGAGGGACTCCTCCAGGAGATATTCCAAAAATTCCGGCTCGGCCGCCGCCGCCAGCCCCGGGGTGGTGCCGTCGCAGCGGCTCAGGAAGGCGAAGGCCTCCTCATTGACCTCGTAGAGCTCATCGGCCAGGCGGTCGTAGAGACACGGCGTCTCCAGGCGTTTGAGAAAGACGTGCTCCGCCAGGCGCAGATAGGCCTGCCTGAGGGTATCGCCAAGCAGCTCCGCCAGGGAGGCGGCGGACAACCGCCCCTGGGCCAGCAGTCCGGCCAGGGCCTGAAGGCCGCCACAGGGCGGCGCCCCGGCCTCCCCCCGGGCAAAGTCGCAGCCGTGCCGCCGGAAGGCACAGGCGCGGCACAGCGTCTCCGCCGCTGCCGCCACCGCCTGCGGGCTGGCCTCCGTGAGGGCCGTCGCCAGGTCAGGGTGCTGCCGCAGCAGATGCGCCGCCACCACCCCCGCCAGACACTTCTCCGCTTCGTCCCACCCCGGACGGTAAAAAGCACAGAACTGACGACAGACGCGCTGCTTCATGGGTGATGGCCGGCGGCCTGCGGACCCTCGGGATGTTGCAAGGAGAGTCGGCCAATAAAAAAGGGGACGCCTTGGCGTCCCCTCAGCGCGGTCAGGTGCGACTTAGCAGGACTTGGCGCACTTGCACAGGCCCTGGGAAGCCTTGGCAACTTTCCTGATCTTCATGATCCCTCTCCTTCATGGAGTTTTTCTAAACATAACGTTACACAGATACCCTGTCAAGTTAAGATTGGATGAAGCTGCCGGGGGCCAGTTTCAGGCCGGCCGGTTTCGCACGGCTCCGGACTGCCACGCCAAGACTCGGGTGAAGCGCCGGGTGACTGCCATCCCTGCCCTCGGCTGGTGCCTCCGGACGGTCACATCAAGACTCAGGTGAAGCTGCCCGGGGCCCGGAGGTCCTCAGGACCGCCTTCCCCGGTCCCCCCCTCATCCGCCTCCAGGCGGCTTCTCAAACCCGGCTGCGGGTCGGAGGCCGAGCCAGCCTCCCACCCCCTGCCCTCCGGGGGAGCCCTCCAGCTGTGCAGCATGAGGGGGAGGCCGGGATAGCCGGGGGATGAGACCCCTGGCATCCACCGGCTCAGGTTGAGGTCATGCTGATTTTAAAGCCGGATGGCCACGTGGCTGTGGGTCTGGCGGGCCAGCTCCAGGAACTGGCGCAGCCGCTCCAGGCTGCCGAGCACCAGGCCCTTCACCTGCAGGTGGTGCTGTTTCAGATGCTCCAGGCAGCGCTCCACCTCAGCCCGGAGGTTGCGGGCTTCATAGAGATTGACATCGGTCCGGAGGCGCACCTGCCGGTGTTTGTCATGGAGAAGGTTCAATACCTGCCACTCGTCCAGGAGGGCCTGGAAGTGGATGTAGGCCGCAATGAGCTCCCGGGCCGAGGCCGGGTCCAGCGCCCCCAGGAGGCGGGCGGAATGCCGGAAGACCGCAAATCCGTTCCCCACGGCCGCCAGGGCGGCCAGGGGCAGGTCCTCCAGGTCCTCCGCCTTCTCCACCTCCTGGCCCACCAGCTGTTGGTAGCGCTCCCAAGCCTGGGACAGCTCGGCCTCCAGGGCCTGAAAGAGGTTCATGAGGGTGCGGGCCTCCCGGACGGACCGCTCCCGGGCCAGCTGGCGGGCGGCGGCCGCCGCCACCCCCCGGCCCCCGAGGATGGCCCCCAGCAGTCCTCCCCCCAGGGCCGCCAGCAGCGCAACCACGGCGTCCATGCCTTCTTCTTCGGCCGCCGGAGAAAAAAAGTTTACGACGATATTAATGGAAGTGTCTGGGGG
>CALEAV010000044.1 GCA_937943575.1 uncultured bacterium | reverse complement strand
GGGTCTTGAGCGCCAGAAGATCGTGGACGAAGCCCGGGAGGTGGAGGCGGCCATCGCCCGCTATCGGGCCATCCTGGCCGATGAGGCCCTAGTAAAGGAGCTCATCGCCCAGGAGCTCACCGAGATCAAGGAGAAGTTCGGGGAGCCCCGGCGCACCGGGATCATCAAGGTGGCCCAGGAATTCCGGGCCGAGGACCTCATCGCCGATGAGGAGATGGTGGTGACCATCAGCCACCGGGGCTACATCAAGCGCACGGCCTTGAATGTCTACCGCAGCCAGCGCCGGGGGGGCAAGGGCCGCACCGGCATGGCCACCCGGGAAAACGACTTTGTCAGCCAGCTTTATGTGGCGAGCACCCACAGCTATTTCCTCATCTTCACCTCCAGCGGCCGGGTCTACTGGCTGAAGGTGCATGAAATTCCGTTGGGCACCCCCAGCTCCCCGGGGAAGGCCATCGTCAACCTCCTCAACCTGGGGGCGGAGGAGAAGCTCGCCACCATCCTGCCCGTCCGGGACTTTCGGGAGGACCTCAGTCTGGTGATGGCCACCCGCCGGGGGGTGGTGAAGCGCACCGAGCTGGGCTTCTTCCAGCGGCCCCGGAAAGGGGGCCTCATCGCTCTCAGCCTGGATGAGGGGGATGAACTGGTGAGCGTGGGGCTCACTGCCCCCGACCAGGACATCTTTCTCGCCACCCGCCAGGGGAAGGTGATTCGCTTCCTTTCCTCCGAGGTCCGGGACATGGGCCGCATGGCCCGGGGCGTCAAGGGCATGGAGCTGGCCGAGGGGGACGAAGTGGTGGGCATGGAGGTGATGCGGCCCCAGGACACCATCCTCACCGTCACCCAGCGGGGCTACGGCAAGCGCACCCCGGCGGATGCCTATCCCCGGCACCACCGGGGCGGCCAGGGGGTGAAGGGCTTGCAGATCACTGCCAAAAACGGCCCGGTGCTGGGTTTGGTGCAGCTCAACCCCGAAGACGAGATCATGCTGGTCACCGACCGGGGCAAGATCCTGCGCATGGCGGCCCGGGACATCCCGGTGGTGGGCCGGGTGGCCCAGGGCGTCAAGCTCATCGACGTGGAGCCCGAAGAGCAGGTGGTGAGCGTCGCCAAGGTGGCGGAGCGGGGCGATGACGACGAAGGCGCAGGTGAGCTCTGAGTCGGTTCCCGTAGCGGTCATCGGCGCCGGCTCCTGGGGCACCGCCCTGGCCCAGCTCCTGGCCGACAAGGGCCACCCGGTACACCTGTGGGTGCGGGAGCCGGAGGTGCTGGCGGAGATCCGCGCCGGGGAAAACCGCACCTTCCTGCCCGGGGTGGCCCTCTCCCGTCGCCTGAGGCCGACCCCGGAGTTCGCCGAGGCCCTCGCGGGCGCCCAGGTGGTGCTGATGGCGGTGCCCTCCCATGTCTATCGGCAGGTGCTGCGCCGGCTGGCCCCCCATCTGCCGGCCCGGGTCATGCTGGTGAGCGGCACCAAGGGCATGGAGATCGACAGCCAGCTCACCATGGAGGGGGTGGTGCGGGAGGAGCTGGGGGCCGAGGTCCCCTATGCGGTGCTCTCCGGCCCCAGCTTTGCAAGGGAGGTGGCCGACCGGCAGCCCACCGCGGTGACCGTGGCCTCCCGCCGGCCGGAGGTGGCTCGCTTCCTGCAGCGCCTCTTTTCCACCCCCTACTTTCGCGTCTATACCAGCTACGACGTCACCGGCCTGGAGCTGGGGGGGGCGCTGAAGAACATCTTTGCCATCGGCACCGGCATGCTGGCGGGCTTCGGGCTGGGGGACAACCCCCGGGCGGCCCTCATCACCCGGGGCCTGGCGGAGATCACCCGCCTGGGGGTGCGCCTGGGGGCCAATCCCATGACTCTCATGGGTCTGGGCGGTCTGGGAGACCTGGTCCTCACCTGCACCGGCCGTCTCAGCCGCAATTACCAGGTGGGCTACCGTCTGGGGCGGGGGGAGTCCCTGGGGGACATCCTGGCCAGCATGCAGATGGTGGCCGAGGGGGTGAAGACCTCCCAGGCGGTCTATCTCCTGGCGCAGCGCCTGGGGGTGGAGATGCCCATCGTGGAGGCGGTCTACCAGATCCTGTATACCGGCCTGTCGCTGAAGGAGGCCATCCGCCGCCTCATGGCCCGGGAGCTCAAGGACGAACTGGAGGCCATGACCGAATCCTGGTGAGGGGTGGCGTCGGGGGCTGGAGAAAAAGCCCCTCCCTGCCGTTAGGAAAGGTGACGCCTGCAGAGGGGAGGACCCCACATTCATGAGAAGCTGTGAGATTGTCACGGTGAAAGACGAACGCCCCCGGGTGTTCGAATACGTGGATACCTGTGTCCCTACGCTGGGGGAGGCCAAGATCGACTCCCCCATCCGGACCATCCCCCTCTTCACCCGGGAGGGCCGGCTGATGGAGGAGAGCTTCGTCTCCGACTCGGAGCGGGTCCTGGTCTATGACACCCTGGAGTATCTGGACCAGCTGAAGCCGGGGGAGGAACCCCTCACCTTCGAGGTGGCGGGCCCCCGGGCCAAAATCTACTTCGACCCCTCCAAGACCCGCTGCGCCATCGCCACCTGCGGGGGGCTGTGCCCGGGCATCAACGACGTCATCCGGGCCATCGTGCTGCAGCTGCACCATCTCTACCGGGTGCGCCACATCTACGGCATCCGCTACGGCTTCCAGGGCTTCATCCCCAAATACGGCCATGACATCCTGGACCTGACCCCCGAGGTGGTGGCCAACATCCACTCTTTTGGGGGCACCATCCTGTCCTCCTCCCGGGGGCCCCAGGATATCGGCGAGATCGTGGATGCCCTGGACCGGATGAATATCAACATCCTCTTCCTCATCGGGGGAGACGGCACCCTCCGGGCTGCGGACCTCATCGTCCAGGAGATCGCCCGCCGGGAACTGAAGATCTCCGTCATCGTCATTCCCAAAACCATCGACAATGACATTCCCCTGGTGGCCCGTTCCTTCGGGTTTGACACCGCGGTGGAGATGGCCTCCCAGGCCATCCGGGCGGCGCACACCGAGGCCCTGGGGGCGCCCCACGGCATCGGCCTGGTCAAGCTCATGGGCCGCTATTCCGGCTTTGTGGCGGCCACCGCCACCCTGGCCCTGCGGGAGGTCAACTACGTCCTCATCCCGGAGCTGGACTTTGACCTGGAGGGCCCCCAGGGTCTCCTGGCCAGCCTGGAGGAGCGCCTCAAGGCCCGCAACCATGCGGTCATTGTGGTGGCCGAGGGCGCCGGGCAGAAGTTCTTCAAGCAGGAGGAGCTCCCCCGGGACCCCTCCGGCAACATCAAGCCCGGAGACATCGGCCTCTTTCTGGCGGAGCGCATCAGGGAGCACTTCGCCGCCAAAAAGATAGAGGTCAACCTGAAGTACATCGACCCCAGCTATATGATCCGCAGCATGCCGGCCAATTACAATGACCGCATCTTCTGCGGCTTTCTGGGGCAGAACGCGGTGCATGCCGGCATGGCCGGCAAGACCGCCATGCTCGTCTCCCGCTGGCACGGCCACTATGTGCACGTGCCCATCAAGGCCGCAGTGGGGAAATCCAAGGAGGTGGACCTGGACTCCCCCCTGTGGCGCAGCGTGCTGGAGTCCACCGGCCAGCCGCCGCTGAAGAACTTCCCGCCGGCAGCGGCCGGATGAGGCGGCGGCCGTGGTCCAGCCTGAGAGGGGGGCACCTGCCGGGCCCTGTGGATCGGAAGGCGGAGAGGAACCCGGCTTTGTCTGTCGCCGCTGTGGCGACTGCTGCCGGGGGGTGGGGGGGATTCTCGTCACCCCCGGGGAGGTGGAGGCGGTGGCCGCACACCTGGGGCTGGAGCCCGCCGCCGTCATCCGGGATTATCTGGTGGACACGCCCCTGGGCTTGCAGGTGGCCAGCCCGGGGGGTGTCTGCATCTTCCTCGAGGGCGGCCTCTGCCGGGTGCACCCGGTGAAGCCCCGCATCTGCCGTCAGTGGCCGTATCTGCCGGCGCTGGTGGCCGACCCCGAGGAGTTCGAGGCGGCCCGGGAGGCCTGCCCGGGACTGGCCGCGGCAGGGAGCCATGCCGCCTTCCGCCGGCAGGCGCAGCGCCGGGCGCCCGGGGGCTGACGGCGGCCGGCGAAAGCCCGGCGTCAGGCGCAGGCCCTGGAGCACGACGAAAACCGGTTGTCGGGGGCGGCCCCGCCCCGGCTGCAGGCAGGCGGGCCAAGGCCGTCTCCTGACCCTTACCACTGAGACAGCCATGAAAATCCTGGTCATTTTGGCGCATCCCAATCCGGCGAGCTTCAACCACGCCATCGCCGCCCAGGTGGTGGCCACCCTGAAGGATTGCGGCCACACGGTCTGGTTTCATGATCTTTATGCCGAGGGGTTCGATCCCATCCTGCCGGCGGCGGAGATTCCGGAGGACGGCCCGGTGCCCCCCCAGGTGAGGGAGCATTGCCGGGAGCTGGCCCAAGCCGAGGGCATCATCATCGTGCACCCCAACTGGTGGGGGCAGCCGCCGGCCATCCTCAAGGGCTGGGTGGACCGGGTCTTCCGGCCCGGGGTGGCTTACAAGTTCGCCCCCGGCGAGGGCGGCGAGGGGGTGCCCCTGGGGCTGCTGAAGGCGCACACCGCCCTGGTGTTCAACACCTCCAACACCCCGGCCCAGCGGGAGGCCCAGGTCTTCCGGGACCCCCTGGAGACCCTGTGGCGCATCTGCATCTTCGCCCTCTGCGGGGTGCAGATCTTCCATCGCCGCACCTTTTCCGTGGTGGTCACCAGCACCCCGGAGGAGCGCCAAAATTGGCTGGCGGAGGTGGACCGCCTGGTGCGGGAGCATTTCCCGGCCGGGGAGTGAGAATTCTCTCCCCTGGGCGGGGAAACTACCCCCCGCAGGGGGACAGCACGAGGGGGAGACGACGCGTGCGGCATGTATTGCTTGTGGGGATGATAGGCCTGTATCTGCTCCTGCCGGCGGCGGCCCAAACCACGGGCACGCCCGAGCAGCTCTTCCAGCAGGGCCTGGCCGCCCTGCAGGAGGGCGAGGCGGATCGGGCGGTGGAGCTCTTCAGCGCCGTTGTGGCCAGGGATGCCACATCGGCCACCGCCTACCTGAACCGGGGGGTGGCCTACCGCCGCCTGGGGAAATTCGCCGAGGCCCTGGCCGATTTTGACCAGGCCCTGGCCCTGGCCCCGGATCTGGGGGAGGCCTTCTACAACCGGGCCCTCATTCATTCGTTGCAGGGGAATCCGGAGAAGGCCGTGCCCGATCTCACCGCCGCTTTAAAGCACCTGCCCGACGACTGGCAGATCTACTACAACCGGGGGAACGCCTATCTGGACCTCAACCAGCCGGCGGAGGCCCTGGCGGATTATGATGCTGCCTTGAAGCTCAGGCCCCAGGCGCCGGAGGTGCTGCACAACCGGGGCCTGGCCCACCTGTTGGCCGGACGGGCCCCGGAGGCCCTGGCGGATTTCGACCGCACCCTGGCCCTCAACCCCCATTTTGCCCGGGCCTATTTCAACAAGGGCCAGGCCCTGGAGAAGCTGGGGCGCCTTCCCGAGGCCCGGCGGGCCTACCGCCAGTTCCTGGAGGCGGCGGACCCCGAGAAGGACCGGGGCCTGATGGAGCGCACCCTGGCAATCCTCAAGGGCCTGGAGGCGCAGACGGGGCAGAAGTGAAGGGGGCCCCGGGGGCAGGAGGGAGAACAGGGGCATATGCCCTTAGGGCGTCATGGCGCACCCATGGCGCCGGGTTTCCCCCTCCGGCCCTGAGGCTGTTGCGGGGGAGAGGGAACCCGCCGGCTCCCGCCGTCAATGCCGAGACCGCACGGGATTTCGTGACGCGACCATGGCCTTTTACATCACCACCCCCATCTACTATGTGAATGCCGAGCCCCATCTGGGGCATGCCTACACCACCGTGGTGGCCGACGCCCTGGCCCGCTTCCACCGGGCCCTGGGGGAGGAGGTGCGCTTCCAGACCGGCACCGACGAGCACGGCGACAAGGTGCAGGAGGCGGCCCGCAAGGCCGGTCTGCCGGTCAGGGAGTTCGTGGACCGCATCAGCGCCAGCTTCCGCCGCTGCTGGGATGAGATGGGCATCGCCTATGACCGCTTCATCCGCACCACCGAGGCGGCCCACATCCGGGTGGTGCAGGAGGTGCTGGCCCGGCTGCACCACACCGGCGACATCTACTTCGGCGACTACGGCGGGCTCTACTGCTTCGGCTGCGAGCGCTTTTACCTGGAGCGGGAGCTGGTGGACGGCCGCTGCCCGGACCACCAGACTGCGCCCACCTACCTCAGGGAGGAGAATTACTTCTTCCGCATGAGCCGCTACCAGGAGTGGCTGGTGGGTTATATTGAGGACCATCCCGACTGGATCCGGCCGGAGCGCTACAGAAACGAGGTGCTGGGGTTCCTGCGGGAGCCGCTGGAGGACCTGTGCATCTCCCGCCCCGCCCGGCGGCTCTCCTGGGGCATCCCCCTGCCCTTCGACGAGCGCTTTGTGGCCTACGTCTGGTTCGACGCCCTCCTCAATTATGTCAGCGGCCTGGACTACCCCGACGGGGCAGCCTTTGCCAGCTTCTGGCCGGTGGCTCAGCACCTCATCGCCAAAGACATCCTCAAGCCCCACGCGGTCTACTGGCCCACCATGCTCAAGGCCGCGGGGATTGAGCCCTTCCGGCATCTCAACGTGCACGGCTACTGGCAGATGGCCACGGGCAAGATGTCCAAAAGCCTGGGGAATGTGGTGGAGCCCCTGACCCTGATCTCGCTTTACGGCAACGACCAGGTGCGCTACTTTTTCCTCCGGGAGATGGTCTTCGGGCTGGACGCCACCTTCAGCGAGGAGCTCCTCGTCCAGCGGCTCAATGCGGACCTGGCCAATGATCTGGGGAATCTCTTCGCCCGCAGCCTGGGGATGGCCTTCAGGTACCGCCAGGGGGTGGTGCCGGCCCCGGCGGAGGCCGCGGCCCGGGACCGGGAGGTGGCCCAAACGGCCCGGGAGGTGGCGGCGGATTTCCTGCGCCTCTTCCCGGAGCTGGAGTTTCCCAAGTCCCTGTCCCGGGTGTGGGAGCTGGTGAGCCACCTCAACCACTACATCGTGGACACCGCGCCCTGGGAGCTGGCCAAGGAGCCGGCGGCGGCTTCCCGCCTGGACACAGTCCTCTACCACCTGCTGGAAGGCCTGCGCTGGCTGGCGGCCCTCCTCCAGCCGGTGATGCCGGCGAGTTCCCGGAAGATGAGCGGCCAGCTGGGGCTGGGGGAGGAGCTCTTCCGGCCGCCTCTGACCCGGGTCCTCACCTGGGGCGGCCTGCCCCCGGGAACCAGGCTGGGCAAAGGGCCGCCTCTCTTTCCCCGCCTCGAGGCGGTGAAGTAGCGGAGATGATGGGCAGGTGAGGGCCGGCGGCTCCCCTCCACCTCTCCTCCCATCCCCCGGAACAAGGTGGGGGGCTCAGGGAGAGGGACAGGGGGAGGCGACCTGCGGCTTCTCGCCCGGATGGTTGCCAGAACCAGGGGGGGACGATGCACCGCATCCGGCCAGGGGGGAGATGGCCGAGATGGCAGGGCTGGCTGCTGGTGGTGGGGGTGACGGTGCTTTTTGCCGGCTGTGCGGCGCCGGTGCGCACCCTGCCGCCGGGGCCGCCGCCTCCGGCCGCCTGGGCCACCCCCCAGGAAGCCGCCCTGGACCGGGCCCTCCGGAGCTACCTGGGGGCGCCCTACAAGAGCGGCGGCACCGACCCCGGCGGGGTGGACTGCTCCGGGCTGGTGCAGGGGGCCTTCCGCCAGGCGGGGATCATCCTCCCCCGCACGGTGGCGGAGCAGTTCACGGTGGGCCGGCCGGTGGGGTGGGGGGAGCTGCGCTTCGGGGATGTGCTCTTTTTCAACCGCCTCTGCCAGGTCAAAAAGAGTGAATGGTTCACCGCCGGGCTGGCGGATCCCGGCCGATTGCAGGAGGTCTGCCATAATGGTATTTATGTAGGAAACGGCCGCTTTGTCCACGCCGCCCCCCGGGGGGTGAGTCTGGCCACTCTGGAGGCGGAGGTCTGGCGGGTCTCCTTCGCCGGCGCCCGGCGCTACCTGCCCGGGCCGCCCTGATCCGGGGGCCCCAACCGGCCGCCAGAAACATCCGGGGGCCCATCGTCAGCATGACACCGCACCCGCCGCCGCCCGTCAACTACCTGCGGCTGTCCATTACCGACCGCTGCAACCTCCGCTGCCTCTACTGCCTGCCGGCGGGGGAGTTCGACAAGCTTCCCAGCCGGGAGATCCTGAGCTACGAGGAGTTCCTGCGCCTGGCGCAGGTGGCGGCGGCGGTGGGCCTGCAGAAGATCCGGGTCACCGGCGGGGAGCCCCTGGTCCGGCAAGGGGTGGTGGAATTCCTGCGGCGCCTCACCCGGGTGCCGGGGGTGGCCAAGGTCTGCCTCACCACCAACGGGGTGCTGCTGCCGGACCTGGCGGCGGACATCCATGCCGCCGGGGTGCGCCACCTCAACCTCAGCCTGGACACCCTGGATGCGGGGCGCTATGCGGCGCTGACGGGGGGAGACCATCTCCCCCGGGTGCTGGCGGGGCTGGAGCGGGCCCTGCGCCTGGGTTTTCAGCCCCTGAAGCTCAACTGCGTGGTGCTCCAGGGCATCAACGACCAGGAGCTGCTGGAGATCGCCCGCCTGGCCAAGGATGACCCCCTGGAGGTGCGGTTCATTGAGTTCATGCCCCTGGCGGCCCCGGAGCGCTGGCAGGCCCATTTCCTCCCCATGGCGGAGGTGAGGGCCCGCCTGGCGGCGCTGGGGCCCCTTATCCCGGTGGCCGCCGACCCCACCGCCGGGCCGGCCAGGCTTTACCAGCCGCCGGGTTTCCGGGGGCGCCTGGGCTTCATCAGTCCGGTGAGCAGCCATCATTGCCCCACCTGCAACCGCCTGCGCCTCACTGCCGCCGGCAGGCTCCGCCCCTGCCTCTTCAGCGCCGAGGAGGTGGACGTCAAAGGGCCTCTGCGCCGGGGGGCCACGGACGCCGAACTGGCGCAGCTGCTTATCGGGGCCGCCCGGCTGAAGTCCCGGCGGCCGTGCCCGCCGGGGTCTGCCCTGCCGGCCGGATCCCGGGCCATGCGGAGCATCGGCGGCTGAACCACCCTTGCCTCCTTTCCCTTCTCTCAAATTGACAGCCCCGGCCTTCGCCGATGTGATATATTTCTCAGATTGTGATTTTCCGGCCGGCCTTGGGCCCCCTCCGAAGGCCGGATGCCGGCCCGCCCGGCCGTCAGGGCTGTGGCACGGGACCTGCAATCACCCAGGGGATGGGCGGGCCCTGGCCAAAGCGGGGAAAAGGAATATGACCCAGGCCGCCGGCCCCCACCATGGTGTCAGCAAGGAGCAGGGCTCATGAAACTGAGCATCGTCATGCCGGTCTATAACGAGGAGAAGACCCTGGAGGAGATCTTCCGCCGGGTGCAGGCCACGCCCTACGACAAGGAGATCATCGCGGTGGACGACTGCTCCCGGGACCGCTCCCGGGAGATCCTGCAGCGCCTGGCCCAGCAATACGACAACGTCCGCCTCTTCTTCCATGAGCGCAATATGGGGAAGGGCGCGGCCCTGCGCACCGGTTTTGCCCAGGTGACCGGGGACGTGGTCATCATCCAGGACGCCGACCTGGAGTATGACCCCAAGGACTACCCGGCCCTGTTGGACCCCATCATCAAGGACCTGGCGGATGTGGTCTACGGCAGCCGCCTCATCGGCGCCCAGCCGCACCGGGTGCTGTTTTTCTGGCACTACATGGGCAACAAGGCGGTGACCACCCTCTCCAACATGTTCACCAACCTCAACCTGACGGACATGGAGGTGGGCTACAAGGTCTTCAAATCCTGGGTCATCAAGGACATTCAGATCAAGTCCAACCGCTTCGGGGTGGAGCCGGAGCTCACCGCCAAGATCGCCAAAAAGAGGGTGCGCATCTACGAGGTGCCCATCAGCTATCACGGGCGGGACTACAGCGAGGGGAAGAAGATCACCTGGCGGGACGGCATCGCCGCCATCTTCCACATCATCCGCTTCCGCTTCTTTGATTGAGAAGGACGGCTGCCGGGGAAGGGGGCCAGGGAGTGCGACCGCCCTGCCTCTTCCCCGGGTTCTTCCCCCCTTCATCCCCGCGAAACACGAGGCATGCGCCTCGCTATCTTTCGTCCCAGAACAGTGAACAGTCCCGGGAGCCACCCCGGGGTCGGAAACCAGGCGAGCGCCTCGCGGTGTCTGAATCTCTCCCCTTTGGCTGCTCGGCTTAGTTCCGGCTCTTTTGGGCGGGGAAGCGCACCTCGATGATCTTGGGCCGGGGCCGCCGGGGTTTGGCCTCCTCCTCAGCGCCGGAGAGGCTGGGGGTGGCGGCCACCCGGGTGGGGGCGCCCTTGGCGGTGAGCATTTTGGCGCCCTTGCCCGCTGGCGGGGGGGTGGTGCCGGACTGGCTCAGACCCTGGTAGGTGCCCACCACATTGTGGACGAAGGTCTGGGTCTCCGGGATGGGGGGGATGGTGCCGGTTTTGGCCACCCGTTCGGGGCCGGCGTTGTAGGCCGCCACCGCCAGGGGCACGTTATGGCCGAAGCGGTCCAGGCAGTAGCGCAGGTAGCCCACGCCGCCCATGATGTTCTGCTCCGGGTCGAAGGGGTTCCTCACCCCCATCAGGTCGGCGGTGCCGGGCATGAGCTGCATCAGCCCCTGGGCGCCCTTGGGGGAGACCGCCTGGGGATTGAACCCCGACTCATGGCGGATCACTGCCCGCACCAAGGCCGGATCCACCCCGTATTGGCGGGAGTATTTCTGGATGAGGGTCTCCAGGTGGGCCGGGGGGAGGGAGGTGCGGGAATACCCCCCGGGCCGGAAGACAGTCGGGGGCCACATCCGGGTTTGGTGTTTGAAGATATAGACCTCCACCTCCTGGCTCAGGAGCACCGAGAGGCGGTCTTGGGAGGTGAGGCCGGCATCTTCTTTCCCCGTCAGGACCAGGGAGCCCTCCCGGGAGGTCACCGGGGTGTCCCCGGCCACGCCGGCGGCCTGGAAAAGCACGAGCATCCCCACCAGGACGGCCAACGACCCACTTCTCCACATAGCCAGCATTCTGCTCCAGATGAGCCCCTTTGTCAATGGAAAAGTCGTGCTGGCGGGCTTGCGGCCTGGCGCACCGGCATAATAAAGTGGGGGGAGGGGGAAGCCTCCCGCAGGCCGGGCGCCACCGGCCTCAGAGGCGGGGAGGGCCCCGCCACATTCCTTGGCCATGAGTGTGCCCACGCCGCAGCCTCCCGGCAGCGACCCGGCCGGGCCGGCCTTTCTCCGGCCCCTGCTGCCGGTGGTCCTCGCCCTGACGGCGGGCATCGGGGCGGGCTCCTGGGGGCTGCAGGTCCCCCGGGCCTGGGCGGTGCCCCTGCTGGCCGGGGTGGGGGTGGGGCTCCTCTGGGGCTGGTGGACGGACCGGCGCCTCCTTTTCATGCCCCTCATCTGGTTTTTCCTGCTGGGCGCCGCCGGGTATCACCAGAGCCTGCGCCCGGTCCTCCCTCCGGAGCATGTCACCCGCCTGCCGGTGGAGACGGAGCTGTCTCTGCGGGGTCGGCTGGCCCGCCCTCCCCGGTCGGGGCCGGCAGGCCTCCAGCTGGTGGTGCAGGCGGAGGCCTGGCTCTCCCCTCAGGGCTGGCGGCCGGCCACCGGGCTGGTGCTGGTCCTTGCGCCCCCGGGGGAGGCCCCGCCCATGGGCAGGGAAGCGGTGCTCCGGGGAAGGCTCAGCGCGCCCCGGAACCTGCACAATCCCGGCGCCCCGGACCGCGTCCGGAACCTGGCCCGGGAGGGTGTCTTCCGCACCCTGAACCTCAGGGAGGTAGCGGATCTGGTCTGGCTGGCGGCCTCGGAGGCGCCCCTGCGGGAACGGCTGCGGGGCGGAGTCCGGTCCCTGCTGGAGCCATACCCCCTGGAGGTGCGGGCCCTCTTTCGGGCGCTCCTCCTGGGGGAGCAGGGGGAGATCACCCGGGAGATGCGGGAGGCGTTGAGCCGCACCGGCACCGCCCACTTGGTGGCCATCTCCGGGCTTCACCTGGGGATGGCCGCGGCGCTCACCTACGGGCTGGTGTATTGGCTGCTGAGGCGCTTTCCCGGGCTGCTTTTGCGTCTCAATGCCGCGAAGGCGGCCACCGTGGCGGCGGCGCTGCCGGTGGCGGGCTATGCCTGGCTGGCGGGGGGCTCGCCGGCCACCCAGCGGGCGGAGGTGATGGTCCTGGCCTGCCTGGCGGCGGTGCTCCTGGGCCGGGCCCGGGAGGTGGTGAGCGCTCTGGCCCTGGCGGCCTTGGTGATCCTGGCCCTCAACCCCCTGCGCCTCTTTTCCCCCTCCTTTGCCCTGTCCTTCACGGCGGTGGCGGGCCTTCTGGCCTTGGTGCCCCGCTGGTCTGCCCGGCTGCCGGCGGTGCCGCCGGCGGGGGGGCCCGCGACCTGGTGGCTGCGCCTGAGGCGCTGGCTGCCGGAGGCTTTCCTGGCCTCCCTGGCGGCCTCCCTGGCCACCGCGCCCCTGGTGGCCTGGTTCTTCAACATCCTGCCGGTGGCGGGCTTTCTGGTGAACCTGGCGGCCATCCCCCTGGTTCTGGGGCTGGCCCTCCCCCTGGGGGAGCTGGCCGCCCTGGCCCAGATGCTGGGGCTCACCCCGGCGGCCCGAGGGTTGCTCGACCTGGGGCAGTGGCCTCTATGGCTGGGGTGGCGGATTATTGAACATGCCTCCCGGTTCCCGGGGGCGGCGGTCATCTGCCCCACCCCCACGCCTCTCCAGGTGGCCATAAGCTACCTGGGAATCGCCTGCCTGGCCCTGCCCCGGTGGGGACGGCTGGCTTACGGGGGGGCGGCCCTGGCGGCTGTGGCCCTGGTCCTCACCGTGGCGCTTCCCCGGAGCTCCCCGGAGGGGGTGGCGGTCACGGTGCTGGACCACCCCGGGGGGCTGGCGGCCGTGGTGGACGCCCCCGACGGGCGGCGGCTGCTCATCTCCGCCGGCACCCCGGGATATCCCGGCCGGGGGGAGAGCTTCCTGGAGGTGGTGCCCCGGTATCTCCATCACCGCCAGTTCCGGCGTCTGGACGAGGCGGCGGTCCTCAGCCTGACCCCGGCCAACGCCCCCGAGCTCCTGGAGGTGGCCCGCCAGTTTCGGGTGGAGGTCTGGAGCCTCGCCTGGCCCCGGGAGCCCTCCCCGGCCGGGGTGGCCCTCCTCAATCTCCTGGGGGACGAAAGGCGGACGGTGCGTCACTTCGGAGGGGAGCCCCGGCGGCAGGTCCATGGGCCCCTGGAGGTGCGGTGGCTGCCCCTCAAGGGGGCCCCTGGTCTGGAGCTCAGGGCGTATGGCCGCCGGCTGCTGCTCCTCCCGCCGGTGGCCGTGGAGCACCTGGAGGTTTTGGCTCCGGAGAGCGCAGGGTGGGACGCGGTCGTCGCCCCCCGCCTGCTCCCGCCCGAGGCGGCGGCCACCCTGAAAGCCCGGCGCTGGGTGCTCTACGGCGGGGAAAAGGAGGCGTCCGTTCCCCGGGGTGCCCAGGCGCCCGGGCATCCGACGCACCAGGGGGCGGTGACCCTGAGGCTGGACCCGGCGGGGGTGCAGGTCGCCCAGTGGTCTGCCCGATAGCCTGCCGGCATCAAAGCCGCGGCGGCCGGGCCTGGCCGTTGCCGCGTGCAGGGGTTAAGGCGGGGCACAGGGCCGGAGGGGAGAAAAAGGGGCGGCCTCATGCCGCCCGGGTGTCGGGAAAGGGTGCCGTTCAGCTCTTGCGGGACGTCTTGGGGATGAACTGGGACATGAGCTGCTTGACCTCGCCCCCGCATTTGGGGCAGACCACCCCGCCTTTCTCAAATTCCGCGATGCTCATGACGCGGATGAACTCTTCTTTGCACTGCAAACACTGGAACTCGTAGGTGGGCATCAATTCCTCCTTTCTCGGGGCGCCGGGGCAGAGGGCGGCCCGGGATGTCTGGCTCCAGTCCGTTGCATCAGTAATTATAAGGACGGCCCCCCTCGTTGACAAGGGGACGGCAGAACCCTCAGGCCGTTAAAGAACCGACCATTGCCGGCCGATACACAGGCAGGGAGAGGCGGCCTGACGATGCTGGTCCTCATCGGCATGGCGGTGGTGGTGGTATCGGTGGTGGGGGGGTTCATCCTCGAGGGGGGGAATGTCCTCGTCCTCCTGCAATGGGCGGAATTCGTCATCATCGGCGGCACCGCCCTGGGCGCCCTCCTCATCTCCACCCCCAAGGCCACCTTGAGCAAGATTGTGCATTACCTGCTGGGCTCCCTCAAGTCCGCGGGCCCCGGCCGGGAGACCTTCATCGAACTGCTGCAGGGACTGTATGAAATCTTTCAGACCGCCCGGGTGAAGGGGCTCCTGACCCTGGAGGAGCATGTGGAGAAGCCCGGGGAGAGCGAGATCTTCAACCGCTACCCGGCGATTTTGCACAATCATCACGCCCTGGAATACCTCACCGACTCCCTGAAGCTCCTGGTGGTGGGCGGGGTGCCGCCCCTGGAGCTGGAGCTGCTCCTGGACGCCGACCTGGAGACCCAGGAGGCGGAGGGCAAACGCCCGGCCCACACCCTGGGGCGCATCGCCGACTCCCTGCCGGGCATGGGGATTGTGGCCGCGGTCCTGGGCATCGTCATCACCATGGGATCCATCGGCGGGCCGGCCGCCGAGGTGGGGAAGAAGGTGGCCGCCGCCCTGGTGGGCACCTTTGTGGGGGTGCTGATGTGCTACGGCTTCCTGCAGCCCCTGGCGGCCCAGATCGAGCATCAGGCCGAAACGCAGGATCTGGCCCTCAAGGCCATCAAGGCCGGGGTGGTGGCCTATGCCAAGGGCATGCCCCCCATCGTGGCGGTGGAATTCGCCCGCCGGGTCCTCAGCAGTGACGTCCGCCCCAGCTATGCCGAGGTGGAGGAGGCCTGCCGGGCCATCAAAGTCAAGGCCTCCTGAGGGGCCCTCGGGGGGGCAGAGCCGTCAGGGGCGGTGTGAGCGCAGGACCGGGCTTCCCGGCGGGTCCGGCGGCCGGGATGCCGCTCGGTCGTGGCCGGGATGGGGGGCGGGATGGCTGTGACGGCAGCGGCACGCCCCTCCCAGGCCAGCCCGGGGGGGGAGCCGAGGGTTTCCCGGATGGCGCTTCCCTGGCCGCCACAGGCCGGCCCCGGGTCTCCGGGAAAGGATGAGCCGCAGCAGGAATGCATGCGGAGCCGGCGGGAAGGGGCAGATGAGCCCGTCAGGAGAGCCGCTGATCCAGCGCCGCAGGCCGGAATCCGCCCGCAGCCGGCGGGGACAGGCGGCGGCCGCTAGACGCAGGGGAGAGAAAGGGGCGGCAGCCAGGCGGGCGGCGGCACACGCCCACCGCACCAGCCCGCAGACGGGCTCCCGGGTCAAGGAAGGGGCGGGAGTCCGGCGGGCTGCGGCCTCCGCCCGATAAAGGAGGGCGCCTCCGGGCGCCGGAGAACATGAGCACACCCCCTCCGGAATCCACCGAGCCCAGGATTGTCAAAAAGAAGAAAGTGGGCGGCGGCCATCACGGCGGCGCCTGGAAGGTGGCCTACGCCGACTTCGTCACCGCCATGATGGCCCTGTTCATCGTGCTCTGGATCATGAGCCAGAGCCAGTCCATCCGCCTGGCGGTGGCCCAGTATTTCAAGAACCCCGGAATACTGCCCGGCGCCGTGGGCCTGATGGAGAAAAGCGACCTGGGCGGGGACATGCCCACCCCGGGGCACAGTCAGGACCTGCAGACCCCGACGCCGGTGAAGCCGGAAGCCAAGCAGGCCAACGACTCCCTGGAGGAGGTCAAGAAGCGCATCCAGGAGGTCATCGCCCAACTGCCGGAGCTGAGCCAGCTCAAGGACCAGGTGGCCCTGGAAATCACCCGGGAGGGCCTGCGCATCGAGCTCCTGGAGCGGGAGAGCCCCACCTTCTTCGACATCGGCAGCACCAACGTCAAACCGGAAGCCCAGAAGATGTTCACCTATCTGGCCCAGGAGCTGGGGCGGCTGCCCAACCGCATCACCATCGAGGGGCATACCGACAGCCGTCCCTATGGGACCCCCACCTACACCAACTGGGAGCTGTCCACCGACCGGGCCCATGCGGTGCGCCGCCTGATGGAGACGGCCGGCCTCAAGCCCTCCCAGCTCCTGGCGGTGCGGGGCTTTGCGGACCGGCAGCTCAGGCGCCCGGAAGACCCCCTGGATTACCAGAACCGCCGGGTGAGCATCATCGTCATGCTCCCCAACCCGGCAGATCCTGACCTCCGCCTGGAGGTGCCTCCCCCCACCGCTGCGCCCCAACCCCGGGCTGCCGCCCCCGGCCCGCGTGAGGCCGAGGGCCGCCTCTCCCTGGAACTGGAGGAGACTCTCAAAACCGTCCAGCCCCGCCCCCGCCTGGGCTGGTGAGGGGCCCGGCGGAAATGGGGGGTGCCGGCGGGGAGGGGGGCAGGGGGGGGTGACGGGGATGCCATATTGGCCGCCCACCTTGAGACACCCTCACCGCCAGGGGAGCCGGAGGGAAGGGGGGAGGTACGGCGAGAGTGGGGGGCGGCGGGCGGAGTGGCCGGCTGCCCCGCGCCAGCCGGACCGTCCCCGCCCCCGTGCTCATGAAAAAGGCCTGCACCAGGCGAACAGCTCCTGTCCCGGTGAGGCTTGGGCGGGCAAATCACCGCCTTCGCCCCGGCAGGCTTCCGGCTGAGGCGCCGGACGTCCGGCAGCCCGGCGTCCCCAGGCCCCGGGCGGCCTTACCTCCCCCTGTCGGTCCCCGGTCCCTGCCCCGGAAGCCGCCGGTCCCTTTCCGTCGCCCCCCCTTGTTCAGGGACGGGCGGGAGGAGCGCCGCTCCGGGAACCAGGGTGCGGGCCGTCAGGAGATTGAGCCACTCATCCACCGGGTGGCGCCGGGGGGTCTCCATGATCACCGCCTCCGCAGCCAGGGCGGGATGCCCCAGCAGATAGCGGAAGCCCTCCAGGCCGATTAGGCCCCGGCCCAGGTGCTGGTGCCGGTCCCGGCGGGAGCCCGCCGGGGCCGGGGAATCGTTGAGATGGACGATCCTGAGGGTGGCCAGGCCCGGGCCGCAGGCCACCTCGGCCAGGAGCCGGTCCACCCCGGCGGCCCCGCCCAGGTCATAGCCGGCGCCCAGGGCATGGGCGGTGTCGAGGCAGAGGCCCAGCGGCACCCCGCTCAACTCCTGGAGCAGCTTCAGCTCGGCAGGCCGGGAGCCGATCTCCCGGCCCTGGCCGGCGGTGTTTTCCAACAGCAGCAGGGGCGGGGGCGGCACCTCCCGCACCGCGGCCGCCAGGCAGTCCGCCACCCGCCGGAAAGTGGCGACCTCCGGCGGCCCGTGCCCGGGATGGCAGACCAGGAAGTCGGCCCCCAGCTCCCGGGCCAGGCGAAGCTCCAGAATCAGGCGCTCCCGGGAGCGGCGGTACAATCCGGGGTCAGGGGCAGCCAGGTTGGGGAGATAGGTGAGGTGCACCACCAGCGGCCACAGTCCGGCCTGACGCCGGGCCTGCCGGAAGGCCGCCAGTTCCTCGGCCCGGGGTTCCCGCCACCGCCAACTCCGGGGATTTTGCACGAAGATCTGCAGGGCCTGGCATCCCAGACTGAGGGCGGCCGTCAGGGCCCGGTGGTAGGAGCCGGCGATGGAGAGATGAAATCCGAGGCGCATGGTGTCCGTCGCCCGACCCGGTTACCCCCGGGCCGCTTTTCTGATATATGTCAGAATCATGCCGCGACTGCCAGCCTGCCGGCCCCGCCTGCTGGAGGCCTACCTGGCCCGGGAGTATGCCAAGGTCCTCTCCCTGTGCCTGGCGGCCTTTGTTTCCGTCTTCCTGGTGGTGGATGTCTTTGAGAAGATCGACCGCCTGGTGCGGGCCGGCCTGGGGCTGTGGGATTTCGGCCTCTATGCCCTGCTGAAATTCCCCTTCGCCCTGGAGCAGGTCCTGCCCCCGGCGGTGCTGGTGGCCACCCTCCTCACCTTGGGCCTGCTGGCCCGCTTTCAGGAAACCCTGGCCATCCGGACGGCCGGCCTGGATATCCTGGCCCTGACCCGCCCGGTGGTGGGGCTGGCGGTCCTGGCGGCGGTGCTGCAGTCGATGTTAATCCTCTACCTGGTGCCCTGGAGCCAGACCCATTTCAATGAGTTCTGGGAGGGCAGGGTCCAGAAGAACCCGGCCCGCAGCCTCCTCAGGCTGGAACGCCTCTGGTACAAGGGCGACGGCGCCATTTACAACATATTGGTCTTCCACAAGGCCGAGCGCACTCTGGAAGGGGTGACCGTCTATTTCTTCGACCCCCAGTTCCGCCTCACCCGGGTGGTCACCGCCAAGCGGGCCGTCTGGGAGGAGGGGAGGTGGCATTTCCAGGAAGGCACCGATCAGAACTTCCCGGAGACGGGCCTGGGAACCATGGAAACCTTCAGCCGGCGCACCTTCCACCTCACCGAAAAACCCGAGGATTTCGGCGCCCTGGAGAAGAAGGTGGGGGAGATGGACCAAAGCGAGCTCTCCCATTATATTGCCCGGCTGGAACGGGACGGCTACCGTTCCACCCCCTACCGGGCGGAGTTCCACAGCCGCCTCTCCCTGGGGCTGGCACCGCTGATTCTGGCCCTCTTGGGGCTGGGCTTGGTGTTGCGCTGCGAATCCTGGTATCTGCCCGTCCTGGTGGCCCTGGGGCTGAGCCTGATGTTCCTCTACTGGCTGGCGGCGGGTCTGGGGACCTCCCTGGCCCAGGCCGGTCGTCTGCCCCCGCTGGTGGCCGTCTGGCTGCCGCACCTCGTCTTCGCCCTTTTGGCCGGGGTCTTCCTCAGGGAAGCCAAGCGCTGAGACCCCCGATAAGGGACCCAGCTGCAGGATGAGCCGGCACAAAAGCACATATTCTCCCCGGGCGCCGAGACTTGGGGTCAGAAATCCGCATCCTGCCTGAAAAAGCCGAACTTTTTTATTGTCACCCCTCCAAAAATTATGCTATCAAGGGACAATCATCGGCCGGAGGTTCCGGGGGGCGCCGCTGACGGCCCCGGAATGCGGGAAAGGGAGGTGATGCCTCTTCAGATTGGCGCGCACAGGGTTTTCATGGGATGCATCTCGGGGAACAGGTTCAACCGGTGACGGCCTTCCACTTCCGGGAGGAGCTCAGAGACGACAAGGGGGAATATATGACGAAATCAGAGTTGATTGCCCAGGTGGCGGGGGAAGCCCAGGTCAAAAAGGCGGATGCAGAGAAAGCGGTGAACGCCCTCCTCAAGGTGATGTCCGAGACCTTGAAGACCCAGGGGCGTCTGGCCTTGGCCGGGTTCGGCACCTTCGTGGTGGCGGAGCGCAAAGCCAGGGAGGGACGCAACCCCCAGACCGGCGCGCCCCTGAAGATTCCGGCCAGCAAGGTAGTGAAATTCAAGCCCGGCAAGCAGCTGAAAGATCTGGTGAAGTAGGATTGACGGTTCCACGTCAACCGGCCGGCGGCAGCACCCGGTGCAGCTCTTCCCTCAGGCCAGGTTGACTGCCCAGGATCCGCGTGCCGCAGGGAGGCGGCGGGGCATCCGGCGCAACGCCGCCCAGGGCGGCTTTCCCTCCGCCTCTCCATCCCATGCAGGGGAGGTGGATTCCCCAGACGGTCTCTGAAGACCGCCGCACGCCTTTTTCCCTTTCCTTTCTCAGCGGGCTGCGTTCCCGGAATGGCTGGGGAGGCGCCCGCATCAGTGGGGCGGGGGATAGTCTGCCTGGTGGCAAGGGGAGGGGGCGCGGGCGCGCCTCGCCCGGGGGCTGCCGCTGAGTCGCCGCTACTGCGGTTGGTTATCCTCACTCCGGCGTCTCTGAAGCCGCACAGGAGGAGGGAAGGTCGGCCGTCGCCTGCTCCAGGGCCTGAACCAGCAGGGGCAGGTCCCCCTCCCCCAGGGTGCGCATATCCAGCAGCAGCCGGTCCCGCTCCAGACGGCCCACCACCGGAGGCTCGGCCCGGCGCAGGCGGGCCTCCAGCTCCTCCGGGGACAAGTGGGGGGAGGTGAGGGCCAGGGCCACGCTGGGCAGGGCCTCCTCCGGCAGGGAGCCCCCTCCCACCCGGGCGCTGGTCTCAACCAGCTCCACCACCAGCCGCTCCCCCAGCCGGCGCTGCACGGCGCGCCGCAGCCGCCGGGCCCGGGCCGCGAGCTCCGGCAGCGGCCGGGCGATCATGGCCAGGGTGGGGATCTCCTGGAAGGCCCGGGCTTCGTCAAAGTAGAGGCGCAGGGTGGCTTCCAGCCCCGCCAGGGTGAGCTTGTCGGGCCTCAGGGCCCGGAGCAGGGGGTGGGTCCGGAGGTGCTGCACCGCCTCCCGGCGGCCCAAAATGATCCCGGCCTGGGGGCCGCCCAGGAGCTTGTCGCCGCTCACCGTCACCAGATCCGCGCCCGCGGCCACCGCCTCCTGCACCGTGGGCTCCGGCTCCAGGCCGAAGCGGGCCAGGTTCACCAGGCAGCCGCTCCCCAGATCCTCCATCACCCACAGGCCATAACGGCGCCCCAGGGCGCTGAGCTCCGCAAGCGGCACCTCCCGGGTGAAGCCCCGGATGCGGAAATTGCTGGGATGAACCTTGAGGAGCATGGCCGTCTGGGAGGTGATGGCCCGCTCGTAGTCCGTGAGGTAGGTCTTGTTGGTGGTCCCCACCTCCACCAGGCGGGCGCCGCTCATGGCCATGACGTCGGGCATGCGGAAGGAGCCCCCGATCTCCACCAGCTGCCCCCGGGAGATGATGACCTCCCGGTCCTTGGCCAAGGCGCTTAGGCACAGAAAGACCGCGGCGGCGTTGTTGTTCACCACCAGGGCGGCCTCGGCCCCGGTGAGCTCGCACAGGAGGCCCTCCAGATGCGCCTGGCGGGAGCCCCGGCGGCCGGCGGCGAGGTCGTATTCCAGGGTGGAGTAGTGCCGGCCCAGGACCAGGATCTGCTCCAGGGCGGCCTCGGCCAGGCAGGAGCGCCCCAGGTTGGTGTGGATGATGACCCCGGTGGCGTTGATCACCCGCCGCAGGGCGGGCCGGGCGGCGGCCAGGAGGGCCTGGGCCATCTCCTGTTCCAGGACGGCCGGCTCCAGCTGCGGCGGCAACATCTCCGGCGGCTGCCGGAGAATCTCCCGGCGGCGGGCCGCCAGCACCCGGCGGATCACCTCCACGGCCCGGGACCGGGGCAGGCCCGCCACCGCCTCCTGCAGGGCGGGGAGTCGGAGGATGTCATCCACTTTGGGGAGTTGCCGCAGCAGCCGGGTGTGGCGTGGGTCCATCCTGAGCTCCTCCAGAAGAGTGAGGGATGGGGGAGGCGCATCCTGCATCCCCCGGAAGGGTCGGGGCCAGGGGTCCGGGGGCCCCGCCCCTCTCCCCGGCATCCTCCCCTTCCCCGTGGCGTTGGCCGCGATTGCCCAGAGCCTGAGGGGGGAGGGGGGAGCCCCCCGGCCCCCCCCCAAAAACCGCAATCGCAGCGGCCCCACCCCTGAGTTTTTCTATTCTATATCACATTCACCCCGGTTAGAAAGTTCCCGGGGCCGGGGTGAGCCCCCGGGGCCGGCTGCCCCCGAACACGTCAAAAATCTGCCGCAGGGGTTTTGGCAGCGGATAAATTTTGATATGATTGATGTGGGCACGGGCGCAGGGTCCGGGCCCCTCTTTTTGCCCCTCGCCTCCCCCTAAGGCTGCCGGTGGCCAGGGGTCAGTGCGGGCCGGCAAAAAAAATTATTGACAAAAAAAGAGGGATGACATAATTTTAAAAAGTTAAAATTGGACCTCTCCGGCCCTGGTCCGGAGGGGCAGCTGCTGGCGTAGCTCAACGGCAGAGCGGCTGATTTGTAATCAGCAGGTTGCGGGTTCGACTCCCATCGCCAGCTCCAATTGAGGCAGCACGGGCATCGTCAGCGTGATTTAGAGGAGAGGTTCCCGAGTGGCCAAAGGGGACGGGCTGTAAACCCGTTGGCTCAGCCTTCGGAGGTTCGAATCCTCCCCTCTCCACCACCTGTCTGTGCCGCGGGAATAGCTCAATTGGCCAGAGCATCAGCCTTCCAAGCTGAGGGTTGCGGGTTCGAGTCCCGTTTCCCGCTCCAGGGCCCACGTAGCTCAGTAGGTAGAGCACTTCCTTGGTAAGGAAGAGGTTCACCGGTTCGATCCCGGTCGTGGGCTCCAGCTGAGACATTCCCCCCGGCCCGGCAGGGGGCCGGGGAAGGTAAGCCGGGGCGTCCGGCGCATGCAGGGGACTACGTTTTCGGAGATCTTTCATGGCCAAGAAGAAGTTTGAGCGCACCAAGCCGCACGTGAATGTGGGGACGATTGGGCACATCGACCATGGCAAGACGACGTTGACGGCGGCCATCACCAAGCATCTGGCCAAGAAGGGGAAGGCGGCGTATG
>CALEAV010000043.1 GCA_937943575.1 uncultured bacterium | reverse complement strand
CCCCCCCCCCCCCCCCCCCCCCCCCCACCCGTTTCACACCACAATATTTATCAGCTTGCGGCGGGCCAGGATGACCTTTTTGGGCGGGCCGGGCACCCATTTCCGCAGGCGGTCGTCGGCCTGCACGTGTTCCAGGGCCTGCCGCCGGATGTCCTCGTCCGAGGCGGCGGCGGGCACCCGGATCTCCCCCCGCACCTTGCCGTTTACCTGGATGACCACGGTGAGGGCGGCCTCGGTGAGCGCCGCGGGGTCGGCCTCCGGCCAGGGGGTCTGGTGCAGGGAGGTCTCCATGCCCAACGCCTGCCAGAGTTCCTCGGTGAGGTGCGGCACCATGGGGTGCAGGAGCTTCAGGAGCGCCTCCACCGCCTCCCGCCAGACCGCGAGCGCCTGGGCGTCCCGGGGCAGGGTCTCCAGAGCCTGGTAGCAGTGATTCACCAGCTCCATGACCGCGGCGATGGCGGTGTTGAAGTGGAACTCGTCCTCGATGTCGGCGGTCACCCGCTTGATGGTGCGGTGCACCCGGTGCCGCAGCTCCCACAGGGGCGGGGGCAGGTCCTCGCCGGCGCCCCGGTAGGCTGGCACCCCGGCGATCTCCGGCAGCAGGGTGTGGACCAGGGTCCAGACCCGGTGAAGGAAGCGGTGCGCCCCGGCCACGCCGTGGTCGCTCCACTCCAGGTCCTTCTCCGGCGGCGCCGCAAAGAGGAGAAACAGCCGGGTGGTGTCGGCGCCGTAGGTGGCGATCATGTCGTCGGGGTCCACCACGTTGCCCTTGGATTTGGCCATCTTGGCGCCGTCCTTGAGCACCATGCCCTGGGTGAGGAGGCGCTCAAAGGGCTCGGAAATCCGGATATAGCCCAGGTCCCTCAGCACCTTGGTGAAGAAGCGGGCGTAAAGCAAATGCAGCACTGCATGCTCAATGCCGCCGATGTACTGATCCACCGGGGCCCAGTAGGCCACCTGCTCCGGGTCCACGATGCCGCCGGTATAATCCGGGCAGGTGAAGCGCAGGAAATACCAGGAGGACTCCACGAAGGTGTCCATGGTGTCCACCTCCCGGCGGGCGGGGCCGCCGCAGGCGGGGCAGGGCACCTTCCAGAAGCTCTCCAGCTCGGCCAGGGGCGAGGCCCCCACCAGCTTCACCTGCACATCCAGGGGCAGGATCACCGGCAGATCCTTGTCGGGCACCGGCACCGTGCCGCAGGCGTCGCAGTAGATGATGGGGATGGGCGCCCCCCAGTAGCGCTGCCGGGAAATGCCCCAATCCCTGAGGCGATAGTGCACCGTGCCCTGGCCCAGCCCCTTGTCCTCCAGGAATTTCACGATGGCGGGCTTGGCCTCGGCGCTGGTGAGCCCGCTGAAGGGCCCGGAGTCCACCAGCACCCCCTCCTCCTCATAGGCGGCGGTGAGGGTCGCAGCGGTGAGCTCACCGTCCGGCGGCTGGATCACCACCCTGATGGGCAGGCCGTACACCCGGGCGAACTCAAAATCCCGCTGGTCGTGGGCCGGCACCGCCATCACCGCGCCGGTGCCGTACTCCATGAGCACAAAATTGGCCACATAAATAGGCATGCGCCAGCCGGTCACCGGGTTCGTGCAGTAGCGGCCGGTGAACACCCCCTCTTTGGTGAGCTCCTCCACTGCGCCGCGGCCCCGGTTCACCGCGCTCCAATGCTCCACGAACCGGCGCACCGCCTCTTCCTGGGGGGTGCCGGCGGCCAGCTCCAGGGCCCGGGGGTGCTCCGGCGCCAGGGACATGAAGGTGGCCCCCCACAGGGTGTCCTGGCGGGTGGTGAAGACCCGGATGGGCTCGCCCCCGCCCTCCAGGGGGAAGTCGATCTCGGCGCCGTGGGACTTGCCGATCCAGTTGCGCTGCATGACCAGGACCCGCTCCGGCCAGTGGGTGAGGCGGTCCAGATCCTGCAGGAGCTCCTCGGCGTAGGCGGTGATGCGGAAAAACCACTGGGGGAGCTCCTTGAGCACCACCGGGCTGTCGCAGCGCCAGCACCGGCCCCCCTCCACCTGCTCATTGGCCAGCACCGTGCGGCAGTCGGGGCACCAGTTCACCGGGGCCTCTTTTTTGTAGGCCAGCCCCCGCTCATACATCTGCAGGAAGACCAGCTGCTCCCAGCGGTAGTAGTCCGGATCGCAGGTGGCCAGCTCCCGGCGCCAGTCGTAGCTGTAGCCCAGGGCCTTGAGCTGGGCCCGCATGTAGGCGATGTTTTCCCTGGTCCAGGTGTGGGGGTGCAGGCCGTGCTTCATGGCGGCGTTTTCCGCCGGCAGGCCGAAGGCGTCCCAGCCCATGGGGTGGAGCACGTTATACCCCCGCATCCACTGGTAGCGGGCCACCACATCGCCGATGGTGTAGTTGCGCACGTGCCCCATGTGGATGCGGCCGGAAGGGTAAGGGAACATCTCCAGGACATAATATTTGGGGCGGGCGGGGTCGGCGGCGGTCTCAAAGAGGCGGCGCTCCTCCCAGATGTGCTGCCACTTCTCCTCCACCCGGCGGGGTTCATAACGGGGCGGCATGCCGTGCTCCTGGCGGTTATTGGCGAGGTTGGAAAGGGCTAAGGGCTGGTGGCCCTTATCCCTCCCCCAATCCCCCTCCCCCAATCCCTTATGGGGGGCAAATGGGGAGGTTGAAGCGAGGGCCAAAGGGCCTCATTCCCCCTGGCCCTCGCCTCAAACACCATATCATACCACAGAATTTCCCCGCCCCAACCCCTTGGGAAGAAAGGTCATTCCTCCCGGCTGCTTTGGGCCCGCTCATAGACCAGGAGGGCAAATTCATGGAAGACTTTTTCGCACTTTTTCAGCTTCTCCAGAGCGGTCTTTCGGAGCGGGGCCTTGAGGATGTCCCGTTTCTCTATCTTTTTGAACCAATGCTTTAATTTATCCAGCTCCTCCTCATTTTCCTCCACCTCCGCAAAAATGAAATTCTCCCGCTGAATTTCCTGTTCAATCTCATGGAGGTAGGCCTCGCACTTGGCGATGAGCTCCTGATACTCCTCGTTGCGGGAGACAGTGAAGGCCTCCAGGAGGCGCTCCTCCTGACCTGGACTGAGAATCCTTCCGGTAATCAAAATCCCCTTGCCTCGGTGGGCCAGGATGTACTCCACCAGCTTGTTCACCTCCTGCACCCGTTCCGGGGAGTAAGGGGCCACCCAGACCGTCTGGAAGTGCACTGCGCCCAGTTTTTTTAACTGTCGCCAGACATAGACCCGGGCCCGGGAGGGCTCCGTGGGCAGACTGTAGGAAAAAAACAGCCATTTCATGGCCTTCTCCCCAGGCGGCCTGACCATGTCGGGGTCAAACCTCCTTAAGGGTGCGTCCTCCCTTGGGGGCTGGCTCGGCCAATCAGGACTCCGCCCCCACCGCAGCCCTCATAACCGGAAGCCCAGCATGACCGAGCCCGCCACAAAGACCGCATAGAGGCCCATGAGGACCACCCCGAGCCAGCGGGGCGTGCGACCCCGCCAGACAATGAGCATCAGGATGAGCCAGCTCAGGGCCGTGGCCGGGATGAAGTATTTCAAGGCGATGGGTTCCACCGTCAGGGGACGGACGAGGGCGCAGATGCCCAGGGTGAAGAGGAGCTGAAAGAAGGACGACCCCGCCACATTGCCGATGACCACCTCCGGGTGCCCCTTCTGGGCGGGGATGATGGCCTCCACCAGCTCCACCGAGTTGGCGGCGATGGCCAGAAGCGTGAGGCCCAGGATGGTTTCCCCCAGGCCGGTCACCCCGAGCACCACTTTCACCCCCTGGATGACCAGCAATGCCCCCACCACCAGGCCCACCAGGCCGCCCACGAACATCAGGGGAAAATGCCAGGGGGGGTCTTTGAGAATCTTTTGCACCTCTTCTTCCGCTTCCTCGATTTCTTCCCTGGCGGCCCGGGTGCGCCTGAGATCCACCATCAGATAGGTGACAAAAGCGCCATATAGGACCAAGGCGATGACGCCGTCGGTGCGGCTGATCCGACCGTCAAAGGCGAGGACAAACACGAGGAGGATCACCCCTCCCAGCATGCCGATATATTTTAAGGGAAAATCGGGGTGCCGGATGGGAAAAAGGGCCGCGGCGGTGCCCAGGGCCAGAAAAATGAGAAAGACCACCGTGCCCAGGATGCTCCCGAAGGACAGGGCTGTCAAGTTCTGCCAGGAGCCGATGACCGCCGGGGCGAACTCCTCCAGATCGATACTGATGATAAGCATGGCCAGGATGAAGGGCGGCACCGCCAGGCGGGCGGCGATCCCCACCAGCCCCTCCACCAGGTATTTGGCCGCGAACACCAGGATGATAACCCCGACTGCCAAAATCACCAGATTAATCAAAAGATTGTCCATCATGGGCCTCCGCTGTGAAGAAATAGTTGCTACAAATTCATTATAAATCCATTTTTAGAAAAATGTAATATTTATTACATTCATTCTTATGGCCGGGGACGGGGCTACCGGGAGGCCGGAAACTCCGGCCGGGAAAAACCCTCATTTCGGGGCGTTTGTTCCTCTTCCCTTGAATTTTCCCGGGAGTTTGATACCTTTGCGGTATCGTGGTCCTGGTGAGCGTCATCATCCCCACCTACAACCGGGCCGCCTGGGTGGCCGAGGCGGTGGCCTCGGTGCTGGCCCAGACCTGGCGGGACTTTGAGCTCCTGGTGGTGGATGACGGCAGCAGCGATGCCACCCTGGAGGCCTTGGCGCCCTGGCGGGAGCAGCTCATCTGTCTCCGCACCCGGGAAAACCGGGGGGTGGCCGCGGCCCGCAATCTGGGCGCCCGGGCGGCCTCGGGGCGGTGGCTGGCCTTCCTGGACTCCGACGACCTGTGGCGGCCCCGGAAGCTGGAGCACCAGCTGGCGTATCTGGCGGCGCACCCGGAGCTGAGGATCTGCCAGACCGACGAGATCTGGGTGAGGCGCGGCCGGCGGGTCAACCCGCCCGCAAGCCACCGCAAACCGGAGGGCCGGATCTTTCTGCCGTCCCTCCACCGCTGTGTGGTGAGCCCCTCGGCGGTGATGCTGTGCCGGCGCCTCTTCTGGGAGGCGGGGGGCTTTGATGAGTCCCTCCCCGCCTGCGAGGACTACGACCTGTGGCTGAGGCTCGCCTGGCGCCACGACATCGGCCTTGTCCCCGACCCCCTGGTGGTGAAGCGGGGCGGCCATGAGGACCAGCTCTCCCGGGGGTGGGGGCTGGACCGCTTCCGCATCCGGGCCTTGCTGAAGCTCCTGGAGGAGCCGGAGTTGCCCCCAGCCTATCGGGAGGCGGTTAGCCGGACCCTGGCGGAGAAGTGCCGCATCTATGCCCAGGGGTGCCTGAAGCGGGGAAAGCTGAACGAGGCCGCGGCTTACCTGGAGCTGGCCGCCCAGAAGGGGCCGGCCAGGGGGAACGGGGGGGAGGTTCACCTCCGCGGGGACAGGGGCACGCCGGGGGGCTTGCCTGCCCCGGTCATGGAGGCCGGCTGATGACGGTGTTTTCCATCGACGGCCCTTTTGGCGGGACCATCACCCTCCTGCAGGAGGACTGCCTGGCCGGACTGCGCCGTCTGGCCGCAGGCAGCGTGGACGTGGTGGTGACCTCGCCCCCCTACAACCTGGGGGTGAGATATGCCACTTACGTGGACGACCGCCCCCGGGAGGAGTATCTGGGCTGGCTGGAGGAGGTGGGACGGGAGATCCGGCGGGTCCTGGCGGAGGAGGGCTCCTTTTTCCTCAATGCGGGGGGTAAGCCCACCGACCCCTGGGTGCCCTTTGACATTCTCGCCCGCCTGCGGCCCCATTTCCGGCTCCAGAATGTCATCCACTGGATCAAGGCCATCAGCCTCAGCCGGGGGCATGGCCTGGAGGAGTTCTCCCTGGGCCACTATAAGCCCATCGGCGGGCAGCGCTTCCTCCACGACTGCCACGAATACGTCTTCCACCTGACCAAGACCGGGCGGGTAAAGCTCGACCGGCTGGCCGTGGGGGTGCCGTATCAGGACAAATCCAACCTCGGACGCTGGAAGCAGGCGACCCGGGATAAGCGCTGCCGGGGCAACACCTGGTTCATCCCCTACGACACCATCCAGAGCCGGGAAAAGGAGCGGCCCCACCCCGCCACCTTCCCGGTGCGGCTGCCGGAGATGTGCCTCCGGCTCCACGGGCTTGAGAGAGTCCGCCTCGTGCTGGACCCCTTCATGGGGATCGGCACCACCGCCTTGGCCTGCCTCAGGCTGGGGGTGTCGTGCCTGGGTTTTGAGATAGATCCCCATTACTTTGAGATGGCGGCGGACCGCATCCGGCGCGCCGCCGCCCATCACCCCCCTGTTCAGGAGGCCATATGGACCTGTATGAAGCCATCATGAAGCGGCGCAGCCATCGCTTCTACAAACCGGACATGCCCCCCCGGGAGGTGCTGGAGCGGGTCATTCAGGCGGCCCTGTGGGCGCCCTCCGGCACCAACGCCCAGCCCTGGGAGATCGACGTCCTGGCGGGCCGCTACCGGGACGAATTCGTGGAGCGGGTGACCCACTGCCTCGACCACATGCGGGAGCTGATGAAGGCCGCCCAGATCCCCGAAAAGGGCCAGGAGCTGGTCATCAAGTTCTTCCAGAACCTGGGGGGCGCGCCGGTGGTCATCGTGGTCACGGTCTACAAGAGCCCGGACCCGGCCATGATGGAGGCCAACATCCAGTCCGGGGCCGCCCTCATGCAGAACCTGCTGCTGGCCGCCCACGCCGAGGGGCTGGGCACCTGCTGGATGACCGGCCCCAACTACGTGGCCCAGGAACTCCTGGACTACCTGGGGAAACCCGACCAGCACCTCCTGGCCATCACCCCCATCGGCTACTCCGCCAAAGAGCCGCCGGTCCCCCCCCGCAAAGACCGCCCCATCCGCTGGCTGGGGTTTTAGGGAGGCGAAGCAGGATGTGGGGGAGGGCCG
>CALEAV010000042.1 GCA_937943575.1 uncultured bacterium | reverse complement strand
CCCCACCCCACCTCTTCCAGGCCGGACTCCTGCGCCACCTGGGCCAGCACCGCCAACTTCACCGCCTGCACCTTGCGGTAGACCTCATAAAAAGGCCTTGGCTCCCCGTCCACGGTGAGGAGGTCCTGCTCCAGCCGGATGCCGAAGAGGCGCTCGTTTTCCTCCAGATACGGCCGGATGAGGTCCCAGTCAGCCTGGCTCAGCTCCACCAGTTCGCCGCCGTTGAGCTGGTCGTCGCCCACCAGGCGGAAGGGGTCCCGGATATAGATGGCGCCGCCGGAGGCCAGGGAAAAGAGGTTGGCGCCCGGGTACGGGGTGGCCTGGTCCCGGAGGCGGCCCCGATGGTCGAACTCCAGGCCGTTGACCACGACGAAGCCGCCGCCCTTGAGGGGGTCACCGGCCATGAAGGACTCCGCCAGAAAGTCCAGGGCGGTGCCGTTGATCACCACCCGGGGGCGGCCCACGGCGTTGATGAGGGGCCGGCCGGCGGCGTTCCCCATGACATACACCTCCCCGCCCTTGGCACCGTACATGAAGGTCTGCCCCACATCGCCGCAGACCACCAGCCTGCCCCGCTTCATGATCTGGCCCAGCTGGTCCTGGCCGTTGCCGTGCACGTGGATCTCCATGCCGTCGATGCCGCTGGCCAGGTAGTCCCCGGAGCTGCCGTAGACGTCGATGCGGACGTCGTCGGTGCCCAGCCCGAAGCCGCAGCCGGTGAAGCGCTGGCCGCGGTAGCCGTGGCAGATAAAGCGCCGCCAGCCCAGGGCATGGGCCTGGCAGAGCAGCCGCGCGTCGCAGTCCTCCCCCTCGGGCGGAAACTTGGCGGCATGGAGCACCAGGACCGCCTCCGGCCGGTGCGGCGGCACGAGCTCGCCCCGGGTGTCCCCGTCGATGGCCCGGTAGCGGCTGGGATGGTCCCTGCCGATGGGGGGCATGGCCAGGAAGATCCCCGTCAGGGTGTCCATGAGCAGGCGCACCAGGTGGCTGCGTTTCTTGTCCCCCGGGTCGTAGCGCCGGTCCAGCAGCAGGGTGAGGCCCCGGATCAGGGCGGCCGTCAGCTCGTCCTCCTCCCGGGCCAGGCGGGCCGCCATCTGGATGAACTCCAGAAAGCGGGAGTAGGGCCAGCCGGGCACCCGCACCCTCACGTGATCGTAAAAGGCAAAGCCGCTCCCGTCGGCCAGAAGGTCGGTGAGGAGGGGGGCGGCTTCCGCCAGACGCTCCGGGGTCAGGGGCAGGACCGTCCCCTCCCAGGGCTTCTGGAACCAAGGCACGGTGGTGGGCTTGCCGAACTTGTCGTGGCAGCTCAGCACCATCCGGCCGTCCCGCTTCTCCAGGGAGAAGATGAAGGCGCCGCCGTCGGTGTGGCTGCCGCCCCGGGCATTCCAGTAGAGGTCAGCCACCGGGCAGAAGCGGGGGTCCTCCGCCGCCAGGGAGGCCAGGGTGGCGTCGATGGCCTGCTTCTCGGAGCAGACAAGCCCTATCTGCACCTGGCCTTCGGAGAGCGCAAAGACCTGAGGCCGGAGCATGGAGGTGTCGGTGATGCCGATGAGCTCCAGGCGCTGCCTCGCCGTGTCGTTGCGGGCGATGATGAAGAACCAGGGGCCGTCCGGCGAGCCGTGGATGTGGGCCGCCTGCAGATGCCGGTAGACCCGTTGCTTCTCCGGTGGCAGGAGATCAAAATCCCGCTCGGTGGTGGGGGCCAGCGCCTCAATGACATACTCCAGGGGGTAGCCGTAGAGCCGGTGCCACAGGTCAAACAGCAGCACCGCCACCTCGGTGTCGGTGAGGAACTGGGGGTAAAAATGGCGCTGGCGCAGGTATTCGCTCACCGAATGGTAGTTGGCGAAATCGCCGTTGTGCACCAGGGCCACGTTCAGGGCCGCGAAGGGATGGGCGCCCCCCGGGTGCCAGACCCGCCCCCGGGTGGGATAGCGCTGGTGCGCAATCCAGATATGGGCCTTGACATCCAGGAGGTTGTAGTAGAGGGCGGCCTCCTCGGCATACCCCACGATTTTCAGGATCATGAGGTTGCGGCCCTGGGAGAGCACAAAGGCCTTCTTCTCCCCCAGGGAGGCATAAAAGGCCTGGTTGAGCTTATAGCAGTTCTGGGAAACGAACTCATCCTCCACCAGCCGCCAGGGGAGCTCATAGAGGCGGTGCTGATGGATGAAATACTGCAGCACCTCGGTCTTGACCCGGACAAAATAGCGCCAGACGTCCGGCGGCCGCACCTCCAGGCCGGGCAAGTCCCGCCAGTCGGCCATGGCGGGCACCGGCGCCATGTGGTCCACCCGGAAGATGTTGGTGATGAAGCGGGCCTCCACCTGGGGGCGCACCTCCGGGTCCAGGTAGGCCACCTGGATGAGATAGCTCTCCTCCAGCAGCTCCTGGCTGACGCCCAGGGAGTCGGCGTCCAGCCCCACCGCGGCGATGCCCCCACCCTTGCCGTTGCCCCGATTGTGCATCTGCACCGAGGGCAGGAAGATGTGCCGGCCGGACACCGGCACGCTGGCGGCAAAACCGGTGACCCCGCAGCCGCCTTCGTCCTCGCCCTTGATCACCCGGTCAACCGGGTAAGGCCGCGGCAAAGTCTTTCGCGTTTCCCAAAGCTTTAAGCCATATTTCGACATGTCATTCACCGATAGAGTCCAAAGTCCAAGGTCCAAAGTCCAAAGTCAAGAAGATTAGTCCCAAGCCCAAAGCCCAAGGTCAAAAAGATTAGTCGTAAATGGAAGGAGAAAATCTATAGTCAAGTATATTAGCGAAGAGCTCAAAATTTCGTAGGAGCCTATCATCATTAACAAAATCGGATAGGTTGTTAAGAACTTTAAAATATGGGAAAAATCAATTTATTTGTATTTGCTGCCTTTGTGCGTTGACTCTTTGAGATATCTCATGAAACCGGCTATCAGTCGCGACGGTTCATCCGCCAAATCCAGGAGATGATGAAACTGATCCTGCCCACTCAGCCCTGCATCCATAGCCGCATAAATCTGGGCTTTCAGTTCACCCACTGAGCCTTTGGCGAGGGAGAGGAATTGCCTGAATTCCTTGTCGCCCTCCCGTTCAAAGCCCTCAGCGATATTGGCCATGATGGAGATGGCCGAGCGCCTCAGTTGGTCCCTCCACACAAAATCCACCGCCAGGGCGCCCTGACTTGTTATTTGATAAATATTTCGGGTCAATTCCCGGGCCTTTCTCCAGGCCTCAATGTCCTCAAATCGTTCAATTTTCCCCATTGTCCTTCGTCTCTGACTTTTGACTTCGGACAAAGCCCATGGACTTCCGACCTTGGACCTTGGGCCTTGGACCTCGGACTCTTACACTCCCCGTCGGATATCATCCTCCACCGGCAGGTTGTAGTAATCCAGGTGCACCAGGGTGTCAGTGCGGCCCACCAGCTCCCGGATGCTGCGCATGCCGAAGCGGCGCAGGATCTCCCTGAGCTGCCAGCTCCAGGCGTGATAGAGGTTGCACACCCGGCGGGTGCCCCACTCCACCGTCATGAGCTCCACCAGCTCCGGGTCGGTGGTGGCGATGCCCCGGACGCAGCCCCGCCCGGACTCGCACTGGTAGCAGCGGATGCACTCCAGGGCCACCAGTTCGGCGGTGCCCACCTGACAGCCGTCGGCCCCCAGGGCGATGGCCTTGGCCACGTCAAAGGCGGTGCGGATCCCCCCCGAGGCGATGAGGGTCACCTGGTCCCGGATGCCCTCCTGAACCAGGAACTGATGCACCTTGGGGATGGCATACTCAATGGGCATGGCGATGTTCTTCTTGGCGATGTCCGGCGCCGCGCCGGTGCCGCCGTAGCTGCCGTCCAGCTGCACCACGTGCGCCCCGGCGTAGTAGCTGCCCACCGCCACCATGTCCACGTCCGTGGGGGTGGAGACCTTCACCGACACCAGGGCCCGGGGGTTGACCTCCTTGATCCAGTCGAGGTGCTTCTTGTGGTCCTCCACCGAGTAGACACTGTGGAAGGGGAAGGGGCTGAAGAGGGCGCTTCCCGGCACACTCTCCCGCATGCGGGCCACCGCGGGGGTGACCTTGTCGCCCAGGAGGTGGCCGCCCAGGCCCGGCTTGGCCCCCTGGGCATACTTGAACTCCACCATGCGCACCCGCTGGATGGTGTCCTCCCTGACGCCGAAGAGCCCGGTGGCCACCTGGGTGACGATGTGGTCGTCATAGGGGTGGAGCTCCTCCGGGTAGCCCCCTTCGCCGGTGGACAGCAGGGTGTTGAAGCGGCTGGCGGCCCGCACCCGGGAGAGGATGGTGTTGATGCTCACCGAGCCGAAGGACATGCCGGCGGAGTACCACGGCACCGAGAGCACCACCTGGGGCCGGCCATCGTGGCGCCGGTTCAGGGGGAGCTCCAGGGAGATGTCTTCATGCCGGAGCTTCAGATCCCTGGGCTGCGGGGGAAAAAAGAAGCGCAGCTTGTCAAAGCCCCCTCCCGAGTTGCCGGTCCGGTATTCCAGGTCGGCATAGGGCAGGGTGCCGAATTCCGCCATCCACCAGGTGCTGAGGAGCAGATCCGCGGTCCAGCGGTGGTCCCCCAGGGTGGTGTACACCGGGTGGAGCCGGAGGCTCAGGGCCTGGGGGGGACAGTGGCGGACGCAGTAAAAGTCCTTCTTGTCGCAGGCGGGCCCGAGACACAAGTAACTCTGGGGCTTGCGGATGAATTTGCCCACCCTGGTGTGCACCCCGTAGGGGCAGACCTCCACACAGGTGCCGCACTGGATGCACTTGGCCTCGTTGCGCCACACCCGCCATTTGGACAAAGGGTTCCTGAACCGGCAGGGGGTGCGCACTGGCGTCCAGGGCCCGGGGCCCCAGGCTTCATCGTCGTATTTCACCGCATGTTCCGTCATGGCCCGAAGGTTTACTCTGAGAGACTCCCACAGTCCGGGGTCTGAAATGAAAGGTTCAAAATTCGCTGCCAGAAGGTGATCCAGGGGCCCAAAGCCCCAACTCTCAAGTCAGATCATACAGAACCCGGTCAGGTGTGACCTGCACCGCCGGCTGTGGGCTTTGGCCAGGGGAGGCGGACAGGTGCTTTTGGGGAAGGCGCCGTGGGACCGTCCTCATTCTCCCTCCCGCCGGAAGCCTTCAGGACCCGGGCGGGAGAAGAGCGGCGCGAAGATCTCCCGCTCCAGGTCCTCCACAAACATGGCCCGGCCCACCTCCCCCCGCAGGCGGCGCACTTCCCTTAAGCCCATGGCCCCCAGGACCTCCAGGAGCTGGTGGTTCCAGGCCCCCATCAGGTTCACCTGGCGCTGCGTCCCCCACACCGGGTCCAGGCTGTCGATGTCCACCGGACAGCGGCCGCCCCGCTGACAGGCCCGGCACAACCGGCACTCCAGGGCGAGGAGCAGGGGCAGGTCCACGATCACCCCGTCGGCGCCGCAGATGATGGCCTTGGCCACATGCTCCGCCAAAGCGATGCCGCCGGAGGCCAGCAGGGTCACGGTGTCCCGCAGGTTGTCCTCCACCAGCGTGAGGTGCACCGTGCGCAGGAGGTCCTTGAGGTGCCGCTCCCGGGCCCCCAAAAAGCCCCGGGCATGGTGGTCGCAGAACAGGTGAATGGCCTCGGCCCCGGCCCGGGCCAGCTCCGACACCCGAGCGGCGGCCCCTTCGTCTGCCGGCACCTTGATCATGGTGACTAGACCGGGATGGCGGCGTTTCACGGCCTCCACCTGGGCCAGCACCCCCTCGTGGTCAGTGAGCTCCACCAGCCGGACCCGGGACAGCAGGGGGTCCTCGGTATCCACCCGACCGGTGGGGAAAGTCAGGCACAGGTGTTCCGCCTCTGCGGCCAGTTCCGGGTCAACGTTTTCCCGGGCGATGACCGCCAGGGTCCTGAGGCGGCGGGCCGCGCCCGTCAGGGCCCGGCGCACCGGCACCGGCCCGGCGCTGAAGGGAGGGTCGGCCAGCAGGATGGGCAGGGGGATCTCCACCCGCGGCGGCGGCTCGAAGGCGAGCCGGCCCTCGGCGTCAAAGACCAGGAAGAGGGGCTTGCGGCCTAACTCGATGGCGGTGCTGATGTACTCCCGGCCGTGAATGCCGTCCCGGGTGGGCCGCACGATCTCGCTCATGTCGGTCCAGATGCTGTCAAAGCCGGGGCCGGCAAAGGGCCCGCCGTAGCCGGCGCCGGAGACCGGGATCTTGCCGGTCTCCGCCTGAAACCAGGTGGACTGGAGGATGGCCGGAGTCCAGTAGTCATCCCCCAGGCGCCGGTACTGGGGATTGGCGGCCTTCACCACCAGCTCCCGGGGGCAGCCCTGGACGCACCGCAGGCAGTTTTTGCAGTAGGTGTCGATGGTGTCCGACAGGCTGCGGTCATCAAAGCCCCGCTGTCGGAAGGCATTGTAGGGGCAGGTCTCCTTGACGCAGCGGGTGCACCTCAGACACCCCTCCCCCCAATCCAGGACGGTGGTCTTGCCCACCGACGGAAAGCGGGAAGGCATGGGCCTGACATGAATATGATACTTCTCCGGCATGAGAGCTTACCTTACGGTCGCTGATCGGGTCTGAGCACCCGCCGGGGCCCCCCGGCCTCGCCCCGGGACCAGTCCTTGGGGGGGGCAAGCACGGTGAGGCGCTCCAGTTGCCCCAGGGCGCTTAAGCGGTCGTAAATCTGCAGCCAGGCGCAGGGTACTTCCGGGTCGAATTTTTTGGCCTTGTTGATCTCGCACAGGCCGCCGACGGCGCCGCCACAGGGGCCGTTGAGCAAGCTTTTGGCGCAGCGGGAGATGGGGCAGATGCCGCCGGTCAGGCCCAAAAGACAGTCCCCGCAGCCCCGGCAGTTCTCCAGCCACAGCCCCCGTTCGGCAGTCTCGCCGATGAACTGGGTGTTCAGGGCCGGAAAGACCGGGAGGTGGGGGAGCCTGGCCGCCAGGGCCTGGACGCCGGCGCCGCAGGCCAGGGAGAGCACCGCCTCGGCGCCTTGCGCGGCCTCCACCACCTCCAGGAGGAATTCGTGGATGCACTGCCGGTCCACGCTGGCCTCCCGGATCTCCACCTGGCGCCCGGCCATCCGGGAAGCCATCATCAGGGCGGCGCTCAGCTCCGCCACCTCCCTGCGGCCTCCGGCCACGCACTCCGCTACGCAGGTATCACATCCGGCCACCAGGAGGCGGCGGGCGCCGGCCACCATGCCCTGGATCTCGGCCAGGGGTTTTCTCGTGCCGACAATCACTTCTGAGGCTCCTTTTCCTGGACACGGCGGCGCCCGGGATTGAGGCCCAGGGTGAGGGCGACTCCGGCCAGGTCCGCGGCCAGTCGGGGGAGGTCCACGGCCTCCCCGGGGTTAAGGCGGGTCACCTCCAGGCGCTCCGGTTCCAGTCCGATTTCCTGCAGATACTCCTGGGCGTGCTTGAGGCGCCGGCCCAGGCGGCAACTCCCTTCCTTAAGCAGGCAGGCGTCTTCAGGGCAGGCCAGCACCCGGACGCAGTCGGCCTCCACCGCCAGGATGCGCAGCAGGTGAAAGGCCTCGATCTTGCTGCTGCAGGGCTCCGGCACCGCCCGGGCAGTGAGCCCCGCCGCCTCCAGGGCCTGCAGCAGGGGTTCGGGATCAGGCAGAGCCTGCTGACAGGCCAGGATCACCACTTTGGGTTTCTCCCTCATCCTTGCCGCCACGAGGTGCGGGAGCCGGCGGGCGGCCAAAGCCGGGAGAGGCACCCTCCGCCTTTCCCGGCCTGGCCGGATTCCCGCCGTAAAGCCCATTCCCTACAAGATAGGCAGATAGCGCTCGATTTCATAGTTGCTCACGTGCATGCGGTAGTTGTCCCACTCGATCTTCTTGTTCTCGATGAACTTGTTGAAGATGTGGTCGCCCAGGGTCTCCCGGATGAGGTCGCTCTTTTCCGCCTCCAGCACCGCCTCATAGAGGCTGCCGGGGAGGGCCACGATGCCCCGGCGGGCCCGCTCGGCCTCCGACATATGGTAGATGTCCTCCTCCACCGGCTCCGGCAGGGGGTAGTTGTTCTCGATGCCCTTGAGGCCGGCGGCCAGCATCACCGCGATGGCGAGGTAGGGGTTGCATGCCGGGTCCGGGGCCCGGTATTCGCAGCGGGTGGCCGCCTCCTTGCCCGGCTTGTACATGGGCACCCGCACCAGGGCGGAGCGGTTGCGGCGGGCCCAGGCCACATACACCGGCGCCTCATAGCCCGGCACCAGACGCTTGTAAGAGTTCACCCACTGGCTGCACACCGCGGTGATCTCCCGGGCGTGCCTCAGCAACCCGGCAATGTAGCTCTTGCCGATGGCAGAGAGGTGGTACTCATCCTTGGGGTCGTAGAAGGCGTTTTTGTTGTCCCGGAAAAGCGACTGGTGGGTGTGCATGCCGCTGCCGTTGATGCCGAAGATGGGCTTGGGCATGAAGGTGGCGTAGACCCCGTTGAGCATGGCGATGACCTTCACCGTCACCCTGAGGGTCATGCACTTGTCCGCCATGCGCAGGGCCTCGTCGTAGCGCATGTCGATCTCATGCTGGGAGTCGGCCACCTCGTGGTGGCTGTACTCCACCCGGATGCCCAGCTTCTCCAGGGCGAAGATGGTCTGGCGCCGCAGGTCGTTGCCCACATCCAGGGGCGGGGCGTCGAAGTAGCCGCCCTTGTCCAGGACCTCGGGGCAGGTGTTGTTGGCAAAGTAGAAATACTCCAGCTCCGGGCCCATGTAGCTGGTGAAGCCCTGCTCCGCCGCCTTGGCCAGCACCCGGCGCAGCACATAGCGGGGATCCCCGGGGTAGGGGGAGCCGTCGGGCTGCAGCACGTCGCAGAACATGCGGGCCACCGGGGCCTCCTCCGGCCGCCAGGGCAGAAGCTGGAACGTGGTGGGATCGGGCTTGGCGATCATGTCCGACTCCTCGATGCGGGAGAAGCCCTCAATGGAGGAGCCGTCAAACCCCATGCCCTCGGTCATGGCCTCCTCCAGTTCCGAGGGGCGGATGGAAAAGCTCTTCAGCATCCCCAGGACGTCGGTGAACCAGAGCTGGATGAAGCTGACATTCTGATCCTTCACGGCTTTAAAAACATCTTCCACCGTCTGGCAGTTCACGGGGAAACCTCCTTGGCCGGATTTTCTTCGCACTGGCTGTTATGGTATCACGAAAGCAAGAGTCGTGCCGGGGAAATCCCGGTGGGAAATTCCCCTTTGCGCCGGAAAAATGACCTAAATGTTACATAATTGCAAGGGAAAGAAAGTTTTATTAACAAAAAAGTCATTTATGTCAGTGTCAGTAAAGCCGGGTCCGGCGCCCCCGGCAAACGGCCTGTCCGGGAGAACCCCGGGCAGGGTGCCCGGTGTCAGGGAGCACCCGGCAGGCCTGTCCCCCCTCCCTTTCCCGGCCTGAGAGGGCAGAGGATTCCAGCCCTCCACCCCTTTTCCCCGGGGACAGGTGGGAGGGGGTAGTGCTTGCGGTGTTTTTGGCCTGCCGGGGACAGGGAGAGGCAGCCCCAGCCGTCCCGGAGGCGGCCGCCCGGTCTCTTTAGAGTCCCTTCCACTCGGGACAGGGCGGGGGGAGGGGCGGGGAGCTCAGGTCCCGCGCCGGGGGATGGAGGAGGGGTGGGGGAGAGGGGACAGGGGTCTTTGCCCCCTCTCCGCCCACTGTCTTACCGCCGGCGATAGCCCAGGATCTTCTCCACCTCCTCGGCGTCGGCGTCCATGACGTAGGGGATGCCGGAGACCCTGGCCGCCTCCTCGGTGAGGGCGCACAAATCATCCCGGCTGATGAGGGAGAGGTTGAACTTGCGGATGCCGGCCATGAACTGTTGCAGCCCCTGGCTCATGCGGGTGATGTAGCTGTACAGGCCGATGGCCCCGGCCGGGAGGCGCTCAAAGTCCTTGCCGAACCGGGCCTTGAGGGTGCCGGCCTCGGCGAAGGTCTCCAGGAGGGCCTCGGTGAGGTTGCGCTCCTCCTCGGCGCATTTGGTGGCCAGCTTCTTGCCCTCGGTGTTGCCCACCATGGCGGCGGTCATGATGGAGCGGCCCATGCACACCAGCTTGACGTAGGGCGCGCCCAGGGCCAGGGCCTTGTAGACGTGGTCCTCCAGGGACAGGCCGCCGGCGATGGCCAGATCCGGGACGAACTCGCCCTTCTGGGCCAGGTGATGGGCATATTCATACAGGAGGCATTCAATGTAGACGGTGGGGATCCCCCATTCGTTCATCATCCGCCAGGGGCTCATGCCGGTGCCGCCGCCGGCGCCGTCCACCGTCAGGAGGTCGATCCGGGCCTGGGAGGCGAACTTGAGGGCCCGGGCCAGGTCCGCCGGCCGGTAGGCGCCGGTCTTGAGACTGACCCGCTTGGCCCCCAGCTTGCGCAGGTGCTCCACGGTGCGGTAAAAGTCCTCCTCGTCCACCATCCCCAGGCGGGAGTGGCGCTCGAATTCCTTGATGCCCCGGGCCCGGTAGACCTCCTGGGTGACCTTGTCCAGGGGGTCGGGGAGCACGATGTAGCCCCGCTCCTTGAGCTGCTTGGCCCGCTCCAGGTTGGGGAGCTTCACCTCGCCGCCGATGTTCTTGGCGCCCTGGCCCCACTTGAGCTCAAAGAACTCCACCCCCAGCTTTTCGATGACGTATTCGGGGACGCCCAGGCGGGTGTCCTCCACATTGGCCTGGACGATGATGTCGCCCTTGCCCTGGTACCAGTCCTTGAAGGTCTGCACCCGGCGGATCATCTCCGGGGACTTCACCACCCGCCCCTTTTTGATCTCCGCCTGGGGGTCCATGCCGCAGACGTTTTCGCCGCACACCAGGATGATGCCGGAGATGGCGGCGCCCACCGCCATGGATTCCCAATGCACCCGGGCGATCTCCGTGGAGCCCAGGGCGCCGGTGAAGCAGGGGAAGGAGAGCTCCACCGGGTGGGCGGTACCCACCCTGACGCTCACGTCCACCGCCGGGAAGATGGCCTTGTCGGGGTCGGGTTCGATCCCCTGGGCGCCCACGCAGGTGCCGTGGATGTTGAAGTGGGAGAAGTCCACCGGATAATCCTTGTCGGCGCCGGCGGTGACTTTGCCGAAGGGGCTGGGGTAGAGGACCTCCCGGCCGCGGATGGCGGAACGGCCGATTTCGCAGGGGCCGGGGCAGCCGTCCAGACAGGTGACACAGATGCCGGAAATGGGCGCCGGGGTGACCCGCGTCTTGGTCTGGGTGGCGGCGCTGCGATTGGGATTGCTGAAGGACATGGAACTCGCTCCTTTTTTTAATGATAAAAATTAAAAAAATCCAGTTATACCAATGCAAGAATTGCACCATAAATCGATGAAAAGAAATTTCTGGAAAAACATCTACTTATGGCCGCATCCCCTGAAAATCCCGATGATAAAAACACAAAGATGTTAGTTAAACTGATATTATCTGACAAATTTGTATATTCAAAGCCGCTTCCCCGGCTCTGGAGGGGTGGCGGCATGGCGCCGTTTTTGCATATGAAGTGAGGCGATACGGGCCTTGGCACGGACGGGGCTGCTCCCGCTCCTTGCCCTCCCCCGGCCCATGAAAGGGGCGGAGGCCATGCCAGGCGGGCAGGGCCCCCCGCATGGCCCCTTACCCACAACCGGACCAGGCGCTGACGGGCGCAGCCGGCCGGTCCACCGAGCGGCCGGAGGGCCGGCCTCGCCTCAAAGGTGCCTCTCTTCGCAGGACGAAAAAATGAAAACGGCATCAGCGGCGGTGGCCTCGGGGATTCCTCGCCTGGATGCCCTCCTGGGCGGCCTCTGCATCGGCGACAATGTGCTGTGGCATGATGACGCCGGTTCCCTGGCCCCGGTCTTTTGCCTCAATTTTCTGCAGGCCTCCCGCCAGCAGGGCAAGGCCATCATCTACGTCAGTTTCGACCGCTCCCCCAAGAATCTGCTGGACAAGCTGGGGGACCTGGCCCAGTATCCCGGGCTGACCATCCTGGACTGCTTCACGCACGGCAAGGGCCAGAGCTCACCCATTTTTCTCAAGTTCTATGAGGAGCATGGGACAAACCTGGGCTGCCGCCTGCTGCCGGTGGTCGAGCCCCGGTCCCCGGAGGCCTTTGCGGAGCAGCTCTCCGCCGTACACGCCGGCCTCACGGGGGATGTGCGCTTCATCTTTGAATCCTTGACCGGCATGCAGGAGCTCTGGGGCAGCGAAGACCGGCTGCTGAGCTTCTATTCTCACGCCTGCCCCCGGCTCTATGAGCTGAACACCATCGCTTACTGGCTGCTGGAGAAGAACGCCCACTCGCCCCGCTTCCGGGCGGCGGTGAACCAGATCGCCCAGGTGGCCATCGAGCTCACCATCAAGCGGGGGGCCACGGCGCTCACCATCCTCAAGGCGGAAAATCGCAGCACCGGGGAGTTTCACCGGCCTCACGCCTACTGGACCAAAGGCCCCACCGTCACCTTTGAGGAGGAGCGGCGGGTGAGCGGCAAACTCAACTTAGGCCGCCGCCTGAAGGAGTTCCGCCGCCGGCGGGGCTTGTCCCAAAGCGAGCTGGCCAAGCTGGTGGGGGTCACACCCAGCACCATCTCCCAGGTGGAGAGCAATCTCATCTATCCCTCGCTTCCCGCCCTCATGAGCATGGCCGAGGTTCTGGAGGTGGAGCCGGCTTCCTTTTTTGAGGAGCGCCCCGGAGGCCGGGGCAGCCGGATCTTTAAGGCCGCAGACCTGGTGGAGATTCGCCTGCCGCAGCTGCCGGAGAGGGCGGGCACGGCCCGGCTGCTCCAGACGCTGGACTTCACCGCCAAGGCCGAGCCCTTCCTCCTGGAGATCAAACCCCGGGAGACCCTCCCCGGCCATTTTTTCGTTCACAAAGGGGAGGAGCTGGGCTATCTCCTCAGCGGCAGCCTCAAGGTGACCTGTGGGGGGCGGGTCTTCACCCTGACGCCGGGGGACCTCATCTACCTCACCACCGATCTCCCGGAGCAGTGGCATAATCCCGGCCCCGAGGTGGCCCGCCTGCTGTGGATCAAAATAAAGTGAGGGGCCTTGGGGCCCGCCGCCTCCGGCCTTCAGCCGTCAGAAGTGGAGGAGGCGGGCGGCGAAAACCGGCTGAGCCCCGCCCGCCTCCGCCCAGGAGCGGGGGGTGCCGGGCCGCCACCCGGGGCCGGCCCCTCAGTTCCGGGGGGTGCGGAAGCGGCGGGGTTCGATGCCGTAACGTTTGATTTTGTAGCCCAGGATGCGCAGCGAGGTGTCCAGGTAATGGGCCGCCTTGGACTGGTTGCCCTTGCAGGCGATGAGGGCCTCGGTGATGAGCTCCCGCTCCAGGGTCTCCACCTGGGCCGCCAGGCTGAGGCGTATCGGGCAGACCTCCCCTTCCCCCGCCGGCGCCCGCCCGGAGAAGCGCACCTGCAGGGTGGGGGGAAGATGCGAGGCCAGGATGGTGTCGCCGTCGCAGACGAGCAGGGCCCGTTCGATGACATTCTCCAGCTCCCGGACGTTCCCCGGCCAGTTGTAGTTCATCAGGAGGTCCAGGGCCCCCTGGGAGACCCGCCTCACCTCCTTGCCGTTGGCCTTGCCGAACTTGGCGAGGAAGTGCTCCACCAGGGCCGGGATGTCGCTTTTGCGGTCCCGTAAGGGCGGGAGGTAGATGGGGAAGACATTGAGGCGGTAGTAGAGGTCCTCCCGGAAGGCGCCCTCGGCCACCAGCTTTTCCAGGTCCCGGTGGGTGGCGGCCAGGAGGCGCACGTCGGCTTTGAGGGTGGCGGTGCCCCCCAGCCGGGAGAACTCCCGCTCCTGGATGACCCGGAGGAGCTTGAGCTGCACCGAGGGGGAGAGGTCGCCGATTTCGTCCAGAAAGATGGTGCCGCCCTGGGCCTGCTCGAAGCGGCCGATCTTGCGCTGCAGGGCGCCGGTGAAGGCCCCCCGCTCATGGCCGAAAAGCTCGCTCTCCACCAGGGTCTCGGGCAGGGCCGCCAGGTTCACCTTGATGAAGGGCTTGTTCGCCCGGCTGCTGTTGTAGTGGATGGCGTTGGCCACCAGCTCCTTGCCGGTGCCGCTCTCCCCCCGGATGAGGATGGTGGCGTTGCTTTTGGCCACCCGCTGGATCATCTCGAAGACCTGGCGCATGCGGCCGGAGGTGCCCACCAGGTTGCCCACCTGATAGCGCTCCTGCAGGGCGCCTTTGAGCTGCAGGTTTTCATCCCGGAGGAGCTCCTTTTCCCGGTCCAGGAGCATGAGGTTGTTGCCGGCCTGGGCGATGATGGAGGCGATGATGGTGAGGAGGCGCACATCCCGGTCCAGGTCCAGGTCCTGGTAGCGCCGGTCCACGCTCAGGGCGCCGATGGTCTGCTGGTTGATCTTGATGGGCACGCAGATGAAGGAGATTTCATCCTTTTCCCGGCCCCGGGTGCGGGTGCGATTGAGGAACAGGGGCTCCTGGCTGACCCGGGGCACCACCATGGGCTCCCCGGTCTCCACCACCCGGCCGGTGATGCCCTCCCCCAGCTTGTAGCGGCCCCGGCGCCGGGCCTCGGCGCTCAGGCCCTGGGCCACCTCGATCTGGATTTCGTTGGTCTCGGGATTGAGGATGGTGATGGTGCCCCGCTCCATCCCGGCCTCGGTGGCCAGGACCTTGAGCATCTGCTGCAGGTTGCGGGGCAACGGGCCCGGAGCATTCAGGATCTGGGTGATTTCAAAAAGCAGGGCCAAATCGTCCATGTATCGGTTACAGACAATCAAAAGGGAATTGCAACTTTATTTTTACTAACTTTACGCCATTTTCGTTCGGGGGGCAAGAGAGATTTACTAAAATGTAAATTTTGGCAGGCCCGGGGAAACATCCCGGAGGGCGGTGGGCTTCTGCCCCCCTGGCAGGTGGGGGAGGGGGCAGTCCGTAGGCTAGGCTGGCGGCGGCGACCAAGCCTCACCCACCCCCTTGCCGGGGGGGGTCCAGGGAGGGCCTCGGGCTCGCCGGCCCTCCCCCGGCGCCTCTCAGACCGGGGACACAAGTAGGGCCGCCACCTCCCGGGCCCGGGCCAGAAGCTCCGGGCGGCGGCCGGCCTCCCCGGCTTCGCTCAGACCCAGCCCCCGGAGGAGATGGATGGGGCCGAAGCCGAAGTGCTTGAGCCAGCGCTCGTAGCGGGGGAAGATGTCAGCAAACATCTCCTCCGGCGGGGCCCCCTGGGTGAGGATGACCACGGCCTGCTTCCCCGGGGTGAGGCGGCTGGTGAAATCCGGGTTGGCCAAGGCGTAGAGGCGGTCGAAGAAGCACTTCATCTGGCCGGAGAGGTCGCCGAAATAGACCGGCGAGGCCAGCACCAGCACGTCCGCCTCCCGCAGGGCCGCATAGATGGGGGTGAAGTCGTCGGTGAGCACGCAGGCCTCGGCTTCGGCCTTGCAGGCGCCGCAGCCCTGACAGCCTTGAAACTCCAGGCGGTTCAGCTCATAAACCTGGACCTCGGCTCCGGCCTCCCTCAGGCCGGCCAGCACCTCCCGGGCCAGGGTGGCGCTGTTGCCCTGGGAGCGGGGGCTGCCCAATACCGCCAGTACCTTCATCGCCTCTCCTTTCGCAAGCGGGGGCATCAGGAACCCTGCCCCCCTCCTCCCCCCCATGTCGGAGTTGAGGAGCCGGAGGGGGGCAGCGTTTCCCCCGCCCTCCGTTAGAGGATTACACCACGGTGGCCCCCAGGATCCGGGGCATGTATTTCAGGGCGAAGGCGTGGGCTTCGGGGTCGAAGTCCGCCACCCCGTCCCGGAAGACGATGGCCAGAATCCCCATCTCAAAAAGCCCCCGGACGGTCTCCAGCACGCAGATGGAGGTGCACACCCCCACCACCCCGGCCTCGGTGACGTCTTCCCGGCGCAGGAGGTTTTCCAGGTCGGTGCCGCTGAAGGGGCTGTAGCGGGTCTTCTCCACGATGAGATCCCCGGGGGCCGGGGCCAGCTCCGGGATGACGGCCGCGCCCCAGGTGCCTTTGACGGCGTGGGGGGGGAAGCGCTGGAACTCCGGGTCATCGGGGGCATGGGCGTCACACAGGTAAAAGACGAGGCCGCCGGCGGCCCGGGTCTCGGCGATCTTGCCGGCGATGAAGGGGATGATCCTCCGGCCGGCCTCCCCCACATAGAGGGCGCCCTTTGGGTCGATGAAGTCGTTGAGCATGTCGGTGACCAGCAGTGCCTTCCTGGACATGGCCGCGCCTCGCACTCATTCTGCCCGGGTTTTGAGGGGAAGGGGGAGGGGCGGGAGCTCCTTTGCTTTGTCCTCACCCTCCCCCCATTACCGGGGTTGGGGGAGAAGGCCGGGGAGGGGCCATCCCTTCCTGTTGATGCAATTTATAACCTAGCCATAAAAACTCGCTGCTGCAAGGGCGGCGGATTTTCAGGGATGGGGGGAGAAAAAACTTGTCCCCGTCCTCCCTTTCCGGCGGTCCCCTGGGTATAATATTATACAGGAACCAGCAACGTCAGGCAGCACGGGGGCGGCATGTCCCGCACCGCCATCTGGCTTCTCATCCTCTTCACCCTGCTCTTTCTCCTCGGGGTGAACCGCGGCGAGCTGGAATATCTGATGAATCTGGGGAACACCATCTGCCTGGCCTGCATCGGAGTGGGCTGAATGAACGCCTTCCGCCGGCTGGTGCAGACCCTCGTCACCCTGGGGACCAACTCCTATCTCCTCTTTCCGTTTGGGGGGGCGGTCATTTACCAGGGGCCACTGAAGGCCATCTGCCACCCGGGGCTCAACTGCTACTCCTGTCCGGCGGCCCTGCTGTCCTGTCCGGTGGGCGCCATCCAGAATTTCATCGCCGGCCTGCGGTTCACGACGCCCGGGACCGTGCCCCAGCTGGGCACCCTGGTCCTCGGCTACCTGGGGTTCATCGGCACCCTGGTGGGGCGCCTGCCCTGCGGCTGGCTCTGCCCCTTTGGCTTCATCCAGGATCTCCTCCATATGATCCCCGGGCGGAAATTCTCCCTCTGGCCCCCTCTCCGTTATCTCAAGTATGTCGTCCTGGTGGTCATGGTGGTGCTGATGCCCCTGCTGCTGGTGGACCACTACGGCCTGGGCCATCCCTGGTTCTGCAAGCTGCTGTGCCCTTCCGGGACGCTTCTGGGGGCCATGCCGCTTCTGCTCCTCAAGCCGGCCCTGTGGGAGACGGTGGGCTTCTATTTCTGGAACAAGGTCACCCTCATGGTCCTCATCCTGGTGGGGGCGGTGCTCATCAGCCGCTTCTTCTGCCGCACCCTCTGCCCCCTGGGGGCCTTCTACGGGCTCTTCAACCGCCTCACCCTGATCAAGCTGGATTACATCCAGGGGAACTGTGTGCACTGCAAGGCCTGTGAGAAGGCCTGCCCCACCGGGGTGGTGCCCTATGAGACCCAGGCCAGCCCGGAGTGCATCATGTGCCTCAAGTGCATCGACGCCTGCCGCTTCCATGCCCTGGATTTCGGCCTGCGGCAATACAAGGAGGCGCCCCGCCGCCTGACGGCGCCCCTGCCGCCTGGAAAAGGCCCTTGACAGTACAGGGATTTTCCATTACCCTGATGTGTGACGTCACCACCCTGATCCCGACTGCCGCAGGTTATGGCCCTCACCAAAGAGAAACTCATCAGCCGTCTGCAGACCCAGGCCGGTTTGACCAAACAGGAATCCCGGGCGGTGGTGGAGCGGGTCTTGAGCCTCATCAAGGAGACCCTGGCCTCGGGAGAAGACCTGCTGGTAAGCGGTTTCGGCAAGTTCTCGGTGAGACAGAAGAACGCCCGCCGGGGCAGAAACCCGCAAACCAAGGAAAACCTCATCCTCCGGGCCCGGAAGGTGGTGGTCTTCAAGACCTCCGGGGTGCTGCGCAACCGCATCAACGGCACCCGCCCCTGATTGGGCCCCTCACCCGGCCGCACCTGCTGTAACCTGCATCCCTGACGTGGTGGTCGGAAGGCATCCGTCCCGGGGACCTCTCCGCCGCAGTGTGCTGCCGTCCCGGGGGCGGGCAGTCTCTGGCTGAGGAAAGGCATGCGCCGATGATCTCCTCTTCACGGCCTGCGGGCCGCGGTGATTCCTCCCCGTCCTTCCGGCTTGATAAGTTCGGTAGCCCGGCATGGCGTCGCGGCGGGTGCGGATTTCTGCGCCCGGCGTCTGCGGAAAGGGATTAGGCCATGGGCTGGCGCTGCGGCATCATCGGCCTTCCCAACGCCGGCAAGAGCACCATCTTCAACGCCCTCACCGCGGCCCAGGCGGAGGTGGCCGCCTACCCCTTCTGCACCATTTCCCCCAACACCGGGGTGGTGCCGGTGCCCGACCCCCGCCTGCACCGGCTGGGGGAGGTGCTCAAGCCGGAGCGGCTCACCCCCACCACCATCGAATTTGTGGACGTGGCCGGACTCATTGCCGGGGCCTCCCAGGGGGAGGGGCTGGGCAACCGCTTTCTGGCGGACATCCGGGACACCGACCTGCTGGTGCACGTGGTGCGCTGCTTCGACAGCCCCTCCTGCCCCCACCCCCTGGGCTCCCTGGACCCGGTGCGGGATGTGGAGGTGGTGGAGACGGAGCTCTTCCTGGCCGACCTGGAGGTGCTGGGGCGCCAGCTGGCCAAGCTGGAGAAGAAGGCCAGGGCCGGGGACAAGAACGCCGCCCGGGCCTGCGCCGCCCTGGCCCGGGCCGAGGCCGCCCTCAATCAGGGGAAGTGGCTCAGGGAGCTGGCCTGGAGCGCGGCGGAAGCGGAGGACCTCCGGCCGGTGGCCCTGCTCACCGTCAAGCCCTATCTCTTCGTGGCCAACCTGAGCGAAGCGGAGTTCCGGGGAGGAGCCGCCTACCGCGCCCTCCAGGAGCTGGCCCGGCAGAGGGGGGTGCCGCTGGTGCCCATCCTGGGGGATCTGGAGAGCGAGCTGATGGAACTGCCCGAAGCCGAGCGCCGGGAGTTTCTGGACAGCCTGGGGCTGCAGGAACCGGGGATCATGCGCCTCATCCGGGAGAGCTACCGGCTTTTGAATCTTGTCACCTTTTACACCATCGTCGGCCCGGAGGTCCGGGCCTGGACCGTGCCCGCGGGCACCAGGGCCCCACAGGCCGCCGGGCGGGTGCACAGCGAGATGGAAAGAGGCTTCATTAAGGCTGAGGTGATGCGCTATGAGGACCTGGTGCGCCTGGGTTCCCCGGCCCGGGTCCGGGAGGCCGGCCTGCTCCTGGTGGAGGGCCGGGACCATGTGGTGGAGGACGGCGAGATCCTGCATTTCCGCTTCCAGCGGAGCGCATGAAATTGTCGGCCGGGTGAATTTGTGATAAAATGAACGTGAAGTCTGCAGGGAGGTCGAGGCGATGTTCAATGTGGGAGAGATGGCCGTTTATCCGGCCCACGGTGTAGGCCTCATCGAATCCATCCAGGAGCGGGAGGTGGGGGGCCGGGCCCAGCGTTTTTACATCATGCGGCTCCTGGAAAATGACATGATCATCATGATCCCCACCGACAACGCATCCAACATCGGCCTGAGGACCGTCATCAACCCGCAGATGGTCTCGGAGATTTATTCCATCCTGAAGAGCCGGCCGACGCGCCTCAACCATACCACCTGGAACCGGCGCTATCGGGATTACATGGACAAGATCAAGACCGGTTCCCCGCTCCGGGTGGCGGAGGTCCTCCGGGACCTGACCCTCCTCAAGGCGGAGAAGGAGCTCTCCTTCGGGGAACGGAAATTGCTGGACACGGCAAAAAATCTGTTGGTGAAGGAGTTGTCCTTGGTCAATAATAAAAAAGAAGAGGAAGTGGAGGCACAGCTCCAGGAGATCCTGGCCCAGGCCGTCCCCGCCGCCGGGGAGGGCAACAGCGGGTGAGGCCGAGGAATTTTTCCAGCCTGTAAGCCGACAGTATTCCGGCCGTGGGCCCGCCCCACCGGCCTGCCCACCGTGGTTTCTGCTGCACCTTGCCCATCCCGCCGGGATAGGGAGGTGAACCCGTTGTGCTGAGAAAGCTGGCGGTCTTCATCATCCTGGGTTCCATCTGCGCCGTGAGCGGCTACCTGATCGGCAGCCAGGTGCCGCAGATCGGCCGGTGGTGGTGGAGCGGCTGGGTGGGAGGGGCCGCCGGTCTGGGTCTGGCCGCCCTCACCCTGGGACTGGAGGCGGCGGTCAAGCATATCCCCTTGAAGACCATCATCGGCGGCACCCTGGGCCTGTTCATCGGCTTGGGGATGGCCAAGGTGGCCAGTTACCCCTTCGAGCAGTTCCTGGAGCTGCCCACCCTGCAAATCCCCCTGTATATCATGTTCTCCGCGGTCTTCGGCTACATCGGGCTGGTCCTGGGCGGCAAGAAGATCTCCGAAATGCAGGCTCCGGCCTTCCTGGAACCGGAAAAACCCTTCCGCAAGCCGGTATATCTCCTGGATACCAGCGTCATCATCGACGGCCGCATCGCCGATATCGCCGACACCGGCTTTCTGGACGGGGTGCTGGTGGTGCCCAAGTTCATCCTGGACGAACTGCAGAATATCGCCGACTCGGCGGAGGAGCTGCGCCGCAGCCGGGGTCGCCGCGGCCTGGACATTCTGCGGCGCCTGCAGCAGCAGAACCGCCTCCAGGTGCAGACCGTGGACGAACCCCTGCCCCCCGGGGGGGTGGACTCCAAACTGGTGGCCCTGGCCCTGAAACGGGGGGCCAAGATCCTCACCAACGATTTCAACCTGCACAAGGTGGCGGAGATCCAGGGGATTGAGGTCCTGAACATCAACCAGCTGGCCAACGCCCTCAAACTCTCGGTTCTGCCCGGGGAGACCTTGTGGGTGCAGATCCAGCGGGAGGGCAAGTCCCAGGGTCAGGGGGTGGGCTATCTGGACGACGGCACCATGGTGGTCATCGAAAACGCCCGGCGCTTCATCGGCAAGGAGGTGGAGGTGTCGGTGACCAGCGTCCTGCAGACCACCGCCGGCCGCATGATCTTCAGCGAACTCAAAAACGGCGGCGTCCTCCGCAAGGTGTAGGAGGGAGAAGGGCCGGGGAGGCTTCCCCGTCCTCCCGGTCCGACCGCGGGAGGCGTTGGGGTGGGGGAAGGGCCCGGACCCCGGCCTCCTCCCCTGAGCAAGACTTGCCCTCATGGCTGACGGCCCGCCGGATGCCCTCAGGTTCACGGTCGCCAAAAGTGAGGCCGGGCTGCGCCTGGACCAGTTCCTGGCCCGGCGCACGGAGTTTTCCCGCTCCCGCCTGGGAAGGTGGCTGAAGGCGGGGCAGGCCCGGGTGAACGGGGCGCTCCGGGGGGCCAGCTACCGGGTGCGGGAGGGGGAGGAGGTGGCCCTTGCGGTGCCGCCCCCGGAACCGCCGGAGCTCCTCCCTGAGCCCCGCCCCCTGGAAATCCTCTTTGAGGATGACCATCTTTTGGTCGTCAACAAGCCCCCGGGACTGGTGGTGCATCCCGGGGCCGGGCACCGGGAAGGGACCCTGCTGCAGGCGCTGTTGGCCCACTGCCCGGAGCTGGCCCGGGTGGGGGACCTGAGCCGTCCGGGGCTGGTGCACCGCCTGGACAAGGACACCAGCGGCCTGCTGGTGGCGGCCAAGAGCGCCTCCGCCCATGCCGACCTGGTGCGGCAGTTCCAGGCCCGCACGGTGGACAAGACCTACCTTGCCCTGGTGTGGGGGCGCTTCAGGGAACCGGAGGGGGAGATCAGAGGGGAAATCGGCCGCCACCCCCGGCACCGGCAGAAGATGAGCACCCGGCCCCGGCGGGGCAAGCCGGCGGTGACCGCCTGGCGGGTGCGCCGGGAGCTGCCGGGGCCCCTCACCCTGGTGGAGCTCTCCCCCCGGACCGGGCGCACCCACCAGCTCCGGGTGCACCTGGCGGCGCTGGGGCATCCGGTGGCGGGGGATGCCACCTACGGCGGCGGTGCGGCCCGGTTTCAGGGACTGCCCCGGCTGGCGGGGGTGAGGAAGCTGGTGGCCCGCCAGCTGCTGCACGCCTGGCGGCTGTCCTTCACCCACCCGGCAACCGGAGTCAGGCTGGGTTTTGAGGCGCCCCTGCCGGAGGACTTCCGGGCGGTGCTCTCCCAGCTGGAGCGAGCTGGGACGGAATGGGGGGAGGGTGGCTGAGGGGGGGCAGGGCTTTGGGGCCTCCCGCAGGAAACCGCGTCACCATGCTGAAAATCGCCCTCACCGGCGGGGCCGGCACCGGCAAGAGCACCGTGGCCCGGATGTTTGCGGACCTGGGGGCGGTGGTGCTCAGCGCCGACGAGATCGCCCGGGAGGTGGTCCGGCCCCACACTCCCGCCTGGGAGGCCCTGCGCCGGGAGTTCGGCCCCGACTTTTTCCATGAGGACGGCAGCCTCAACCGGGTGAAGCTGGGGCGGCTGGTCTTTACCGACCCCGGAGCCCTGGGGCGTCTGAACGCCATCGTGCACCCGGCCGTCATCCGCGAAATGGGGCGGCGGCTGCGGGAGCTGGCCGCCCAGGGCACGCCCCTGGTGATTGTGGAGGTGCCCCTCCTCTTTGAGACCGGCCGGGAGGGGGACTACGACGCGGTGGTGGTGGTGGATGCCCCCCTCACGGAGCAGCGGGCCCGCCTCAAGGCCCGGGATGACCGGGGGGAGGAGGAGATCAGCGGGCTGTTGGCCGTTCAGATGCCCCTGGCGGAAAAACGCCGTCGGGCGGACTATGTGGTGGACAACTCCGGGACTCTGGAGGAGACGCGGCGGCAGGTGGAAAAACTGTGGCAGCTGTTCCAAAATCGTCTTGACAAGGCGCAGGAAACAGGATAGCGTCCCTGCAATTCTGCATTCCGTCCCCTAAAGCAAACATTTTCTCGTTCCGAAATACGAGACGGGCAGGCAATCCTTTCCTCCTCCGGCAAGACCGACGCGCCGCGTGCGCAGAGAGACCATGTGCAATCTCTCACAAAACCCACGCTTCCATCCCTGACCCTTGTGGGATGGGTTTTCCACTACCGTTGCGCCTGGCAGACCGGCGGGGGCGTCAGGGGAGACCTGAACACAGGATGATCATTTAACCAGGGCGGCAGAAGCCGTCCATGAGGCAGGAGCATGAACCTTTCGGAATTGAAGCACAAGAAGATCAATGAACTGGCCGCCCTGGCCCGGGAACTCAACGTGGAGGGGGCCAGCGGCCTGAGGAAGCAGGAACTCATCTTTGCCATTCTCCAGGCGCAGGTGGAGAAAAACGGCATCATCTCCGGGGGCGGGGTCCTGGAGATCCTGCCGGACGGTTTCGGGTTCCTCAGGGCGCCGGACTACAACTATCTCCCGGGGCCGGATGACATCTACGTCTCCCCCTCCCAGATCCGGCGCTTCAACCTGCGCACCGGCGACACCATCACCGGGCAGATCCGCCCGCCCAAGGAGGGGGAGCGCTACTTCGCCCTCCTCAAGGTGGAGTCGGTGAATTATGAAGACCCGGCGGTGGCCCGGGACAAGATCCTCTTCGACAACCTCACCCCCCTCTATCCCAACGAGCGCCTGAAGCTGGAGACCACCCCCGACAACTATTCGGCTCGCATCCTGGATCTCATGACCCCCATCGGCAAGGGTCAGCGGGGGCTCATCGTGGCCGCGCCCCGCACCGGCAAGACCATGCTCCTGCAGAACATCGCCAACTCCATCGCCACCAACCACCCGGAGGTGGTGCTCATCGTGCTCCTGATCGACGAGCGGCCCGAGGAAGTGACGGATATGGAGCGCAGCGTCAAGGCCGAGGTCATCAGCTCCACCTTTGACGAGCCGCCGCAGCGCCACATCCAGGTGGCGGAGATGGTGCTGGAGAAGGCCAAGCGCCTGGTGGAGCACAAGCGGGACGTGGTCATCCTCCTGGATTCCATCACCCGCACCGCCCGGGCCTATAACACCGTCATTCCGGCCAGCGGCAAGATCCTCTCCGGCGGTCTGGACGCCAACGCCCTGCAGCGGCCCAAGCGCTTCTTCGGGGCCGCCCGCAACGTGGAGGAGGGGGGCAGCCTCACCATCATCGCCACCGCCCTGGTGGACACCGGCAGCCGCATGGACGAGGTGATCTTCGAGGAGTTCAAGGGCACCGGCAACATGGAGATCCACCTGGACCGCAAGCTCACCGAGAAGCGCATCTTCCCCTCCATCGACATCAACAAGAGCGGCACCCGCAAGGAGGAGCTGCTCCTGCCGCCGGAGGACCTGAACCGCATCTGGATCCTGCGCAAGCTCCTCTCGCCCCTGAGCCCGGTGGACAGTATGGAGTTTTTGCTGGAGAAGATGCGGGGCACCCGCAACAACGCCGAATTTCTGGCTTCCATGAACCGCTGAGGACGGCGGCAAAGGGCCGGGAAAAGAGGCAAAGACGGGATCAGGAACCCGGAGTCCGGCTGAGGAAAGAGGCCAAAGGGCAGGCTATGGCGCAACCCCGGCGGCGGGGTCAGGAGCCCGGAGGCTGGCTGGGGGGGTGGGCAGAGAAGATCTCCAAGCAGAGCAGACCACAGGCGGCGGGCCCAGTGGTCCGGAGTCCGGCTGAGGGAGCCATTTTTCCCCCCCAGTGGCCCGGGCTTCGGTCAAACACCGTAGGGTGCTCCGGTCCGGCCTGACCGGCTTCCGGCATCCGGTCCCCGGTGGCCCGGGGCTTTGGCCCAAAAACAGCCAGGGCCGTCCTCAGGACGACCCCGTCGATTCCTGTCCGGCCGCAAGAAACCGTGCCGGCGGCCTGAGTGTCCGGCAGGCCGAATCGGGGCTCAGCCCCTGAGCTCCCGGATTCTGGCCTCCACTCCGGCCATCTCCTTTTTGAGCTCCTCCAGATACTGGCTCAAAAGCTCCGCCTCTTCGGCGGGCGTCAGAAACCGCCGCCAGCCGGGGCCGCAGCAGTGGGGCAGGCGGCCGCCTGAGCAACCCCAGCCCGGGTGCGGGCCGGGGAAAGTGAAGCAGCCGGGACCCGGACCGTGTCCGTGGCCGGGTCCGAAACCGTGTCCAAGGCACATAAGCCAGACCTCCTGGAAGGCGGTGGCGGGGAGGGGGGAGCGGCGGGAGGCCCCCGGCCCTTCCCTTTCCCTTAATATAATCCTCTCGCCACCTGGGGCAAGAGAGGGGGCAGGACCGTTACGCCGCCTTGCGGGTGCGCTTCTTCAGGCGGTTGATGCGGCGCCTTAAGATCTCCATCTCCTTGCGGGAGGCCCCCGCCTCCCGGGCCTCCTGCCGTTTTTGCCGCAGCTCCTTGAGTTTCAGCTTCAGCTCCCGGACATTGACGGACTTGACCACCTTCCTGCCTTCATCCACGATGCCCTTGACCTTTTTGATGGCGGCGATGAGCTCCTCCTTGTTCATGCCGTGCACCCCGCTGATCTCTCCCAGGTCCAGGGCATACTTGCGCAGTTCGGTGGCCGTCATCTTCTCCAGGGGCTTTTCCTTCTTTTCCTTTTCCTTCTTGCCCATATCGTCTCACTCCCAATCCGGATAAGGTGAAAAGTGGCCATGCTTCGGGAGAGGGGATTAGGGGGCACAGACCCCTGGCCCCTCTGCCGGTCCCTCTCCTCCCAACCCCTCATGGCGGTGGTCAGGGCGGGGGGGATCTCCTGGCCCCCGGCCCGCCCTCGCAATTTAAGCCTTTTCCGCCACCTTCTCATACATTTTGATGAACGGCTTCACCAAGTCAATGGGGATGGGGAACAGGGTGGTGGAATTGTTTTCCGCCGCAATCTCCCGCAAGGTCTGCAGGTAGCGCAGCTGCAGGGACATGGGCTCGGTGGCCAGCACCCGGGCGGCTTCCGCCATCTTGGCGGCGGCCTGATACTCGCCCTCGGCGTTGATGACCTTGGCCCGCCGCTCCCGCTCGGCCTCCGCCTGCTTGGCCATGGCCCGCTGCATCTCCACCGGCAGGTCGATGGCCTTGAGCTCCACCAGGGTCACCTTGATGCCCCACGGGTCGGTGTGCTTGTCCAGGATCTCCGCCAGCTGGGCATTGACCTTCTCCCGCTCCGCCAGCAGATCGTCCAGCTCCACCTGGCCGCAGACGCTGCGCAGGGTGGTCTGGGCCAGAAGCTGGGTGGCGGAATAGTAGTCCCGCACCTCGATGACCGCCTTGACGGGATCGATCACCCGGAAATAGACCACCGCGTTCACCTTGATGGAGACGTTGTCCCGGGTGATGATCTCTTGGCTGGGGACGTCATAGGTGACGAGCTGCAGGTTCACCTTGACCAGGCGATCGATGAGGGGGATGACGATGATCCAGCCCGGGCCCTTGGCCCCGGGGAGGGCCCGGCCCAGCCGGAAAATGACCCCCCGCTCATATTCGTTGAGAATTTTGATGGCGCTGAACAGGAAAAACACCAACAGCACCAGAACCACGGTGTAGCCGGAAAACATTAGGTCACCTCGTGTGGGAATGTGGGTTGCCTGTGAACACACCCGGGGGGCGGCCTGCCTTCCCGGGCATGCGTATCACCGTTGTGCAGGGAGCCAAACCGGTGCCCGGCCCGGGAGGGGCAGGGCCCTCCGGCCCAAAATTCGGCTGCCCTGCCGTTTTGAGGGCCTAGCCCTGCCGTTGAAAGCCTACTGCTGCCGGGTCAGCGGCCGCACCCTGAGGGTCAGGCCCCTGACCTCCAGGACCTCCACCGCCTCGCCCTTGGCCACCGGCGTGTCGCTCACCGCCTGCCAGTATTCGCCGTGCACAAAGACCCGGCCTTCGGGGGTGAGGGCGGTATAGGCCACCCCTCGTTCCCCCACCAGGCCGGCGGGACCGGTGAGGGAGCGCCGCATCTGGCTCTTCACCACCAGGGCGCTGATCCCCAGGAAGAACAGGGCAATGGCCCCCAGGGAGGGAATGAGGATATTCCAGGCCACCGCCATCCCCCCTTCCGCCTCGCCCCCCCGGAAGAGCATCATCCCCCCCAGGGCCAGGGAGATGAGGCCCGCCAGGGTGAGGAGCCCGAAACTGGTGACGTAAATCTCCAGGATGAAAAAGATGAAGGCCAACAAAATCAACAGGACGCCGATAAAATTGACCGGCAGGGTCTGAAAGGCGTAGAAGGCCAACAGCAGGCTGATGGCCCCCACCACCCCGGGGAGGATGGTGCCGGGGTGGGAGAGCTCAAAATAGAGGCCCGCCAGCCCGATGAGCATAAGGATGAAGGCGATGTTGGGGTCGGCGATGTGCTTGAGGATGCGGGTCCCCAAGCCCTCGGGGATTTCCCGCAGCGGCACGCCGGTGGTCTTCAGGGGCCGGGGGCCGGCCGCGGTGCGCACGGTGCGGTTGTTTAAGGCCCCCACCAGCTCCCCCAGGTTTTCGGCCACCAGATCAATCACCTTAAGGCGCAGGGCTTCGGCGGCGTCGATGGAGACGCTCTTGCGCACCGCCTTCTCCACCCAGTCGGCGTTGCGGCCCCGCTCCAGGGCCAGGGCCCGGCCATAGGCGGCCATGTCGTTGAGCACCTTCTCGCTCATCACCTTGTCGGGCGCGCCCAGCCCCACGGCCACCGGGTGGGCGGCGCCGATGTTGGTGCCGGGCGCCATGGCCGCCACGTGGGCCGCAATGGTGATGAAGACCCCGGCGGAAGCCGCCCGGGCGCCTTTGGGGGACACATAGACCACCACCGGCACCCGGGAGTTGGCGATGGCCTGGTTGATTTTGCGCATGGAGGCATCCAGGCCGCCGGGGGTGTCCAGCTGCAGGATGAGGGCTTCGGCCTGCTCCTTTTCGGCCCGCCGGATGCAGTCCACCACAAACTCCGCCACCCCGGGGTTGATGGAACCCACCACCGGCGCCACCAGGATGACCCGCTCCTGGGCAGGGAGGGTGCCGGCGCCGCCCAGGAGGGTTGCCAGCACCAGGAGGAGGTGCCAGAGATATCCAGTCATGTCCGTCCCAGCCGGGCCATCACCTTCTGCATGTCCTCCCAGGTCTTGAGCCGCTCCCGAGGGAAACGGAGCAGATAGGAGGGGTGGAAGGTGGGCATCACCGGGATGCCCTGGTAGCTCTGCCAGGTGCCCCGGAGTTTGGTCAAGGGCGCGGTGGTCTCCAACAGCGCCTGGGTGGCCACCCGCCCCAGGGTGACGATGACCCGGGGCCGGATGGCCTCGATCTGCTTCTTCAGAAACGGCAGGCAGGCGGCGATCTCATCGGGCTCCGGCTCCCGGTTGCCCGGAGGCCGGCTTTTGACCACGTTGGCGATATAAACCTCCTCCCGCCGGAGTCCCAGTTTGGCCAGCAGGTTGTTGAGGAGCTGGCCCGCCGGGCCCACAAAGGGCCGCCCCTGCTGATCCTCCTCGGCCCCCGGTCCTTCGCCGATGAACATCAGCTCCGCAGTGGGGGAACCCTCCCCGAAGACCAGATGCGTGCGGGTGCGCCAGAGCTTGCAGCGCCGGCAGTCCCCCATCTCCGCCCGGATCTCCTCCAGGGTGGGGGGGTGGCTGGAGGGCGCCGGGGCCTCGACGGGGGTCTCCGGAGCAGCCGCAGCGGCTCTGACCGGCGCCCCCGGCCAGCCCAGGCGGCCCTGGAAGGCCAGAGACTCCTTGAGCTGACGGATGAGCAGGAGGAGCTCCGCCGACTCCGGGTCAGCCACGGGACTCCTCCCGGGCGCCGCTCCAGTACTCCGCCAGCCAGTCCAGGAGACGCTGCGCCACTTCATCCTTGCTCAGCAAAGGCAGGGCCACAGGCTCCCCCCCCCGGGGGATGAGGGTCACTTCGTTGGTATCCACCGCAAAGCCGCTGTCCGGCCGGTTGACCTCGTTGGCCACGATGAGGTCCAGGTTTTTGGCCTCCAGCTTGCGCCGGGCCTCGGCCAGGAGATCCCCGGTTTCGGCGGCAAAGCCGATGAGCACCTGCCGGGTCCTGTGGGCGGCCAGCTCCTGGATTATGTCGGGGTTCTGCACCAGCCGCAGCTCCTGGGAGGGGGTGCGGCGCTTCACCTTTTTGGGCGCCGGGGACTCCGGCCGGTAATCGCTCACCGCCGCGGCCATGATCAGGGCGTCCGCCGTCGGGAAGTGCCCCTGCAGGGCTTCCCTCATCTCCAGGGCGCTCCGCACCCGGACCACCTCAACCCCGTAGGGCGCCGGCAGGGCGGTGGGGCCGCTCACCAGGGTGACCTCGGCTCCCCGGCGCCAGGCGGCCCTGGCCACGGCATAGCCCATCTTGCCGCTGGAGCGGTTGGTGAGGAAGCGCACCGGATCCAGGTCCTCGTGGGTGGGGCCGGCGGTGACCAGAATACGGCGGCCCGCCAGGTCCTGGGGGCTCACCAGGCGGGAGGCGACCGCCAGGATGTCCTCCACCTCCGGGAGGCGGCCATAACCCACGGCGCCGCAGGCCAAGGGCCCGGCCGCCGGCCGCAGCACCGTCATCCCCCGCTGCTCCAGCCGGGTCAGATTCTCCTGCACCACCGGATTGGCGTACATCTCGCAGTTCATGGCCGGGCAGAGCAACACCGGCCGGGTGGCGGCCAGCAGGATGGTGGTGAGGAGGTCGTCACCGATGCCGGCGGCCACCTTGCCGATGAGGTTGGCGGTGGCCGGGGCCAGGATGAGGGCGTCCACCTGCTGCCCCAGCCAGATGTGCTCCAGGGGGTGGATGCCCTGCCCGAAGAGGCTGGTGCCCACCGTCTGGCCGGTGACCGCGGCAAAGGTGAGGGGGGTGACAAACTCCTGGGCCCCCCTGGTCATCACCACCTTGACCTGGGCACCGCTGGTCACCAGGCGGCGGGCCAGCTCCACCGCCTTGTAGCAGGCGATGCCGCCGCTCACCCCCAACAGGATGCGCTTCCCCTTAAAGATCATCTCCTGAAACGCTGGCTCACCCGGCCCGGGCCGCCGGCCGGGATTCCTCCTGCACTTTAGAAAAACGGGTTGTATTTGCGCTCATGGCCGATGGTGGTCACCGGCCCGTGGCCGGGATAGACGATGTAGTGATCCCCCAGGCTGAAGAGCTTTTCCCGGACATTGCGGATGAGGGCGTCAAAATCCCCTCCGGGAAAATCGGTGCGGCCGATGGAGCCGGCAAAGAGGGTGTCCCCCACATACACCAGGTTGGAGTCTTCCAGCACCAGGGAGATGCCGCCCGGGGTGTGGCCGGGGGTGTGCAGCACCTTGAGGCGGTATTTCCCGAAGCCCAGCACGTCCCCTTCCTGGAGCAGGAGGTCAGCCTCGGAGGGGCGCATGGGCTTGCCGGTGAACATCAGGGCCTCATGGGCCCGCAGCAGCATGGGGGCATCCAGGGCATGGATGGCGATCCGGGCCCCGGTGGCCTCCTTCACCGGCTGATTGGCGTCCACATGGTCAAAGTGCCCGTGGGTGTCGATGATGTATTTCAGGGTCAGGCCGTGGTGGCGCAGGGCCTCCAGAATCTCGTCCTCATCGCCGCCCGGGTCGATGACCACCGCCTCCTTGGTCTCCTCATCGCCCAGGATGTAGCAGTTGACCTCCAGCAGTCCCACCACCAGGGGTTTTTGGATCATATGTATTCAGGCTCCTTGCGCTTTTAGGCCTTCCAGAGGAATTTCAGCCCCTGCAGCCCGAAATAGCCGCCGAAAACGAAGAGAAAGACCCCGCAGCCGGCCAGGAAACCCCGGTAGGCGGTGTCGGAGAGGAACCGCCGGCCCCGGGCCACCGCCGCGGCCACCAGGGAGTACCAGGCGAGGTCCGCCAGGATGTGCCCGGCAAAGAAGAGAAAGACCCCCGCGAGGCCGAAGCGGGCGGCGAACAGCACATAGCCCAGGCCGATGGTGAGCCACCACAGGAGCCAGTAGGGGTTGGCCAGGCTCAGGAGCACTCCGGCCAGGACCGGGTGCAGCCCGCCCGCCTCCTGCCCCTCCAGGCTCAGGCGGCTGGTGCGGGCGGCCCGGAGCAGGTTCCACCCCATCCAGCCCAGGAGACCGGCGCCCACCACCCCCACCGTGCCCAGGATCGGGGGCCGGTTGAGCCACCCTCCCACGCCGGCCAGGAGCAGCAGCACCAAGGCCAGCTCCAGGAGCCCATGTCCCAGGATGATGAGAGGTCCGGCCCAGAACCCCCGGCGGCCCGCCTCCCCCACCGTCACGGTGAGGAGGGGTCCGGGCATCAGGGCTCCGGACAGGGCCACCACAAAGGAAGTGGCCGGCACCCCGGCCAAGACCCACCAATCCATGACTGCCCCACAGCGATATCAAAAATGAAAATTATCACACCCGGGCTGATTCTCCAAGAGAAATCCGGGGATAGCGCCCCTGCCGGCCATGGTCAGCCGGGGAAATTTCACCTCGGCCGGTTCCTGTCCGAAAAAGAAAATGATCCCACTCGTAAAAGGAAGCGGGGATGAACACGGCAGCACGGCGGTCGGGAAGGCGGAAACTGCTCCGGGTGGCGGCCTATGTCTCGGTCAACCTGGCGGCGCTGTTTTTCCTGCGTGCCAGCCTGGGGGCGCTGAGGGAGGCCCTCAGCCTGATGCCCCTGGAACTGGTGCAGGAACTGGCAGCCTTGAAAAGCCTGTTCCAGGGATTCGGCTACTGACAGCGAAGTGCAGGCCCCCCACCGGGAACGGAGCCGTTCGGACTTCATGCAGATCCATGGCGTTGCCTGACAGCGAAGGGCAGGTTCCTTATAGGTGAGGGGCGGGGCTGGCCGGAATGGGTGGGTATGCCGCCCACCTCGCAGCTTCCACCTGAATGAGGGGGCGGGGGCAGCGGGTGAACCTCGGGGGGAGGCGGTGGCGCAGTTTCCGCCTTGGTGAGGGCGGGGGCTGCACGAATCAAATGGGGGGAAGAGGAGACAGATTCGGCTTCCGGGAGGGAGGGGCGCCACCGGCGCTGACCGCCGCCATCTACCCGCAGGTTCCTTGAAAGGAAGGGGGGAGGATGTCGCCCCGAAGGGAGAAAATGACCTGGCGGGTTCCTTAAAGGAAAGGGTGGGATGGGGGGCGCCTGTTTCGGCGGCAGCGCCAGGTGCAGGTTTGGCGTTAGGAAGGGGGGAAGGGGCCGCACGGGTTCCCCCCCCCTTGACTCGCCGGTTCCATCAGCACGGGCGGGGCTGATGGGGCCGGAGGTCGTCACTGTCGCCCCGCAGGTGGCGCACCAGGAGGGAATGGGGAAAATGTCGCGCTCCCTGTGGAGCGTCCCCACCCCAGGGTCCACATAAGGAAGGGCGGGGAGGGACGGCAAGGGTTCTCCCTCCGGACTCGTAGGTTCCATCGTCACGAGCGGGGGAGGGGGCAGTCTGCCGGGTGGCTCCCACCGGGCGGTGATGAGGTTGGCCGTCTTTTCGCGCGATTTGCCGGGAGGCTCCCGACCCCGGGGGCCAATGGGAAAAACAGTGGCCGGGAGCCCGGAGCCGGCCTGGGGCTGAGCTGCAGGTCCTGGGGGGGGACCCGCGGCCAGCACGGCCCCTTACCCTGCCCCGCCTCCCGACCCAGTCCTTGCCCCGGAGATCATTCCCGCAGCCGGATCTTCGGCGCCTGCCCCGTCTCCCCGGCTGTCCTCCCCCACCGGCATGGACTCGATTGCCTTCAGCCAGTAGGGCTCCTCAGCCTGCTCCGTTCCCGGGGGCGGTAAGCCGCAGGTCCCGGCCTGGGCGCCTGCCAAGGTCAGCCTGCCCCCGTTACTTAAGGCAGTAAATCTCCGCCCGTCTCAGGAGCAGGCAACCAGAGGGGAGGGCGGGGCACTCGCCTGCTGCCCACCGCGCCGGCGGCCCTTCCCCGGAGCAGCGCCCTATCCCCCCGCACTCATTAGGAGCGGCTCCCTTTATGAGGCTCCCTGACGGCGGCAGGCCCGGCCGCCCCCGTCAGAAGGCCTTCAGCCAGTAGGGGTCCTCCCGGAAGCGGGCCGCAGGCCCCAGCTCCGCTTCGATCATCAGCAGGCGGTTGTACTTGGCGATGCGCTCGGAGCGGGACATGGAGCCGGTCTTGATCTGGCCCACCCCGGTGGCCACCGCCAGATCGGCGATGAAGGTATCCTCCGTCTCCCCGGAGCGGTGGGAGATGACCGCCCGGTAGCCGTGGCGCCGGGCCAGCCGGATGGCGGCCAGGGTTTCACTCACGGTGCCGATCTGGTTCAGCTTGATGAGAATGGCGTTGGCCACCCCCAAGTCAATACCTTGTTGCAGAAATTTGATGTTGGTGACAAAGAGGTCATCCCCCACCAGCTGAATCTTTTCCCCCAGGCTCTGGGTGAGGTGGGCCCAGCCCTCCCAGTCGCTCTCCGCCAGGCCGTCCTCAATGGAGACGATGGGGTGTTTGTGCATCAGCTGCCGGTAGTATTCGGTCATGTCCTCGGCGCTGAGGGCTTCGCCCCCGGATTTGGCGAAGATATACTTGCCGGCCTCCCGATCGTAAAATTCGGACGACGCCGGGTCCAGGGCGATGACCACATCCTGGCCGTAGCGGTACCCGGCCTGGAGGACGGCCTCCTCGATGAGCTCCAGGGCGGCGTCGTGGGAGGGGAGATGGGGGGCGAAGCCGCCTTCATCCCCCACCCCGCTGGCCAGCCCCCGGCTCACCAGAACCTTTTTCAGGGTGTGGAAGACCTCGGAGGCGATGCGCAAGGCTTCGGCCAGGGTCTCGCCGCCCACCGGCATGATCATGAACTCCTGAAAGTCCAGGTTGTTGGTGGCGTGGGCGCCGCCGTTGATGACATTGAGCATGGGCATGGGCAGCGAGGCGGCGTCGGTCCCGCCGAGATAACGGTAGAGCGGCAGGCCGGTGGCGGCGGCTGCGGCCCGGGCCACCGCCATGGAGACCGCCAAGATGGCGTTGGCCCCCAGGCGGCTTTTGTTGGGCGTGCCGTCCAGCCGGATCATCTCCCGGTCGATGCCCTCCTGGTCCAGGGCGCATTTGCCCACCAGGGCCGGGGCGATGATCTCCTGCACATGCTGCACCGCCCGGCGCACCCCCTTGCCGCCATAGCGGTTTTTTTCACCATCCCGGAGCTCCAGGGCCTCATTCTCCCCGGTGGAAGCCCCCGAGGGCACCATGGCCCGGCCCTTGAGGCCGTTTTCCAACACCACTTCCGCCATCACCGTGGGAAATCCCCGGGAATCCAGCACCTCCAGAGCCGAAATGGCGCGAATCGTCGACATGCCGCACTCCTTTCCTGCCATAGCCCCCAAGCGGTGCAGGGGGAGGGTAGGGGACCGGGGTGGTCCGCCAAAGAGAAAAGGGGGGGTTCGGTGGCGTGACCGCGGCGTCCGCCGCCATGACGCCATGCCCGGGGCGGTCCCGGGCCCGACAAAAACCCCAGGCCCCCGGCCGGGCCGGCCGGGAAACCTGGGGGCATGATAGCAGAGTTTCAGGTGGGAGGGAAGCTCATTGCGGCGGGAAAGGCCGCTTTCCCTGCTGTTGCTGCTTCTGACCGCCGCCCCCACCGCCTGAGGACTGCTGCGGCGGAGGGCTCGCCGATCTGGAGGGGGCCTTCTGGACCTGGGGGGGTGCTCCGCCACCCGGTCCCCGCTGCATCTGGGGGGGTGCCCCGCCGCCGGGACCCCGCTGCATCTGGGGCGGCGCTCCTCCTCCGGGGCTGCGCTGGATCTGAGGAGGGGCCCCGCCACCGGCGCCGCGGCTGATGTGGGGAGTGCCTGCCCCGCCACCGGGGCCCCTCATCCCCTGGGAACCAGGCGGCGGTCCCGGAGGAGACTGCTGCCTGATATTGGGGGCGCCGCCAGCCGGCGGGCTCCCGGGAGGCATACCGCCGGGCCCCCGCTGAATGCCGGGCTGACCCGCTCCTCCGGGGCCGCGCTGAATCCCCGGGCCCGGTGCGCCGGGGCCCCGTTGGCTTCCGGGCTGGCCGGGTCCACCCGGGCTCCGCTGGATGCCGGGCTGGCCGGGGACGCCGGTGCCGCCGGGTCCTCTGCCCTGGCCGGGGGGCTGCATCAGGCCTTGGCCGGGTCCGCGGCGCACCCCGGGGCCTTCACCCGGCCCCTGGCGCACGCCGGGCATGCCCTCCATGCTGCCGGTGGGTCCGCGGCGGATGCCCGGCTGTCCCCCGGGCTGGCCGGGGGGCTGAAACCCTTCCCCGCCGGGTCCGCGGCCACGGCTGACACCCAGGCCGGGCTGTCCTTCACCCGGACCCCGGCCGATGCCCTGGGCCGGCCCGCCGGGTCCTCTGCCCTGGCCGGGGGGCTGCATCAGGCCTTCGCCGGGTCCGCGGCGCACCCCGGGACCTTCACCGGGGCCGCGCTGGATTCCGGGCTGGCCAGGGCCACCCAAACCCCGCTGGATTCCGGGCTGGCCACCCCCCGGGCCTTGGCCGGGGCCTTGCTGTTGCCCCCGTCCGATGAGGCTGGCGCCGGGACCTCTATCCCCGCCACGGCCCACGCCCGGCTGGCCCTCCACTGCACCCAGACCCGGGCCTCTGCCGCTGATGCCGGGTTGCCCCTGGCCGAGGCCCCGGCCGCCCATGCCCGTAAAGGCCTCCGCACCCTTGATGGGCTTGGCGGTCTGGAGGCGTCTTTCCATGTCCGGCGTAATGGGACGGACGGCCTTTTGGGAGATACCCAGCCCCTTCGTCCCGTGGGTCCGGCCTTCCCAGGCACTGCCGCCGCTCCCAGGGCCGAAAGCGCCCTTGGGGTCTGCCAGGAGATGGCGTTCCGCCTTGGGGAGGCGGCTCCGGTCAAAATTGGGCAGCCCCGCCGGCTTGGCAATGGCGCCGGGGTTGGCGATCTGGTTGCGGTTGAGGAGGGCGTTGACGTTCTGCACCCGCATGGGATTGCCCCAATTGTGGAACTCCCGGGGCGGGGTGATGTGAGGCATCACATCCTGGTGCTTGGCAAAGACAATATCCGGCGGGTAGCCGTTACGGATATTGGTGACGTTGTAGTTGTCGATGTAGTTGTTGATGACCGTGTTGTTGATATTGGTCACCCGGGTGAGGTATTGCACCGGCGGGCCCCAGTTGTAGGCCCCGGGGATGGCTCCGCCCGCGAAATACGTCGGCGGGTAATATGTGGGATAATACCAGTTGGAGATGATGCGGGTGACGGGATAGACCACCGGATAGTAGGCCGGGGGCGCCAGACAGCCGCAGCCGACGTAAGTATAGGCCGGGGTGAAGGGTTGGCCCAGACCCAACAGGAAGCTGGCTGCCTGGGAAAAGATCCAGAAGGGGGCCGTGAGCACATTGAGGATGGGCTGTCCCGGACCCCAGCCCGGGGGATACCAGCCGGTGTTGGGCGGCGGCACGTAGTTGGGCGGGGGAATGGGGGCCCAGCCGATGTAGGCGGCATCCACGGCCGTGCCGACGGCGGTCTCCGGGGTGTTGCGCCAGGTCACAGTGCTGGGGTACCAGGTGCGCCCGGGCACCCACACCCAGCCATAGACCTCCGTGGGCATCCAGTTGCCGTAGTGGTAGGTGGCCCACCCCCAGGGTTCCTCAGTCTCAAAGATATACCCGTGTTTGGTGGGCACCCAGCGGCCGTTGACATAGGGGCGCCAGTCCTCCTCCACCTGGGTGGGATACCAGACCGGGCCGTACTCCTCGTAATCGACCCAGTTGCCGTACTGGGTCAGCTCCTCATAGAAGATGGCCGCATCTTCCGTGCCGGCCCGGGCAGCCCAGGGCAAAGCGATGATGCCGCCTACAAGGAGCAACATTCCCAGGGCCAAAGCCAGTGCTCTGGCTGTTCGACCTTGTGACATAAGGGTTTCCTCTCCTTTTCCCCTAAAATCTCCCCGCCTTCCGGGTGAAGCTGGTGCCGCATTCCTGAAGGATTCATGCCTCACTGCCCCAATATCCGGCCGCTGCCTACCCACCCATCACCTGTGCCCTCCGATTCTGTGATATTGGCCTCAGGCCCGCTCTGTCCGGGCTGCTCTCCCTGCTTGCGGACGGGTTTTATGTCGATTAGATGGATCCCAGGCAATGGATATTAAGTCCTAACCAGACCCGTCGCACCGGCGGTGGCCGAACCCTCGTTTCCGGCCCTGAAACTGCGGTTTCGGCACCGACGGCCGGGCTCCCGGCCTCCATGCCCCCCTTGGCTCTTTCACCTTATCGGCTGCGCCATCCGAAACCTTTTATTATTGGCCAAAAATTATTCCCCTGGACGGGTGCCGCCGGGACGCCGTCAATGGCCGGCCGCCGGGCCCAGTTCCCGGCCCTCCGGCGTGAGGCGCAGGCGGCCCAGGGTGAGGAAGCGCACCTCCGCTGCCCGCTCCGGGCTCAGGGGGGTGAGAATCCGCCAGCACCGCGCCTCCCACGGGTGGGGGAGGACAATCCCCAGGGCCAGGGTCCGGTGGCGGCCGTCCAGCAAGCCCACCAGACGATTATCCAGGGCTGGCCAAGTGATGAATTGCAGCGGGGGGCAATTCCGCAGGGCCTCCGGCTCCGGCGCCGCGCTCAGCAGGAGGAGCAGGCGTTGCGGTGAAATTTCCCCCGTCAGGACCGGCACCCCCAGGCGGCCGGCCCATTCCTGCCGCTCCCGGCGGTTGAGACGGCGCCCTTCCCCGAAAAAGTTTCCCCTGAGTTGAACGCCCCCGAAGGGCAGGATCAATTCCCGGGCGGCACGGAAATAGTCCCGGAAACGCTCCTCCCGGTAGAGGCGCCGCACCTCCGGGCTTCTGGCCACCGCCCGGGGCGACACCGGCAGCCTCACCAGCGGCGCCACCTCCCCCACGGCCCGCAGCAGGGGGGTCAGTTCATCTCCCCGCTCCACGGCCACAAGCAGGGTGGGCCGGAGCAGCTCCGCCTGGGCCCTCTTCAGGCGCAGCGCCGCGCCGCCGCTGATCAGGCCGCTGGTGTTCACCACCAGGCGGGTGAGCCCCCGGGCCAAGGCGGCGTCCGCCAGCACCCGGGCCCCCACCACCACCTCCAGGACCGCCGCCACCGGGCTGGTCTGGCCGATAAAGTAGAGCTCCTCCGGAAAGAGGGGGTCATCCCCGGGAAAATGGGGGGGAAAGGCGGCCAGCCCCAAGGCGGCAGGAGGGCCCACATGGGACTGGCCCAGGTCCAGGTCGATGAGGCCCACAGGCTCGCCGGCCACGTAGGCCCGATAGATGAGGTAGCGGGAGAGGGTGCTTTTGCCGCTGTCAGTGCCGCCGAGGATCATAACCGTGCCCCCGGAGGCCATGAAGCGGTCGCCGGCCTCCACCCAGCCCGGCGGCAGGTCCAGGGCTGCCAGGAAAGGGAAGGGGTCAGCCGCCACGCCGGACCCCCTTCCGGGCGGGGGAACCGGCCGTCTGATCCCAAACTCGGTGAAAGACCACCAAACCGTGGCTCATCCGTCCCTGGATGGCAGGAAGGGGACGTCGCTTATGCGGCCAGCCGCACCGTGGTGCCCACGCAGCTCACCATGAAGGCGTCCGGGAAGGCCAGGGCCAGCTGGGTCAAGGCGCGAAAGCCGGTGCAGTGGCCGGCCACCAGGAGCTTGGGGTTGATCTCCTGCAGGCCCTGGATGGTCTGGCGGATGAGATCCGGGCCGCCGGCGGTGAGGTGCAGACCGCCGATGATGGCCGCCACCTCCGTCACCCCGGTGAGTTTCTGGGCATATTTCACCATGTTGACGATGCCGGGGTGCGAGCAGCTCACCACCACCACCAGCCCTTGGCCCCGGACGTGGGCCACCAGGGCCTGTTCATCGCTGAAGGGGTCGTTTTCCTCCTTCCCCGCCACCAGCCGCTTGGGTCCGGGGAGGGGGGTCTCATAGGGGGTGGAGGCCTCCACTGTGCCGGTGAGGAGGGCCTGGCCCAGGACCAGGGCGGGCCCGGTGTTTTCGTGCAGTTGGGCCCCCCGCCGGATGAGCTCGGCCCGCTCCAGCTCCCAGGGCCCCACCCGGCCTCGGGGGGTGAGGAGCAATTTGGGCAGATAGGAGTCCCGGTGCAGGAAGATGGGCAGGGGCTTCTGCCGGCGGGCCAGCACCTCCAGCAGGCCGCCGTAGTGGTCCGGGTGGCCGTGGGACAAGACCAGGGCGTCCACCTCCCCCACATCATGCTCCAGGGCTTCCAGGTTGTTGACCAGGGGGAGGGGCGAGTTGGCCGCATCCACCAGCAAAGTGGTGCGCCGGCCGTTTTCCTCCAGGGTGATCCAGTAGGCCAGGCCGTGGGCGGCCACCAGGGGTTTCTTCAGCTTCCCCGGCACGATGCGCTCCACCACCCCCGGCCGGGAGGGCTCAAAGACATCGTAGAAGTTGTCCACCAGCACCTCGACGGTGACGGCGGTCAGGGCGGGCAGTTCCATCAGCCGGATCCCTCCTGGCGGCAGGGGCAAAGGCGCCGTGACTTTCCCCTGACACTACCGCCGGGAGGGCGCCTCTGTCAAGTCTTTAATTAGGCGGAACAGTTACTTGCCGGCCGGTAGCGGATGGAAGCGGGGCGAAAGGATGGGAGAGCCGCCGCCCTCCGCACCTCTGGTGTCGGCATTTCCTCAGCCGGCTTTCAGGTGGAGGGGGCGGTGCTTCCCGGACCCCCCGGCCCCGGGCTCAGGATCTGTGTAAAAAAACAGGGCGGGGGATTCCCGCCCTGGGCACTCAAACGACCAAGAGGAAGGTTTACAGGGGGAAGATTTTCACCGACGCCGCGGCCAGGTCATAGAACCAGCCCGGGAAGATACCCACCAGCACCACCGCCAGGGCCGTGGCCGCCAGGGTGGCGGTGAGGGCCGGGGAGAAGGTCACCGGCCCCAGATCCGCCTCCGCCGGCCGCATATACATGAGCACGGTGATGCGCAGGTAGTAATACACCGACACCAGGGAATTCATCACCGCGATGATGACCAGCCAGATGTAGCCCGCCTGCACGGCGGCGGCGAAGATATACAGCTTCCCCACGAAGCCGGCGGTGGGGGGCATGCCCGCCAGGGCGAACATGAAGACACTCATGGCCGCGGCCAAGCCCGGATGCTGCCTGCCCAGGCCGCAGTAATCGTAGATGTTCAGGTAGCGGTCCTGCCTGCGGCTCACCAGGATGATGGCGGCAAAGGCGCCGATGTTCATCAGGGTGTAGGCCAGCAGATAATAGAGGATGCCCACCGCCGCCAGCTGGTTGGCGGCCACCAGGCCCACCAGGAGGTAGCCGGCATGGGCGATGCTGGAATAGGCCAGCATGCGTTTGATGTTGGTCTGGGCGATGGCCACCACATTGCCCAGGGTCATGGTGGCCACGGCCAGGCCCCACAGGAGCCAGCTCCAGTCGGTGACAAAGCCGGGGAAGGAGACGAAAAGGACCCGGAGGAAGGTGGCCACCGCGGCGGCCTTGACGGCCACGGCCATGTAGGCAGTGACGGCGGTGGGGGCCCCTTCATAGACGTCCGGGGTCCACATGTGGAAGGGGACCGCGGCCACCTTGAAGCCGAAGCCCACGACAATCAGGCCCAGACCCAAAAGGATGAGGGGCTGGGTGAGGGCCTGGGTGACCGCCAGCTTCCTGGCCAGCTCGTTCAAATACAGGGTGCCGCCGGCGGCGCCGTAAATCAGAGCCATGCCAAAGAGCAGGATGGCGCTGGAGAAGGCCCCCAGGACCAGATATTTCATGGCGGCTTCGTTGGATTTCAGATCCTCCCGGAGGAAGCCCGCCAGGACGTAGACGGCGATGGACATGACCTCCAGACCCAGGAAGATCATGATGAGGTGCGCCCCGGCCACCATGATCATCATGCCGGTGGTGGCAAAGAGGAGCAGGGCATAGTACTCGGAGAGGTTTTTGCCGTACTCCTCCAGATAGCGCCAGGAAAGGAGGATGGTGAGGGCGGCGCCCAGAATCAGGATGAGGTAGGCCAGGGCGGTGAAGCCGTCCACATAGACCATGCCGGCAAAATCAGTGCCCTTCCTGCCCATGAGGGTGAGGCTCTGGACTGCGGCGACGACCAGGGCGGCCAGGGTGACCGCCGGGACGGCGGCCGGCTTCTCCTTGGAGAGGGCCTCCCAGATCAGGATGGCGATGGCGGCCACGCTCAGGGTAAGCCAGGGTCCGATGCTGGCCAGACTGAAGGTGGGTATCGTCAGGCTCATTTCGCCTCCCCCTTGAAGACATGGGATAAGGACAAGCTGCTGACTTGGGTGGCCTTGGCCTTGTCCATCATGGCCACGAAGTTTTCCGTGGTGGCCTTGACCTTGTTCAGAAAGGTGTTGGGATACACCCCGATCCAGACGATGAAGATCAGCAGGGGCACAAAGACGGCGATCTCCCGGGCGCTCAGGTCCTTGAGCTGCCGGTTCTCTTCTTTATCCACCTCACCGAAGATGGCCCGCTGGAACATCCATAGCATGTAGCAGGCGGCGAAGATCACCCCGGTGCCCGCCAGGGCGGCGTAGATCTTGTTGGTCTTGAAGGTGCCCAGCAGGATGAGAAATTCGCCGATGAAGCCGTTTAGGCCCGGCAGCCCGATGGAGGACAGGGTGACGATCATGAAGATGGTGGCAAAGACGGGCATCACCGTGGCAATGCCGCCGAAGTCGGCGATCATCCGGGTGTGGCGCCGCTCATACAGGCAGCCGACGCAGAAAAACAAGGCCCCGGTGGAGAGCCCGTGGTTGATCATCTGGATGATGCCGCCCTGGATGCCCTGGACGTTGTAGGTGAAGAGGCCCAGCATGACAAAGCCCAGGTGCGACACCGAGGAGAAGGCCACCAGGCGCTTCAGGTCCTTTTGCACCATGGAAACCAGGGCGCCGTAGATGATGCCGATGATGGCCAGGATGCTGAAGAGCGGCACGAAATACAAGGCCGCCTGGGGGAAGAGGGGCATGTTGAAGCGCAGGAAACCGTAAGTCCCCATCTTCAGGAGCACGGCGGCCAGGATGACGGAGCCCACGGTGGGGGCCTCGGTGTGGGCGTCCGGCAGCCAGGTGTGGAAGGGGAACATGGGCACCTTGATGGCAAAGGCCAAACCAAAGGCCAGAAACATCCAGAACTGCATCTGGAAGGGGATGTTGAGGCCGTAGAGCTTGAGGAGATCAAAGGTGTAGGTGCCCGTCACCTTGCCGCCGTAGAAGTAGAGGACCAAGATGGCCACCAGCATCAGCAGGGAGCCGAACATGGTATACAGGAAGAACTTGATGGCGGCGTAGACCCGGCGGGCCGGATTCCCCCAGATCCCGATCAGCAGATACATGGGGATGAGCATCACTTCCCAGAAGACGTAGAAAAGGAAGAGATCCAGGGCCACAAAGACGCCGATCATGCCGCTGGACAGGGCCAGAAGGCAGATCATGAACTCCTTGACCCGGTCCTTGATGTCCTCCCAGGTGGCGAGCACGGCCATGGGCCCCAGGAAGGTGGTGAGCATGACCAAGAGGATGGAGAAGCCGTCCACGCCCACGAAGTAGCTGATGCCGTACTGGGGGAGCCAGCTGTAGCGCTCCACGAACTGCATCCCCGGGTTGCTGTCGTCAAACCGGAACCACAGCGGCAGGGAGAGGAGGAACTCGGCCACCATCACCGCCAGGGTGAAGAGCTTGAGGCGCTTGTCATCCTCACGGTTCATGAAGATGAGCACCACCACCCCCGCCAGGGGAAGGAGGATGAGAAGGGAAAGAATGGGCAGCTGCATGAGCAACTCCTGCTTCGGATTATCCGAGTAAGTAGCCGACGACCAGGGCGACGCCCAGGACGACGGCCATGGCGTAGTTCTGCACGAAGCCGGTCTCCAGGCGCCGGAGGTGCTCGCTCAGCCAGGCCACCAGGCCGGCGGAGCCGTTCACCGCGCCGTCCACCACCTTGTCATCCACTTCGGTCCACATCAGGGTGGAGCCCACCTTGATGGGTTCCACGATCAGGTAGTCGTAGATCTCATCCACGTAATACTTGTGGTAGACGACATCGTAGATAACCGGGAATTTGGCCGCCAGCCAGGCGGGAATGTCCGGGCTGACGATATAGAACTTGTAGGCGAGGTAGATGCCGACGGCCGCCACCGCCATGCTGAAGGCCATGAGCCCCAGCTCGGCGGAGATGGCCAGGTGCGCCTCATGCCCCAGGGGCGCAATGGCAGGCGACAGGAAGTCGTGGAACTTCTGGGCCCCGGGGATGATGGGGAAGTTGATCCAGCCGCCCACCACCGAGAGAAATGCCAAAGCCATGAGGGGGATGGTCATGGAGGGCGGCGATTCATGGATATGATGCTCAATGTGATGCGGCACCCGGGACTCGCCGAAGAAGACCATGTAGACCGCCCGGAACATGTAGAAGGCGGTGATGCAGGCGGCGATGGTGGCGGTGAGCCACAGCCAGACATTGCCGTTCACCAGGGCATACATCAGGATCTCGTCCTTGCTGAAGAAGCCGGCGAAGGGAAAGATCCCGGCGATGGCCAGGGTGGCGATGAGAAAGGTCCTGTAGGTGATGGGGATCTTGTGCCGGAGGTTCCCCATGAGGCGGATATCCAGCTCGCCGGCCACCGCGTGGCTGACGGAGCCGGCCCCCAGAAAGAGGAGGGCCTTGAAGAAGGCATGGGTCATGAGGTGAAAGATGCCGGAGATGAAGGCGCCCACGCCGCAGGCCAGGAACATGTAGCCCAGCTGGCTCACCGTGGAGTAGGCCAGGATGCGTTTGATGTCAAACTGGCAGGTGCCCATGGAGGCCGCAAAGATGGCGGTGGCGCAGCCGATGACCGCCACCACCGCCAGGGAGGTGGGGGCCAGCACGTAGAGGGCGCTGCAGCGGGCCACCATGTAGACGCCGGCGGTCACCATGGTGGCGGCATGGATGAGGGCGCTCACCGGGGTGGGGCCTTCCATGGCGTCGGGCAACCAGGTGTAGAGCGGGATCTGGGCCGATTTGCCGGTGGCCCCCACAAAGAGGAGCAGGGTGGCGGCGGTGATGACGCCGCTGCCCACCGGGTACTGGGCCGCCAGGGAGAAGACCTCCCGGAAGTTCAGGGTGCCGAAGGTCCAGAAGATGACGAACATCCCCAACAGGAAGCCGTAGTCGCCCACCCGGTTGACCACGAAGGCCTTCTTGCCGGCATCGCTGGCGGACTTTTTCTCATACCAGTAGCCGATGAGGAGATACGAGCACAGGCCCACGCCTTCCCAGCCCACGAACATCATCAGGAAGTTGTTGGCGCCCACCAGGATGAGCATGAAGCAGACAAAGAGGTTCAGGTAGGCGAAGAAGCGGGGAAAGCCCGGATCGTCATGCATGTAGCCGGTGGAGTAGAGGTGGATGAGGGTGCTCACCCCGGAGACCACCAGCAGCATCACCAGGGACAGCGGGTCCACCAGGAAGGCCACATTGACGGAGAAGGAGCCGGAGCTGAGCCAGTTGTAGACCACCACCTCCACCGGCTTGGCCGCCGCCGGCAGCCCGAGGTACTCCAGGAAGACGGCCACAGTGAGGGCGAAGCTGAGACCTACGGAGACCGTGCCGATCGTCCCCACCTTGCCCTTGGACAGACTCTTCCCCAGCAGGCCGTTGATGACGAAGCCGATCAGGGGGAAGACGGGGATCAGCCAGACATAGGGTATGAATTGCATAGAGGTCGCCTCACCACTTGAGGATGTTCAGGTCATCCACGTACACAGTGGCCCGGTTGCGGTAGATGGCGATCACCAGGGCCAGGCCCACCGCCACCTCGGCGGCGGCCACGGTCATGACGAAGAAGACGAAGATTTGGCCGTCCACCGCCTTGAAGGCGTCGGCAAAGCCGATGAAGGCCAGGTTCACGGCGTTGAGCATCATCTCGATGCACATCAGGATGATGAGGATGTTGCGCCGGATGAGCACGCCGATGGCCCCCAGAGTGAACAGGGCCAGGCTCAATCCCAGGTAATAGTTGACAGGTACGACCATGGAGGCTTCTCCCACCCATTGCCTCGCCGGCGCCTGAGGCAGGCCCGGCTGTTTGCCCCTTAACGTAATTTGGCCTTGGCCAGCACCACCGAGCCCACGATGGCCACCAAAAGGAGCACGCTGGTGACCTCAAAGGGCAGGAGGTAGTCCGTGAACAGCAGCCGGGCCACGGACTCGGTGTTCCCCAGCCCCACCGGCATCTCGGTCACCGGCTTGATCACCACCTTGGCGAAGCCCATGCCCAGGAGCACGGCGGAGATCACCGCCAGGGTGATGCCGGCGATCTTCAGGCCCAGGCGGGGCCGGGCCAGCTCCTCTTCGGGCTGCCTCAGGTTGAGGAGCATGATGACGAAGAGGAAGAGCACCATGATGGCCCCGGCGTACACGATGATCTGGATGGCGGCGATGAACTCGGCGTGGGCCAGCAGATAGAGGCCGGCCACCGCAAAGAAATTCACGATGAGCCAGAGGGCGCTCCGCAAGGGGTGCGTCTGAAAGACCACCAGGGCCCCGGAGATCAGAGCCACCGCCGCCAGGGTATAAAAGAGGTATTCCATGTCGAACGCTTCCTCACCAAAGGTTGTGGGTGGCTGACGGGCTAAGGGTCATGCCGGGTCCGGGGGGCTGGGCCCCCGGGGCGGCTCCCCGCCTTACAGCCAATCCGGGGCGCGCATCTCCGGCTTTTTCTGGGTGGCGCGCTCGATGTCCAGAATCAGCACTTCCTTGTCGTACTGGGCCAGCTCGTAGAGATTGTTGAGCTTGATGGCCGCCTTGGGGCAGGCCTCCTGGCAGAAGCCGCAGAAGATGCAGCGGGTCAGGTCGATGGTGAACTGCACCGGGTATTTTTCGTGGTGGGGGCCCTCCGCCGGCACGATGCCCCGGATGGCGTTGCTGGGGCAGACCACCATGCACAGGGTGCAGGCCACGCACCGCCGGCTGCCGTCTTCGTTGATCACCAGCTCCGGGTGGCCCCGGAAGCGGGGGTAGGGGGTGCGCTTCTCCTCCGGATACTGCAGGGTGATGGGCTTGGAGAAGCAGTAGCGCAGGGTGGTCGCCAGACCTTTGATGAGCGGCAGTATCATGGGTGACCTCTTAACCAAGGAACAGAATGACCACGCCGGTCAACAGGATGTTCAAAAGCGCCAGGGGCAGGAGCACCTTCCAGCCCAGGTACATGAGCTGGTCGAAGCGGAAGCGGGGATAGGTGCCCCGGACCCAGATGAAGACAAAGACCAGGATGAAGGTCTTGAGGACGAACCAGACGATGGGGGGCAGCACCGGCCCCTGCCAGCCGCCCAGAAACAGGGTGGTGGCCAGGGCGGAGGCCACGATGATGTGGCAGTATTCCCCCAGCATGAAGAGGGCCCACTTCATGGAGCTGTACTCCGTCTGGTAGCCGGCCACCAGCTCGTTTTCGCACTCGATGAGGTCAAAGGGGGTGCGGGCGCACTCGGCAAAGGCGGCGATCATGAAGATGATGAAGCCCAGGGGCTGCAGGAAGATGAACCACAGCTTCTTTTGGGCCTCCACGATCTGCACCAGGCTCAAGGACCCCGCCAGCATCAGGACGCCGATGATGGAGAGCCCCAGGGCCAGCTCGTAGGAGACCATCTGGGCCGAGAGGCGCAGGCCCCCCAGGAGGGAGTACTTGCTGTTGCTGGCCCAGCCGCCCAGCACCGCGCCGTAGACCGCCAGGGAGGACATGGCGAAGACATACAGGACGCCCACATTGACGTCGGCGATCACCCCCTGATTGAGGCCCGCCGCCCTGAGATCCAGGGTCTGGCCGTATACCGTGATAGTGTCCGGCAGGATCTGGCTGGCGAAGGGAATCACCGCAAAGGGCAAAAAGGCGGTGATGGCGGTGATCATGGGCGCCATGACAAAGAGCACCTTGTTCACCATGGGCGGGGTGAAGTCCTCCTTGAACAGGAGCTTCACCAGGTCGGCCAGGGGCTGCAGCAGACCCCAGGGACCGACGCGGTTGGGGCCGTAGCGCAGCTGGATGAAGCCCAGGACCTTGCGCTCCATGAGCACGGTGTAGGCGATGGCCGTCAGGAAGACCACCAGGATCACCGTGATTTTCAGGGCCGTCAGCAGGATCAGCAGAGGCATGTTCATAAGACGTCGCCTTTTTCCGGTTCAGCTCCGGGGCCGCCAGGGCCTCCGGGTGTTAGGCCTTCTGGATGGAGACCCGCACCAGATTGGAGTTCAGGGTCAGCATCTGGGCCGCGGGCTGGGCGAAATGCTCCGGCAGGAAGGCCACCCCTGCCGGCAGCAAGGGATCCAGGGCCACCTTGGCTTCCACCTCCCCGTGGGAGGAGATGACCCGGGCCTTGTCGCCCGCCTTCAGCTCCAGTTGGGCCGCATCCTCGGGGTTGAGGCTGACGGCCGCCTCAGGCGTGACCACCAGGGTGCCGCAGGGCTCATGGGTGGTAAAGGAGCCCGAGTGCTGGAGCACTTTGCCGATGATCAGGGTGAAGGGCCGGCGGCCGGGCAGGCTGATGTCCAGGTCGAAGAGCACGAAGGTGCCTTTGAGCTCCGCCGGGATGCCGGTGCGGCCCACCACCTTCCTGGGCGCCAGGCCGGCGAAGAGGGGGATCTGCCGGGCGAACTCGGCGAAGATCTGCGCCGGGGTGCGGTAGCTCAGGGGGACCCCCAGGGCCGAGGCCAGCCGGCAGATGATCTGCCAGTCGGGGAGCACGCCGTCGGTGCCCAGGGCCGCCTTCAGCACCCCCAACTGCCCGGTGCTGCTGATGAAGGAGCCTTCCTGCTCCGCGTGGATGGCCACCGGCAGGACCACGTCGGCCAGTTTGGCGGTGTCGGTGAGGAAGGCGTCCTGCACCACCATGAACTTCACCTTGCTGAGGAGCTTCTCCGTGCGGCTGCGGTTGGGGAGCCAGCGCAGGAGATCCCCGCCCAGGAGCCACAGGGCCCGGGGCGCATCCGCCTCGTCCTGCTCCAGCTTGTCCAGCACCTCCAGCAGGGTGGGGCCGGGGGTCTGCACGGGTTTGTGCTCGCCCCAGAAGGCCGGCGCCGCCGGGGAATCCAAAGGCAACAATCCCGGGAGCCGGTCGGGAAGCACCCCCAGCTCGCACACGCCCCGGGTGTTGGCCTTCTCCGCCACCGGGTAGAGGGCGCTGCCCGGGGTGCCCGGTTTGCCCACCAGCAGGAAGAGGTCCGCCAGGGCCAGGGCGTTCATCTCGCCCTTGTCCTGATTCAGGAGCTCGGTGCCGAAGAGGATGGCCGGGGCCTGGGCCTTGGCCAGGATGGCGGCCGCCGCCTCCAGGTCCGCCGCCTCCACCCCCGCCCGGGAGGCGTATTCCTTGAGGCTGAACTTCTTCAGGCTCTCCTTGAGGTCGTCCAGCCCCTGGGCGGGGATGGCCGGGGTGAGATCGGGATGGGCCGTGAGCAGGGCCTTCATCAGGCCGGCCACCACCAGGCGTTCGGCCCCGGGTTTGTAGCGCAGACTGACGGTGGCCCAGCGGTCGAACTTGGTGCCCCGGGGGTTGGCCACCACCAGCTGGAAGTCATCCTTCTGCCGGGCGGCGTTGACCCCCCAGCCCAGAGGCGGCAGCTCGGGGGTGAGGTCCGCCCCCAGGATGAGGGCGGCGTCGGCCCGGGGGAGCTCCTCAAGGGAGCCCAGGACAAAGGTGAAGCCGCTCCCCTTGGTCTCCTCCTTGACGCTGAAGGGGGAGGTGTAGGCCGGGGGCTTGGGATGGGGGCCGTCGGCCTCCTTCACCTCGGGCCAACCGAAGACCTGGCCCAGGGCGCTTAGGGCCTTGACATAGTGCAGCCGGCCGGGGTTGTCCAGGTTGTTGGTGCCCAGCCCCGCCCGGAAGAACTTCTGGAAGAGGTAGTTGGCCTCGTTGGTGGCCCGGGGCGAGCCCACGCCGTAGAGGGCGCCGGGCCCGGCCTCCTCCAGGACCGCCTTGAGGCCCCCGGCGGCGGCGGCCAGGGCCTCCTCCCAGGTGGCCTCCTGAAGCTCGCCGTTGACCCGCACCAGGGGGGTGCGCAGGCGCTCCGGGGAGGTGATCACCGGCCAGCCGAAACGGCCCCGGCCGCAGAGGAGGGCGGTCTCCCCGTTGTAGACCCGCATGATCTCCCCGTCCTTGAGGTGCAGCTCGTACGAGCAGCCACCGCCGCAGAAGGGGCAGACCATCTCGGTCTTGGTGACTTCCCAGGCCCGGGCCCGGTATTTGAACTGTTTGTTGATCAGGGCCCCCACCGGGCAGATGTCGATGCAGGAGCCGCAGAACTCGCAGTCCAGGGGCAGCAGGCCGGAGCCCAGCTCGGTGAAGTAGCCCCGCTGCATGAAGTTGATGGCCATGGCCCCCACGTGGTCCCGGCAGAGGCGCACGCAGCGGCCGCAGGTGACGCAGCGGTCGGTGTGCCGCTCCACCAGGAGGGACTCATAATCCGGGGGCGAGGTGGCGGGGATGGCCGTCAGGTCCACCTCCGGCACCCCCAGGGCGTGGGTCAGGTCCTGGAGCTCGCACTCGCCGCCCTTGTCGCAGATGGGGCACTCCAGGGCGTGGTTGATGAGCACCAGCTTCATGAGCTCCTGACGGATGGCGGTGAGGCGCTCGGAGGTGGTCACCACCTCCTGGCCCTCGGCCACGTAGGTGGCGCAGGCCGGCAGCGGCCGGGGCGGTCCCGGCTTCACCTCCACCACGCAGATGCGGCAGGAGCCGATGGGCTTCAGGGCCGGATGATAGCAGAGAAAGGGAATGTAGATGCCGTTTTCCCGGGCCACCTCGAGGATGGTCTTGCCCGGTTCCGCCTGAATGGCCCGGCCGTCAATGGTAAGATTGATCATAATTCGTACCTGGGTTGTGGCTGATGATGTAATCGGTTATGAAGCCGCCGAGGCCTGCTCGTGCTGGCCGGACGGCCGACACGCCTGTTTCCATCCCTGGTCGCCGGGGGCACCCAGCACCTCCCGGTAGAGCTGCCCCAGGCGGCATATCTGGGCCTCCCGGGAAAAGCAGCGCTCGGCTTTGGCCCGGGC
>CALEAV010000041.1 GCA_937943575.1 uncultured bacterium | reverse complement strand
GGGGGAGCCACCGCTCCCCCGGCCCTGCCCTCACTCACCCAGGACCAGGCGGGCGAATCTGTGGGCGTCCTCCCACATGCCCAGGTTGTTGAACATCACGTAGGCCTCCTCCCGGTCCCTGAGCAGGCGGGCCAGCTCTGCCAGGTCCTCCTCCGTATACCGGTAGCGGTAGCCGCCCCGGCCGTGCAGGCGGAAATAAGCCAAAGGCCCGGGGTAGGGAGGGGTGGCCAGGGGGTCCGCCACCGGCAGGAGGTTGAGTTCCTCGCAGAGGGCAAGCACCTCCTCCCGGGGCCAGGGTCCCCGGGGCTCCCAGGCCAGGAGGAGGCCATCCCGCCGAATCTGTTGGAAAAAAGTGCGGATGTTGGTGAGATGTTCCGGGGTGGGAGTGAAGGAGGCGGGGCACTGGAAGACCACCACCCGGGCGTTGAGGGCCTGGGCCAGCTCCCGGGTCGCCTCCCAGGCCTGCAGCACCGGCGGGGTGGGGCGGAAGGCCCCCACCTGCCGGCGCTCCGCCGCAGACAGGGGCCGCCTCAGCCGCCGGTAGGTGGGGCTGGCGGCCTCGTGGGTGATGAGCTGCCAGGCCTTGAGGGTGAACTCCGCCGCCGGGGGGGCCTCCTCCCGCCAGCGCCGGGCCGTCTCCACCCGAGGCGGCTGATAGAAGCTCTGCTGGATCTCCACCACCAGGAAATGGCGGAAGTACTCCCGGCGGTTGACGGGAAAGCCGCAGCAGCCGACCCGGACCTGCATGTCGCTGCTACCAGCCGCCGGGGAGCTTGGCCTTCAGGGCCTCCCACAGGGCGGTGAAGAAGGCCACCGCGGCCGGGTCCCGGTGGCCCACGCTCCACAGATGGCGGGCCCACCCCACCTGGGCCAGGGCAAAGCAGCCCACGGCCGCCTGCCCCACCGCCACGTAGCCCACCGCCACCTGGCCCACGGCGACAAGCACACTCACCGCCACCTGGGCCAGGGCGGTGAGCCCCAGGATAAACTGCCCGAACCCGAAGAGCAGCCCCACCCCGAACTGGGCCACGGTGATCAGCCCCACTCCGAACTGGCCGATGGCGACGACCCCTTTGGCCACCCGCAGGCGGCCCTGGTCGTTTCTTCCTACGGCCACATGGATGAGGGGCCAGCCGGCGACCTCCCGCTCTGAGCGCCATTCGAACCCCCAGGGCCGGCGCCAGACCCCCCTTGCGGCCAGGGCGGGGTTTGGGGCGCCGCAATGGGGGCAGGTCAAGGCGTCCGTACTCATCTCCCGGCCGCACTCCCGGCAGGGGGTGAGGCTCATGCTTCCACCCCCGCCGAACCTTGGGCCTCAATGAAAGTCCAGCTCATCCTTCTCCACCGTGATGAGGGCCACCTGGTCCCGGCCGCAGCAGGTAAAGGCCGCCCGCCAGTGGGTGAAAAAGGCCTCCGAGGCCACCGGCTCCGGAATCACCGGCCGCCAGTGGCCGCAGAGCTCGCACCGCGCCCAAAAAAGCCCGTTTTCCCATTTGCCTGCGGCCATCAATCCCCTTGTATCATACTCCGCCTGGAAGACAAACCCAGGGGCTCCAAAATCCCATGCATCGACGGCCGGTCCGTGGGATAATAACTCTGTCTGCCAAAGAATCACGCCAGGCATCCCGTCATGAAGGCGGCAAAGGCGGCGGCAGGTTCGCCGGAAGGCGGGTCCCTGCCCCCGGTTCCCTGCCCCGACCTGGGGGAGGCCACCGCCTCACGGCGGACCTGCGGGAGGAAGGTCCATGGCCACGAAAGCAGCCGGTCGCTCCGGCCTCACCCTGTTTCATATCGCCGGGATCCGCATCACCCTGGATTTTTCCTGGTTTGTGGTCTTCACCCTGGTGCTGGTGGCCCTGGCGGTGGGGTATTTCCCCCGCAATTTCCCGGGTTATCACGCCCAGGCCTACTGGCTGGCGGGGCTGGCCGCCACCCTGCTCTTTTTCACCTCGGTTCTGCTCCATGAACTGACCCACTCCCTGGTGGCCATCAGGAACGGCCTGGAGATTCCCGAAATCACCCTGTTCATCTTCGGAGGGGTGGCCAAGATGGGGGAGGAGCCCAGGGAGCCCCGGGTGGAATTCCAGGTGGCCATTGTGGGGCCGCTGTGCAGCTTCGTCCTGGGGTTCCTCTTCGCCCTGGCCAAGGGGGTGTTGGCCGGCTTCGCCTCGCCGCTGACAGTGGCGGTGGCCGGGTATCTCAGCTGGATCAACCTGGCTCTGGGGTTCTTCAACCTCATCCCCGGCTTTCCGCTGGACGGCGGCCGGGTGCTCCGGGCCCTGCTGTGGTGGCGCACCGGCTCCCAGACCTACGCCACCAAGGTGGCCAGCGACATCGGCAAGGGCTTCGCCGTGGCCCTGATGCTTCTGGGGGCCCTGCAGATCTTTGCCGGCGCCCTCATCAACGGCCTGTGGCTGCTGTTCATCGGCATGTTCCTGCGGAGCATGTCGGCCCAGGGCTATGAGGAGCTGGTCATCCGCAAGGCCCTGGAAAGCGTGCCCCTCAAGGAGGTCATGGTGCGGGAGGTGGTCACGGTGCCGCCGGACCTGCCCATCTCCCAGCTGGTGCAGGAGTTCATCCTGCGCTTTGGCTACCGGGGCTTTCCGGTGGCGGAGGGCGGCCGCATCCTGGGGGTGGTGAGCTTGAATGAAGTGCGGGACATCCCCCGGCTGCAGCAGGACGAGGTGCGGGTCCGGGACATCATGCTGCCCCTGTCGGATGACCTCATCATTGACCCGGAGGCCACCCTGGCCCAGGCGCTCACCCGGATGCTCAAAGCCGGGGAGGAGCGCCTCCTGGTGATGGCCGACGGCCGCCTGGCCGGCCTGATCACCAAGACCGGGCTGTTGAGGTTCGTGCAGATCAAGCAGGTGCTGGGGGAGGCGGCGGCCGCCTGAGGACCATGCGGCCCCGGGACTGCGGCTCCGGCGGAGGAAAGGGGGCGCTCCCCCTGAAGAGGCGGCTTCGTGGCACCTGTGCCCCGGGGTGCCTCCGGGGGGTGGCCCTCTGTCTGTTCCTCCTCACCTGGGGGGGCGGGGGGCCGGCGGTGGCTCAACAGACGGCCACCCTGTCCTGCAAGTCCTTTCCGCCAGGCTACTTCCTCCGGGAGCAGACCCTCACCCCGGCGAAGCGGCAGTCCCTCCTGGTTCGGATCGCCCGGGAACTGGCGGCCCTCAATGCCAG
>CALEAV010000040.1 GCA_937943575.1 uncultured bacterium | reverse complement strand
GCGCCGGGGCTCCCCGAACTTCTCCTTGATCTCGGTGAGCTCCTGGGCGATGAGCTCCTTCACCAGGGCCTCATCGGCCAGAATAGCCCGATAGCGGGCGATGGCCGCCTCCACCTCCCGGGCTTCGTCCACGATCTTCTGGCGCTCAAGACCCGTCAGGCGCTGCAGGCGCATGTCCAGGATGGCCTGGGCCTGGAGCTCGGAGAGCCCGAAGCGCTCCATGAGCTGCTCCTTGGCCACCGCCGGGTTGTCCGCCGCCCGGATGAGGGCGATGACCGCGTCCAGGTGCTCCAGGGCGATGAGCAGCCCCGCCAGGAGGTGGGCCCGGGCCTCCGCCTGCTTGAGCTCATAGCGGGTGCGCCGGGTGATGACCTCCTTGCGGTGGGCCAGGAAGTGATGGAGCAGGTCCTTCAGGCTCAGGAGCTCCGGGCGGTTGCCGACGATGGCCACCAGGTTGATGCCGAAGGTGATCTGCAGCGGCGTGTGCAGGAAGAGCTGGTTGAGGATGATCTCCGGCGGCTCGTCCTTGCGGAGCTGGATGACCACCCGGAGGCCCTCCCGGTCGGATTCGTCCCGGATGTCGCTGATGCCCTCGATCTTTTTCTCCCGCACCAGCTCCACGATGCGCTCGATGAGGCGGGCCTTGTTCACCTGGTAGGGGAGCTCCCGGATGATCAGGGCCTCCCGGCCGCCTTTGCGCTCCACCACCACCTTGGCCCGGAGGCGGATGAGGCCCCGGCCGGTGCGGTAGGCCTCGGCGATGCCCTCGGCGCCGTAGATGAAGGCCCCGGTGGGGAAATCCGGCCCCGGCATGAGGGTGAGGAGCTCCTCCAGGGTGATGTCCGGGTTCCTGAGATAGGCCAGGAGCGCCTCGCAGACCTCCTCCAGATTGTGGGGCGGGATGTTGGTGGCCATGCCCACGGCGATGCCGGAGCCGCCGTTCACCAGGAGGTTGGGCACCCGGGTGGGGAGCACCACCGGCTCTTTCAGGGAGCCGTCGTAGTTGGGGACAAAGTCCACCGTCTCCTTGTCCAGGTCCTGGAGGAGCTCGTGGGCCAGCCTCGATAAGCGCACCTCGGTGTAGCGCATGGCCGCGGGGGCGTCGCCGTCGATGCTGCCGAAGTTGCCCTGGCCGTCCACCAGAGGCGCCCGCATGGAGAAATCCTGGGCCATGCGCACCAGCGCCTCGTAGATGGCGGCGTCGCCGTGGGGGTGGTAGTTGCCCATGACTTCGCCCACGATCTTGGCGCTCTTGCGGTAGGGGCGGTTCCAGTGATTGCCCACCTCCCCCATGGCATAGAGGATGCGGCGGTGCACAGGCTTGAGCCCGTCCCGCACATCCGGCAGCGCCCGGCCGATGATCACCGACAGGGCGTACTCCAGGTAGGATTTCCGGATTTCATCCTCGATGTTGATGGGAACGGCGCGGCTTTCCATGCTGAAAAAGTCCAGCTGCTTCAGGGTGACAGACCCTCAGGTTACAGGAAATTTTTCAGGAATATTCAAGCAGAACCTGAAGTTCGCTCATCGCGGTCCGGATACCGTCTGTGGTCTCTTCCTTGTCCTGAGCCTTGGAGGAGAAGGGGTAGGGCAGCTCTGTCCTCCCCCGTCGTCGCCCTCTCCCCCCACCCCTTGTTTCCCACCCTTATATTTTTAAGGCTGGATGGTCGTCTGATAGGCGAACCTGCCGTTTTCCACCCGGATGATGACCACCTCCTTCAGCGGATTGTGGTCCGGGCCCATGGTGAGGCTGCCGGTGATGCCGGGGAAGTCCCGGGTGGCGGCCAGGGCCTGGGCCACCCTCTCACCTGCGGTGCTGCCCGCCTTCTCCATGGCCTGGGCCACAAGCACATAGCATTCGCCCCCCAGGGCGGCAAAGGCGTCCAGGTCCTTCTTGTAGGTCGCCTCGTAAGCCTGAAGGAAGCGCCGCCCCAGCTCGGTTCTGATGCCCTGGCGGTGGAAGTGGGCGGTGAAGGCCATGCCCTCCACCGCCGGGCCGCCGATGGAGAGGAGCTCCGGCACCTGGGCGCCGTCCCCGGTGAGGATGGGGAGCCGCATCCCCAGGCCCTGCATCTGCTTGGCCAGCAGGGCATTCTCGGCGTAGTAGTTGGGGGCGTAGAGCAGATCCGGCTGACTGGCCCTGAAGCCCGAGAGCTGGGCGGTGAAGTCCTGGTCCCCGGTCTGGATGAAGCTTTGGGCCACGATCTCGCCGCCCAGGCGCTTGAACTCCTGGGCGAAATAATTCCCCAGGCCCACGCAGTAATCCTGAGCCTGGTCGATGAGGAGGGCCGCCCGGCGGGCTTTCAGGTGCTCGTAGGCATAGCGGGCCGCCACTTTCCCCTGCAGGTCGTCCACGAAGCAGGCCCGGAAGGCAAACTGCCGCCCCTGGGTCACCAGGGGGTTGGTGGCCGTGGGGGTGATGTTGGGGATGCGGGCCCGCTCGGCGATGGGCACCCCCGCTAAGGTGTCGCTGCTGATGACCTCGCCGATGAGGGCGTGCACCTTGTCCTTTTCAATGAGGCGGGAGACGGCGTTGGCCGCCTCGATGCGGTCGCTTTTGGTGTCCGTGAGGATGAGCCTGACCTCCCGGTTGAGGATGCGGGGTTGCAGCCGGTGGGCGATCTGCACCCCCTCCCACACCATCTGGCCCATGGCCGCGGCGGCGCCGGTCATGGGCAGATACAGGCCGATCCTCACGGGCTCCGGGGACGGACCCTGGGCTGCCGCCGGGCCGGCCCCGGCCAGGCAGGCCACCGCCGCCACCGCTGCAAGGAAGCGCCTCCAGATCATCGCCGTCCTGACATCCCGGGTTTTTTCTCTCCCTAAACTTATTTATAATACCACAGAAAATTCCTCCGGAAAAGAAGCCCGGTGGCCTCAGAGGAGAAACCATGGAACTGCTGGTGGAGAAACTGCTTTTGCCCGAGGGGGCCAATCTCATCCTGGGCCAGAGCCATTTCATCAAGACGGTGGAAGACCTGTATGAAATCGTGGTGGGCACGGCGCCGGGGGCCACATTCGGGTTGGCCTTCTCAGAGGCCTCCGGGGAGTGCCTCATCCGCACCGAGGGCAATGACCCGGAGCTCATCGCCGCGGCCACGGAAAACGCCCGCCGGCTCGCCGCCGGGCACACCTTTGTCCTGCTGCTGCGCAACGCCTTCCCCATCAACGTGCTCAACGCCATCAAGCTCTGCCCCGAGGTCTGCCGCATCTTCTGCGCCACCGCCAACCCCCTGGAGGTGGTGCTGGCCCAGACCGAGCAGGGCCGGGGGATTTTAGGGGTGGTGGACGGCTTCTCCCCCAAGGGGGTGGAGGCGGAGCACGGCCGGGCCTGGCGTTACGACCTGCTCCGGAAGCTGGGGTACAAGAAGTGAGGCTGCCGGGCCGGAAGGCGCTGTTGCCCACAGGCAGGGCGGGGGAGCCCTCGCTCTCCCGGTCCTCCCCGCAAGAAGACCGGCGCTCCGGTCTTAACTCATGAAGGCGGCCATCCTGGCGGCGGGGCTGGGGACCCGCCTGCTGCCCCTGACCCGGATCCTCCCCAAGGCCCTGGTGCCGGTGTGCCACCGGCCGCTTTTGGGGATTCTCCTGGACCGGCTGGCCGAGGCCGGCTTTGTGCAGGTGGCGGTGAACACCCACCACCTGGGGGAGGAGATCCTGCATTTTCTGGGGCGGGGCGGCCCTTGGGGCCTGCAGGTGCAGGTGAGCCACGAACCCGAGATCCTGGGGACCGGCGGCGGCCTGCGGCACTTGGCCCGGCTCCTGGGCGGCGGCCCTTTTTTGGCCCTCAACGCCGACATCCTCACCGACCTGGACCTGGCCGCGCTCTTCGCCCACCGGGACCCTGAGGCCGCGGCCACCCTGGTGGTGCACGACCGGCCGCCATACAACAATGTCTGGCTCGATGGGGACGGCCGGGTCTGCGGAGTCGGGGAGCGGCCGTCTCAGGCCGTGGAGCCGCCGCTGGCCTATACCGGCATCCAGGTGGTGGGGCTTCAGATGCTCATGTGGCTTCCCGGGGAGGGCCCCCTGGACCTGGTGGCCGCCTGGCGGCAGGCCATCGCGGCCGGGGCCCGGCTGGCAGCCCTCACAGTCTCCGGCCACTTCTGGCAGGACGTGGGCAGCCGGGAGAGCTACCTGGCGGCCCACCGGCGGCTGTTGGCCGGGGAATCGCCGGTGCTGGGCCGCCTGCTGGGCCCCCTGGCCGATCCCCTCATAGCGCCGGACGCCCAGGTGGCCCCCGGGGTGCATTTCGGGCCGGGAGTGGTGCTGGGGCATCGGGTGCGGGTGGGCGAGGGCGTCTCCCTGGAAAATACCGTGGTGCTGGAGGAGGCCCGTGTCGCTGCCGGGGTTAGCCTTTCCGGCTGCGTGGTGGCCCCGGGGGTGCGGGTGACCGCCTCCGCCCGGGACGAGATCATCGCTTAGGACGGGACAACAGACTTTGGCCTCCGCCAGAGGTTGGCAATCGGGAGTAAATCAGAGAGGATGGGTGAATGGGGGAGGGGGCCTAAGGCCGGGGCCCCCAAATCTGCCCCCTGACCTTAAGCTTTTCTGACACGCATGACCTTTACTGCCCGTTTTCCCTGGCTGCTCCGCCTCTTTCTCCTGGGATGGGCCCTTCAGGGTCTGTGGGTGCTGTGGGAGCTGAGGCCGGAGATCCTGGACACGGGGCGCCGCCTTCTCTTTGGCCCCCGGGGCGCGGCGGTGCGCCTGGAGGACCCCTTTTACCGCTGGGTGGAGGAGCTGGCCCGGGTCATTCCCCCGGAGAGCACCTATCTCTTTTTAGACCGCTACGAGCGGGGAAAGGAGATCGAGGCCCGCTACCACCTCTTTCCCCGGCGCCACGTGCTGGGGGCCCCCCATCTGCCGCCCGGCTATCTCTTTTATCTGCTGCGGCATTATGGGGCCGGGTATCTGGTGGTCCACACCGCCCCGGAGCCGTTGAGCCCGGAGGTGGCCGGCGCAGTCCGTTCCCCGGTTTTTTCCCCCCTGCCTCCCTTCGGCCAGGGTCTGGTCTTCCGGGTGGATCTGAACCGCCTTGCCGGGGATTTTTATGATTGAGGGCCTGCTTCTGCCCCTGCGCTGGCTGGCCGCCCTGGGCCTGTGCCATTTCCTCGGCTATGCCTTCCTCCGCCTCCTCATCCCCCGCCCTGGGGGGTTAACCGGGCCGGAGACCCTGGCCTTGAGCTTCGGGGTGGGCTCCCTGGCCCTCACCTGGTGGATGCTGGCTTTAAGCTCCATGGAGGTGCCTTTCCGGGTGGAGGCGGTTCACCTGCCCCTGGCCGGGCTGGCCGCCGGCATCCTCCTGGCCACCCGTTTCCAGGGCCGGCCTTTCACGCTGCCGCACCCCCCTTCCGCCATCCCCGGCCCCTGGAGCGGCTGGGACCTCTTCTGCCTCACCGGCCTGGGCCTGGTCTTCCTGTATGCCGTGCTGCGGGCCACCCTCTTTCCCATGTGGGCCTGGGACAGCATCGCCACCTGGGGCTTCAAGGCCAAGGTCTTTTACCTCCGCCAGGGGGTGGACCTCCAGGGGCTGACGGCCCACCCCTACTACCCCAACCATGTCCCCCTGCTCCTCACCTTCTTCTACCTCACCCTGGGCGGGGTGCAGGACCATCTGGCCCAGGGGCTCTTCCCCTGGTGGGGCGCCATGACCCTGGCCCTGCTCCACGGCCTGCTCCGGCGCCTGCCGCTCTCCCGGGGCCAGGCCCTGGGGGTGACCCTGTTCTTCGCCACCAGCGGCATCACCTTCATCACCCATCTCTTCATTGCCTATGCGGATCTGCCCCTTACCTTCTATGCCCTGGGCGCGGCCGGCCTCATTTACCTGAAGTTCATTGAGGCCGCCCCGTCCGGGAGCCTCCCCCTTATTGCCCTGATGTGCGCTGGGCTGAGCTGGACCAAGTTCGAGGGCGCCCCCCTGGCTGCCACCTTCATCCTGGCCGCGGGGCTGACCCTCCTGTGGCTGAGGCCCCCCGCCCTCCTGCGCCGGCTGGCTTCCCTGGCCTGGCCCGCCGGGGGCATCCTCCTGGGGGCCCTCCCCTGGCGGCTATACATGCAGGCCCACCACATCGAGGTGGGGAGCGACCACGTTCTCAGCTTCTTCCCGGGGCAGTTCTTCCAGGCCCTGCCGGCCCTGGGGAAAATCCTCGCCCTGCCCTTTGCCTTCGGGGTCCTGTGGTGGGCCGCCCTGGCCGCCGTGCTGCTCCTCGGCCGGCGCCTGGCGTCCTCCCCGTCCCTGTTTCTCGCCCTCACCCTGGCGGGCAACCTCCTGGCCATCCCCCTGGGCTACGCCCTGGCCCCCACCTCCGCCGAAGAGTTCCCCCTGTACGTCCGGGCCACCCTGGACCGCCTGCTGCTGCACATCGCACCTTTGGCGGCCCTGCTGGTGGGGG
>CALEAV010000039.1 GCA_937943575.1 uncultured bacterium | reverse complement strand
TACTTCCGGCCGCCCCTCTTCTTGCCGGGAGCGGCCTTCTTTTCCTCCCGCCTCTGCTTCTGGGCCGCCAGCTCGATGACCTTCTCCCGTTTGACCTCCACCCGCTTCACTTCCCGGCGCCAGGAAAAGACAATGGGGCTGGCCACAAAGACGGAGGAGTAGGTCCCCACCAGCACCCCCAGGATCATGGCCAGGGCGAAGTCCTCCAACACCACCCCGCCGAAGAAATACAGGGCCACCACCACCAGAAAGACGGTGAGGGTGGTGACGATGGTGCGGGAGAGCACCTCGTTGACGCTCTGGTTGATGATCTCCCCCAGCGTGCCCCGGCGCCGGGCCAGGTTCTCCCGGATGCGGTCGAAGACCACCACCGTGTCGGTGAGGGAATAGCCGGCGATGGTGAGGAGGGCGGTGACCACCAGCAGGGTGATCTCTTTGCCCAGAAAATAAAAGACCCCCAGCACCGCCAGGACGTCGTGGAAGGTGGCCACCGCCGCGGCCACCCCGAAGATGAACTCGAAGCGCCAGGCGATGTAGGCGATGATGCCGATGAGGGAGATGACGATGGCGATGATGGCTTTGCGGCGCAGGTCCTTGCTGATGGAGGCCCCGATCTCGGAAGTGCCCGCCACCTTGAATTGGCTCTCCGGGAAGGCCTGGTTCAGGGTGGCGGCCAGCTTGTCGGCCATTTGGCCCACCGTCTCCTGGGAGCGCTTCAGCTTCAGCATCAGCCCCCGGCCGCCCTCCAGGGGCTGGATCTCGGCGTGGCCCCAGCCCTCCTTGTCCAGCACCTGGCGGATCTCCCCGATGCCGGGGGCCCTGGCCGCCTCAAACTGCACCATGGCACCGCCCGCAAACTCCACCCCCAGGTTGCCTGCGCCCCGGCTGTACTGCACGAAGGCCAGAAGCCCCATAAGGGCCAGGACCCCGGAGATGATGTAGGCATAGCGCCGCCAGGCGATGAAATCCAGATTCGGCTTCTCAAACATCTGCCGGAAGCGCAGGGCATGGAGCCAGCGCTTCAGCAGGCAGTAGTCATACACCGCCCGGGTGCCATAGAGGGCGGTGAAGAGGTTCAGGGTGACCCCCAACGACAGGGTGACGGCAAAGCCCTTGATGGGCCCGGTGCCGAAGAGAAAGAGCACCAGGGCGGTGATCAGGGTGGTGACGTGGGAGTCGATGATGGTCCAGAAGGCCTTGTCGTAGCCCCCGTCGATCCCTGATTTCAGGGGCTTGCCGGCGGCAAACTCCTCCCGCATGCGCTCATAGATGAGGACGTTGGAATCCACCGCCATGCCCACCGACAGGATGATGCCGGCAATGCCGGGGAGGGTGAGGGTGGCGTTGAGGAGGGAGAGGCAGCCCAACAGCATGATGACGTTGAGGATGAGGGCGTAGTCCGCCACCACCCCGGAAAACCGGTAGTAGAAGATCATGAAGGCCACCACCAGCACGGTGCCGAGGAGGCCGGAGATGAGGCCCTTGCGGATGGAGTCCGCCCCCAGGGTGGGGCCCACGGTGATGTTCTGGACGATCTTGACGCTGGCCGGCAATGCTCCGGCCCTAAGCACAATGGCCAGATCGTGGGCCTCCTCGGCGGTATAGGAGCCGGTGATCTGGGCCTTGCCGCCAGCGATGCGCTCCTGGATCACCGGGGCCGAGCGCACCACGTCATCCAGGATGATGGCCAGGCGCTTCTTGACGTTTTCCCCGGTGATGCGGGCGAACTGCTCCGCCCCCCGGCGGTTGAAGTCCACCGACACATAGGGTTCGTTATAGTCGCCGATGCGCACCGCGGCGTTTTTCACCGCGTCGCCGGTCAGGAGCACCTTTTTCTTGAGGAGGATGGGCACGGTGAGCACCCGGCCGGTCTCCCGGTCCAGGCGCTTTTCCATGTAGACCTCGGTCTCCGGGGGCAGCTTGTCCGCCAGGGCCCGGTTGAGCTCCTCCCGGCTGTAGCCGGGCTTCAGGCGGCCGTCCCTGAGGGCCTGCTCGATGAGCTCCTCCAGATTGATCCCGGCGGTGTCATCCACCAGTTTGAACTCCAGCTGGGCCGTCTGGCCAATGAGATCCATGGCCCGCTGGGGGTCCTGGATGCCCGGCAGCTGCACCACGATCTGGTCGGTGCCCTGGCGCACGATGACCGGCTCCGCCACCCCGAACTGGTCGATGCGGTTCCGGAGCACCTCCAGGCTCTGGGCCAGGGTGCGTTCGCTCAGCTGGGCCACTTCCCCGGGTTTCAGCTTCAGACTGTAGCGCAGGGCGCCGTCCTGTCGCTCGGGAGGCTCCGCCTCCACCTGAGGGAATTCCTCTTTGAGGAGCCGCCCGAAGGCCGCCTGGTCGTCCCGGTTGAGCAGGGTCACCGACAGTGTCTGCTTGGCAGCCTCCCCCACCCGGAGGGCCAGATTCCGCCGCTCCGCCAGATCCTTGAGGTCTGTGGCCAGCCGGTTGAGGGCGTTGTTCACCGCCTGGTCCAGGTCCACCTCCAGGACCAGGTGCATGCCGCCTTTGAGATCCAACCCCAGATTGAGCCCCCGGCTGATGTGCTTGGTGAACCACTGGGGCAAAGGGACGGGGAACGAGGGCAGAATCAGGAGGACGGAAAGGGCGGTGAGAAAAAACAGAAAGAGAAATTTCAGGCGGACGGTGCGCAACATCAAAGCTTCTCCTTCAGGCCGGAAGGCGTGACCGCCGGCCCGGAGTCCGGGACCTGGCCCGGGCAGAAATCGTCAAGTAACCTTATAAAAGATGGGGGGGAGTGTCAAGGTGCGGGCCAGGCGGCCTGATCTGGCCTTTCTGACCGGCCCGGATTATAATTGATATTTTATCAGGCTTCTGGAGACAGAACCGATCCCCCTTCCCCTCTGCCTCTCTTCTTCGGGGAGCGGGGTAATCCACCCTAATCCGGTGCAGGAGTATCGCCATGCGGGAACAGGCAGCCAGGTTGGCCCAGGCGACTCGGGAACTTGTGTCCTACATCGAAAACAATCAGGTGTATGACAAGCTGGCGGACTGCGGCTGCGGGCTCTATGATTCCTACCGCACCGACGCCTTTGAGGCGGCCCTGGCTGCGGCCAAAACAGCCCTTAAGGAGCTGGAGGCGGTGCTCTCCGCCGGCTGAGGCCTTCGCGCGTCGGCCGCCGCCTCCCGGTCGCAGGCAGGCGCCGGGCACCCAAAACCCCCTTGGACGCCGCCGCAGCAATATGGCGCCAACTGCTGCGGGCTGCCCGCCAGACCCCCTGCCGGCACCGGGCGGCGCCCCACCCTGCCGCGGCATCAAGAATGACGCCGCCCCGGGCAGCCAAAAACCCCCTGCCGGGAGCGGCGGCGCAGTAATGGGTTGACTGCCAACCCCCCTCAGGGCTGTAGTGCCGTCTTTCCCCCCCTGCCAAAGATTAACAGGGCCTGTCCCGGTGACTCCGGGGGAAACGGGGTCCCGGGGGGATTCCCGCCGCCGACATCCGGCCGGCCGCCTCCCAGCGGGTCACCGGGGGCAGCTCCCAAGGCCAGGGGGGCAGCCGGAGCAATCTGTCAAAAAGGCAAGTGGTCTTGCGCACCTCCCAAGCCCCGGGGGCTGCGGGGAGGGAGGCGGGCGGACCGTCCGGACCCGCCGGCGCCTCCCCAAACCCCGGGGGGCAATGGAACCGGCGCTGGAGACGGACCTCGGTTCCGCCGGCGCCCCCTGAGGCGTGGGGGGCGATCGAAACAGCGGGCCGTGCGAGCCGGCGTGGACGATGCGCTTCATGAGGTGTGGGGGACGGTCCGGAGAGGCTCCTGAGACAACCGGCCGACCGGCTGCGCCTCCTGAGGTGTGGGGGACGGTCTTCAGCGGCTACTCACCACCGACCCGCCCGGCAGCTCACAAGGCGTCAGGGGCTGGGGAAGCGGTTCCCCTCATTTGGGTTGTGGAATACCGCAGCCACCCAGGTGTGGGGGGCTTAGGCCGGAGACATCTGAACCCGTCTGGCGCAAGGGCAGGTGTTTTTCGCAGCCCCCAAAGCGGGAGGCTGCGGCCGGAACAATTGCTCCCCCTTGCCGGCCCATCCCGGGCTCTGCCGCCGGATGGGTCGGGCTGCCCCGGGCCGGGAGAGGCAAGGGCCCTGGTCAGCGCACCGCCAGCAGGAGCAAGGGCCCCAGGCCGCCCCACATGAGGCCGCCCTGGGCCAATCCCGCTGCCCCCAAGGCAGCCACGGCGCAGCCGGCGCTGAGCGCCGCGTCCTCCGCCAGCTCCGGATGGAGGAGCCGGGACAGCCAAAACAGCAGGCTCGCCCAGGCCAGGAAGACGATGCAGACGCTCAGGGCTAACGTGGTCATGCCAGGGCCTCCGGTCTTTTGCCCCTCCATCGGCCTGACGGACAAATTACTTGAAAATTTTTTCAAAATTCGCAAAGCCCTGGGTATCGAAGGCGGAAGAAGCAAGAGGGGGGAGGCGGGGGCCCGGATGGTCCCCTCACCCGGGAGCCACGGCAGGAGACCACAGCAGGACAAAGCTCCCCCGGGCAACCCCCAGGGCCCCGGCCACCGGGGCGCACTTGGCCTGCAGAAGGAAAAAGAGGCGGGGGTCCCTGACCTGGCCCAGGGTCTCAAAATGGCCCATGCCCTTGGCCAGGAGGAGCCGGGCCCGGCCGTAGAGCTCCCGAAAATCACCGGAGCACTCCTCCAGCACCAACCCCACGGTCCGGGCGCCGGTGTCGGCCACCGGGGCCAGGGCCGCCGCCAGGCCTGAGGCCGTGAGGTCCTCCCGGGTGAGATCGTTTTGCACCGGGCCGCCCTTGACCACGTAGATGACTTCCCCTCCCCGGGCCCGCAGGCCCTGCACCAGGGGCAGATCGAAAAACTGCTCCCCGGCGTTGTCCGCCAGATAGAGCATCAGCCCCGGTCCCCGGGCCAGGGCCTCCCCCAACTCCTCATAGTGCCAGATGGCAAAGTCCGGAGGCGTCAAAATCTCCCGGGAGACCTCCGCCTCGGGGCGGAAAAAATCCAGGGCGTTGCCCAACGCCGCCAGGCGGAGGAGGGGGGCCAGCTCCTCCGGGGCAGGGTTCGGCACCACCTGCCGGGCCAAGCGGGCCAAGAGCGCCGTCTCCGCCTGCTTGCGGGACAGAAAGGGGTCCGGGTTGCCGGTGAGCTCCCGGATGACCCGGTGAAAGCGGTTGGCAATGAGGGCCGGGATGGCTCCGGGGCCCGCCTGCTCCTCCACCACGGCCCAGGCGGCCTCATGGGCCCGGCGCCGCAGCTCCGCATCCTGGGTGGCCGACGACACCGTCAGCTCCACCAGCCGCCTCAGGCAGGGGAGACACTCGGGCTGAAAATGCATGGGTCTCATCGTCTGCAGGTTAAGCCAGGCCCTCTCCTGGAGGTGGGGGAAAGAAGGTTCGGCGGCGGAGCCGAAGCGGCCCAAGACCGCAATGGCGGGGGAGCCCCGGGGGCACCGGGGGTACGGTCCGTGAGGGGGCGGAAAATCACCGGCCCCTTCCCCCCGCCTTTCCCCCGCCTCTGGCAGCCCCTGATGCAGGCCGTCTGGGGAGGGGCCTCTCGGCGCGCCCGCCCGGGTCGCCTCACGATCCGCCCACCTTGATCCGGCTGGCCAGACAGGCCCGGCAGGTCCCGGAGCGGAAGCGGGCGGCGTCGGACAGGGACAGAACGCCCACCATCTCCTCCGGCTGATCTCGATAGACGAAGAGGCGGTGGATGTCGGCGAAAATCATCCGCCGCAGGGCCGCCTCCAGAGTTTCCTCCTGCTTCACCGCCACCACCGGCCGTTGCATAATCTCCCTCACCGGCGTGTCCGGAGGCAGGTCATGGAGATAGGCCAAAATCAGGTCGGTTTTGGAGACCACCCCCACCGGCCGGCCCTGGAGGGAGCGGATGAGGACCGCAGCCAGCCGCTGGGAGGCCAAACCCTCCATGACCTCCAACAGCCGGGCATTTTCCGGGAAGGAGGCCACCCCCGGGGTCATCACCTCCCGCACCCGCACCTGGTTGGCCAGATCCAGCCCCCGCTCCCCCTTTTTCAGCAGGGTGCGCCGGCAGCGGTGGCAGAAGCGGTAGAGTACCCCCACAATATCCGGGTAGGCCAGCACCCCCACCGCCACCTCCGGGGGCTCCTCTGCCACATACAGCCGGTGCACCCGCTGGCGGCGCATCACCTCCAGGGCGGCGTCCAGGGAGTCCTCCGGCCGACAGAACAGCGGCGGCCCCACCATCACGGCCTCCAGGGGGGTGTCCAGAGGCAGCCCGGCGTAATACGCCCCCATGAGGTCAGTTTTGGACACCACCCCCAGGGCCCGACGGTCCGGGGCTTCCACCAGCAGGGCGTTCACCTTGAACTTGATGGTGCTGCGGATGGCCTGGGCCACCGTGGCCGTCTGCAGGAGGGCCACCACCTGCCGGCGCATGGCCTCCCGCACCGTCACCCCGGTGAGCACCCCCTTTTGATCCACCCTCAGAAGCATGGCCCGGGCTCGCCCGTGTTCATTTGGCACAAGCAGTCATGCACCCCCCACCGCAGGGGGCCTCAGGCCCCCCTCAGGCCGGATGCACGCCCTCCCCCTCGCCTTCCGGCAGGGCGGCGGTGAGCCGGTCCAGGAGGTAGTCAAACACCCGGGACAGATAAACCATGCCCAGGAGGCGGCCCTGCTCCACCACCGGCAGCCGGCGGACATGTTTCTTCAGCATCAGATCGATGACCCGCAAAAGATGGGTGTCCGGCTCCACGGTGATGAGGTCGGTGGTCATCACATCCCCCACCCGGAGGGCCGCCGCCTGACAGCAGGCCCGGTCCAGCAGGCCCTCCAGCTCCAGGTCCTGCATCTCCCCCCACAGGTGGATGTGCTTGGGACGGATGGCCAACAGGATATCGTAAAGGGAGAGCATCCCCACCAGCCGGCCCTGGGCATCCACCACCATCATGCCGAAGACCCGCCGGCCGGTGGCCGCACTGGCCTCAGCAAAGGCGCGGGCCGCCTGCCCCAGGGTGTGCTGGGGCGTCAGGGTGAAAAAGCGGGTTTCCATCACCTCCCGGGCGGTGTCGGCCATCATCAGCTCCTGCCTGAAAAATCGCCCTGTGGGTAATGTTCTATCACCTCCCCCCCCTGAGGGCAATGGTGCAGCCCTCTTCTTCCCGGGAAATTAACCCCTGGAGAAATCCTGCCGATAAGGGAACCAGGAGGGTTGCTGCCCAAGCACCATCTGTGAGGTGATCCATGAAGCATCTCTGCCAGAGACGTTGCCTTCGCCCGTTCCGGCAGCTGGCGAAAAAAATCTACGCATGCCAGTCCGGTGCCGCCCTGCCCCTGACGGCGGCCTTTTTGGCTGCCTCCCTGTTTACGATGGCTATCAGCGTCGACTTCGGCCGGGTCTTCGCCGTCAAGGGGGAGCTGCAGCGGGCCGCGGACGCCGCCGCCCTGGCTGCGGCCCTGCGCCTGGTCACCCCGCCCGGCGGGATATCCGGACTACAGGAATTCACCCCGAACTGCAGCCGCAGCCAAGCCGCCGGCACCGCCATGACGGCCGCCAATCCCGTGGAGGCCCAGACCATCGACAGTCTTGACATCCAGGTGGGCACCTGGAACGGGCAGGAATTCACTCCCATGGGGTGTGACAACCCTTATGCCCTCAATGCCGTGCAGGCCACCTCCCGCAAAAGCACCAACCTCGTCTTCGGGGGACTCATCAGCAGCCCCCTGATGACCTTCAGCGCCCGGGCCGTGGCCCTCACCGGACCCGTGAGCGAGATGCCCAGCGGCGCCTTCCCCCTGGCCATCGATCGCAGCGCCGTCCCCTCCTGCGGGCAGGAAGTGTTCATCGGCCTCAATCCCTCCCCCGAAGACAAAGGCTGCTGGCACACCTTT
>CALEAV010000038.1 GCA_937943575.1 uncultured bacterium | reverse complement strand
CCGCCAGATCTGGCAGATCCAGACCCCCCAGGCCTTTCGGACGGAGCTTCTCTGGCGGGCCTTTGTGGCGGCCTATGACCGGGGTTTCTATGCCACCGACGAGGCCGCCCTGGTGGAGGCCCTGCCCCACCCGGTGCGGGTCCTCCAGGGGGCGCCGGTCAATCTGAAGATCACCACCCAAGCGGACCTGGTGGTGGCAGAAGCCTTGCTGGCCCGGATGGGGGAGAGGCAATAATGCGGGTGGGATTCGGCTACGATGCCCATCGCTTCACCTCCGGCCGGCCCCTCATTCTGGGCGGGGTGGAGATCCCCCACTTCCAGGGGCTGGCGGGCCACTCCGACGCCGACGTCCTGGCCCACGCCCTGGGGGACGCCCTGCTGGGGGCCGCAGGACTCGGGGATCTGGGCCGCCACTTCCCGGACACCGACCCCGCCTACCGGGGGATTTCCAGCCTGGTGCTGCTTGCCCGCATCCGGGAGCTCCTGCTCCAGGCGGGCTATGAGCCGGTGAATGTGGATGCCACGGTGGTGGCCCAACGGCCGAAGCTGGCGCCCTTCATCCCGGAGATGCAGCGCCGGCTGGGTCAGGCCGTGGGGCTGGCGCCTCATCTGGTGAATGTCAAGGCCACCACCACCGAGGGCATGGGGTTTGCCGGGCGGGAGGAGGGCATCGCCGCCTACGCCGTGGCCCTGGTGCGGCCCGTGCCCGTCCGGGAGGAGGGGGGATGAGCGGCCGGGACCGGACATATGGAACCTCTGCCAGGGAATCATGGGCGGCAGGTGTGCGGGTGCCCTCCTGGGCCGAGTGCCTGGCCTTGATGGAGGAGTTCGGCATGCTGCCCCACATCCGGGAGCACTGCTTCATGGTGCAGGCGGTGGCCCGGGAGCTGGGCCGGGCGCTTGCCGCAGCCGGGCTGCCGGTCCACCTCCCCCTCCTCGTGGCCGGGGCCCTGCTCCATGACCTGGGGAAGACCCCCTGCCTGGGCACCGGGGAGGACCACGCCCGCTTCGGCGCCGACCTCCTCACGGCCCGGGGGTATCCTGAGGTGGCCCGGGTGGTGGCCCAGCACATCCATCTGGAGGACCGGCCTGCGGACAGCCGGCCGGTGAGCGAGGCCGCCATCGTCAACTATGCCGACAAGCGGGTGCTGCACACCCGGGTGGTGCCCCTGGCGGAGCGCTTTGCCGACCTGAAGCGGCGTTACGGCCGCACCCCGGAGCACCGGGCCCGCATCTCCTATTATGAGGAGTGCTGCCGCCGCCTGGAGGCCCGCCTGTTTGCCCCCCTTAACCTTACGCCCGACGATCTGTTGAGGCTCAATGACAGGAGGATGCCATGGCAAAGCTCAGGCTCGCCCTGATTGCCGGAGGGAAATCCGCCGAGAGGGAGGTCTCCCTGAAAAGCGGCGAGCAGGTCTTCCAGGCCCTGGACAAGGAGCGCTATGAGATCCGGCGCTATGACCCCAAAGACGACCTGGAGCGCCTGGTCCGGGAGGCCCCGGAGCTGGATGTGGCCCTCATCATCATGCACGGCCGGGGGGGTGAGGACGGCACCCTCCAGGGGCTGTTGGACCTCCTGGGGGTTCCCTACCAGGGCTCCGGAGTCCTGGGGAGCGCCCTGGGGATGAACAAGGAGCTGAGCAAAATCCTTTACCGCCAGGCGGGGCTGGCGGTGCCTCCGGCCCTGGTCTTCAACCGGGAGGAGGCCCCCTCTCCGGCCAAGATCATTGCCGAGCTGGGCCTGCCGCTGGTGGTGAAGCCGGTGAACGAGGGCTCCAGCATCGGGGTGAGCAAGGTTACCGGCCAGGGGGAGCTGGCGGCGGCCCTGGAGAAGGCCTTTGCCTACGACCGGCGGGTGCTGGTGGAAAAGTTCATCCCCGGCCGGGAGATCACCGGCGCGGTCCTGGGAAACGACCACCCCACCGCCCTGCCCCTGGTGGAGATCGTCCCCGGGGAGAATTACGCCTTTTTTGATTACGAGGCCAAGTACCGGCCCGGGGCCTCCCGGGAGATCTGCCCGGCGCCCCTGGAGGAGGAGCTCACCCGCCGGGGCCAGGCATGCGCCGTGGCGGCCCACCGGGCCCTGCAGTGCCGGGGCTACAGCCGCACCGACATGATTCTGGCGGACGGCGTCTTTTACGTCCTGGAGACCAACACCATCCCGGGGATGACCGCCACCAGCCTCTTTCCCCAGGCAGCCCAGGCTTATGGGCTCACCTTTTCCCGGCTCCTGGACCGCCTGGTGGAGCTGGCCCTGGAGGACCGCCGGAAATAACCGCATGGGAGGGAACCGGGCTGCGGCCGCAGGGGCGACGGCGACCCGGGGCTGGCGCGAGGCGGCGGAGCTTCTCGCCGGCGGGGTGGGGGAGGTCTACACCGCCGCTGCGGCGGTGGCGGGGGAGAGAGGGGAGATGTGCTGGCAGGGGGCCGCGGGGCGCCTGAGCCGCGCTCCCCATTCTCCACCGGCCGCCCTGGATACCGTCTTTGACCTGGCCTCCCTCACCAAGCCCCTGGCCACCGCCTTGGCGGTCCTGCTGTTGGCCCAGGAAGGCCGGGTAAGCCTGGATGAGCCCCTGGCACGCTGGTTTTCCGGAAGCTGGCTGCCGCCGGACAAGGGGGGGCTGACCCTGACGCAGCTTCTCACCCACCGGGCCGGGCTCCCGGCCTGGCGGCCACTGTATCAGGAACTGCTCGCCGCCCCGGCCCCGGAGCGGCCCCGGCTCCTCCCCCGGCTGGCAGCGGCCGTGCCCCTGGAGCACCCTCCGGACACCGTCACCCTCTACAGCGACCTGGGGTTCATGATCCTCCAGGGGGTGGTGGAAGAGGCGGCGGGCCTGCCCCTGGACGAGTTCTGCCGCCGATGTCTGTATGAGCCCCTGGGGCTGCGGCTTTTGGGCTTCACCCCCCGGCGGCGGCCCGGGGGCGACACCCTGCCTTATGCCGCCACCGAACCGGGCCTCATCCCCGGGCGGCCGGAGGCGGGCGAAGTGCACGACGAAAACGCCTGGGCCGCAGGGGGGGTGGCCGGCCATGCCGGGTTGTTTGGCACCGCCGGGGAGATTTTTGCTTTGGTCGCCTACTTGTGGCGGGCCTGGCAGGGGGAGGGGTCGGGACCTTTGCAGCCGGCCTGGGTGCGCCGTTTCCTCACTTTGCCCCCGGGGGCGGACCGGGCTCTGGGCTTTGACCGGCCCTCCCCGGCTCCGGAAGGGGGCGCCGCCGGCCGCTGTTTCTCCCCGGCCAGCGTGGGACACCTGGGTTTCACCGGCACCTCCTTCTGGCTGGACCTGGCCACGGGCCGCCAGGTCATCCTCCTCACCAACCGGGTGCACCTGGGGCGGGAGGACAAGGAAAAGATCCAGGCCTTCCGGCCCCGCTTTCACGACGCCGCCTGCCGGGCCCTGGGCTGCGCCTGAGGGCAGGGCGGTGGGGCTGATAATACTTTCCCGGGGAAGGGGGAACCCGGTCATGCAGGACGGTCGTGCCCACCCAGCAGCGGCTGGCCCCGCCGGCGGGATCTTGAGCACCCCGCTTAGGCACATCCACCTCATCGGCATCTGCGGCACCGGCATGGCGGCCCTGGCAGGCATCCTCAAGGAGCAGGGCTATGTCGTCACCGGCTCCGATGAGCATGTCTACCCGCCCATGAGCACCTTCCTCACCGGCCTGGGTCTGAACATCCGGGAGGGCTACCGCCCGGAGAACCTGGAGCCGCCCCCGGATTTGGTGGTGGTGGGCAACGTCATCCGCCGGGAGAACCCTGAGGCCCAGGCGGTGCTGGCCCGGGGTCTGCCGCACCTGTCCCTGCCCCAGGCCCTGAACCGCTTCCTGGTAAACGGCCGCAAAAGCCTGGTGGTGGCCGGCACCCACGGCAAGACCACCACCACAGCACTTTTGGCCTGGCTGCTCTATGCCGCCGGTCAGGACCCCGGCTTCATGGTGGGGGGCCTCAGCCGCAATTTCGCCAGCAACTACCGGGTGGGGGCTGGGCCATATGTGGTGCTGGAGGGGGATGAATACGACACCGCCTTCTTCGACAAGCGGCCGAAACTGGTGCACTTTCAGCCGCATCTGGCCATCCTCACCAGCGTGGAGTTCGACCACGCCGACATCTACCCGGATTTGGCGGCGGTGACCCAGGCCTTCCGGGGCTGGGTGGCGGGCCTGGCTCCGGAGGCCGCCCTGCTGGCCTATGGGGATGCCCCCCTGGTGCGCCAGGTGGCGGGGAGCTCACCCGCCCGCCACCTCTATTACGGCTTCGGGGCGGACAATGACTGGCGGGCGGAAGACGTGCGTCCGGTTCCCGGGGGCATGGCCTTCCGGGTGAGTCGGGAGGGGGAGAGGGTGGGCGAGTTCACCGCCCCCCTCCTGGGCCGGCACAACGTCCTCAACTGCCTGGCGGCGGTGGCGGCCCTGACGGAGCTGGGCGTGCGCCCGGAGGTGCTCCGGCAGGGGCTGGCCGGCTTTCAGGGGGTGAAACGCCGCCAGGAGATGGCCTGCCAGGGCCGGGGGATTGTGGTCCTGGATGATTTTGCCCATCACCCCAGCGCCGTGGCCGCCACCCTGGAGGCGGTGCGCCAGGGCTATCCCGGGCGCCGGCTGCTGGCCGCCTTTGAGCCCCGCACCAATACCAGCCGTCGCCGGGTCTTCCAGGCCGACTACGTCCGGGCCTTTGGTGCGGCGGACCTCATCTTCGTCCGGGAGCCCCCGGATCCCTGGAAGGTGCCGGAGGGGGAGCGCTTCTCCTCGGAGCAGCTGGCGGCGGACCTCCGGGCCCGGGGCCGGGAGGCCTGGTCTTTCCCCGACACCGACGCCTTGCTGGCCGGGCTGCGGGAGGCGCTCCGGCCCGGGGACGTCGTTTTGGTGATGTCCAACGGCGACTTTGACCACCTGGTGTCCCGGCTGTGCGCCGCCCTGGAGGAGGGAGAGGGTTAGATAGAGAGCGGCGCTTCCCGGTTTAAGGAGATCCTGTCCCCCGGCAAGGGCGAACCCAGCATCGTGCCCGGGGTCGGCTCCGGCTCCACCCCCATGGGGTCCGGCGCCTCGGGCGGGCGAAAGACCCGGGGGAATTGGGGGAGAGGGCGCAGGGGGCCCCTCTTCCCTTGCCCCCTTTCCCTCCAGGCCCGGGTCATCCTGAGGGGAGGTCCGGGGGTCGCGAAGCCTCCGCCCTCCCTGGGGCTCCCCTCCCAATCCTTCATAAGGGTGGGTGACAAGGGACCGGGTGAGGAGGCGGGGGACGGTTTTCCCCGGTGCCCTCTGTCCCTTATTCCACCACCTGATACCCGGCCTCCGGGGTGATGGTGGCAAAGTGGTAGGGCGGCCCCACCTCCTCCTTCACCGCCGCCATTTTCTCCAGGAACTCCCGGCTCAGGGCCAGCAGGGCCGGCAGTTCGCTTCCCGCAGCCAGCGCCCTGAAAAGCCGCATCTCCATGCCCAGGTTCCGGGGCATGACCACCAGGTTGCCCACCGGCAGGGGGTGGAGCGGCTCGCCCTCCTCGCTCCCCAGGAGGAGGAGGCGATAGCCGGGGGGCGGCAGGGCCGGGCTGAACCCCCCCAGGATGAAGTAGATGCGCTGGAGCTCCTCCTCCCGGGGGGGATGGGCGGCCTGGTGCCTGATCACCCCCTGGCGCAGGAAGGCGGCGGCAAAATCGACCACGTCCTCCAGGTCCTCCAGCCCCCGGCGGCGGGAGATCTCCCGGGCCAGCACCTGGGAGAGGGGCACGCTCACCCCGGCGCCGCCGCTTAAGATGGCGGCGTAGCGGGTCAGGGGAAAGAGCTTGTGGACCACGAAATATTCCGGCTCCTCCCCTGCCCGGAAACGGGTGGCCCGGGAGTCGGTGGCAAAAAACAGGCCGTGCTCATTGTAACCGGCCAGGGCCTGGGTCATGGCTTGACCTCCGGGGGCGGAAGCGGCGGCAGCGCCGGGTGGAAGAAGAGGCGCACCTCATAGGGCGCCAGGGTTAAGGGGCCCTCCCCCGGCCAGGGGCCCGGGTCCCGCTCCGGGGTGAGCTCCCGCCAGTCGCCGGGGCTGCCCCCCGCGGCCTCGGGGAAGGCCGCCGCTTCGGCAGGCTGCGCCCCGGGGTTGATGACCGCCAGCACCCTGCCTGCCCCTTCATCCTGGCTTTTGAGAAGCAGCACCGGCACCTCCCCGGCGGGGTTGAGGCGCACCTGGGGCCCTTCGGTGAGGAGCACCGGGCAGGCCGCCTTCAGGGCATGGGTGGCAATGATGAACTCCGTGAGGTCGTAGGCGGGCTCCTCCCAGTCTTCGGGGCGGGTGTGCACCACGTGCAGGTGCTTCCGGAAGCCGAATTCATACCCCACGGGCATCATCAGGCCGGTGGAGAAATAGGCGGCGAAGAGATAGCGCTGTTTCGCCACCGCCGGGTTGCCGCCGCTGTCGGCGCTGAGCCGGGGGGTGTCGTGGGTCTCCGGGAAGCTCACCGAGGGGGCCACCTGCCGGAAGAGCTCATACTGCTCCAGGCACCAGTCCGCCTGAAAATCCCACCACTTGGAGCTGTTGTAGATGAAATCAAAGCCCGCCTTCGCCAGCTGGGTGCACTCCTCAAGGCGGCAGCCCAGGGTTTCGGCGAAAAACTGCACCTCGGGCTCCAGGCTTTTGGCCTCGGAGATGAGGCGCTGCCAGAACCAGCCGGGGATCTTGTAGGCCGCATCGGCCCGGAAGCCGGAAAACCCCAGGCGCAGATAAAAGGAGACCACCCGGTCCCAGAAGTGGAGCAGGCCCTCGGGGTCGGGCACCGGCCAGTAGGCCAGCTCCGCCAGGTCCCCCCAGACCGTCACCCGGGTGGCGTCCGCCGGGTCGATGCACCCTGGGTTTTTGATGCTGCCGTCGGGGTTTTTGGCATACCACTCCGGGTGCTCCTCCACCAAGGGCGAGTCGATGGCGGTGTGGTTGATGACCAGATCCAGCATCACCCGGAGGCCCCGCTCCCGGGCGGCGGCCACAAAACCGCCCAGGGCCTCAAGGGGATCTGAGCCGTCTTCCGGCCGGAAGCGGGGATCGACGCCGAAGTAGTCCTTCACCGCATACAGGCTGCCGGAGAGGCCGGCGGGGTGGATGGGGTTGAGGTAGATCCAGGTGAAGCCCAGGGCGGCGATGCGCTCCAGGTGGGCATGCCAGCGGTTGATGGGGCCTGCCAGCAGCGGGAAGAGATTATAGATCAGGGTGGGGGGCATGAACACCTCGCTTCAGGGGCTGACCGCTCCCCTTACCTTCGCGCCACCGGGAGGGGGAGGGAAGGGGCTTTACGGCCACAGGCTCAGAAAAGTGGCGCCGCAGAGGACCAGCCCTACCAGGCCGTTTAGGGTGAAAAAGGCGTGGTGCAGGCGGGAGAGGTCATCCGGCGCAAGCAGCCGGTGTTCCCACAGGAGAAAGACCCCGGCCAGCAGGGCGGCGCCCAGATACAGCCGCCCCAGCCCCGCCAGGAGGCCCGTGGCCACAAAACCCACCGCCGCCAGGGCATGAAACACCTGGGCCAGGCGCATGGCCCGCACCCGCCCCACCTTCACCGGCAGGGAGTAAAGCCCCACCTGCCGGTCAAAGTCCTCGTCCTGCAGGGCATAGAGCACATCGAAACCCGCCACCCAGAAGAGGACCGCCGCCCCCAGCACCAGGGGCGTCAGTGCCAAGGACCCGGTCACCGCCAGCCAGCCGGCCACCGGCGCCAGCCCCAGGGCCGCCCCAAGAAACAGGTGGGAATAGGCCGTGAAACGCTTGGTGTAGGAGTAACACAGGATCACCCCCAGGGCCGGGAAGGAGAGCCACAGACACAGCCGGTTCAGTTGCCCGGCGGCCAGGATGAACAGGGCGGCGCTGGCCAGGGTGAAGAGCCAGGCGGCCCGGCGGCTGAGGAGCCCGGCTGGCAGCGCCCGGTCCCGGGTGCGGGGGTTTAAGGCGTCAAAGTGGTGATCCGCCAGCCGGTTGAAGGCCATGGCGGCGCTCCTTGCCCCCACCATGGCCAGGAGGATGAAGAGGGCCTGCCGGCCGCTGGGCAGACCCCGGGCCCCCAGCAGCGCCCCCATGAAGGCAAAGGGGAGCGCAAAGACCGTGTGCTGGATCTTGATCATCTCCAGGAGAATCCACAGCCGCTGCATCGCCGATGGGGTGGAAAGCGCCGGTCCCTCCCCCCTCCACCCCTCCCCCACCCGGAATGGGGGTGGGCCTGGGAGCGGGGAACAGGGGCGCCGCATCTGCCTGCCTCTTCCCAACCAGCTTTACACTGAGATCAAATCCAGGGGGTGAGGGATTGGGGCAAGGGCCCGGGTCCCCTAATCCCCTCCCCCGCCCGTCTCCGGTTCCCCCCACCTTTTGGCCAGCTGGTGCTCCAGGCCCAGGTAATCCAGAATCCGGCCCACGAAGCTGCGGGCCAGGTCCGTCAGGGTGCGGGGGTGGTGGTAAAAGGCGGGCATGGCCGGAAAGATGGCGGCCCCGGCCTCCGCCGCCAGGAGCAGGTTGCGCAGGTGTACCCGGCTCAGGGGGGTTTCCCGCACTGCCAGCACCAGGGGCCGGCTCTCCTTGAGGGTGACCTCCGCCGCCCGGTGCACCAGGTGGCGGGCGGTGCCGTGGGCAATGGCCGCCAGCGACCCCATGGTGCAGGGGATGACCATCATGGCCCGGACCGGAAAGGAGCCGCTGGCAATGGGCGCAAAGAAATCCCCGGGGTCGTGGAGCACCGCCCGGGGGCCGGCCAGCTCCCGGAGGCTTTGCCCCAGCTCATGGCGCAGCACCTGCACCCCGGCTTCCGAGGCCACCACGTGCACCTCCAGGTCCGGCCGCCCCTGGAAGTAGGCCAGCAGTTCCCGGGCGTAAAGCATGCCGCTGGCCCCGGTGATGCCGATGACATATCGGTTCATGGGAGACTCGATTCCTTAAGCAAAGGGGGGAAGGGCAGGGGGCCGGCTGTCCCCGGTCCCCCTCCCGAGAGCCGTTTCCCCTCCTCCCGGCTCATTCCAGCCCCAGGCGGGGCCAGAGGTCGTCTATTTTCTTTTTCACCTCGGGGCTCATCTCGATGACCGCCGGCCACTCCCGGGTGAAACCCTCCTCCGGCCACTTGCGGGTGCAGTCGATCCCCATCTTGGAGCCGTAATGGGGCAGGGGCGAGGCGTGGTCCAGGGCGTCCACCGGCCCGTCCACCAAGACCACATCCCGGCGGGGGTCCACATTGTTCCCCAGCCGCCACAGCACCTGGCCCATGTCCTGGACGTCCACCTCCTTGTCGAAGATGAGGATGATCTTGGTGAACATCATCTGCCCCAGGCCCCACAGGGCGTGCATCACCTTGCGGGCGTGCCCGGGATAGCGCTTGTCGATGCTGATGCAGGCCAGGTTGTGAAACACCCCCTCCACCGGCAGGTTCATGTCCACGATCTCCGGCAGGGTCTTCTTGATGAGGGGCAGAAAGATGCGTTCCGTGGCCTTGGCCATGAAGCAGTCCTCCATGGGCGGCCGCCCCACGATGGTGGCGGGGTAAATGGGCCGGCGCCGCATGGTCACCGCCTGCACGTGAAAGACCGGGTACTCGTCCGGCAGGGAATAGTAGCCGGTGTGGTCGCCAAAGGGTCCCTCCACCCGCCGCTCGCCGGGCTCAACGTAGCCCTCCAGGACGATCTGGGAGTTGGCCGGCACCTGCAGGGGGATGGTGAGGCAGGGCACCATCTCCACCGGCTCCTGGCGCAGGAAGCCGGCGAAGATGATCTCATCCAGGTCCTCGGGCAAAGGCGCAGTGGCGGCGTAGGTGACCGCCGGGTCCGGGCCGAGGGCCACCGCCACCGGCAGCCGCTCGCCTCTGGCCTCCGCCACCCGATAGTGCTGGGCGCCTCCTTTATGCCGGTGCCAGTGCATGCCGGTGGTGTTTCTGTCGAAGACCTGCAGGCGGTACATGCCCACATTGCGCCTGCCGGTCTCCGGGTGGTGGGTGATGACCACCGGCAGGGTGATGAAGGGGCCGCCGTCCCCCGGCCAGCAGGTGAGCACGGGGATTTTCCCCAAATCCACCTCATCGCCCGTGAGGACCACCTCCTGGCAGGGGGCCCGGGAGACCGTCTTGGGGAAGATGTTGGCCAGCCGGGCCAGCTTGGGGAGGAGCTTCAGCTTCTTGATGAGGGTGTCCGGGGCTTCCGCCTCCAGAAAGGTGAGAATTTCCTTGGCGATGTCCTCCAGGCTCTCCACCTCCAGGGCCAGGCACATGCGGCGCAGGGAGCCGAAGGCGTTCATCAGGACCGGCATGTCATAGCCGGGGACATTCTCAAAGAGCAGGGCCGGACCGCCCCGTTTGCACACCCGGTCGGTGATCTCGGTAATCTCCAGGTAAGGGCTCACCGGCTCGCTGAGGCGCCGAAGCTCCCCCTGGGCCTCCAGGACGTCGATGAAATGCTGCAGGCTGCGATAGCCCATCGTTCCTCCCAAGCTCTCCCTCCTCAGCTTCCGGGAGAGTCTCAGACGAACTGCAGGGCCGGCATCTCCGCCAGGTGCCCCAGGCGGTGCAGATACCGGTAAAAGGCCACCAGACCCTCCTGCTGGCGGGGCCCCAGGTCATAGTTGAGACGCCGGAAATAGTCCTCCAGCTCCGCCGGGCTCATGGCCACCCGGGCGGCGGCCAGGCGACAGATCTCCGGGAGATGCGCCAGCCCCAGGGCCTTGCTCTGCCGCAGGAACCGCACCAGGGCCCGGACCTCCCCGGGAGCGGCCTCCACGGCCTGGCGGCGCACCGCCCACAGGCCGAAGACGAAGGGCAGGCCGGTGAGCTCGTGCCACGCCCGCCCCAGGTCGAGGAAATACGGATAGCGGCCGCTGGCCTTGAGTTTCAGGGCTTCATCGCCGATGGCCAAAAGGGCGTGGACGCCGTCCGGCAGCTCGGTGGCCACCGGCGCACTCCGGTAGAAGGGCCGCGCCCCATAAAGTTCGTAGAGGAGGATGCGGGTGAGGGCGGCGGAGGTGGCCGAGGCCTCGCTCAGGCGCACCTCCCGGCCGGTGAGGCGGTGGAAGGGCACCCGGCTGAAGAGGAGCACGCTGCCCACATCGCCCTCGGTGCTGATGGAGAGGTCCGGCACCAGGTAATACTGGCGGAAATTGCGGGCGTATTCCACCGAGGAGATGGCGCTCACGTCCACCTCCCCGGCGGCCAGCCGGGCGTTGAGCTCCGCCGGGGTGCCGGAGACCACCACCAGCCCGTTCTCCAGAATGCCCGCCTCCAGGGCATAGTAGATGGGCAGGACGTTGATGTAGCGGATGCGCCCCAGGCGCAGGCCCCCGCTCATGCCTCCCCCTCCTCATCCGGGGTGGCCAGCCATTCGATCAGGCCGGCGGCTCCCCCGGCCAGCAGACCTTCCCAGAAATCCGCCCCGGCTTCTGGGGTGACGCCGATGAGGGCCGCCTGCTTGCCGGGGGTGAGGCTCCCCAGCTCCGCCTCAAAGCCCAAGGCTCTGGCGCCCCCCAGGGTGGCCCAGGCGATGAGCTCCTCCCCCGGCACCTCCGGGAAGTCCTGGTGCAGGAGGAGGAGGTCCCGGAAGAGATTGTAGTCCTCAACGCTGGCCAGGGAGTCGGTGCCCAGAGCCAGGGGCAGGCCGGCCCGGCGGAAAAGGCCCAGGGGGGCCCGGCCGGCCCCGGTGTGGCGGTTGGACCGGGGGCAGAGAATCACCGTCACCCCCTCCCGGGCCAGAAGTTCCACCTCCGCCTCGGTGACCTGGAGGCAGTGGGCCGCCAGGGTGTCCGCCCCCAGGATCCCCAGGGAGTGCAGATAGGCCACCGGGGACAGCCCCGGCGGCCGAAAGTCATCCCGCCAGCGCCCCCGGGCCTCCAGGAGTTCCCGGAAGAAGCCCCGGCCGGTGTGGAGAAATTCCACCTCCGCCTCAGACTCCGCCAGGTGCACCGCCATGGGCCGCTGCCGCCGGCGGTTCCAGGCCGCCACCCGGCGGAACAGGGCTGGGGACACGGAGTAGGGGGCATGGGCGGCGGCGGAGAAATGGGGGTCCTGGAGGGCGGCCGGGGTGAGGAAAATGGGGAAATCCCGGGCCAAAGGGCCGTCCTCCTGAAGATCAAACCCCAGGCATTCATAGAAATAGTGATAATCCAGGCCGCTTTCCCTGAGGGGCTCCAGGCTGAGGCCGGTGTTGCTCACCTCGCCGATGAGGCCGATGCCGAAGCGCCACAGCTCCCTGAGCCCCATCTCCAGCCCCCCCTCCCGCTCATAGGGGCTCAGACGGTCAGCCTCCGCCAGGGTGGCGGTGAGCCAGCGGGGAAAATCGGGCTGGGGCGGGATGCGGTTCTTGAGGGCGGAGAATTCCAGATGCAGGTGGGCGTTCACCAGGCAGGGAAGGAGGGCCATCTCCCCATGGTCCAGCACCGGTCCCCGCCAATGCTGTTTCAGGTCGGCAAACCTTCCCACCTCCCGGATGAGCCCCCGGGCCACGGCCACCCCGCCGTCGTCGATCACCGGCCGGTCCACGGGCACCACCCGGCGGGCCCGGTGCAGGGTCACGGAAACCACGTGCGCCAGTCCTCCCCCAGATCGCCCCGGAGGCGGTAGCGCTCCATCAGCCGGCCGCAGTGGCACGTGGCCGGCGCCGCCGCCAGGGCGGGGAGCAGTCTCAGGGCCAGCTCGCCGAAGGCGGCCTCCACCGCCTGGACGCGGGCCGTCTCCTCCGGGGTGGCCAGGCCCTCAAAGAGCACCCCCGGCTGATAGGGCCGCTCAGCCACCCCCTCGGCAAAATTCACCACATAGCACAGCGCCACATAGCAGAGCTCCAGCTCCCGGGCCAGGAAGGCCTCGGGCACCAGGGTCTGCCCCACCAGATCGGCCCCCAGAAGCCTGAGTTTGCGGATCTCCGCCGCCGTCTCCAGCCGGGGGCCGGTGGTGGCGGCATACACCCCGCCGGCGTGCACCGGGAAGGGGCAGTCTTCCAGCGCCGACAGCAGGGCCGGGCGCAAGGCCGGGCAGAACACCGGGTTGTGCCGGATAAAGCCGGGCCCCCGCCCCGGAAAGAAGGTGGAGGGCCCATGGCTGGTCTCATCCAGGAGGTCATGGGGCACCACCAGATGCCCCGGGGCCATGGCCTCATGGATGGCGCCCGGGGCGCACCAGGCCAGGAGGCGGCGCACCCCCAGGGATTTGAGGGCATAGAGGTTGGCCCGGTCATTGACAAAGGGGGCCGAGACCTCGTAGCCCGCTTCCCCGTGCCGGGACAGCACCGCAAAGCTAAGCCCCCCCTGGCGGAAGACATGCACCGGGTTGGCCTTGCCGAAGGGGGTGTCCAGGCGCCTCACCCCCCCGTACTCCACCCCCAGGGCCAGAAAATCCCGATGGGCCCCCACCCGGGCGATGACCGCCAGGGGAACCTCCTCCGGCGGCCGGAGGCCAAAGGTTCCTGTGCGGGCGCCGCCTCTTCCGCTCCCGGCGGGGGGCGGATCTCCCGGCACGGGCGCCGATTCTCCGTCCGCCCCGGAGGGGGGGGCGCCCGCCAGCGGGGCCTGCAATCCCCCGGCCCCCCCTTCCACCGGCCGGTAAAGATGGTCCCGCTGCCTGGGAGTGTAGCCGGCGGAGCTGATGAGGTGGATGATGTCTTCCCGGGACAACCGGAAGGTGACGCCGGTGGCGGCCACCACGTTTTCCTCGATCATGGTGGAGCCGAAATCGTCGGCCCCGAACTCCAGGGCCACCTGGGCCACCTTGTCCCCCTGGGTGACCCAGGAGACCTGCAGGTGGGGGATATTGTCCAGCACCAGGCGGGAGACGGCCAGGGTCCGGAGATACTCATGGGCCCCCACGGCCTCCCCTCCCAGGGCGGTGCCCCCGGGCTGGAAGGTCCAGGGGATGAAGGCGGTGAAGCCCCCGGTTTTGTCCTGAAGCTCCCTCAGTCTCAGGAGATGCTCGGTGCGCTCCGCCCGGCTCTCCACGTGGCCGAACATCATGGTGGCCGAGGTCTTCAGGCCCAGCCGGTGGGCGGTCTCCATGACCTCAAGCCACTGGGCGGCCGTGGCCTTGCGGGGCGAAATGAGCCGGCGTACCCCGTCGGTGAGGATTTCAGCCCCGCCCCCGGGGAGGGAGGAGAGCCCGGCGGCCATGAGACGCCGGAGCACCTCCTCCAGGGTCAGGCCGAACTGCCGGGCGAAAAAGACGATTTCCGGGGGTGAAAAGCCGTGCACCTGGAGGCCAAAGTCCCGGATGGCGGCCACCAGCTCTTCATAATACGACAAGGGGAGATCGGGATAAAGACCGCCCTGGAGGAGGATGCCCGTGCCGCCCAGGTCCCGGGTCTCCTCAAGCTTCCGGAGCAGCTCCGCCCGGGACAGGACGTAGCCCTCCGGGTGGCCGGGGGGCCGGAAGAAGGCACAGAAGCGGCAGCCGGAGACGCAGATGTTGGTGTAGTTGATGTTGCGGTCGCACACAAAGGTGACCACGGGCTCCGGATGAAGGCGGCGGCGCACCCGCCGGGCCAGGCTGCCCAGCAAAAGCAGGTCCAGGTCCCACAGCGCCAGGGCCTCCAGGGCCGAGAGGCGCTCTCCGGCCAGGATCTTCTCGACGGCGGCGGCGGCCAGACGGTCCATCAGGAGATGAGGTTGTAGAGGGTGTCCCGCTCCACCGGCTCCAGACCGGCCTCCCGGATGAGGCGCTCCAGGGCCTGGCGGGGGAGTCCGGTGGGGGTCCGGGCGCCGGCCATGTGGGTGATGCGTTCCTCCATGACCGTGCCGTCGAGGTCGTCGGCCCCGAAGGTGAGGGAGAGCTGGGCCAGTTTGGGGCCGATCATGATCCAGAAGGACTTGATGTGGGGGAAGTTGTCCAGCATCAGCCGGGCCACGGCGATGGTTTTGAGATCGTCAAAGCCGGTGGTGTGGCTTAAGTGCTCAAGCTCGGTGTTGGCCGGGTGGAAGGCCAGGGGGATGAAGGTGAGAAAGCCTCCGGTCTCGTCCTGGGCCTCTCTTAAGCGCATAAGGTGCTCCACCCGCTCCTCCAGGGTCTCCAGATGGCCGTAGAGCAGGGTGGCGTTGGTGCGCAGCCCCAGGCGGTGAGCGGTTTGGGCCACCTCCAGCCAGCCCTCGGGGGAGAGCTTTTTGGGGCAGAGCTCCCGGCGGATGCGGCTGCTGAAGACCTCCGCCCCCCCGCCGGGAAGGGACCCCAGCCCCGCCTCCTTCAGGGCCATCAGCGTGTCGGCCACCGACATCCCGGCCACCTCCGCCAGGTGGGCGATCTCCACACAGGTGAAGGCCTGCAGATGCACCGCGGGCCGCAGACGCTTGATGCCCCGGAGCATCTCCAGATAGTAGGAGAAAGGCAGATCCGGATGCAGACCGCCCACGATGTGAATCTCGGTGATGGGCTCGGCCAGGCGCTCCGCGATGCGGGCGAAGATCTCCTCCAGGGACATCTCATAGGCCTGGGGGTCCCCCTTGGGTCTGCCGAAGGCGCAGAACCGGCAGCCGTTGACGCAGATGTTGGAATAATTAAGGTGCTGGTTGTATATATAGTAGGCCCGCCGGCCATGCAGGCGCCGGCGCACGAGGTCGGCCAGATGGCCCACCCCCAGCAGGTCCGGGCTGCGGTACAGGGTGACGCCGTCTGCGAAGCTCAGGCGCTCCCCGGCCTGGACTTTTTCGTAGAGGGGATAGAGGGCCTTATCGCTGAGATAAGGTTCCGGTCCGGTCATGTTCTCCTCCGGCCGCCCCAGGCGGCATGTGAGAGGGGGGGCGGGGGCGGAAGCGGGACGTGGCCCTGCCCCCGGCCCCTCCCGGGCGCTCATCTCAAACCGTCTCCGGCGGGGCCAGGCCCCGGCGCACCAGCCCGATGAGCTCCCGGCCCCGGGCGGCCACCTCCCGGGCGTCGGCCTGATTCAGCCCCAAGGTGACATCAAAGGCGGGCATGGCCACCCCCTGCAGGAAGCGGTCGAAGACGGCGTCCAGCAGGAAGATGGCCGTCTCCGGGGACACCCCGGCCCGGATCTCCCCCCGGGAGAGCCCCTGGCGCACCAGGGAGGCGAAATAATCGGCGGCGAAGCGGCGCACCGCGGCCAACAGCTCCTGGCGCCGGGGCGTGCGCTGATCATAGAGGATGCGCAGATACAGCCCGAAGAGCCGGGGATGACGCCGGATGAAGTCCACCCCGGCCAGGAGCGATTTCTCCAGCCGGGTGAAGACGTCGGCCTCCCGGGTCTCCTCCTTCACCGTGAGGAGGGTGCGGCGCACCACCCCCACCGCCACTTCGAAAAGGTAGAGAAAAATTCCCTGCTTGTCGGTAAAATACTGATACAGGGAGCCCTTGGCGATCCCCGAGGCGGCCACCACCGCGTTGAGGCTGGCCTGCTCGTAGCCCTTGTCGGCAAACTCCGCCAAGGCTGCGGCGATGATCCGCTCCCGCTTTTCCGGGGGCAGATTGAGGAACGTGGGGCGCACCGGGGAAGCTTCCATGTGACCACCTGGTCATATCATGGGCCCCGGCGGGTTGTCAAGGGCAGACACGCGGGGCAGGCAGCGCCGCATTAAGGGGCGGCACCGGGGCGATAGCCCAGCCGGGGCCTGCCCGGGGCGATGGCCGGAAGCTGAGAGAGGCATGGAGGAAAAGCGGCACCTCGGTCTGCAGGAGCTGGCGGACTTTCTGGAGGGCCTGGCCCGCCAGCTCAAAAAGGGCCGGCTGACGGTGGGGGGCAGGGGGCTCAGCCTCCCCGCCGGGGTGGAGGCCAAGGTGGAGCTGTGGGCCGGCGACGGCCGGCTGGGCCTGAAGCTGAAAGCCCGGTGGCCCAAGGTCCCCGCCGCCGGGGGGCCGCCGGCTCCTCCCCCGGACCTGGCGCCCCGGCCGGAGGCGCCCCGCAGCTTCAGGGACATCAAAAAGCGGCTGGCCCAGGTCTTTGGCCTGTTGAAAAAGATGACCGCACAAGGGGAGATGCCGCCCCCCCATCTGGTGGCGGAGTTTCTCACCCTTTCCCGGGAATCGGCCCGCTTCGCCGAACCCGCCTGGGCGGCCCCGATGCAGGAGTTCCTGGACCACGGCGCCAACCTGGAGCGGGTTCACGCCCAGGGGCATCTGGAGCTCTTCGCCCACGAGCTTCGGGACTTGGAGGCCCGGATGCGCACCTGCCATGAGGAGTATGCCTGATGACAATCAAAATCCTGGCCACCCCCCGCCTGGAGCGCTGCATCGGCTGCTACTCCTGCTCTTTGGCCTGCGCCCGGCTGGTGCACCGGCGCCTGTCCTGGGAGACCGCCGGCATCCGCATCTTCACCTCCGGGGGGCTGTCCACCGGCTTTGAGGCCCGGGTCTGCCTGGCCTGCGATCCGCCCCCCTGCGCCGGGGCCTGTCCCACCGGCGCCTTTGCGCCCCGCAGGGGGGGCGGGGTGGTGGTGCGCCGGCGGCTGTGCATCCGCTGCGGCGAGTGCGCCCGGGCCTGCCCGGTGGACGCCATCTTCCTGGACCCCCGGGGTGAGCCCTTCGTCTGTCTGCACTGCGGCCGCTGCGTGCCTTTCTGCCCCCATGACTGCCTGGCCATGGTTGAGGTGGCCGCAGCCGGAGAGGAGGCGCCATGATTCGGGACACCTTCCGGGTGTTGTGGGTGGATCTGGCCCGGGGCAAGGGGCGGGTGGAGGAAATTTCCGGGCCAAACGAGGTCCTGGGCGGCAGCGGCCTGGCGGCCCGGCTCTTTGAAGACTACGGCCGGCCGGAGCTCCCCTGGGACCATCCGGAGCAGCCCCTCATCTTCGCCATCGGGCCCCTAACCGGCTACTTTCCCCTGATGAGCAAGACGGTGGCCGGCTTTCTCTCCCCGTACCACGGCCAGTACGCCGAAAGCCACGCCGGCGGCCGCTCCGCCCTGGCCCTGCGCTTTGCCGATCTGGACGCCCTGGTGGTGAGCGGCCGGGCACCAAGGCCCAGCGTCCTGGGGGTGGGCTCCCGACATCTGGAGGTGCGGGAGGCCCACTACCTCTGGGGCCGGGATGTGCTGGCGGTGGGCAAGTACCTGCGGCGCATGTACTCCGGCGCCGGCCACCGCAGCATCCTGCGCATCGGCCCGGCAGGGGAGCAGGGCTCGGCCTACGCCTGCATCAACGTGGACACCTACCGCCACTTCGGCCGCCTGGGGGCCGGGGCGGTGATGGGCGCCAAGCACCTCAAGGCCATCGTCATCCAGGGGGACGCCACCTTTCCCCTCCCCGGGGACAAGGCCTATGCCGCCCTCTTTGAGCGGCTCTTCCGCCTCCTCACCGACACCCCCATGATGCGCAAGTACCATGACCTGGGGACGCCGGCCAACATCAAAGTCCTGAACGACCTCCGGGCCCTGCCCTGGCGCAACCTGAGGGCCACCCACGACCCGGCGGCCGACCGGATCAGCGGCGAGAGATTCGCCGAGGCCACGTTGCTGCGCAACACCGCCTGCGCCGGCTGCCCGGTGGGCTGCATCCACCTGGGCTTCGTGCGGGAGAAGTTCCGGGCGGAAAACCGCTACTTTTTCCGTCAGATCGGCTATGACCACGAACCCATTTACGCCATGGGCAGCATGCTGGGGGTGACGGACGCCTTCCAGGTGCTGCGCCTCATCGAGGCCACGGACCGGATGGGGCTGGATGTCATGAGCGCCGGGGTGGCCCTGGCCTGGGCGACGGAGGCCTGGGAGCGGGGCCTGCTCAGCGAAAATGATACCCTCCTGCCCCTGAGATTCGGGGATGTCCCCGCCCTGGAGCAGGCCCTGCAGCACCTGGCCCGGGGGAGCACCGACTTCTACCGCCTCCTGGCCCAGGGCACCGCCAAGGCGGCGGCGGTCTATGGCGGCGGGGAGTTCGCCTGCGTGCTGGGGCAGGAGATGGCCGGCTATGCCACCGGCGAGGTCTTCTTCGTCTCCCAGGCCCTGGGCTTCCGCCACTCCCACCTGGACACGGCCGGCTATGCCTATGACCAGAAGGTGAAGCAGGCCAGCGTGGAGGACGCCCTGGACTACCTCCTCACCGAGGAGCGCCAGCGGGTGGTCCTCACCTCGCTGGTGGCCTGCCTCTTTGCCCGGGAGGTGTATCGGCCGGAAGTGGTGGCGGAATGCCTGGAAGTGCTGGGCTACCGGGAGCCGGCCACGCGCCTGCCGGCGCTGGGGGAGGAGATCCGGCGCCGGCGCTGGCGCCTGAAGCTCGCCACCGGCTATGACCCGGAGCGGGTGGAGATTCCCCGACGCTTTTCCGAGGTGGAGAACTGGAAAGGGAGGGTGGACGCCTCCTTCATGAACGCCCTGAAAGCCGCTTATGCCCAGGCCATCCGGGAGCTGGGCCGGCCGCCTCAGTGAGGGAGGCGTCTGGGGGAGGGGGCTTGAAAGCGGGGCCTTGTGCGCCCTCTCACCCAACCTCACCCCCCATCCCTAAACGGGGGAAGGATGGGTGTGGACAACTGGACAAAGGACTTGGCTGCACTCCCGGCCCGGATACCCACACATTGGGCGCTCAGGAACCCCCAGGGGCTAGGCAGGGGGGCAGGGCCTCGGTGAGGCGGTCCGGCCAGGTGTAGGCGCAAAAGAGATACGCCTGGTTTGCAGAGCCGCCGGAAAACCACTTGCCGGCCAGATACGGGCAGGCAAAGCAGATCTCCGGGACCTCGTCCAGGTCCACTTCGGGCAGGCTGACACCCAGGCGACGGAAGTCATCGGGATGCACGGTGATTCTCCGGCGGTGGCCTCTGTGGAAAAGCGGCTTCCGGGGGAAAGACAGTGCTCCCTGACCGTGATCTCCACCCCTGGCGGTGGCTCTTTATCCGGAAGCGGCCTGTGGGAGAAAGGGCGGGGGCGGCGGCCCCGGTCCTGTCAGTAAGTGACCTCCATTCCCCCGAAGCTTCGGGCGGAGGGGAAAGGGGGGTCCTGTAGCCTCGCCCTCGGCCCGACATGACTTTCGCACGGTCCCGGCATCATCCGACAGGAGGGTAAAAACCATGGAGCAGTCGGACCGGGACGGCTCCGCCGCCCTCGCCGCGGTGGCCGACCGCTACTGTTTCGTCTGCGGCCCGGAGAATCCCCGGGGCCTCCGGATCAAGGTGCACTATGATCCCGAGGCGCAGGCGGCCCACACCGAGCTCTCCCTGCCCCGGGAGTTCCAGGGCTGGGCCGACCTCATCCACGGCGGCATTCTGGCCACCCTTCTGGATGAGCTGATGGCTCATGCGGTGTGGCGCTTCGCCGGGCCCGGGGTCACCCTCTCCCTGGAAGTGCGCTTTCACACCCCCCTGAAGCCCGGGGAGGCCGTCATGGTGCGGGGGGTGCTCGGTCCCGGCAACGGCCGGCGCCGCCAGGCCGAGGCGGAGATCCTCCGGCTCTCCGACGGCAAGCGCATCGCCAGCGGCCGCAGCCGCTTCCTCCTGCTGGAGGAGAAGCCCACCTTCCGTGCCGCCTGACCCCTGCTGCCGGCCGGGCGGTGTCCGCCCCCAGGCCCTGAAGGGGAGGGGCGGGAGAGGGGCAGAGCTCCCCCGGACCCCTTCTCCCCCAGACGGGCTGGAATAAATTCAGGCTGTTCCCCGACTGCCGATGCTCCGGGTCAGCATCCTCATGGTGGGCCGCACCAAAGAGCCCTTCCTTAGGGAGGGGGTGGAGTTCTTCCGCCGCCGTCTGGCCCCCTATCTGCACCTCACCCTGGTGGAGGTGCGGGCCGAGCGGGAGGTCAGGGGACTTGCCCCGGAGCTCATCAAGGCCCGGGAAGGGGAGCGCCTCCTTGCCCGGGTGCCGGAGCGGGCCTTCCTCGCCGCCCTGGACCCCCGGGGGCGGGAGTGCACCACCGAGGACTTCACCCGCTGGCTGACCCGCCGGGAGGAAGACGCCCGTCCCCTGGCCTTTCTCGTGGGCGGCCACCTGGGGCTGGCCCCGGAGGTGCTCTCCCGGGCCGAGGAGACCCTGGCCCTCTCCCGCCTCACCTTCTCCCATGAGCTGGCCCGCCTGGTCCTCCTGGAGCAGCTCTACCGGGCCATGACCCTGAAAGCGGGCCACCCATATCACGTGTAACCGGGGCCGCCTGAGCAAGCTCGCCGCCCTGCCCCCAGGAGCCCCTCACTCCCAAGGCCAGATCTGGGCCAGGTATGCCAAAGACGGCTCCAGACTCCCCTCGGCGTGGGGCTCCAGGGTGATGAGGGGCGGCTTTGCCAGGCGCGCCGCCAGATAGTCCAGGATAAATTTCAACGGCACCCGGCCACTACCCAGGGCGGCGTGGTGGTCATGGCTGCCGTCGTTGTCGTGGAGATGCACCAGGCCGATATGGGGCCACAGGGCGGCGAGCCAGCCTTCATAATCCCCGTCCCCGAAGGCCAGCAGGTGCCCCACATCCAGACAGACCTTGAGGTTGGCGGCCCCGGCTCGCTCAAGCACCTCCAAAAAAAGGTTTTTGTCCTCCCCCTGTTCGAAGACATTTTCCACCACCAAAAGAACGCCCGCGGTTCGGGCGGCTTGGGCCAGCTCCCGGAAGGTGGCGGCGGCCCGGGCCAGCCACCTCCCCCGGGCGTGGCGGTAGTGCCGGGCTTCATAGCCCAGGTGGCAGACCAGCGCTGCAGGCCGGAAGACGGGCAGCCAGCGGACGACCTGACGCAGGCGCTTCCTCGTGGCCGCCAGCACCAGATCATCCAGAGCTCCGGGCGCCATGTCCTGAAAGGGGGCGTGCACCGTGAGGCGCCGCCCGGCCGCGAGGAAACGCCGGGCGACGCCCTTGAGGATGCGGGGCGGGTAGCGGCTGAGGCTGCGGGCGTCCAGACCGATCTCCGGGTTCAGGCCCCGCTCCAGAAACAGCGGCCCATAGGGGCCCAGGAGATACGGGAACGGAATGTTGACCTGGACCCGGGAGATGAGGGCCTCGGGGGACAGCCCCATGCCGCCTCCGCCTCAGTGGGAGGTGGGATACTGCACCAGCTCCACCAGGAGCCCGAAGGTGGCCTTGGGGTGGATGAAGGCCACCCGGGTGTGGTGGGCCCCTTCCCGGGGGGTCTCGTCAATGAGTTTGACGCCCGCGGCCTTGAGCTCCGCCACCGCGGCGTCGATGTCCTCCACCTCCAGGGCCAGGTGGTGGAAGCCCTCCCCCCGGGTCTCCAGGAACTTGGCCACCGGGCTGTCCGGGGCAGTGGGCAGGAGCAGCTCCAGGTTACTCTCCCCCACCTTGAAGAAGCTCACCTTGACCTTCTGGGTCTCCACCACCTCTTCGCCGCCCAGCTCCAGGCAGAGGTTGTCGCCATAGAGCTTTTTGGCCGGGTCCAGGTCCTTCACCGCGATGCCCAGATGGGCGATGCGCTTGATCTTCATGGTCTCCTCCTTAGGCAATGCCGGCGGCCCGTCGGCCTGATATTCACTTGCCCAAATAAGCTGCCATTATATATGATGAAGCGCAGCGGGGGAAGACGCCCGGGGGCGGAAGCCTCCTTCCCCTCCGGGGAATTTTTCTCCCCCCTGAGCCCGGTTTCATATGATCACAGACGACCTGTTTGCCCGGGTGGCGGCCCGGCTCAAGGAGCTGGCGCCGGAGATGGTGGAGCTGCAGCGGGAGCTGGTGCGGCGGGTGGCGGTGGGGCCGGATGCCGGCGGCCCCGGCGAAGGGGAGAAGGCCGCCTTTCTGGCCGGGCTCCTGAGCCGCCTGGGTTTGGAGGTGCGCCGCTTCCCCGCCCCGGACCCCCGGGTGCCGGGGGGCGAGCGGCCCAATCTGGTGGCCGTGCTGCCGGGCCGGGAGGCGGGCAAGGTCTGGGTGCTCAGCCACCTGGACGTGGTGCCCCCCGGGGACCTCTCCCTGTGGGATTCCGACCCCTTCACGCTCAGGGTGGAGGGCGACCGCCTCTACGGCCGGGGGACCGAGGACAACCACCACGGCATCGTCGCCTCTCTCATGGCGGTGCGGGGCCTGATGGAGGTGGGCGCCACCCCCGCCCGCACCGTGGCCCTGGCCCTGGTGGCCGACGAGGAGACCGGCAGCGGCAGGGGGCTCGATTTCCTCCTCCGGGAGCACGGGGAGCTTTTCAGCCCCGACGACCTCATCATCGTCCCCGACGCCGGCAGCCCTGACGGCACCATGATCGAGGTGGCGGAAAAGAGCCTGCTGTGGCTGAAGCTCACTCTGACCGGCAGGCAGTGCCACGCCAGCCGCCCGGAGCTGGGCCATAACACCCTGCGGGCCGCGGCCCACGCCATTGTGGCCCTGGAGGCCCTGAGAAGGGAATTCCCCGGGGAGAACCTTTTGTTTCGGCCGCCCGCCAGCACCTTCGAGCCCACCAAAATGGAGGCCAACGTCCCCAATGTGAACACCATTCCCGGCCGGGACGTCTTTTATCTGGACTGCCGGGTGCTGCCGGAGTATGACCTGGAGGAGGTCAAGGCCCGGGTGGCCGCCCTGGCCTCTGAGGCCGCCCGGCCCTTCGGGGTGACGGTGACCCTGGAGGTGGTCCAGGAGCAGCCCGCCGCGCCCCCCACCGACCCCGGAGCCCCGGTGGTGCAGGCCCTCAGGCGGGCCATCCGGGAGGTCTACGGCCGGGAGGCGGCCCCCCAGGGCATCGGCGGCGGCACCGTGGCGGCCTTCTTCCGGCGGCGGGGCCTGCCGGCGGCGGTGTGGATGACGGTGAGCGAGACCGCCCACCAGCCCAACGAATTCTGCCGCCTCAGCACCCTGGTGGGCGACGCCCAGGTGCTGGCCCATGTCTTTCTTTTCGGCAAGTGAGATGAGGCGGGCGAGGGGGAAATCCGGCAGGGGAGGCCCGGGGGACTGAAGGCCCCCTTTCCCCACGCCCCTTTCCTGACCCCCTGGCAGGGAAACCGGGGCCGGATGTCCATGTGGAAAGGGAACCATGCGGGGGGGGTGGGAAAGGGTGGGCCGCCGGTCCCCTGGCCCCCATCCGGCCCGCCGGCCGGAACCGGCTTACAGGCCCTCCCACAGGTGCCGGTCGTGGCGGAATTCCCAGTTGCTGTCATCCACGATGAAGAAGTTGTCCACGTCCTCAGCCAGCATCTCGGCCCATTCCTCCCGGGCGTCCACCGGATCCTGAGAGCCGAGCCAGATCCGGACGCTGAATTCCTGGGCAAAGCCCGGATGGCGCAGCAGTTCCCGGGGATGCTGGTCCAGGACCAGATACGATGAGACTCCCATATGCCGTCGGATGATCACCGGGTAGGTCATGGCCCCCTCCTGGAAGCCCCGCCGGTCTCACCTGAGGGCGGGCCGTGAGATGATAAAGGGAATATCTAGTTCCTTGCCAGAATTTGGGCGACGAGGCAAGGGGGGAGTGGCCGGTCTCCTCCTGATCCTTACGCTGACCGCCGGGTGCGGCCGCCTGGGGCAGGTGCCCCCCCGCTTCCTGCCCGAAGAGTATCAGGAGGTGAGCCTGGGCCAGCTGCGGGATCATGCCGCTGCCCGGGCCCTGTCGGGCCGGCGGGTGCGCTTTCAGGCCTATTTTTGGGAATATCTGGCTTACGACCCGGCCATGCTCAGCAATTATGCCCTCTTGGCCCGCCACCCCCGGAGCTGGTGGAACCTCAGGTGGGCGTCGCTCTACGAATCCCCCCGCCTGCAGGGCTTTTATGACCGGCTGGCCGTGGATGTGGGGCAGCAGACGCGGCTCAAGCCCCGGCGCCTGACGCGCCTCCTCATCTACGGGGAGGTCCTCCCCCTGGGGGCCCGGCTCACCTATGTCCGCCTGCACCGGGCCGAGGAGCTGGAGCCCCACTGAACTTGGCGGGGTTGAAGGGACGTGCGCCCGGGGGTCGGGAATCGCCGCACCCGGTGGCCGAGGGGCGTTGGGGTTGCCGACCGGTCCGGGCGGCCGCCCCTTGGGGGCCCGGGACTCCGTGACTGACGAACGCCGATGAATCTGCTGGATCTGGGAATCATCCTGCTGCTGGCCCTCATTGTGCTGCGGGGCTACTACCGCGGCTTCTTCCAGGAGCTGGCGGTGCTGGCCGGAGTCGTGGGGGGGGTGGTGGCGGCGGCTCACTGGTATCCCCGGGTGGGGGCCTGGCTCACCCCCCTCATCAAGGACCCCACCTACGCCCGCTGGGCCGCCTTCGCCCTCGTCCTGGTGGGCGTATATTGGGCGGTGCGCCTCGTCGCCTTCGGCCTGCAGCGGCTGTTGCATTACCTCTACCTGGACTTCTTCGACCGCCTCCTGGGCGCCGGCTTCGCCCTGGTGAAGGGCGGCCTGGTTCTGGGTTTTGCCCTGATGCTGGTGGGGGTGGTGCTCCCCAAGGACTCGCCCTTGATGAAGGAGTCCCGCACTGCGCCGCTGCTGGTGGGGCTGGCGAAGCACGCCCTGGGCTATCTGCCGCCGGAGTTCAAGCAGCGGCTGAAGGACTATTACCGGGAGCAGATGCGCCGGGAGCGCCCCAAAACGGTGCAATCAGGCAGATCACGGGAGGAGAGGCGTGTCGGCTGAACCCACCGCCGGCCAGGCGGTCGAGCGGTTCCTCAATATCGTGGCCCGGCTCCGGGGGCCGGGAGGCTGCCCCTGGGACGCCCGGCAGACCCCGGAAACCCTGAAGACCTACGTGCTGGAAGAGGCCTACGAGCTCATCGAGGCCCTGGACCTGGGGGACCCGGACAAGATCCGGGAGGAGCTGGGCGACCTCCTCCTGCATATCGTCTTTCTGAGCGACCTCTACCGGGAGCGGGGGAAGTTCACCTTTGCGGAGGTGGTGCAGACCATCACCGCCAAGATGATCCACCGCCACCCCCACGTCTTCGGGGACGCCGAAGCCCGGACCCTGGAGGATCTGCGGCGCCTGTGGCAGGAGGCCAAGGCCCGGGAGGGCAAGCCCCACAAGGAGGGCTCTTTGGGGGAGGTCTCCGCCGCCCTGCCGGCCCTGACCCAGGCCCAGCGCCTGGGGGAGGCCGCCTCCCGCCTGGGCTTTGACTGGCCGGACATTGCAGGGGCCTTGGAGAAGGTGGAGGAGGAGTGGCAGGAATTCCGCCGCGCCCTGGCCGGCCCCCCGGATCCCGCCCGGGAGGAAGAGCTGGGGGATCTCCTCTTCGCCTTGGTGAATGTAGCCCGCTTTCTCAAAATCGACCCCGAACACGCTCTCAGGCGCACCCTGTATAAATTCATCAAGCGCTTTCACGTGGTGGAGCGCACCCTGGCCACGGCTGGCAAGACCCCGGAGACCGCCACCCTGGAGGAGATGGAGGCCATCTGGGAGGCGGCCAAAACCGGGGAGCGCTGAGGGCCCGGCGGGGAGGCCCGCGGTTGTCCTTCGGCCCGGGAAGTGATATTTTCAGGGAAACAAACCCCTTGAGGTTGCAAGACGCATGACCGCGCCCTCACCCCGGGGAGCCATCTCCATGCCGGTGGTCCTCGGTCTCATCATCGCCGGGGCCGTGCTGTTTGCCGGGGTCTTCTTCTACCTCTTCCACCTGCTCAATCTCAAGGTGGAGGCGGTGATCCGGGACCAGTTCAATCAGCAGCAGCTGGTGCTGGCCCGCAAGATCGCCGACAGCGTGGAGAACCACCTGGACTTCCTGGAGAGCAGCCTGCTCACCATGAGCCGGGGTCTGCCGGAGGAGCCCGATTCGCCCGACTTCTACCGGCATCTGGGGACCCGCCTGGAGGACCTCCTTCCCCTGGGCGTGCTGGATCTGGGATGGTATGGGCCGGATGGCGCCCTGAAGTTCTCCTGGCGGGGGCAGCCGGGGGCGGCAGGGGAGGTGCACCTCCATCAGGCGACCCTGGAGTGGGCCAGGCAACCCGCCAACCGGGGGCGCCTGCGGCTGGAGAAGACCCGGCCCGGCCCCTACCCGCCCTTCAGCGAGCGCCTGGTCCTGTCTTTGGCCGCCCCCCTCCACCACCAGGAGCAGTTGCGCGGCGTTTTGGTCCTGCTGGCGGACCCCTTCTTCATCTGCGGCCAGGCCACCAGGGAGGTGCGCTCCGGCGCCACCGGCTACCCCTGGATCATCAACCAGGACGGCGTCTTTCTGGCCCATTACGAGACGGATTTTGTGGGTCAGGACGCCCTCGCCGTGCGCCTGGCCCGCAACCCCGCCATCTCCTTTGCCGGCATCCGGGAGATGCATGAGCGCATCTTCCGGGGGGAGGAGGGCACCACGGAGTACATCTCCGGCTGGCACCGTCAGGAGATCGGCAAGATCCTTAAATTGGCGGCTTTTACGACCATCCGCTTTGACAAAGGCCTCATCCGCTCCGTCACCGAGGTGGAGGATGCGGCGCGCAATCTCTGGGGCGTGGCGGTGGTGGCCCCGGTGGGCGAGGTCTCCGGCCACATCTGGGAGGTCCTCTACCAGGAGATCGCCCTGGCCGGCGTCTTCTTCCTGGTGCTGCTGGTGGGAAGCGGCGTCCTCATCGGCGTGGCCCTCACCTATAACCGCTCCCTCACCCGGGAGGTGGAACAAAAGACCCGGGAGCTGAGGGAGTCCCAGGAGCGTCTGCTGCGCTCGGAGCGCTTCGCGGCGGTGGGGGAGGCGGCGGCCTATGTCAGTCATGAGATCAAAAACCCCCTCATGGTCATCGGCGGCCTGGCGCACCAGGTGGCCAAACGTCTGGAGGACCGCGCCGAACTCCAGGAAAAGCTGCGCCTTATCCGGGAGGAGGTGCGGCGCCTGGAGACCTTCCTGGGGGATCTGAGGGACTTCACCCGGCCGGCCCCCCCGGTTTTGACCCCCCTCAACCTCAACCAGGTGATCCGGGAGGTGGAGCAGCTGCTGGAGACCGAAGCCAAGAAGCGGGGCGTCGACATCGTGGAGGATCTGGACAGCCGCCTGCCCCCGGTGTCGGCCGATGCCAACCAGATGAAGCAGGTGCTCCTCAATCTGATGAAAAACGCCCTGGAGGCCATGGACGGCGGCGGCCGGCTGGTGCTGAAAAGCGGCGCCGAAGAAGGGCACGTCTGGTTTTCCGTGACCGACACCGGGGTGGGCATGACCCCGGAGGTTCTGGGCAGGATCTTCAATCCCTTCTTCACCACCAAGGCCAAGGGCACCGGCCTGGGGTTGGCGGTGATTCACAAGATCGTCACGGATCACCACGGCAGCCTCCTGGTGGACAGCACCCCCGGTCAGGGCTCCACCTTCGTGGTGAAGCTCCCCAAAGAGCAGGGGGGGGTGATGCGGGAGGGGACAGGTGAGGCAGCCGCAGCGGCCGGAAAAGGTCCCTGGGACGACGATGCCTGATGAGGCCGGCGGTCTGGGCCCGGAGCAGCGCAAGCGCCGCCGGGAGCGGTTCCTCATCGCCCTCACCCTGCTTCTGGTGGTGACCCTCACCGGGGTGGAGATCTACCTGGTGCGCCAGCGGGGCCACCCCCTCTTCGGCAGCCTCCTGGCCTTCGGCCTCCTCAACCTCAACGCCATCCTCTTTCTCCTCCTCACCTTCCTCGTCTTCCGCCACCTCACCCGGCTCTTTTTGGAACGGCGGCAGCGGGTCTTCGGCTCAAGGCTGCGGGTGCGGCTGGTGCTGACCTTCATCACTCTGGCCCTGCTGCCCACCCTGTTCATGTTTTTCATTGCCTGGCAGCTCATCTCCAGCCGGGTGGACCTGCACTGGGGCGGCCGTCTGGGGGAGGTCCTGGACCAGAACCTGGTGCTCTCCCAGGCCTTTACCCAGGAAGCCGGGGAGAAGCTCAAGGCGCTTGGCCGCCTCTTTGCCCGGGAGTTCCTCACCCCTGAGGGGCGTCTGCGGCCGCGGCCGGAGGAGCTGGGACCGCTCCTCTCCCAGTGGCGGGCCGCCCATGGCCTGTGGGCCGTGTCCCTGTTTCAGCCCGGCGGGGAGCTGCTGGCCGAATCCCGGGACCCGGCGGCGGCGGCCGCGCCCCCGGTGGCCCTGCCGCCCACCGCCGCCTTTCGGGGCGAGGAGCTCACCCTGACCCAGACGGTGCCCGGTGGCGGGCTGGTGAGCCTCCTCAGCCCTTTGCCCCCGGAGGGTCCCCCCGTGGCCTATCTGGTGGTGCGGGACTACTATCCCCGGCTTTTCTGGGCCCGGCTAGCCGGCACCGAGGCCAGCCTCCGGGACCTGCAGGCCATGGAGCTCCTCATCCGGCCGGTGCGCATCAGCCACTATCTGGCCCTCATCATCGTCACCCTGCTCACCCTCATGGCCGCCATCTGGGTGGCCTTCTATCTGGCCCGGGAGATCACCACCCCCATCCAGCAGCTGGCCGAGGGCACCCACAAGATCGCCGGGGGCGATTTCAGCTTTCACATTGATCTGGAGGGCAGCGACGAGATCGGTTTTCTGGTGCAGTCCTTCAACCGCATGACCCAGGAGCTGCAGCAGAGCCGGGCCCAGCTGGCCCAGGCCTACGAGCAGCTCCGGGCCTCCCACGCCGAACTGGCGGCCCGCAAACGCCACATGGAAATCCTCCTGGAAAATGTGGCCGCCGGGGTGGTGGCGGTGGACGCCCAAGGGCACATCACCATCATCAACGAGTCCGCCGCCCGGATGCTGGGGCTCAATCGGGAGGAGGTACTGGGCCGGCCGGCCCGGGACTTCGTCTCCCCGGAGCAGGCCGAGCGGCTGGCCGAGGTGGTGGCCGAAGCCCGGCGCCACCCCAAGGGCACGGTGGAGCGCCCCTTTACCTTAAGCCTGCCGGACCGCACCTTGTCCCTGCTCCTCAGGCCCACCGTCCTCAAGGACGAAAACGGCCGGGATCTGGGGGTGGTCATCGTCTTTGAGGATCTCACCGAGCTGGAACGGGCCCAGCGCCAGGCGGCCTGGCGGGAGGTGGCCCGGCGCATCGCCCACGAAATGAAAAACCCGCTGACCCCCATCAAGCTGGCGGCCCAGCGACTGGCGCGGCGCTATGCCGGCAAGCTGCCCGACGACGGCCAGGTCTTTGAGGAGTGCACCCGCATCATCAGCGATCAGGTGGACCATATCCGGGACCTGGTGAACGAGTTCTCCCGCTTTGCCCGCCTGCCGCACCTGCACCTGGCCCCCACCGATATGAATGAGCTGATCCGGGAAACCATCAAGCTCTACCAGGGGGGGCGCCCCAACCTGCGCCTGAGCTTCACCCCGGCCCCGGAGCTGCCACCGCTCCCTCTGGACCGGGAGCAGATGCAGCGGGTGCTCCTCAACCTTCTGGACAACGCCCTGGCCTCCCTAAGCGACGGCGGGGAGATCCGCCTGGCGGCCCGGCTGCTGCCGGAGCAGCAGCGGGTGGAGGTGGAGGTGGCGGACTCCGGCCCCGGCATCCCGGACCGGGACAAGACCCGCATCTTCGAGCCCTACTTTTCCACCAAGAAGGGCGGCACCGGACTGGGCCTGGCCATCGTGCAGTCCATCATTGCGGATCACGGCGGCCGCATCCGGGTGGAGGACAATGTGCCCCGGGGCGCCCGGTTTATCTTTGATCTGCCTCTGACCTCTCCGAACCATGGCCACCATTCTCATCGTGGATGACGAACCCCAGATCCTCACGACCGTGGGGGGGATCCTGACGGACGAGGGCTTTGAGGTCCTCACCGCCGCCGACGGCGACCGCGCCCTGAAGACGGTGCGGGAGGAGACTCCGGATCTGGTGCTCCTGGACATCTCTCTCCCGGACAGGGACGGTCTGGAGATTTTAAGCGAAGTGAAAAGACACGACCCCCTCCTGCCGGTGATCATGATCTCCGCCTACGGCTCGGTGGAAAACGCCGTCAAGGCCACCCGTCTGGGCGCCTATGACTTCATCGAGAAGCCGCCCCACGCCGACAAGATTCTCCTCAGCGTCAGAAACGCCCTGGAGCTGGCCCGCCTGGCGGAGGAAAACCGCCGCCTGCGGGCGCAGGCCGCCCCAGCCCGGGAGATCATCGGCAAAAGCCCCGCCATCCAGGCCCTGAGGGAGAAGCTGCGCCTGGTGGCCCCCACCAATGCCAGCGTGCTGATCACCGGCGAAAACGGCACCGGCAAGGAGCTGGTGGCCCGGGCCCTGCATCAGCTGAGCAGACGGGCCCACCAGCCCTTTGTGGAGGTGAACTGCGCCGCCATCCCCGAGGACCTCATCGAAAGCGAGCTCTTCGGACACGAGAAGGGGGCCTTCACCGGGGCGGTCTCCCGGCGGCCGGGCAAGTTCGACCAGGCCCACGGCGGCACCCTGTTCCTGGATGAGATCGGCGACATGTCCCTCAAGACCCAGGCCAAGATCCTGCGCATCCTGGAGGAGCAGCGCTTCGAACGGGTGGGGGGCAGCCGCTCCATTCAGGTGGACGTGCGCATCATCGCGGCCACCAACAAGAATCTGGAAGAGGAGATCGCCAGGGGGAATTTCCGGGAGGACCTCTACCACCGCATCAATGTCATCCCCCTCCACGTGCCGCCGCTCAGGGAGCGCACCGAGGACATTCCTCTCCTGGCGGAGCATTTCCTGAGGGAAGCGGCGGTGGAAAACCATACCCGCCCCAAACGGCTCTCCCCTCAGGCCCTGCAGGTCCTCAAGCAGCTCTCCTGGCCCGGCAACGTCCGGGAGCTGAGAAACTTTCTCTGGCGCCTGGCCATCCTGGTGCCCGGGGAGGTCATTGAGGCCCGGGACCTCACCCTGGCCCAGCCCCAGGCCCCCAAAGAAGGGGAGACCTCCCTCGAGGCGGCCCTCTTCCAGGAGAACTCCTTCCGGGAGGCCCGGGCCCGCTTTGAGCGGGAGTTTCTCCGGCGCAAGCTGGCGGAGCACGGCGGCAACGTCAGCGCCACCGCCGAGGCCATCGGCCTGGAGCGCTCCCACCTGCACCGCAAGCTCCGGGCCCTGGGCCTGGAAGCCTGAGCCGCCCGCCTTCCTTGGCCTCTTCGCCTTGCCCTGCCGAGGCTTTCCTCCACCCTGCCCCCGTCTCAGGATTTATCTGAAAAAAATGAGACAGAAATACTGGCCCAAAATTTGGTTTTTTACTATAATGACAGAAATTCCCGGATAATGACTTCAGGAATAACCTGAGGGAGGGTGGTCACCTCGCGTCCGAGGAGGTGGGTTCCAGGATGGACCGGGAGACACGACTGGCGGTGGTGAAGGCTCTTACCCGGATGGTGCTGAAAGAACTGGCTCCCCCGGAGGAATCCATTCATTTTGACGGCCGCTTTGCCCGTTTCGCCCAGACCGCCGGGCTCCCCCAGGCGGAGGAGCGGCTGGCCTTTTTCCGCTCCCGGGAGCAGGGCCTGGACCTCACCCTGGTGGCGGGCATGTTCTTCCAGGTGCTCATGGAAGCGGAGAGTCTCCCCGCCCACCCCCAGGAGCGGGCCGCCTATGTGCGCCGCCAGGCCAAAAACTACCTCATCACCCGCCTGGCCGGGGAGGTGCCCCTGTCCCGCTTCTTCCGGCTCCTGGAGCTCATCGACGCCCACGTGCGCCATTACTTTGAGGACCTGCGGGCAGGCTGGCTGAGGCCAGACAGCGCCGAGGCCCCGGAGTCCCCTCCGGTGGGGCCCAAAAACCGCCTCCGGACCCGGGAATTGCAGGAGGCCCTGGCCCGCCTCCCCCTGCAATCCACGGGCCGCCGCAAGTTCACCCAGGAAAGCCTCCTGGCGTTTTTGGAGGGCAGCCAGGGCGGCTGGTTCAAACTTTTGGACTTCGAGACCCACTTCCAGGTCAACAAAAAGACCGCCTGGGCCTACCTCAACCTGCTCCTCCAGGAGGGCATCCTGGAGCACAATGGGGAAAAAGCCAATCGGGTCCGCTACACCCTGGCCCGGCGCTTCCGGGAGGGGGAGCCGCCGCCGGAGCCCGCCGTCCGGCCCCGGCCGCTGCCTTTGGCTTTCTGAGGGACGGAGGAGGAATTACTGACGAGCAGGGCGCAAGGGAGAAGCCGGGAGGTGGCGGCTTCTCTCCCGGCCCTTTGTCGTCCTCTTGTCCCTTCCGAAACGCATACCCGAAGCCCCCGGGAGATGGGCGGGAGGAGAGGAGCCAGGGGCCCCGGTTGATCCTTCCCCCGCAGCGGTTTGCACCAAGTCCTCCATAGAATCGGCGGGTGCAGGGCCTCCGGCTTCGGCCTCTCACAGGGGTGTCGCCAAAAGAGAGGCCGCCGCCGGAGTGTCAGCTCCGTGCAGGATCCTTCCCCCCCGCCCATAACTGGCAAAATTTTCCCCGGCAGGATATAGTAAAGAGCAGAGGCACGAGAAGCCAGAGGACCGGGTTTCTCCCCCGTCTGCCAGGTCTTCCCTGCGGTGCGCTCCCTGCTCCGGATCCGGGGGGGGAGGACAGACACGGGGAAGCCGCCGATCCTGGGCAAGTCCGGTCATCGACATCAGGGTATTGATTGAGGAAGGCGCCGGGGGCGGCTTGGCGCCTTCTCTGGCGCAGACGGGGCACGTGCCGCCGATGAAGCCGGAGACGGACCAGACCCTTGGCCGCGAGCCTTGAGGAAGAGACGGATGGCCAAAGAGAAAGAGAAAAACCACCGGGGGCAGAAACTGGAGATCCGGGTCATCCCGCCCCAATACCTGCACCTGCCCCTGGTGGAGATCGCCCGCCTCATGGGGGAAGGGCCGCTCCTGTGGCCCGGAGGGGCCGGCCGGGCCCAGGGGGTGAAATTTGTCCCCTGCGAGAAGAAAAAGAAACGGGGCCGCAAGCCCAAGAACGACAGAAAGCCCGCCAACGGCCGGGAGAAGGCCTCTGACAGCCCATCCCGGCCGGTCTGATCCTGCTGACCTGACGCCGCCGCCCATGCCCAGCGACCAGATCATCATCCGGGGCGCCCGGGAGCACAACCTCAAAAACCTGGACCTGGAGCTTCCCCGGCAGAAGTTTATCGTCATCACTGGCGTCTCCGGCTCCGGCAAGTCCACCCTGGCCTTTGACATCCTCTATGCCGAAGGCCAGCGGCGGTATGTGGAGAGCCTCTCGGCCTACGCCCGGCAGTTCCTGGAGCTGATGGACAAGCCGGATGTGGAGTACATCGAGGGGCTCTCCCCGGCCATCGCCATCGAGCAGCGCAGCGCCTCCCGCAACCCCCGCTCCACCGTGGCCACCGCCACCGAGATCTACGACTACCTGCGGGTGCTTTTTGCCCGGGTGGGCACCCCCACCTGCCCCCGCTGCGGGGTGCCCATCGCCTCCCTCTCGGTGCCGCAGATGGTGGACCGCATCCTGGAGCTCCCCCCCGGCACCCGCTTCACCGTCCTGGCCCCGGTGGTGGTGAACCGCAAGGGCGAGCACCGGGCCCTGCTGGAACGCCTGGCCCGGGAGGGCTTCACCCGCATCCGCCTCAACGGTGAGGTGGTGGAGCTGGAGGAGCTCCCGCCCCTGGACAAGAACAGGCGCCACACCATCGAGGCGGTGGTGGATCGCCTGGTGGTGAAGGAGGATGTGGCCCCCCGCCTCACCGACTCCCTGGAGCTGGCCCTGAAGCTGGCCGAGGGCACGGTGCGCCTCGCCGTACAGGACGGGGAGGAATTCATCTTCAGCGACAAATTCGCCTGCGACCTCTGCGGCCTCAGCCTGCCGGAGATCACCCCCCAGCTCTTCTCCTTCAACAGCCCCCAGGGGGCCTGCCCGGCCTGCTCCGGGCTGGGGAACCGCCTGGTGGTGGACCCCGACCTGGTGGTGCCCAACCCGGACCTGTCCCTGCGGGAAGGGGCCATCCGGCCCTGGGCCCGGCAGCACTCCACCCGCCAGCAGGAGCTCCTGGAGGCCCTGGAAAAGCATTACGGCTTCTCCAGCCGCACCCCCTTCAGGCTGCTGGACGAGGAGGTCAAACGGGCCCTGCTCTATGGCTCCCGGGGCGAAAACATCGAGTTCTTCACCGAATACGGCCACCGGCGCCATTTCCTGCCCCGGCCCTTCCCCGGGGTCATCCCCTGGCTGGAGGAGCGCTACCGGGAGACGGACTCCTCCTTCCTCCGGGAGGAGATCGAGCAGTACATGACCCTGCAGCCCTGTCCCACCTGCAAGGGGGCGCGTCTCCGGCCCGAGGCCCTGGCGGTGAAGCTGGGGGGGCTGAACATCAGCGAGGTGACCGCCTTCAGCGTGGCCCAGGCCTTGAGCTGGTTCCGGGAACTGCGTCTTACCCCCCGCCAGGCCGAGATCGCCCGCCGGGTGCTGAAGGAGATCACCGAGCGGCTGGGCTTCCTGCTGGAGGTGGGGCTGGAGTATCTCACCCTGAACCGGGCCACCGCCACCTTGGCCGGCGGGGAGGCCCAGCGCATCCGGCTGGCCACCCAGATCGGCTCCAAGCTCTCGGGGGTGCTCTACATCCTGGATGAGCCCAGCATCGGCCTGCACCCCCGGGATACCGCCCGGCTGCTGAAGACCCTCAAGGTGCTCCGGGATCTGGGGAACACCGTCATCGTGGTGGAGCATGACCCGGAGACCATCCGCCAGGCGGACTTCGTGGTGGACATGGGCCCCGGGGCCGGCCGCCAGGGCGGCGAGGCCGTCTTCACCGGGCCGCCCTCCCGCCTCCTCAAGGCCGACACCCTGACCGGCCTGTATCTCTCCGGCCGCCGGGAGATCGCCGTGCCCCCCGCCCGCCGCACTCCCACGGGCTGGCTGGAGCTAAGCGGTGCTGTGGGTCACAACCTGAAGGAGGTCACGGTGCGCATCCCCTTGGGGGTGCTCACCTGCGTCACCGGGGTCTCCGGCTCCGGCAAGAGCACCCTGGTGATGGACACCCTCTATCCCGCCCTGCGCCAGAAGCTCTACCGGGCCCGGGTGCCGGCGGCGCCCTACCGGGAGCTTGTGGGCAGCCAGCAGCTGGACAAGGTGATTCACATCGACCAGAGCCCCATCGGGCGCACTCCCCGGTCCAACCCGGCCACCTACTCCGGGGTCTTCACCCTCATCCGGGAGCTCTTCTCCCAGGTGCCCGAGGCCCGCCTGCGGGGCTACAAGCCGGGCCGCTTCAGCTTCAACGTCAAGGGCGGCCGCTGCGAGGCCTGCCGGGGCGAGGGCATCAACAAGATCGAGATGCACTTCCTGCCGGATGTCTATGTGAAGTGCGAGGTCTGCCACGGCCTGCGCTACAACCCCAGCACCCTGGAGATCCGCTATAAGGGGCTCACCATCGCCGAGGTCCTGGAGCTCACCGTGGACCAGGCCCTGGAGGTCTTCGGGGCGGTGCCGGCCCTGCGGGACCGCCTCCGCACCCTGGCGGACGTGGGCCTGGGCTATGTGCAGCTGGGGCAGTCCGCCACCACCCTCTCCGGCGGCGAAGCCCAGCGCCTCAAGCTCTCCCGGGAGCTGGCCCGCCGGGCCACCGGCCGCACTCTCTACATCCTGGACGAGCCCACCACCGGGCTCCACCTGGCGGACATCGAGAAGCTTCTTTTAGTCCTTAACCGCCTGGTGGACGCCGGCAACACCGTGATCGTCATCGAGCACCACCTGGACGTCATCAAGACCGCGGACTACCTCATCGATCTCGGCCCCGAAGGTGGCGACGCCGGGGGCCGGGTGGTAGCCGCGGGACCTCCGGAATTCGTGGCCGAGGTGCCGGACTCCCACACCGGCCGCTTCCTCAAGCCCCTGCTCCCCTGGTCCCCCAGGCGGCGGGCCGCGGCCTCCTGAGGCGGCGTCACGGGCGCCCTCTCCGGTTCCTCCCCCCGCTCAGCAGGCGAAACAGGGCCGGGGCCACGGAGGCGGAGGCAGACAGTCCGCGGTAAAATCTTATAAAAGGGCGGGTTCGGACACCCGGGCGGGGATCCCCGGGCCGCGGGGACGTTAGGCGTTGCCCATGGTGAGGTGATAGGCCAGATTGTCCAGCTTGACGGTGAAATCCACGTTCTCCACCGCCAGTCCCTCGGGCAACTGCAGTTGGATGGGGGCAAAATTGAGGATGGCCCGGATGCCGGCCTGAATGAGGCGCTGCGCCACTTCCTGGGCCTGGGGGGCGGGGGTGGCGATGACCCCGATCTCCACTCCGGTCTCCTTGACTACCCGCTCCAGCTCGTCCAGGTGATGGATGATGAGACCGTTGGGCAGCCGCCGCCCCACCTTGGCGGGGTCCACATCGAAGACCGCGGCGAATTCATAGCCCTGCCGGGCAAAGTTCTGGTGCGACAGGAGGGCGGAGCCCAGGTTCCCCACCCCCACCAGAGCCATCTTCCAGACCTTGTTCAGGCCCAGGATGCGCTTGATCTCAAAAAGGAGCTCCTTGACGAAGTAGCCCACCCCCCGGATGCCGAATTCACCGAAGTAGGCCAGGTCCTTGCGGATCTGGGCGGGATTGATGCCGCACTTCTGGGCCAGCTTGTCCGAGGCGATGATCTTCACCCCCTCCTGGGCCAGGGCCTCCAGATAACGGGAATAAATGGACAAGCGGGTGATGCTGGCCGCGGGAATTTTGGAAAATTTCGTGGGGGAACGCATCCTTATCCTACCCGGGGGGAAAAGCCTCGTACGAAATGGCACATATTGGGGCGGGAAAAAGGGGAGGCCCGGCGGCCTCCCCCGTCCTTCAGGTTACAGCTTCAGGCCCAGGGCGGCGCCGATGGGCTTGGCCATGGGGTAGGCGAAGAGGATGATGAGGGCCACGACCAGGGCGTAAATGGCCAGAGACTCGATCATGGCCAGACCGATGAGCATGGTCACGGTGATCTTACCGGAAGCTTCGGGGTTGCGGGCAATGCCTTCCACCGACTTCTGGATGGCCAGACCCTGACCGATGCCGGTCCCGAAAGCGGCGATCCCCATGCCGAAGCCGGCGGCCATCACCGCATAGCTGAAGAAGCTCCCCAGACCGGCGGCGCTGCCGGCGGCCGCGGGCTCAGCCGCGAAAGCCGCAGACGCCAACAGCAGGGACACCAGCGCACCCAAAGCAAGACGCAGAGACATAGAGAAAAACCTCCCGTAGTATGTAAAGTTGGCCTTCTTCCGCACTCAGTGGGCGTGCTCCATGGCCCCGGCGAAATACATCATGGACAGCAGGGTGAAGACAAAGGCCTGCACCAGGCTGGTGAAGATCGCCAGGAACATCATGGGAAGCGGCGCCAAAAACTTCCCGGCCAGGAAGATGAGAATGATGAGCACCGTATCCTCACCCATGATATTGCCGAAGAGACGCAAGGTCAGGGAGAGGACCCGGGCCAGGTGGCCGATGATCTCGATGGGGAAGAACAGGGGCGCCAGCCACGGGATGGGCCCCAGAAAATGCTTGATGTATTTCGCCCCATGGAACTTGATGCCCAGGTAATGCGTGTAGACGAAGGTGCACAGGGCAAAGGCCAGGGTGGTGTTGATATTGGCCGTGGGGGAGAAGAATCCCGGGATCAGGCCGATGAGGTTGCACACCAGGATGAAGATGAAGGCGGTGCCGATGTAAGGGAAGAAGGCCCGGCCTTCCTCGCCGGTGATCTCCACCATGAACTCTTCCAGGCCGCCCACAAAGAGCTCCATGACATTCTGGGCCCCGGCCGGCACCAGCGCCACCTGCTTGCTGGCCATCACCCCCAACAGCACCAGAAGGCCCATGATCAGCCAGGCATAGGTGACATGCGGCGGAATGTGAAGTCCGAATTTTCCCAACAGCAGGTCAAGAAACAGAATGGGGTGTTCCATGAGACGGGTGTGCCTCCTTCCTCTTTAACTTGACGGTTTCGGTGATGGCCGCCAGCATCAGGGTCAACACCACCGTGGACAGACCCACAATGAGCCCGAGGACGTGCACCCGGCCGGAGCCGACCAGGTAAAAGATCAGCACCAGCACCACCACATAGCGCAGCGCCTGGCGGACGGCGAAATAGGCCTTGGCCCGGCCCCCCTGCTCCGGGGGGCCCGCCTGGGCCCGGACCGCCAAACCCTGCACCGCCCGGTGCAGGGCGTGAAAGTTGAGCACGGCAAGCAAGCCCCCCACCACCACCCCGACGGCAAAGTCTCCTCCCAGCAGCAGCCGGCTCACCGCCGCCAAGCAGGCCAGAATCACCCAGTTGGTGATTTTCAGGGTGCGGGGGGAAAGGAAATCCATGGCGTTCACTTGTAGCGCTTGCCCATGAGATAGAGATTGCGGAAGCCCGCAATAATGCCCGCCAGCAGGCCGAGATAAAAAAAGATGACGCTGTCGAAGACGCCCCACAGCCAGTAGCCCAACAGCCCGCCGATGGCGATGGCCAGAACCACCGACAACCCGATGGACGAGGCCCGGTAGCCCCCTTGGAGCAACTCCTTCAGGAACTGCTTGGTTTCTTCTTTCACGGGCTTCTTCGCTTTCTGCCTGGGGAGAGGCCGGACTTTATGCCTCTTTTCACATGAGCCTGTCTATCACAGGCCTCACCCCAAGTCAAACTTTTTTTCCGGGAGGGCCGGCCAAAAAACCGACCGGACGAATAGTGACGGATAATCAGGGAGATAGCTTCGGAGAGAGGGCCGGGGGGCCCGGTTCCGGGCCCCTGCCGCCCACCCGCAAAGTTTTCGTGCGCCGATTTCTGACAACCCGGACCACGATCTCCCAGGGCTGTACGGGGGGGAAAAGGAGGAGGCGGGGCCTGCGGACTTTGGGGGTCCCCCCCCGACCCCCCTTGAGAGGCCCTCCCGGATCAAGGGAGCGGGGCTCCGGCCGGTTTCTCCCCCCTGCGGCGGGCGGTCAGGGTCCCTCCTCGGGTGATTCGGCCCTCGCCCTGGCTGCGGGCAGCTCCACCACGAAGGTGGTGCCCTGCGGCCCGGTGTCCGCCACGGCGATGCGCCCCTGGTGCTTCTCAATGATGCCGTAGCTGATGGAGAGCCCCAGGCCCACGCCCCGGCCCACCTCCTTGGTGGTGAAGAAGGGGTCGAAGAGGCGGCTCAGGTGGCTTTCGGGGATGCCGGGGCCGGTGTCGGTGAAGCTTACCCGCACCAGCTCGCCCCCCTGGGCCACCTCGGTGGAGACCGTGAGCCGGCCTTTGCCCTCCATGGCCTCGGCGCCGTTCAGCAGCAGATTGATGAACACCTGCTCCAAGCGGCTGCGATCCCCCATGACCGGCGGCAGGTGCGGCTGGAAGTGGCGCACCACCTCCACGGACTGAAAGAGGAGGTGATCGCCCACCAGCCCCAGGACGTCCTCCAGGATCTCATTGAGATCCACCGGCACCATGCGGGCCGGGGTGTAGCGGGAGAACTCCAGCAGCCCCTTGACAATCTCCTTGCAGCGGGTGGCCTCCCGGACGATCTTCTCCACCTGCCGCCATTCGGGGCTCTCCGGCTCCAGGTCCTCCAGGAGCAGATAGCTCAGGACCAGGATGCTCCCCAGGGGGTTGTTCATTTCATGGGCCACCCCGGCGGCCAGCTGCCCCAGGGCCGCCAGCTTCTCGGTGTGGGCCAGGTGCTCCTCCAGCTGCTTCTTCTTGGTGATGTCCCGGAGATGCGTCTGGCTGGCCGGCGCCCCGCCGTAGGTGGTGGGGAAGGAGATGGCCTCCAGGTTGATGCAGCTTCCGTCCTTCCTTTGACCCTTGAGCTCAAAGATGCGGGGTTTAAAGTGGCCCTTGAGCAGCGTCAGCACCTGCTGCCGGGCCCGCTCCGCCCCCGGCAGGCTGAGGAAGGCGGTGAATTCCCGCCCCAGCATCTCTTCCGGGGCCTCGCAGCCGAACATCTCCAGGGCGGCGGGATTCGCATAGAGGATCCGCCCCTCCCGATGGAGGAGGATGCCGTCCAGGGAGGCCTCCGCCAAAAGGCGGTATTTCTCCTCCGATTCCTTGAGCTGCCGGGCCAATTGCTCCCGCTCGGTGATGTCCACGATGGACTGCACCGCGCCCACCACCTGCCCCTCGGGACCGTAAATGGGGGAGGAGGTGCTGTAAAAGGAGCGCTCCCGGCCATGGAAATCGGGAAAATACTCATAGGCCTCGAAGGCCACCGGCAGATACGGGGAGCGCTTCAGCTCCTTGTTGCCGAAGAAGCGCTCCAGGGCCTTGAAGTTGTGCTCCACCACCAGGGAGGCCATGCTGGGGCCTTCATGGGAGTAGAAGGGCAGCCAGTAGCTGTAGGTCCCCAGCATCTCCTCCCGGGAGCGGCCGGTGAGCTCCTCGCAGGCCCGGTTCCAGGCGATGATGCGGTGGCTGCGGTCAATGACAAAGGTGGGGATGGGCAGCCCGTCCAGGATCCACTGGGTGGCGGTCTTCTCCCGGACAAGGTCCTCCTGGCTCTGCTTCAGGAGGGTGATGTCCTTGATGAAGCCCTCGTAGCCGGTGATCAGGCCCTCGGCAGTGCGCCGGCCGATGCCGGTGAGGAGGGCGGGAACGGTTTCTCCGGCGGTGTTTTTGAGGGAGAGTCCCAGATCCCGGGCAAAGCCGTCCTGCTCCACCAAACCGGTGAAGCGCTCCCAATCCCTTGGCTCCGCCAGGAAGCGCCGGAAGCTGGTCCCCAGCACCTGCTCCTTGGCAGGAACCCCCAGGAGCTTCAGGCCGGCGGGGTTGATGTCCAGCAGCAGGCCGTCCCGGTCGGTGACAAAGATGAGGTCCATGCAGCCTTCAAAGATCCGCCGGTAACGCCGCTCGGAGCGCTTCAGGTCCCGGTAGAGGCAGGCGTTGGCGATGGCCAGGCCGATCTGGTTGCCCAAAATGGCGTAAAACTCCGGGGCGATGCCCGAGAAGGTGTCCGGCTGGGGGGAGGCCAGGTTGAGGAAGCCCGTGACCTGCTCCCGGAACTTCAGGGGAATGCTCACCAGGCTCTGGTAATGGCGGTAGTGCTGGATGGAGCGGGAAAAAGTGGAGAGGGCCACCCGGGGGTCGGAGGCCAGATCCCGGACGAGGAGAGGAGCCGCCGCCCGGGCGAGGTAGGGGGTGATGATCTCCTCCAGGCCCCCACCGGTGAGCTCCTCCAGATAAGTCTGGGGGAAGCCCCGGGCCGCCAGGTTGCTCAACCGCCGCCGGCGGCCGTCCCATAAGAGCAGGATGCCGGCCTCGATCTGAAAGAAATCCAGCAGGGCATCCAGAATCAGGTCCACAATCTCCTGAAGGTCATGGGTATACGAGGAGATGGTGGCGATCTCGTTGAAGAGGCTGAGCTCGGGACAGTAATCCCGCAGCCCCCGGCCGACAGGCCGGCGGGGCAGGGGAGGGCGGTCGTCGGAGGTCATGGCCATGGAAACACCAGCAGCTCAGAGTCCGGAAACTGGTCTGGGGAAAAGACGATCAGGGAGCACGGGCCCACCTCCCCTCCCGCCGCCTTCCGTCCGCCTCTGGCGGCGGCGGTGAGGTCACGGGACCGGGCCGCCGGTCCCCGGCCCTCCTTTCTCCATTATACCTGAAAACGGGGCGCCAGGTGGGGCCACACAAGCCGGCTGCGCAGCCGGGCGGCGGTGATGATGGCTCTTAAGGCCGCTTCGGCCTGGGCCAGGTCGTCGTTGACCACCAGGTAGTCGTACCAGGAAGCCTGGCGCAGCTCCTCCCGCCCCTGGGCCAGGCGCTGGGCCAGTTCCCGGGGGGAGAGGCCCCCCCGGATGCGCAGCCGCCGTTCCAGCTCCTCCAGGGAAGGGGGGAGGATGAAGATGAGCACTGCCTCGGGGAAGAGATCCTTGATGGCCCGGGCCCCCCGGGGCTCCAGGTCCAGGAGGGCGTCGGCTCCGGCGGCGACGGTGCGCCGCACCCAGTCCACCCCGGTGCCGTAGAAATGGCCGAACTGCTCCACCCATTCCACCAGGCCGCCGCTCTCCTTGAGGCGCAGGAAATCCTCATGGCGGATGAAATGATAATCCACCCCCTGGACCTCCCCGGGGCGGGGGGGGCGGGTGGTGTAGGAGACGGAGAACTTCAGCCGGGAATCGGCGGCCAGGAGGCGCTGGATGAGGGTGCTTTTGCCGGCCCCGGAGGGGGCGCTGATCACCAGGATGCTGCCGTCCACTCAGGCCTCTTTCACCAGGAGGGCCGGCCGGGCGGCCCCGGAGTGGCCGCTGAAGCGCTGGGACAGGGTCTCCACCTGCACCGCCGACAGGATGACATGGTTGCTGTCGGTGACGATGATGGCCCGGGTCTTGCGGCCGTGGGTGGCATCCAGGAGGAGATGGTTTTTCCGGGCTTCCTCCCTCAGGCGCTTGCCGGGAGCCGAATTGGGCATCAGCACCGCCACCACCCGGTGGACGGCCACCATGTTGCCGAAGCCGATGTTGACCAGCCGCTCGTCCATGACTCCCCCTCCCACTTATTCGAGGTTGTGGATCTGTTCCCGGAGGCGCTCCAGGAGTCCCTTGACGGTGAGCACCTCCTGGGTGATGCTGAGGTCGGAGGCCTTGGCGCCGATGGTGTTCACCTCTCGCAGCATCTCCTGCACCAGGAATTCCAACCGCCGGCCCAGCGGCCCCCCGGCGCTGAGCAGTTCCCGGAATTGTCCCACGTGACTCTCCAGCCGGGCCAGCTCTTCCGAGACATCCCGGCGTTCCGCCAGGAAGGCCAGCTCCTGGGCCAGCCGGATCTCCTCCACTTCCCCCACCTCGCCCCGGAGCTCTTCCAGCCGGGTGCGGATCTTCTGCCGCCAGGCCTCGGGACTGACGGCGGCCTGAACCTGGATCCGTCCCACGGCGGCGGCCAGCTCCTCCAGGTGGCGGCTCAAGTCGGCCCGCAGGGCCTCGCCCTCGGCCCGGCGCATCTCCTCCAGGGCGTCCAGGGCCTGCTCCAGGGCCTGGGAGAGGACAGCCCAGGTCTCCTCCAGATCCGGGGCCTCCCGTTCCCGGGTGATGAGCCAGTCGGCGAAGCGCAGCAGGTGGTCCAGCCTGAGGGGTTCATCCAGCCCGGCCGCGGCCTTGAGCTCGGTGAGCACCGCCGCCGCCTGGGCCGCCAGCCCTGGGTCCAGCTTAAAACCCCCACCGGCCCCGGGTTTGCTTTCAAAGGAGAGCTGCATCTCCACCCGGCCCCGGGTGAGGCGGGCTTTCAGCGCCTGGCGGCAGCGGTCCTCCAGGCCCCACAGATGCCGGGGGAGATTGAGGGCCAGGTCCAGGAAGCGGTGGTTGAGGCTCTTAAGCTCCACCGTCCAGCGCTGGGTGGCCCCCTCGGCCTCGCCCCGGCCGTAACCGGTCATGCTCCGGAGGACATCCGCCGCCATTGCCGCAACTGCCAGAGATATTTGCGCCGCACCCGGTTCAGCCAGGAGAGCAGGGGCTCGCCGGCATAATCCGGGTAGGTCCAGGGCAGGCCGGTAAAGCCTCCCCGGGTCGCCACCAAGGTCACCTCGCCGTAAATCCCCTGGGACAGGAAGAGACGATGGCGGAAGTTCTTGCCGGTGGCCAGCACCAGGCGTTCCCCGGTGAGGTAGCCCACGTCCAGGTTCAGCAGCCGCCGCCCCCCCAGGCTGAGGGCCTGCTCCAGGCGGAGGCTGACCTGCTTCCACCGGGGCAGGAATTCCGGGTCCGCCAGGTGGAGGAAAGAGGCCAGGCAGCGCTCCAGGCCGGTGCCCATCTCCGGAACATAGTAATCGCTGTGGCCAAATGGCCACCACGGGCTCACCATATCCGGAGGGCCGACATGCTCCGCCAGCAGGGCCAGGGCCCGGGGGGCCAGCTCCCGGCGCACGGTGAGGAGGCTCGCCACCGGCTTCACCGGCACCGACGGCCTGGGCTCGCTCATGCCTCCTCCGATAGGATCTCTATCTTACGGGACGCCGGGCGGGATGGCAATCAAAATTTCTTGTGAAAATATGCACAGTTACCAGACTTCAGAGGGCGGCGGCAGGGACCGCTCCTGCCGCCGCTGCGGCACTCACGTCACTACCGGCTCACAAACCCTTCCCTGACAGACCCACTCTTGTCCACGGCCCGGGGATCCCCTTACACCATCCGCAGGTGAACCACTTCCACCAGTTTTTCCTGGAACGGCACTTCCCGGGGTTCCACGATCTCCCTTTCCATGACCTCTTCGATCGTCTGCCCTTTGCCCTCCGGCACAATCTCCCAGGAACGCGGGCCGTTTTCCGCCCAGATGACGCATTCCAGGGACTGGTCCACCTCCACTTTGCCGCGTTTCCAGCCCGCACACTCCGGAATGCACCGGAGGCCCAGCTCCGCCCGGACGCACTTTTCAAAGAGCATCAACACCCCCTTGCTGATGTGAAGAGCCTGAGGACCTGCCAGCCCCTGCGCCCAAAGCGCACCATGCCGCCCTGGCCGTGGTCAGGTGGGTGAATGATCAGTTATGATGTCAGGGTCTATAAAGGGTGCAGATGAGAACGTCTGAAAGAACAGCCCCGCCAGCTCCGAAGATGAAATTATACCAGAGAAAAAGACGGACGCAACCCCTTTTGGTCACCATGGTCCGCCGCCCTTGGCGCCGGCGCGGCCTCCTGATATAGTGAAAAAAAACCGGAATCGGGCAAGGCCCCCTTCCGTTCCGGGAAGCCGGGGAGATAATCCCTCTCCTCCGGGGGCCGGGGGGCCGTCGCCCGGATGGGGGCGGCTTAGGGTGCTGTCGCCGGCCCGCCCCTCCCCCCGGGGGAGGAAGGGGGCCGGGGCGCCCATCAACTGCCTTCAGGGCGGTGTCCCCAAAACATCCCTTAAGCTTATCTCCCGCCGGTGGTCCCTCGTCATCGACGGGCCCCGGGGGTAGGAGACCTGCGTGCACGAATACGCCCTCATGCAAGGCATTGTCAACGCCATCCAGGAGCAGCTGGCGGCTGAGAAGGTCACCGTTCCGGTCCTTAAGGTGGGCCTCACCCTGGGCATCTTTGAGATTCACTCCGAAGCCGCCGCCCGCCAGGCCTTCCAGGTGCTCACCCGGGGGACCCCCCTGGAGGAGGCCACCCTGGCCCTCACCCTTCTGCCTGCCACCCTCAAATGTCCGGCCTGCGGTCACAGTGAGCCCTTCCTGGTGGACCACTGGCACTCCCACGATCCCCTGCCCCTGGCGGACTGCCCCCGCTGCGGGCAGGCGGCCCACCTCACCGGCGGCCGGGGGGTGGGGGCCATTGAGGTGGTGCTGGCCGGCGAGGAGGGGAGCTGACCGCCGCCCCGGAGCCTCCGGCCATGGCCCTGGTCGTCTGTGAGACCTTCACCAGCATCCTGGGGGAATCCTCCCGGGCCGGCCTGCCCGCCTTTTTCATCCGGCTGACGGGCTGCAACCTGCGCTGCCGCTGGTGCGACACCCCTTATGCCTACGACGGCGGGGAGAGCCGGGAGGGTGACGACCTGGTGGCGGCAGCGCGGGCCTCCGGCCTGCCCCGGGTCCTGGTCACCGGCGGCGAGCCGCTCCTGCAGACCGAGACTATCACCCTCCTCGCCCGGCTGTGCGACGCCGGCATGGAGGTGCTCCTGGAGACCAACGGCTCGGTGCCCCTCGGCGGGGTGGACCGCCGGGTCCGGCGCATTATGGACGTGAAGTGCCCGGGCAGCGGCATGGCCCACGCCATGCATTGGCCCAATCTGCGGGAGCTCACGCCCCAGGATGAGGTGAAGTTTGTCATCAGTAACCGGGAGGATTTTGACTACGCCGAGGCGGTCATCCGGGAGCACGGCCTTATCGGCGGTCCCACCCTGCTCATCTCGCCGGTCTTCGGGGAGATAGCGGTGGCGGAGGTGGCCGCCTGGGTGACGGCAAGCCCCCTGCCGCTGCGCCTCAATCTGCAGCTGCACAAATACCTCTGGGGACCGGAGCAGCGCGGCGTATGACCCCCCGACCCCTTGCGGTGATTCTGGCCAGCGGCGGGCTGGACAGTTGCGTGGCCGCCGCCTGGGCCGCCCGGGACTTCGAGTTGGCCTTCTTTCACGCCGACTACGGGCAGCGCACCCTCACCCGGGAGCGGGCCGCCTGTCGGGCCCAGGCCGCCCACTTTCAGGTGCGCCGCCTCCTGGAGGTGGACCTGGGCTTCCTGGGGCGCCTGGGGGGCTCCAGCCTCACCGATCCCCGCCTGCCGGTGCCCGAGGCGGACGAGGAAGGGCCGGGGCTGCCCAGCACCTATGTCCCCTTCCGCAATGCCCTGCTGCTGGCCGCGGCCACGGCCTGGGCGGAGGTGCTCCACGCCGCCGCCCTGGTCATCGGCGCCAACATCCTGGACAACCCCGGCTACCCCGACTGCCGGCCGGAATTCTTCCAGGCCTTCGAGAGGGTCATGGAGTTAGGCACCGGGCCCGACACCCACCTGAAAATTCTCACGCCCCTCCTTGAGCTGGACAAGGCCGGCATCATCCGCCTGGGGCTGGAGCTGGGGGCGCCTCTGCACCTCACCTGGTCCTGCTACCGGGAGAACCTTCTGGCCTGCGGGCGCTGCTCCTCCTGCCGGCTGCGCCTCCGGGGCTTTGCCGCCGCGGGGGTCACGGATCCCATCCGCTACGCCCCCGGGGGGCGCCACGCCTGGCGGCAGGAGGAGGTCATGGGGGGGGAGGCGTCCGGCTGAGGCTGGAAGGCGGGGCCTCAGGAGTGCTTCCGGCGGGGCAGGCGGCGGCCCGGTCGGGGGGCGGTGAGGTGGCGGAGGATGGTGAGCACTTCCCAATCCTCCACCGGGGCCAACAGACAGGCGTAGACCCCGATCTCCATGGCCTCCCGGATGAGGTCGCGATGCCGGTGCTCCTTGTGGCAAAAAAGCACCAGGCGGCAGCCGGGGGAGGCCACCTTGAGGCGGGAGTAGAGCCCCACCCCGTAATGCAGGATGGCCTCGCAGTCGATAAAGACCGTGGCCCGCTCCCGCCCTTTGAGCTCCTGGACCACCTCGTCAGGGTCCGACATGATCAAAGGGGAATAGAAGTGCTCGGCCAGAATTTCCACCACCGCCCGGCGGGTTTCTTCCCGGAGGATCAGCAGGAAGAGGGGGATGTCTTTGTCTGTCGGTCCCACCACATCATTCCCTGAATCAATCGAGACCCCAATGCCGCCCGTGCTGGCGGGGGAAAGAAAAAGCCCCACGCAGCAGCAATTCGTGGGGCCTTGCTCTCCTCTTCCAATGATGGACGAAAAATTCCTTTCAAATAATTTGCAAAGTCCGGGCCAATGTGGAATGCCACATCCTCTTTGGCCTCAGGGGCCCAGGTGTTGTCCGAAATCGGACCCAAATGAGACCTGAACGGCGTTATCCGGCTTCTTTAGGTTATTTTCCTTTGTTGCATTCCCGACCCGCTTTCCCTGATTTGCACAATTTCAGGAGGAAGGCCGGCTGTGGGCCAGGCGGGACAGCTCATCCTTGAGCCGCCGGGTGAACTCCTCGGCGAAGGCGGGGAGATCCAGGGCCTCCGCCTCCCGGCCGGAGAGGTAGAGGGCCATCCCCTGATAGACCTGGACCTCCTTCAGATCCGGACGCAGGGCCGCCACCCGCTCCAGAGCGGCCAGGCTGTCGGCATACCGCCCCAGACCCAGGAGGGCCACCCCCTTCCCCAGGAGGGCTTGGGCATGGTCGGGGTCCTGACGGAGCAGCTCGTCCAAGATCTCCAGGGCTTCCTGGCCCCGGCCCAGATCATTGAGGAGAAAGCCCTTCATCTCCCGGGCCTGGGGATGGGGGTTTTCCTGCCGCAATTCCTTGTCCAGGTAAAAGAGGGCCTCCTCCAGGAGCCCCTGCTGTGCTAACTTGGCGGCGCCCTCAAAGAAAGGGGTCTCCAGGCCCACCACCCGCTTGATCAGGGCGTCATAGGTCTCATCCACCACAAAGCGGCCGAGGTTGGGGGCCACCCCGCCGTGCCCCGGGAGGACATGGTCGATCTGCCGCTGGCGGAGCACCCTTAAGGAGTAAAAATAGTGCGCCAGGCTGCCGCCCGCCGCCTTTTCATCGGGCTCCGCCAGGATGGTGGGCAGCACCGTGTCGCCGCTGAACAGGGTGCGGCTGGGGGCATGGTAGAAACAGAGGCCGTCGATGGTGTGCCCCGGGGTGTGGATGACCTCCAGCTCAAAGCCCGCCAGGACGATGGTCTCCCCGCCTTTCACCTCCGTGAGGCGGCAGCCCAGGTTCCGCATCATCTCCTTGAATTCCACCGGGCCCGCCTCATGGAGGATGATCTCCAGCTCCGGCGTCCCGAAGCCCCGGTGGCCCCGGAAGAGCTCGATGGCCCCCATGACGTGGTCGTGATGGCCGTGGGTGACGGCGATCTTTTTGATCTCGGTGGGCTTGATGCCCCGCTCCACCATCTGCATATAGGCGGGGTAGTCATTGCCCGGGTCGATGATGGCATGCCCCCCGGGACCCTGCAGCAGGTAGATATTGCTGGAAAAGTCGTAGCCGAAGAGAAACAGGGTGGCCTCAAAGAGGGGCTCCTGGATGCCGGTGAGCTCGCTTAAAGGGGTCCAGTCCTCCTGGGTGTGCAGTTCAAAGTCGGTGGGCTCGGTCATGGGGTGTGAGGATCTCCTTGGTACCTCGAAATAATCCCCTTCATCCGCCGGAGAGGAGGAGAAGGGGATTTGCATTACCTGCCGGGTGCCTGGTGGCAGTATAGCACCTGGGCCTCATTCATTGAAGCCGCAGCCGACGATGAGCCCTCCCTGGGTGCGGCGGGCGTAGGTGCACTTGTTGGCCCCGGCCCAATGGTAGCGCACGAAGGTGCCTTCCGCCGTGCCCTTGGCCACCTCCTCATACACCGGGCCGGCCTTCTCTTTGAGGCTCTCCCCCTGCAAGGTGGGGTGCACCAGGAGCCTGCCATCGGCCTCCATGATGAAGACATACGGATCCTCGTGCGCGGCCTGGGCGAAATCCTCGGGTTTCTTGCCGGCGTTTAAGGCCTCCACAATGTCATCCACCTTCTTTTTGACCACGTCCCGCATGACCTCACCTCTCTGTGATAGGTTTGGCTCTTCTGAATGCCGGGGTTTTGGTCCGGCATCCGTCAACCCTGATGTGGCAGGACTCCGGTCCCGGAGTGGCGGCGGCGCGGCAGGAGGAGGGAGGAGACCCCGGGCGGAGAGAAGGGCGGCCCCCTCCCGGGGGAGGGGGCCGCGGCAGAGATGGGTGGCGTTACGGCGCGGCGTAGGGCAGGAAGTAGCTCAGCTTCATCTTGCCGTCCGGCCACCATTTCCGCTTTTTGGTCTCACCGGGATAGATCTCTTTCACCTCACCCGTCTTGGTGACGATGTGGGTCAGTTCCATCTCGATGAAGTGGAACTCGGTGAGCTCGTACTTGGTGATGGCCTCGCCCGGGATGACCACGGCATAGCCGGTCTCCTTGCTGGTATCCCACTCAAAGGCCTCATTGGGGGTGAAGGTCACTTCCTCTTTGGGGTTGATGACCTTCAGGAGTTTCCCCTGGATCTTGTCCCCGATCTGGACGTCGTAGTCTTCATAGAGCTCGTCGGGGAGATAGAACCACAGGGCCCGAAAGCCGGTCTTCACATAACCCCGGACGAGCATGGGGTCAAAGCCGCACACACTGACACGAACGAGTTCGGGCATGCTCACCCTCCTTGTTAGCGGTAGATCACAGGCAGTGCGTCAAATCCGGCCCCTTCCGGGACATCCTCGATGATGCCGAGGTGGTGTGCCACCATCAGGACCTGGCGGTAGCAGTAATCCATGAAATCGGCGCCCTCCACGGCGGTGATGTGCTCGGTTTCCACCAGCCGGCGGACGTAGGGGTAGAGCCACTCGTCGATCTCGGCGTGGAATTCCCGCACCAGGAAGAGCCATTCCCGGCCGCCCCCGGGGGGCGCCTGGCGGAGGAAGTCCTCCCGCCAGAGGCCCACCCGGCGGCGCAGGTGATCCAGCTCCTCCACCCCGTGCTGGCGGCGGATTTCCGGATCCAGATCAGGCTTTCTGCTCAAAGGCATAGCACTTCTTGATGATGTCGTTTTCGTGGATGCACCAGTAATGGGGCCAGTGGATCTTCTTGCACCAGCCGATGATGTCGGCGGGCGGGAAGCCGGAGCCCTTGAGCACCCATTTCAGGTACTTGCACTGCCAGCAGATATGGTCGGTCTTCTTTTCCGGCGTCAGCACGTGCGCCAGAAATTCCACCGGGGTCATCTTTTGGGTGTGGCCACTCATGCGTCGCTCCTCCCCTTACCAGTCCTTGACTTCGCCTTTGCGGATCCTCTCCTGATATTCTTCCCAGACCTCAGGAGAGAGCTTCTCGATGTCCCAGAAGAAACCCTGGGAGCCGGCGATGCCGGCGGACGGCGGCTGCGGCCGCCAGCCCCGCACCGGCCGCCCCCGGATGCTGAACTTCACCATGTCCGCCTTGCCCAGGTAGATGTGGCGCGGCAGGCAGGTGTAGGGCCGGGTGCGGCCCTCAATCCCGGGGAGGTAGTTGAAGTAGCCGTTGTTGGGCTGGTCCGCATACAGGGGGTAGATGTCCGGCTTCTCGCCCGGTTTCTCATCCGGACCGGCATACATGTGGCCCTGGATCATGTGGATGTAGTAGACCGTGCCGCAGTGGGCACAGGCCACCTTGCCTTCCCAGTTCCAGAAGCAGTAGGGGTCGAGGTAGTTGACGGTGTCGCAGACCTTCCCGTCACCCAGATCCTTTTTGCACCAGATGATGTCACACATGCGTCTCACCCCCCTGCCTAGATGATGTTCTTGTCATAGAGTTCCTGGATCTTGCTCATCGGGTAGCCCAGGAGTTCGTGGTAGATCTTGACGTTGTCCGCGCCCACCGGCCGCCACTGCCAGCGATGCCGCCGGGGGGTCTTGGACATCAGGCCGGTGCTGTAGCCGCTATGAATCAGAATGTCCCCGAAGAGCGGGTCGTCATTCCAGCGCACCGTGCCCCGCAGCCGGTAATGCTCGCACTCATAGACTTCCCGGTCATTCATCACCGGCGCCGCCAGGATGCCCGCCTCCCTCAGGATGCGCACCACCTCGGACCGGGTCTTGTCCGCCGCCCAGTCCTCGATGGCCTTGTAGATCTCGATCTGGGCCGGGGCGCCCACCCGCTCCTTGTGGGTCTTGTAGCGGCTGTAGAGGTCCGGCTTCTTGATGACGTTGCACAGCTCCTGGAAATCGGCGTCCTGGAAGGCGCTCACCATGACGTAGCGGGACTCGAACCGGTCCTGGGGATTCTGGGCGTCCGGGAAGTCCACCTTGCCGGTCATGATGATGCCGTGGACGCAGAGCTGGGTGTCCCAGTTGCCCCAGCGCTGGCGGACGATGCCGAAGCGGCCGTACAGCGGCGCGGCATAGCCCATCATGCGGGTGGCGGCCTGCACCTGGGAGAACTCGATCATGGTGCCCAGCCCGGTCTTGCCCCGCCAGTAGAGGGCCGCCAGGATGGCCACGGTGATCTGGGTGCCGGAATACCAGTCGATGACCCAGTTGGTGGCCTTGGTGGCGTGGCCTCCCATGTCCTCATGGCAGCCGGTGATGCTGGCCAAGCCGGCGTGGGCCTGGCCCAGGATGTCATAGGAGCCGCCGAAGATCTTGGGGCCGTAGCCGAAGCCGCCGCCCCAGACGTAGATGAAGCGGGGGTTGATCTCCATGACGTGGCGGTAGCCCTGCTTCCAGCGGTCGAAGGTGCCGTGGCGGTAGCACTCGGTGAGGCCGTCGCTCATCTTCACCAGGTTGTAGAAGATGGGTTTGGCCTCCGGCACGTGGTAGTCCAGGGTGATAAAATATTCATTGACGTTGGCGTTGGTGAAGCCCAAGCCCGTCCCGGTCATGGGCCGGGTGTCATGCAGCGGGTAGAGGTAGGCCTCGTTGAAGGGGGAGGTGTGGCGCATGGGGTCGCCCATGCGGGGCATCTCGATCTTGATGCACTCCGCCCCCAGCTCCGCCAGGTTGGCCACCGAATGGGGGGTGAAGATGTACATGGTGGTGGACATCCAGCGGATGCCCTTCAGGGCCTCGGGCTTGACGAACTCGTTGCCCGGATCGAAGACCCGCTTGCAGTAGTCCTCGAAGGGCATCTTCATCTCTTCGAGCTCTTCCTTGCTCTTGGGGCCCGGAAGTTCCTCGAAGTCGCACACCTTCAGCTTCTGGATTTCTTTTTCCCAATCCATTTAGATTACCCCCTTCGCCTTGAGTTCCCGGAGCTTCATGGGGCCGTAACCCAGGTATTTTTTGTAGACCTCGCCGTTGTCATAGCCCAGCGGCCGTCCCAGATCCTTCACCCGGGCCGGGGTGCGGTGCTGGAAGGCCCCGCAGGACTCGGAGTACATCACCGTGCCGTAGAACTGAGTCTCTTTGGTGTTCACCCAGGGGCGATACTTGAAGTGCGGGAACTCCGCCACTTCGTCGATGTAGAGCACCGGGCCGGCGGCGATCTCGTATTCCATCAGCTTCTGCTCGGCCTCAATGCGGTTGATGTCCCTGAGCCACTTGGTGGTGACGGTGTAGGTCTTGATCAGGGCCTGCAGGGCGTTTCTGGCGGCCATCTCCTTGAGGAGCGGGTCTTCGTGGATGAGGCGGCCGAACAGGGGCAGGTCCCGCTCAATGCACATGCCGATGCGGTACCAGAGCCGGTCGGTCTGGCCACCGATCATCATGTAACCGTCCTTGCAGGGGTTCCACTCGTACTGGTTGAGGTTGGGGTCCCAGGCGCCGGTTCTGGCCTTGATGGAGGCGTTGAAGCCGTACCAGGTGATGTCGAAGTCCAGGATGTCCATCAGGGACTCCGCGGCGGTCACCTCAATGAACTGGCCTTCGCCGCCGCCGTTGAAGTCCCGCCAGTAGAGGGCCGCCAGGATGCTGGCCGCCGCCTGCTCGCCGCAGACATAGGAGGGCAGCCAGGCGCCGGAGCGCATGGGGTCGCCGCCCTTGCCGCCCCGGGGGCACTGGTCGGGCGGGAAGCCGGTGTTGTGCACCCAGGAGTTGGCGCAGGCGGAGAAGGGATCCAGCATCCACTGCCCGAATTTGGAGACCTCATCCTTCATGGGGCCCCACTGGCCGCGCTCCCCCACCCAGCAGTAGACCAGCTTGGGATTGAGCTTGGAGAGCTGGCGGTAGCCGATGCCCAGGGAGTCCATGTAGCCGGGCGGCCAGGACTCGATGATGACATCCACCAGCATGGCCAGCTTCTTATAGATCTCCCGGCCCTCCGGGGTCTCCAGGTTCAGGGTGATGGAGTAGGCGTTGCGGAACTCATGGAGAAAATCCAGGCCGCAGGGCTCGCCGGTGACGTTGTCCTTCAGCATGTACTCTTCCCGGCCGAAGGGGGTGAGCTGGCGCAGCGGGTCGCCGGTGGGGGGCTCGATGTGGATGGCCTCGGCACCCTGTTCGGCCAGCAGGCTGGTGGCGAACATGCGGCTGATGTGCCAGATGCCGTTGCACAGCACCCTGAGGCCCTGGAGGGCTTCCGGCTTTTCGAAAACGTAATCCAGGCGCAGGTTGTCTTCCAGGAATTTCCCGAATTCCCCCGCCTTCCGTTTCTCATAAACCTTCATGCACTCTTCCGGGGAAGGCGGCGGGGTGACGGGCCAGGGACGGACGTCCGGCCCCATCAACGGCAGGGTGTCAGCCCGACTGTTGATTTCGATTTCCCTTCTTTCTTTCGCCATGTTGCGGCCTCCCATTCAGCAAGTGGTTCGTCCAGGAGTGATGCAGGAGATGCCTACCGTTACGGCATGGGGGGCTGGCGGCCACAGGGCTCGCCACAGCCTTCCCGGTTGAAGGTTGCCTGCCGGCGTCCCGTCTCCGGCCGTCCGGAGCGGGGGCAGAAAGCCTGACCTCACCTCCTTTCGCCTGAGTTATGGGGGATGGTCGGGTTGCACAAGGAGGGGAGGGAAGCCCGAGGCCCCACCATCGGCCTTCCTCCCCTCCTCATCCTGTTACAAAATCTTTGCCAGGGGTCTCAGGTGCCTGGTCCGGGGCGGCTTTTCCTCAAGAATTTCTGGACCCTGGCCGAAATATTTTTTTTGGCCCCCTGAGCCCGGGGGCGGTGGTGGACCCCGGCACCGTCCAAAAAAACATCTGCCACAAGGACACAAATGGCTTTTGCCATTTATATCAAGTGGTTAGCCTCTGTCCAGATTCGGACCCTTCCGCCGGACCCTGGGACAGACCATAACGCCGAATCTTGCTGTACAGGGTGCTGCGGCTCACCTTGAGGCGCCGGGCCGCCTCGTGCTTGTTCCAGGAGGACTCCTTGAGCACCCGCAGAATCAGCCGGCGCTCCGTCTCCGCCAAGGAGGTGGAGACCGCCTCCTCCCCCTCCTCCTTGAGGAAGCGGGGCAGGTGGCGGCGCCGGATGATCTCCCCCTGGGCCAGGATCACCGCATGGCTGATGGCGTTCTCCAGCTGGCGGACATTGCCCGGCCAGTCGAAGTCCATCAGGGCCTGCATGGCGTCCGGGGAGAACTTGCTGATCTTTTTGCCTTCCTTCAGGTTGTACTTGTTGAGGAAGTGCTGGCACAAAAGGGGGATGTCCTCCTTGCGCTCCCGCAACGGCGGCAGGTGGATGGTGATGACGTTGAGGCGGTAGTAGAGGTCGTCCCGGAAGCGCCCCTGCTGCGCCTCCCGGTAGAGGTCCTTGTTGGTGGCCGCCAGCACCCGCACATCCGCCTCTATGGTCACCTCCCCCCCCACCCGCTCGAAGCAGTGGTCCTGCAGGAAACGCAGGAGCAGCACCTGGGTGGCCGGGGGGATGTCGCCGATCTCATCCAGAAACAGGGTGCCCCCCTGGGCCAGCTCGAAGCGGCCCTTCTTGCGGCGGATGGCCCCGGTGAAGGCCCCCTTCTCGTGCCCGAAGAGCTCGCTCTCCAGGAGAGTGGGGGAGTAGGCGGAGCAGTTGGCCACCACGAAGGGCCCCCGGCTGCGCTTGCTCTGGCGGTGGATGGTGCGGGCCACCAGCTCCTTGCCGGTGCCGTTCTCCCCGGTGATGAGCACCGTGGCGTCGGTGCCGCTCACCAGGTTGATGAGCTGGTAGACCTCCTGCATCTTCTTGCTCTGGCCGATGATCTCCCCGTAGCCGGTGACCTCCGGCAGCCCGGCCTCGGGGAACAGCTCCCGCCCCTTTTGCCGGAGGAGATAGCGGAGGTAACAGCCCACCTGGGCAAAGCAGGCATGACAGAAGTGCAGGTCCTCCCGGGTGAAGCTCTGGTGATGATGGAAACCCAGAAGAAAGAGGCCCAGGGACTCCTGGTGCGCCAGGATGGGCATGGCCAGCCAGCTCGGGTAGATGTTGGAAAAGAGCCGGAAGTAGGGCGGCAGGTCGGGGTCGGCAAAGGTGATGACCTGGGGGGTCAGCAGGGCGGTGAGGCGGCGCAGGAAATCCCCCAGAAGCCCCGCCTGTTCCAGGCGGCGCACCACCCGGCGCTGGGCGTCCTGCAGGCCGGTGGCGCACTCCTCCAGGGACAGCAGCCGCTGCTCCCCCTCCAGGAGCAGAAAGATGGGCTCCGCCCCCGGAAAGGCCTCCAGCATAAGATGGTGCAGGAAGTGCAGGAGCTCCGGCACCGAGCGTTTGGCGGTGCGCTCCCGGGCGATGTCGAAGAGTTTTTCCAGCTGCACCTGGGTCTTTTGCAGCTCCCGGGAGCGGAAGGCCAAGGCCTCTTCCATCTTGCGCCGGTCGGTGACATCCCGCTCCAGACAGATGACCAGATCCACCTCGCCGTCCTGGCCGAAATGGGGATAGGCGGCGATCTGATAGGTGCGCAGCTGGCCCTGGCTGTTGACAAAATTCTTGTCCACCAGCACCTGGCGCTTCTGTTTGGCGCTCTCCTGTACCGGGCACAGGAGCCCGGCTTCCTGGCAGGGCCCCTGCCGGTGGTGGAGCACTTCGTAGCACGGCCGGTGATAGACGCTCTCCCGGTCCTTGTGGATGTGACTCAGGAAGGAGTGGTTGGCCAGGATGATGCGGCAGCTGCGGGGGTCGATGGCCAGGAGGTTGTCCGTGATGCTGTTGATGATGGTCTCCAGGAACTCGCCCGTCTCCCGCAGTTCCCGCTCCACCCGCTTCTGCTCGGAGATGTCGGTGAAGATGGCCACCGACCCGAGGAAGCGGCCCTCCGCCATGATGGGCGCGGCGGAGACCATGGTGGGCACCACCCGGCCCTCCTGATGCCGCAGGCTCATTTCGTAGAGGTCCGAGAGCCCCCGGCGCCGCCGCTCCAGCTTGGCGGTGAGGAGGTCATGGTGCTCCGGAACCACCACCTCGAAGAGGGACCGGCCGGTCAGCTGGGAGACCTCCCACCCCAGCAGTCGGGCAAACCCCCGGTTGACGAAGACGATGGTCCCGGTGGCATCCACCAGGCAGATCCCGTCCCGGGCCACCTCCACCATGGTCCGGAAGGGTTCCGAGGAGATGCACTGGACCGGGCTCTCCAAGCCAAGGGCGGGGAGCGGAGGTGCAGGGGGGGGTAAGGGGATGTGGGTGCCTTTTTCCGCTTCCTGGGCCATCCGCCGGGCTCCTTTGGGAGGTCAAGGGGATGTGCAGCCTACCTTCGGATCAGGACAGGTCCGGAAGTCGGTCAGGGAGGGGGGAAGATGATTTCGGGCTTCATGGTTCAGATCGTAATTCCATTTAAGGGGCTTCCGGAAGCCCTGTCAAGCCAAGAAAGAGGCAGGGCGAATTTTTCCGGGTCGGATTCCGGACGGTGGCGGAAAAGAATTTGAACCGGGCCGCCCCCCGGCGACGGGCGGCCCGCACGGCGGGAAAAAGGCTTAGGTGAAGAGGCAGATCTTGGCATCCTTGGCGTATTTGAGGAACTCCTCGGCTGTCCAGATCGGGACCCCCTCCAGCATCTCCTCCTCCCGGATCTCCATCATGTCGATGGTCATGCGGCAGGCGATGAGCTCCACCCCCTCCAGCTGCGCCATCTCCATCAGGTCCGGCAGGGAGGGGATCTGGGCCTTCTCCGCCTTCTTCTTCATCATGGCGGTGGCCAGGGTGGCCATGCCCGGGACCGCGCCCATGGGGCCCGGGGGGATGAATTTGGCCTTCTCAATGCCGCCTTTCTTCACCAGGTTCACCCCCATGAAGGTGTAAAAGACCTTGGCCTCCATCCCCAGGCGGGCGGCGTTGATGCCCAGGATGAGGGAAGGGTAGGCCCCGTCCAGGGTGTCCCGGGAACAGATGAAACAGGCCTTCTCTTTGGCAGTGCTCATAGTTCCTCCTATATTACGGCGGTGAGCCGCTACAGAAATTTGCTGAGGAGGCCCACGGTGTGCCGCAGCTTCTCCGTCAGGAGCCGGGGGTCGGGCTCCGCTTCCCACTCCCTCTGGCATTCCTCCAGATAGTGCTCCAGCACCCGGCGGGCCACGGCGGCCAGCGCCGCCTGCACCGCCCGCACCTGGGTGAGGACGGCCTCGCACTCCCGCCCCTTGCGGATCATGTCTTGGAGGCCACGCACCTGGCCTTCGATGCGCCGCAGGCGGGCGAGGATCTCCTGGGTGGGCCGGTCCGGGTGGCCGGTGGGCTTAGCCATGGGATGTCCTCCTCAGGATGGTGAGGCGCCGGGGTGTCCGGGGCCGGGGGGCCCGGCTCCCCGCCTGCCCTGGCCCCCTCCCCCCGGGAGGTGGAGGCGGGAGAGGGGCCGGGAGCGGCCCCACCTGAGCAAATACTATACCATGGTATGGTATTTGTCAACTGAAAAACCCTCCCCCGCCGCTCCCCCGGCCCCGGCGTGCCCCCACGCCTTCTTTTTCAGCCCCCTCTTCCGACTCCGGCCCCCATCATCTTCTGGAAAGGACCGTCGTCCCCCCGGGGGTGCAGGCGCCGGTGGTGGATTTGGGCCCGGCCGGCCCCCCGCCGTCTTCTGCAACGTGCCGGCGTTCCCCTTAAGCCTTCTTCTTCAACTGCTCCGCCACGGACTGAATGGCCGCCTTCACCTTTTCCGGGTCTCCCAGATAGTAGCGGTTCAGGGGCCTGAGGTCGGCGTCCAGCTCATAGACCAGGGGGATGCCCGTGGGGATGTTGAGGCCCACAATCTCTTCGTCGGAGAGGTTATCCAGGTATTTCACCAGGGCCCGCAGGGAATTGCCATGGGCGGCGATGATCACCCGGGCCCCGGAGGCCACCGCCGGCGCCAGGGTGTCGTGCCAGTAGGGGAGGAAGCGGGCCACCACGTCCTTGAGGCACTCCGTGAGGGGCAGCTCCGCCGCCGGCACCCCCCGGTAGCGGGGGTCCCGGGCCGGATGGCGGGGGTCATCGGGGCTCAACGGCGGCGGGGGCACGTCGTAGCTGCGCCGCCAGAGCTGCACCTGCTCCAGCCCGTGGCGCTCCACCGTCTCCACCTTGTTCAGCCCCTGAAGCGCCCCGTAGTGCCGCTCATTGAGCCGCCAGCTGTGGTGGATGGGGATCCACATGAGGTCCATCTCCTCCAGGACCAGCCACAGGGTCTTGATGGCCCGCTTCAGCACGCTGGTGTAGGCCACATCGAAGACAAAGCCCTCTTTCGCCAGCACCCGGCCGGCCTCCCGGGCCTCCTCCACCCCTTTCTCCGACAGGCCCACGTCGATCCAGCCGGTGAAGCGGTTCTCCTTGTTCCAGATGCTCTCGCCGTGGCGCAGCAGGACCAGTTTGTACATGCCTCGTTCACCTCGCAGGGCCCCGGGGAGAGCGCCTCCCCGGGCCAATCTTCCCATGTTTGCTTGAGACCCGGGCCCCTGGCGGGAGGGGTGGAGCGGGACGGCCGCCCTTCCCCCACACCCTCTCTTGGGTGCGAGGAGGGGATCCTCCTTTTCTTTGGCCCTCCCCCCGCAGACCCGTCCGCCTCACCGTAAAATTTCTGTCAGCCGGGCCAGCCGGGCCATTTCCGCCTCCCTGAGGGTCTCCCCCTCCCCCCTGAGGAGCACCTCCAGGACGGCCTCCAGCCTCAGCGCCGCCGCCTCATGGGGCAGGAGCACGTAGTCCGCCCCGGCCTGGTAGAGCTTCAGGGCCTGAAAGGCACTGTGGGCGCTGACGATGATCCTGGCCTGGGGCGCCAGCGGCCGCACCGCGTTGATGATTTTCAGGTTGTCGGTGCCCACCAGGATATCATCGGTGATGGTGGAAAGCACAACGCGGACGTGCTCCAGGCCGGCATGGTGCAGGGTCTGGAGGTTACTGATATCCCCGTAGACCACCTTCACCCCCCGGGCCCGGAGGCCCCGGTAGACCTCGGGGTTGAAGTCCACCACCACCAGATGCTGCAGGAGCTCGGGGCGGGTCTGCTCCAGGTGGGCCACCAGGGCGCTGGCCACCCGGAAAAACCCCAGGACCGCCACGTCCTTGTGCTCGGCTGCCGCCTCCTCCCGCCGCTCCTCCCTCAGGGGGCGAAAGCCCAGCCTCTCCGCTCCCCGGCTTAAGACCGCCTGCAGGGAGTGACTGCCCTTGATCATGTAGGTGGAGGCGATGGAGGTCACCACAAAGATGAAGATGATGAGGGTGAGGGTGTCGGAGCCGATATGGCCGTAGTCCGCCTTGGCCCCCATCACCGCGAGGACCAGGGAAAACTCGCTGAGCTGGGAGAGGTTGATGGAGGTGAGGAGGCTCACCCGGTTGCCGTTGCCCAGCCAGTAGAGCAGGGGGAAGACGGTGAGGAAGCGGGTGAGCATGAGAAACCCCGCCAGGAGCAGGGCCAGGGCAAAGAGGCCGGGTTTGTGCAGCGGGTTGGGGATCACCATGCCCAGAGCCACAAAAAACAGGGTGATGAAAAAGTCCCGGATGTTGATGATCTTGCCGATGATGTCCAGGTTGTAGGGGAAGGTGGAGATGGCCACCCCGGCGATGAGCGCCCCCATTTCCATGGAGAGCCCCAGGTAGTTGGCCAGCCCCGCCATGAAGAAGCACCAGCCCAGGGAGGCCACCAGCACCAGCTCCGGCAGTTTGGCGATGCGCTGGAAGATGAACCCCAGGCCGTATTTGCTCAGGAGCAGGCTCACGGCCACCAGCAGGCCGCCCTTGGCGAAGGATACCAGGATGATGCCCACCTGGGGCTGGGAGAGATTGGGCTGCAGGCCGAGGAGCACGATGGCCCACAGGTCCTGGAAGATGAGCACCCCCACGGTGAGGCGGCCCGCCAGAGTGTCCAGCTCAAATTTTTCGTAGAGGAGCTTCACCACGATGGTGGTGCTGCTCAGCCCCAGGCAGGCGGCCAGATACAGGAGGTCATAAGGGCCGCCGCGTAAGGGCACCCCCAGGATACGATACTCCGCCCCGGCAGCCGTGAGGGAAAAGCCCAGAAGCAGAAGAAAGCCGAAGGCCAAAGAGACGCAGAGGATAAACTGCAGCACCCCGGTGACGATGAGGGATCTGCCGGATTCCCGGATCTTTTTCAGGTCCAGCTCCAGCCCGATCATGAAGAGGAGGAGGATGAGGCCGATTTCCGCGATGGTCTCGATGTCACTTTGGTTCCGGACCCAGGCGAAGCCGATCTGCGGCCCGATGATCACCCCGCCGACGATGTAGGCCAGGATCAGGGGCTGCTTGAGGAGGACGGCCAGGCAGCCCACCAGGGTGGCCACCAGGATGCTGATGCTGATGCTGGCCAGCAGCGTGTGCCCGGCCTCCGCCGCCAGGGCCGGCTTGGGGGTGATGATCAGGACCGCTACCAGCAGCGGCCACCAGAGGGCGCGGCGCCACCCCAACGAGTGAGTCGGAAAAGGGGCGCCGGTGTTGTCACGGGGGTGGGGATGGGGGACCATGGGCTCCTTAATCGGGCCGGACAGTGACGGCCAGGCTCGGCCAAGCGGTGCCATTATACCAAAGGCGCCGGGGGGGAACAATGGCGTCCTTCGCCGGCGGGCGGGCCCCTGCCCCGGCTGGACTTGGGAGCCCGCTCACGGTATATAGGAGGCAGGAACCATGGCTGCCTTCACCTTTGTGCACTGTGCCGACCTGCATCTGGACGCCCCCTTTGAGTGCCTGGCGGGGACGGCCCCACCCCTGATCCGGGAGGCCCTGCGGCAGGCCACCTTTCAGGCCCTGGAGCGGGTGGTGGATCTGGCGGCGGCGGAGCAGGCCGCTTTCCTGGTGATTGCGGGCGATGTTTATGACAGCGCCCACCACAGCCTCTATGCCCAGATCCGCTTCAAGGAGGCCCTGACCCGGGCGGCGGCGGCCGGGATAGAGGTCTTTGTGGCCCATGGCAATCACGACCCCCTGTCCGCCTGGGAGGCGAGACTGCGGCTGCCGGAAGGGGTCCACCGCTTCGGGGGCGAGGCGGTGGAGTGCCGCCCGGTGCGGCGCCGCGGCAGCGAGCTGGCCCGGGTCTGCGGCATCAGCTTCCCGGTGCGGGAGGTGCGGGAGAATCTGGCGGCCCGCTTCCCCCGCCGGGAGCCCGGCCCTTTCACCGTGGGTGTTTTGCACGCCAATGTGGGGGGCAACCCGGCCCATGACAATTATGCCCCCTGCACCCTGGCGGACCTGGAGGCCTGCGGGGTGGATTATTTCGCCCTGGGTCATGTCCATGCGCCCCTGCTGCTGCGTCAGGAGGCCCCCTGGGTGGTCTACTCCGGCACCACCCAGGGCCGCAGCATCCGGGAGACCGGCCCCCGGGGCTGCTTTGTGGTGCGGGTGGAGGACTCAGGCCGGACGCGGCCGCTGTTTGTGCCCACCGATGCCGTGCGCTGGTCTCTCGAGACTGTGGATATCCGGGAGGTGGCCACCTTGGATGACCTGCTGGAGGAAATGCAGGCCCGGCGGGAGGAGCTGCGCCGCCAGGCCGAGGGGCGGGGGGTGGTCTGGCGCCTGCACCTCACCGGCCGGGGGGAGCTGCATGAACCGCTGAGCCGGCTCGATCCGGACCGGGACCTGGCCGAGCCCATGCGGGAGGGGGAGGGAGAGCGCCCCGATTTCGTCTGGCTGGAGTCCATCGCCCTGGACACCCACGGCCCTCTGGACCTGGAACCGCGCCGGCAGCTGCCCGACTTCCTGGGGGAGGTCCTGCGGGTGGCGGAACGATACCGGGGGGAGGGGATGACCCGGGAGCTGGTGGAGGTGCTGCGGAGCCGGAAGGAATTTTCCCATCTGGCCGCCCTGGTTCATGGGTGGACCTCAGAGGACTGGCGGGCAGTCCTCACGGCTGCGGAGTATCAGGCGGTGGATCTCCTCCTCCGGGAAGAGGAGCCTTAGCCGGTGCCCTGCCGGGAAGGCGGTCATGCATATTGAGGCGTTCCATATCGACGGCTTCGGGATTTACCACGACACGGGCCTGGATGGGCTCCCGGAGGGCCTGCTGCTGCTCACCGGGGAGAATGAAAGCGGCAAGACCACCCTCCTGGAATTTTTCCGGTTCATGTTTTTCGGCCCCGAGCGCCGCTCACCCGACCGCAATGATTATCAGCCCCTGGTGGGGCGGGAACGGGGTGGCCGGCTGGTCCTGGTGGGCCGGGAGGGGCGCCGCCTGGTGGTCCAGCGCCGGGAAAAAAAGCTCATGGTGAGTGAAAACGGCAGCTCCCTGCCGCCCGATACCCTGGCCACCCGCCTGGGGGGAGTGGACCGGGAGACCTTTCGGGCCATCTTTGCCGTGGACCTGAAGGCTCTCCAGAGTCTGACGGTATTGGATAATCAGCAGGTCCGCAGCCTGATCTTCGCCCCGGGAGGGGGCACCGGCGCCGCCGCGGTGCCCCGGGTGCTGCAGCGCCTGGAGCAGGAGCTGGGGGTCCTCCTCAAGCCCAAGAGCGGCGGGCGGCTCAACGAAATTTTGTCCCGCCTGCAGGGGATCTCCCGGGAGATGCGGGAGCTGGAGGGTGAGGCCGCCCGGTTTGCCGGGCTTAGGGCCGACCGGGAGGCCCTGGAGGAGGGGCTCCGGGAGAGAAAAAGAGAGGTGCACCGGGTGGAGGCCCGGCTGGCCCGGTTGCAGCAGCTGGCCCAGGCCCGGGAGCCGTGGGTGACTCTGGTGACGGCCCGACAGCGCCTCAAGGAGCTTGAGGAGGTGGCTGACTTTCCCCCCGGGGGCCTGGCGGAACGGGACCAACTGAGGCAAAAAGCCGGGGAGCTGCGGGAGGAAAGGGAGAACTTGCAGGCCGAGGCAGAGAGGTTGACCCGGGAGCTGGCCAGGCTTGCCCCCGATGCCCGGCTGCTGGAGCAGCGGCAGGAAATTGACGCCCTGCTGGCCGAGGAGAAGCGCTTCGAGGAGCTCCTGGAGCGGGAACCCGATGAGCGCCGCGCCCTCAATGAGGCCGAGGCGGACCTCCGGCGGCGGCTTGGGGAGCTGGGCCCCGAGTGGGATGAGAGCCGCCTTGCCCGCATGGACACCTCCCTCACCCTGCGCCATGAGGTGCTGGAGTTCGGACGGCGGCTGGCCGCGGCGGAACGCCGGGTTGAAGACCTTCTGAGCCGGGAGCGCGCCCTGGAGGAGTCGGTGGCGGCGGCGGAGCGGGAGGCGGAAGCCGCCCGGACCCGGCGGGAGGCCACTCCCCGGCCGGCGGAGGACCCGGCGGTGCTTCAGGGCCGCCGGGCTCTGCTGCGGCGCTTCATTTCGCTTGTGGGCCGGCGGGATCTGACGGCAGTCCGGCTGGGGGAGCGCCGCCGGAGTGTCGCCGACCTGCAGACCCGCCTGGAGGCTTTGCAGGAGCCGCCAGAGGAGCTCTCCCGGGCCATCCCCTGCTGGCTGGTGGCCCTGCCCGTTGTGGCGTCCGCTTTGGGGGCGGGGGGGATGGTACTGGGGGTGGGATACCACCGCCTCTCCGGGGAGCCCTGGCTCTGGCTGCCGATGCTCGGGTTTTTGCTTCTCGGGGGCCTGGCCACCGTCGCCTTGGGGGCAGGGCGCCATTATCTCCGCCGCCGGGAAGCCCGGGCGGGGTACCGCCGGGAAGAAGAGCGGCAGGCGCTCCTGGACCGCCTTCAGGGCGAGCTGGAAGAGACGGCCCGCCTGGAGGAGGAGGCTGCCCGACTGGGGGAGGAGGCCGCGGCCCTGGCCCGGGAGGCAGGGGAGGAGCTGCCTCCGGGGGCCCTGGAGGCGGAGGCGGCGCTGGCGGAGGTGGAAAAAGGCCTGGAGGACTGGCGCCTGTGGCAGACCCGGGAACAGGAATGTCTCACCGCCCAGGATCGCCTGGCCGCCCACCGCCAGCGCTGGCAGCAGGCCCGGGAGGAGAGGAAGAAGGCGGCGGCGGACCTGGAGCAGGTGCGGGGGGCGTGGGCCCTCTGGCTGGAGGAGCGGGGCTTTCCGGCCGCCATGCGCCCGGAGAACCTGGAGGTGGTGCTGCAGATGGTGGAGGCGGCCCGCAGTGCGGTCACCCAGAGAGATCGCGCCCGGGAGCAGCACCGCCGGACCCGGGAGGTCCTGACGGAGATCCGCTCCCGCTTGGGCCAGGTTTTGGCCCGTCTGGGCCGGAAGCCCCAGGAGAGGGAGCCCGTCCCCGCCGACCTGCGCCTCTTGCGCCTGGACCTGGACGATACCGAAAGGCAGGCCACCCGCCAGGAGGAACTGCGCCGCCGTCTGGCGGAGGTGCAGAGCCGCCTCTCCCTTCTGGAGAGGAAGGCAGCCGCACTGCGCCAGGAGCTGGACGACCTCTTCCGGCAGGCCGGAGCCGCAAATGAGGCCGACTTTGAGCGCCGGGCGGCCCTCTATCAGGAGTGGCAGGAGTGGCGGCAAAGGCATGACCACAGTCTTCTTAAGCTCACCACCCTGGCCGGCAACGACCCCCTCCGGGAGGAGCTGGAGAGGGAGTTGGCTGCCTCCGACCCGGCGGCCCTGTCCCGGGAGGAGGAGGAGCTGACGCGGGAGCTGGGGGAGCTCAGGGAGACCATCTCCCGGGAGGAGCGGGAGGTGGGGCGGCTCACCCAGGAGCTGGAGCGGCTGGCCACCGGGCGCCGCCTGGGCGAACTCCTTCAGGAGCAGGCCGATCTCACCGAACAGGTGGCCCGCTTAAGCCGCCGCTATATCACGGTGGCCCTGACCAGGCACCTCATTGAGGCGGCCCGGGAGGTCTATGAGCGGGAGCATCAGCCCCGGGTCATTGCCGAGGCCGACCGGTTTTTGAGGCTCATGACCCATAACCGCTACCGCCTCTTTGCTCCGGTGGGGGATGGGGGCGTGCGCCTGGAGGATGCCGCGCACCGTCACAAGGAGGAGGTGCAGTGGAGCGCCGGGCTGGCCGACCAGGTGTATCTGGCAGTGCGCCTGGGGATGGCCCGGGAATTCGGCCGCCACCGGGAGCCGCTGCCCCTGATCCTGGACGACGTGCTGGTGAAATTTGATCCCCGCCGGCGTCAGGGGGCCGCCCGGGTCATTCTGGAGTGCGCCCGAAAGCAGCAGGTGCTCTTCTTTTCCCATCAGCCGGAGTTGGGGCAGATTTTCCGGGACGTGGCCCGGGAGCCGGCATTTCAGGGGATTGCTCTGAGATGCCTCCATCTCGAGTCCGGAAGGATGGCATGGGCTTCGTGACGACGGCCGCTGAAAAAGCCGATCTCGCCCGGTTGGCCCGGCTGTGCGGCATCACCTCCCGGTATTGGGACAATCAGGGCCGGCGCCACCAGACGGGGGAGGCCACCCGGCAGGCCCTGCTCAGCGCCATGGGGGTGGGGTGGGAAAATCCGGCCCGGCTCCGGGAGGAGATCCAGCGGCGGGAAGCGCTGCAGACCCGGCTCCTGCCCCCGGTGGTGACGGTGTGGCTCAGCCCTGCCCCCCATTTGCCCCTGATGGTGCGCCTGCCCGGCCCGGAGGTGCCCCCCGGCCTGGGGGTGGCCGGCGAGCTCGTGGCAGAAGACGGGAACCGTCTGCCGGTGAGCGGTCGGCTCAGCTGGCCGGGGCGCCCCCGCTTCACCGAGACCCCCAGCGGCTGGCGGGGGGAGGCGGCCCTGCGGCTCCCCCCGGAAGTGCCCCCGGGCCATTACGAGGTGCAGGTGGAGGTGAGCGGCCCGGGAGTGCGGGAAGCGGGGTCCGGCCGCCTCATCCTGGCACCCCCGGCGGCCTTCCTGCCCGCCTGCCTGGCCGGCGGGGCCCGGCTTTTCGGGCTCAACCTGCCCCTGTATGCCCTCCGGAGCCGGCATAACTGGGGGATCGGTGACTTCAGCGACCTGGCGGAGGCCATGGACTGGGCCGGGGAACTGGGGGCCGCTTTTGTGGGCATCAATCCCCTGCACGCCGCCCTGCCCGGGGCGCTTTCCGACCCCAGCCCTTATTCCCCCGCCACCCGGCTGTTCACCAACTTCCTCTATCTGGACCTCCGGGCCGTGCCGGAGATGGCCCACTGCCCGGAAGCCCGGGATTATCTGGGGGGGACGGCGGGGCGATCCCTGCTGCGCCGCCTGCGGGCCGCCGCCCTCCTCCCCTATCCCGAGGTCTATGCCGTCAAGCGGGATATCCTGGCGCGGTTGTTTGAGGTCTTCCGCCAGGAGCACGGCGGGGAGTTCCCCAAGACTGCCCGGGGCCGGGCATTCCGGGAGTTTTGCCAGCACCGGGACCGATACCTGCACGACTTCGCCCTCTACGTGGCCCTGGCGGAATTCCACGGTGCCAGCGACTGGCGGCACTGGCCAGAGGAATACCGCTCCCGCCAGGCCCCGGCGGTGGCGGAGTTTGCCCGCCATAAGCGGCAGGCGGTGGAATTCTGGCAGTATGTGCAATGGCTGGCGAGCCAGCAACTGGCCCGGGTGCGGGCGCAGGCCCGGGCTGCCGGCCTGCCCTTCAGCCTTTATCAGGACCTGGCCCTGGGCGCGGCGCCGGGGGGCTTTGAGACCTGGGCCTTCCCGCACCTCTTTGCCCAAGGCGCAGCCACCGGGGCGCCGCCGGACGCCTTCAACCCCAAGGGCCAGAACTGGGGCCTGCCGCCCCTGATCCCGGAGCGTCTGCGGGAATCGGGCTACGACCTCTTCATCCGCACGCTGCGGGCCAACCTGCCGCCGGGGGGGATGCTGCGGCTGGACCATGTCATGGGGCTCTTCCGGCTTTTCTGGATTCCGGAGGCCCCTGAGGTGCCCGGGGCTTATGTGCGCTATCCGGCCCAGGATCTGCTGGCCATTCTCTCCCTCGAGAGCCATCGGGCCGGCACCCTCATCGTGGGGGAGGATCTGGGCACCGTGGCCCCGGCCATCCGGCGGGAGCTGGCACGGCGGCGCATCTTTTCCTACAAGGTCTTCATCTTCGAACGGGAGGCGGACGGCCGCTTCCGGCCGCCGGAGGCCTATCCCCCCCAGTCCCTGGCCGCCACCACCACCCATGATCTCCCCACCCTGGCAGGCTACTGGCAGGGGGAGGATATCGCCCTCAAGACCCGCTTCCACCTCTACCCCCAGGCACAGATGGCGGCCGCCGACACCCTGGCCCGGGAGCGGGACCGGGCTCTGCTCCTGGAGGCCTTGGCCACGGAGGGGCTCATCCCCGAAGAGGACCTGCCCCGCCTGGCGGCCAGTCCGGAGCTGCCGCCGGAGGTGCGCTGGGGGGTGCTGGAGTATCTGGGCCGCAGCCGGGCGGCGCTGCTGGAGGTGCGCCTGGAGGAGGTCTTCGGGCTGCTGGCCCAGCAGAATCTCCCCGGCACCCTGGATGAGCACCCCAACTGGCGCCAGAAGTTTCCCTTCAATCTGGAGGAGATGCGCCGCTCCCCGGAGGCCGCGGAGCTGGCGGCCCGGCTCCGGCCTCACCGGGGGTGGCCCCGGTCCGCCTCGCCGCCCGCCCCGGGACAGGCCTCCGCGGCGAAAGCCCCCTCGCCCTGAGGACCCTCTAGGCCGCCGGTGGGGCCAGGGCGCTGCGCAGCATGGCGATGGGCTTGGCCATCTCCCGGAGGTTGGCCGCCACCCGGGGGAGGTCCCGCCCCGGCAGGCCCATCATCAGGTGGCAGGGGCCCACCTGGGCCTTGATGCGGCAGCCCAGACCCAGGAAGGTGATGTTGGGCACCCCCTGAAGCAGCGGCAGGGCGGTGATGTCGGCGCAGCCGCCCAAGGCCCCCCCGGACTGGGGCAGGTTGATGCGGCCGCCCTTTTCGTAATTCACTGCGTACAACAGCCACATGACCTGCTCGCTGTCGGCGGTGAAGACCACCACCTGGGGAAGGTCGGACAGGGCGGAGACGGGGGCCACCAATACTGCCCTGGTTTTCCCTCTTTCCAGATAGATGGCGTCCCTGATGGTGGCGGCGGAGGCCTCCTCGGTGGCAAAGAGCCCCACGCCGTATTTCTCCAGGACGCCGTCATCCAGGTAGCGCTCCAGGTCCTGGTCTTCCATGCCCAGGACCGAGGTGCCCAGTTTGCAGCCCATGTTCTCCCGGGCCAGAAGCAGGGTGCGCCCCTGACCGGCCAGGGTCAGGGCCTGGCAGAAGCTCTTCAGGCTCAGATCGGTGAGATGCAGGTCCGGAGGCAGGAGATCCCCTTCCCGATAAAGGTTGACCCCCACCGGCTCATAGGCGAGTTTGAGGGCCTGCACCAGCTCCTGGGAAAGGGTTTTCAGGTCTGACATGGACTTTTCCTCCCTGATAAAGGTCAGGCGATGGGCAAGCGAAGGCCACCCGGGGCCTGAGGACCCCAACACCCGAGGGGGGACGTCCGGGCCTGCCCGACACCGGCCGAAATGCGCCCACCCGGGTTGACACCACCCGTGGGGGGCTTATGTTCATGGAGGGGGCACTGCCGTCCTTATGCCCGTCATCCCGTCCCTCCGGCCGGTTCCACTATACCAACTTCCACCCAGGCTCGCAAAGGAGATCACCCATGACCACCTATGTCATCGTCGGCAACGGCGTCGCCGGCAACGCCGCCGCGGAAACCATCCGCAGGCAGGACCCTGACGGCGTCGTCCACCTCTTTTCCCGGGAACCGCACCCCTTTTACTACACCCCGGCCCTGCCGGAGTTTCTGGCCGGCACCAAGGACCTGAACCGGCTCATCATCCATCCCCTGGCCTGGTACCAGGACAAGGGCATCCAGTTCCACCCCGGAGTGGAGCTGGTGGGGGGGGACGCCCAGGCCCGCTACGTCACCGACCGCCAGGGGAAGCGCTACGCCTATGACCGGCTGCTTTTGGCCACCGGCAGCACCTCCTTTGTGCCGCCCATCCCCGGCGCCGACCTCCCGGGGGTGGTGACCCTGCGCACCCTGGAGGACGCCAAACGCATCAGGGAGATGGCGGCCCGCTCCCGCAGGGTGGTGCTCATCGGCGGGGGCCTGCTGGGGCTGGAGGCGGGCAACGGCCTGAGGCAGGCGGGTCTGGCGGTGACGGTGGTGGAATTCTTCCCCCGGCTGCTGCCCCGCCAGCTGGATGAGGCGGCCGCAGCCATCCTCAAGGGCCGGCTGGAGGCCATGGGATTCCGCTTTTATCTGGGAGCCGCCACCCAGGAGATCGTCGGGGCGGACGGCGGCCTCGCCGTGGTGCTGAAGGATGGCGAGCGTCTCCCCGCCGACATGGTCCTCATCTCCGCCGGGGTGCGCCCCGAGGTGGGCCTGGCCAGGGCCCTGGGGGCCGCCGTCGACAAGGGGGTGGTGGTGGATGATTATCTGCGCACCAGCCTCCCCGACGTCTACGCCGCCGGGGATGTGGCGGAGCACCAGGGCCGGCTCTATGGCATCTGGCCCGCGGCCCAGGAGCAGGGGCGCATCGCCGGAATGAACATGGCCGGCGGGCAGGAGGTCTACCGGGGCACGGTGCCGGCCAACACTCTGAAGGTGGCGGGCATCGACCTGCTCTCTGCCGGGGAGATTGACGCCGGGGGCAAGCTGGAGGCGGTGGTGCGGAGCGACCCCGGGAAGGGCGTCTACCGCAAGCTGGTCCTGCAGGACAACCGGCTGGTGGGGGCCATCCTTCTGGGGGATCTCAGCGGCAGCGCCGAAATCCAGGCCGCCGTCCGCGCCGGCACAGACGTCTCACAAATGAAAGCGGACCTGGGACGCCCGGACTTCGATTTTTCCCGCCTGAATTGAGGGTCAGGGCTGGGGGCGGGAGCAGGGGTCTGGGAGCCTGCCCCCTCTCCCAGCTTGTTTCATTTCCCGCAGCACTTCTTGTATTTCTTGCCGCTGCCGCAGGGGCAGGGGGCATTGCGCCCCACTTTCTTGTCCTTGCGGTTCACCGGCTGGGGGGCGGCGTCCCCGCCGTGGCTGTAAGCCAGCTGCGCCGGGGCCGGCCGGGCCTCGGGGGGCGGCTCCTGGTGCGGCCGCACCTGCAGGTGGAAGAGGGCGCCCACGGTGTCCGCCTTGATGCGGTGGATGAGGTCCATGAACATGTCATAGCCCTCCCGCTGATATTCCCGCAGCGGGTCCTTCTGGGCATAGCCCCTCAGGCCGATGCCGTCCCGCAGGTGGTCCATGCTGAGGAGGTGCTCCTTCCAGTGATTGTCCACGATCTGCAGCATCACCATCTGCTGCAGGTGGCGAAAGAGCTCCGGCCCCAGCTCGGATTTTTTCTGCTCCAGGCGCCGGCGCACCAGATCGGTGAGGTAATCGGTGAGGTCGCCGTCGGCCTGCACCAGGTCCGGCCGGAAGCCGAACTGGCGCTGGAAGGCGTCCTGGAGGCCCTTGAGGTCCCAGTCCTCGGCGATGCGGTCCTGGGTGTGCTCCGCCACCAGGTCCTCCACCAGCTCCTCGGCCATCTCCAGGAGGTCCTCCTCCAGGTTCTCCCCGGAGAGAATCTGGCGCCGCTGGGCGTAGATCACCTCCCGCTGTTTGTTCATGACGTTGTCGTATTCCAGGAGGTGCTTGCGGATGTCGAAGTTGTGGGCCTCCACCCGCCTCTGGGCCCGCTCGATGGCGTTGGACACCATCTGGGCCTCGATGGGCTGGCCGTCCTCCATGCCGAAGCGCTCCATGAGGCTCTTCAGGCGGTCCCCCCCGAAGATGCGCAGCAGGTCGTCCTCCAGGGAGAGGTAGAAGCGGGAGGAGCCGGGATCGCCCTGGCGGCCGGCGCGGCCCCGGAGCTGGTTGTCGATGCGCCGGGCCTCGTGGCGCTCGGTGCCGATGATGTGCAGGCCGCCCCGCTCCACCACCCCGGGGCCCAAAACGATGTCGGTGCCCCGGCCCGCCATGTTGGTGGCAATGGTCACCATGCCCAGCTGCCCCGCCTGGGCCACGATCTGGGCCTCTTTTTCGTGGTGCTTGGCGTTCAGGACCTCGTGCCTGATGCCCTCCCTTTTCAGCATGCGGCTTAAGAGCTCGGATTTTTCGATGGAGGTGGTGCCCACCAGGACCGGCTGGCCCCGCTGGTGGCAGTCCTTGATCTCCTCCACCACCGCCTGGAATTTCTCCTCCGCGGTCTTGTAGATGACGTCCGGGTGATCCACCCGGATCATCTTGCGGTGGGTGGGGATGATGACCACGTCCAGGTTGTAGATCTTTTTGAATTCCTCCGCCTCGGTGTCGGCGGTGCCGGTCATGCCCGCCAGCTTGCGGTACATGCGGAAGTAGTTCTGGAAGGTGATGGTGGCCAGGGTCTGGTTTTCGTTTTCGATGCGCACCCCCTCCTTGGCCTCCAGGGCCTGGTGCAGGCCGTCGGAGTAGCGCCGGCCGGGCATGAGGCGGCCGGTGAACTCATCCACGATGATGACCTGGCCGTCCTTGACGATGTATTCGTCGTCCCGCTTGAAGAGGTTGTGGGCCTTGAGGGCCTGGTTGAGATGGTGCAGAAGCTCAATGTGGCGGGGGTCGTAGAGGTTGTCCACCCCCAGGAGCTTTTCCGCCCGGGCGATGCCCTCTTCGGTGATGAGGATGCTCCTCGCCTTCTCGTCCACGGTGTAATCCCGGTCCCGGACGAGCTGCAGGGCCACCCGGTTGAGGATGTAGTAGAGCTCGGTGGACTCCTCCGCCGGGCCGGAGATGATGAGGGGGGTGCGGGCCTCGTCGATGAGGATGGAGTCCACTTCGTCCACGATGGCGTAGTTGAAGCCCCGCTGCACCATGTCCTCCAGGGAGAATTTCATGTTGTCCCGGAGGTAGTCGAAGCCGAATTCGTTGTTGGTGCCGTAGGTGATGTCGGCGGCGTAGGCCCGGCGGCGCTCGGCGTCGCTGAGGCCGTGGACGATGGTGCCCACCGTCATGCCCAGGAGGCGGTAGATGCCGCCCATCCACTCGGTGTCCCGGCGGGCCAGGTAGTCGTTGACCGTGACGATGTGCACCCCCTCGCCGGTGAGGGCGTTTAAGTAAGCGGGCATGACCGCCACCAGGGTTTTGCCTTCCCCGGTCTTCATCTCGGCGATCTTCCCCTGGTGGAGGACGATGCCGCCGATGACCTGGACATCGAAGGGGCGCAGGCCCAGCACCCGGACGGCAGCCTCCCGGGCGGCGGCGAAGGCCTCGGGCAGGAGGTCGTCCAGCTCCTCCCCCCGCTCCAGGCGCTCCTTGAACTCCCCGGTCTTGGCGGTGAGCTGGGCATCGGAGAGCCGGCGGAACTCCGGCTCCAGGGCGGTGATGTGGTCCACCAGGGGCGCCAGGCGCCTCAGCTCCCGGTCGTTTTTGCTGCCAAAAATCTTTTTGAGGACATAACCGATCATAACGGTGGATATTCTCCTGTCTCTTGAGGGGAAGGAGCCAGGGGGCCCTCCCCCTCCCCCCTTTCTCCCCCCGGATCAGGAGGGGGGAAGGGGGGTGGGAAGCGGTGAGGCCGGGATGTCCCGGCCCTCGCCTCCTTTCCTTTATGGCTCGAGATCCAACACCACGGGCAGTTCGTCGCAGTCCGGGAATTTGACGCACTCCACGCAGTCCGCCCAGACGATGGGGGGCAGGGCCTCTTTGGCGATGGGCTTGAAGCCGAAGCGCCCGAAAAACCTGGGGTTGGTGGTGAGGGCGAAGACCCGCCTCAGGCCCAGTTCCCGGGCCTCCTCCAGGCAGCGGGCCACCAGGGCGGTGCCCAGCCCCTGGCGCTGGCGCTCCGGCACCACCACCAGGGAGCGGATCTCCCCCAGCCCGTCCCAGGTGATGTGCAGGGCCACAATCCCCACAATGGGGCCGGCATCCTCCCGCCAGACGTAGTAGTCCCTGAGGTGGCTGTAGAGGCTGGCCAGGGTGCGGGGCAGCACGTCCCCCTCCCGGGAGAACTCGGCCAGCATCCGGCGGATTTCCGGCACCTCCTCGATTCGGGCTTTGCGGATCATGGCGGTGGGTGGGGCCCTGTCATCCAGGGCAGGGCATGGTGCGCCGGCCCCTTTTTCCGGCAGAAGTGCACAGGCGCAGGAAGCTCAGCCCTCCAAATATGTTATGATGATTGGAGCGCTATGCGAATTACCTTGAGGGGAAAGCTCCTCCGCTCTCCCGCACCCCCTCCCCTGGAGGGATGGGGTGAGGGGAAGGGCCTGAGGCCCCTGGCCCTTCCCCCCAAAATTCACAATCTGTATTATATCAAAAAACCCGCCGCAGGGGGTGACTTCGGCGGGGGATAAGGAGAAGCCATGCAGGTGATTACTCCGGACAAATATGTCCGGCTGGCTTATCGGCTGAGGTTGGCCAACGGCGACTATGTGCGGGGCAGCGCCGCCGAGCCTGCCGAGATGGAATTCGTGGCCGGGGTGGGGGAGGTCCTCCCCGGCCTGGAGCGCCGCCTCTACGGCCTCTCTCCGGAGATGGGGGAGGTGGAGTTTGTGGTCCCCAAGGAGGAGGCCTTCGGGGAGTATGAACCGGACAACGTCCAGGTCTGGAGCACCAAGGTCTTTCCCCCGGACATGGAGCTCAAACCCGGGCAGAAGGTGCTGCCGGCGGTGCTGCCCTTCCCGCCCGAATACCCCCTGGTCATCAAGGAGGTGCGGGGGGACCGGGTGGTCCTGGACCTGAACCATCCCCTGGCGGGTCAGGACCTCTACTACCAGGTGCGGGTGCTGGAGATCCGGGACCCCGATCCCCAGGAGCTCAGGCACAAAAAGGAATGTCAGGCCTGCCGGGAGGAGATGACGGAATAAGGCGCGGACATGAGGGAAAAACCCCGGCCTGCCAGGCAAGCCGGGGTTTTGATTTTCGGGAGTGCGGTTTCAGACCTCGGTGACGGTGATGGCCCCGGACGGGCACACCTCGATGCAGCTTTCGCAGCCCAGGCACTCCTCCTCATTGACCGGGACGGCCTTGCCTTCCTGCATCTCGAAGACACCTACCGGACAGACGTTGACGCACTCCTCGTCGCCGGTGCACTTATCTTCATCCACTTCCACACGCCAAGCCATGCCCTAACCTCCTTGATAATTTTCCCCGAAGAAAAATTGCAGCCCCCACGGGGGCAGAAACACAGGGAAAAAGTGGCGCCCGCCCTTCATGGGCTCGAGCCGATTTTCACGAAACAGATACCGTATCGGCAGGAGGAAGTCAATGAAAAAGTGGGCCCTCCCCCAGGGGGCGGTGGCTGGCCCTCAGGCCGGGCTCCTCGGGCAGAGCAAGGTCCTGGTCCGGCCGGGCCAGGCGGGCCCGGCGGTAGCCCAGGGCCCGGGCCACCAGGGCCGGCGCCCACTGGGGGGCTCCCAGGGCATGGAGGTGGGTGTAGGTGGCCAGCACGTTTTTATACAGCAGCCCATCCCGCTGGCCCCCCATGCCGGCCCCCCGGATCACCCGGAAGGCCAGGCGCTCCCCGGGGCCGGGTTCCGGGTGGATGCGGGAGTAGTGAAATTCGTGGCCCTTCAGACGGCTGCCGACGGGGAAGAAGGGGTTGTCCGTGGCCACCTCCAGGATGGTGTAGCCGTGCCCCTGGGGTTTGCGGCCCATGACGAAGTCGAAGGGGAAGATGCCCACCATGGGGAAGCGCTCCCCCTCCAGGGTGCGGATGGCGGCCCCCAGATACATGAGGCCGCCGCACTCGGCGTAGATGGGGAGGCCGGCCTCCGCCCGCTGCCTGATCTCCTCCCGGAAGCGGACATTGCCGCTCAGGGCCTGGGCGTGGGTCTCCGGGAAGCCGCCGCCGATGTAGAGGGCGTCCAGCTCCGGCGGCAGGGCGGCCGCCTCCAGGGCATTGAGCTCCACCAGCCGGGCGCCGGCGGCCGCCAGGGCCTCCAGGTTCTCGGTGTAGTAGAACTGAAAGGCGGAATCCCGGATGATGCCGATGGTGACCGGCTCACCCTCCCTGTCGGCCGGGGCCTCGATTAGGGGGTCCGGGGGCAGGGGCGGGGCCTGGGCGGCCACCTGCCAGAGCCCCTCCAGGTCCAGATACTTCTCCGCCAGCTCCCGGGCGGTGGCGACGGCCCGGCGGGCGGCGGCATGTTCCTGGGGAGGGACCAGCCCCATGTGGCGTTCCGGAAAGACGGCACACTGGAGGCGGGGCAGGGCCCCCAGCACCGGCAGGCCGCAATAGCGCTCGATGCTGCGGCGCAGGATGGCTTCGTGGCGGGGGCGGGCGATCTGGTTGAGGATGACGCCCCGCAGGGGCACTTGCGGGTCGAAGTGCTGGCAGCCCAGCACCAGGGCGGCCACCGTGCGGGTGGCCATGGTGCAGTCCACCACCAGCACCACCGGCACCGCCAGGAACTTGGCCAGCTCGGCGGTGCTGTAGGTGCCCTCCGCATCCAGGCCGTCGTAGAGCCCCCGGTTGCCTTCGATGAGGAGGCAATCGGCGGTGCGGGCGTGGCGCCTGACCACGGCCATCATCTGGGCCCCCTCCATCAGGAAGGGGTCCAGGTTATGGCTGGGTCTGCCGGCGGCCAGGGCGTGCCACGCCGGGTCGATGTAGTCGGGCCCCTTTTTGAAGGGCACAACGACCCGTCCCTGGCGGTGCCAAGCCGCCAGCAGGCCCAAGGTCAGGGTGGTCTTTCCGGCCCCACCCCGGAGAGCTGCCAGGAGCAATCGGGGGCAGGGCCGGTCCATCAGTGCTTCGCCGCGCCTTCCACCCGAGGAATCTCAATGAAGCTGCCGCCGAAGTAGGTGTAGACGCAGCGGCCGCCGTCAATGAGCTCCTTGATGGCGAACTTGATGTCGTTCTTGTTCTGGTCGGGATGCTCCTTGAGCACCGCCTTTTCGATGTCCTTGGCCTTGAGCTGCTTTTTGCCCTGGGCCGCTTCCACCATCTTGTAGATGTATTCTACAAGCTCTTCCTTGGGCAACGCCATTTTGGGGCCACCTGCTCAGAATTTGAAATGCATCGACGTCCTATAAGTATCATACGCCTGGAACTTATAGTCGTCAATATGCTGGAAGGTGAAGGGGATGTCGCAGACCTCGAAGAAGCGCTCCCAGCCGATGCGCTCGATCCACTCGCCGACGCGCTCCCACTTGTTGGCGCCTTCGGCGTATTTGGTGAGGATCTTGCGGATGGCGGCCACCACTTCCGGCCAGCGGGGCGGATTGTTGGGAATCCACGGGATGGCCAGCCGGGAGAAGGCCGGCGGGGTCTTGGAGTTGGACACCTTGCCGCCCACCAGGATGGCCACCCCGCCCTTTTCGGCGTCGAAGCAGGGCATGGCCGGGCACATGGTGTAGCAGTTGCCGCAGTACATGCAGCGCTCTTCGTTGACGATGACGCTCTTCAGGCTCTTGTCCGGGTGCGGCCGGATGGCGCCGGTGGGGCAAGAGGCGATGGTGGTGGGGATTTCGCACAGGTGGCGCAGCTTGTCATGCATCACCTTGGGCGGGGTGCGGTGGACGCCGCAGATGGCGATGTCGGAGCAGTGCACCGCGCCGCACATATTGAGGCAGCAGGCCAGGGCGATGCGCACCTGGGCCGGCAGGTCATGCTTGCCGAAATACTCAAAGAGGTCGTCCATCACCGCCTTGACGATGCCGGAGGCGTCGATGGCCGGGGTGTGGCAGTGCACCCAGCCCTGGGTGTGGACGATGCTGGTCACCGAATGCCCGGTGCCGCCGATGGGCCAGCCCTTGGCGGCCAGGTCGGCCTTCAGGGCCGGCAGCTTGGACAGATCGGTGAGGAAGAATTCCATGTTGTGGCGGCTGGTGAAGCGGAAGTAGCCGTCGCTGTATTTGTCCGCCAGGTCGCAGGCCTCCCGGACAAAGTCGGTGCTCACCAGCCGGCCGGAGCCCACCCGCACGGAGTAGAGCTTGTCCCCGGTCTCCGAGACATGCATAAGGACCCCGGGCTCCAGGATTTCATGGTATTTCCACTTGCCGTAGTTGGCCTTCATCACCGGGTGGAGAAACTGCCCATAATGCGGCGGGCCGATATCGGTTTTGCGTTCGGGTTCGGTCATGGTAATCAGTCCTCCTTAAAATTGACGGCCTGGGTGGCCGGAACTTAGCGGATGAAACCCTGGCGGGTGTCGTAACGGCGGCCCTTGGCCTCGGCGTCGAAGTCCGACTGATGCCAGAAGAAGAAGGGGTTGGCCCGGGGGATGCGCACCTGCTGGGGCGCCGGCTCCACGCCGATGGCCTCCAGCAGCGACCGCATGCCCAGCCGCAGGATGAGCTCGCCCACCCGCTCCCGGTTTTTGCCGTGCTCAGACCACCACTCGGCGATGTTGGACATGAGCTCCTTCAGGTTGTCGAAGGGCTTCTCCATCTCCATGAAGGGCACGATGACCCAGCTCATCTGGGCGCCCTCCAGGATGGGGGCATGGGAGCCCAGCAGGAAGGCGGCGCCCCGCTCGGTGCCGGGCCGCAGCGCCTGGGGCATGAGGTTGATGCAGTGCATGCAGTGGTTGCATTCCCGGTTGTTGATCTTCAGGGTCTTGCCGTCCCAGCTCATGCACTGGGTGGGGCAGAGCTCCACCACGTCCTTCTGGATGTCCAGTTTGTCCCACTTGGTGGCGCCGCCCCGGGGTTTGAGCTCGCCCCCGGCATAGGCCTGCACCGCGCTCTGGTCGATGCGGATGTCGTCCTTCCACACCCCGATGACGGAGCAGTCGGCCCGGGCCACCGCGGCCACGCAGTCATTGGGGCAGCCGGAGAGCTTCAGCTTGTATTTATAGGGGTAGGAGGGCCGGTGCAGGTCGAACTGGAACTCCTGGGTGAGCTCGTAGCAGGCCTCCATGGTGTCGTACATGGCCCACTCGCACCGGGCCGGGCCGATGCAGCAGGAGGGCGACCGGAAGGCGGACCCGGAGCCGCCCAGGTCCCAGCCCTTGGAGGTCAGCTTGGCAAAGCAGGGCTCCAGCTCCTCGGTGCGGGTGCCCAGAAAGATGATGTCCCCGGTGGAGCCATGCATGTTCAAGACGGAGGAGCCATGCTCATCCCAGATGTCCATCAGCTCCCGCAGGGCTTTGGTGGAGTAGACCCACCCTGAGGGGTGGTTCACCCGGATGGTGTGGAAATGTTCCACGCCCGGAAATTCATCGGGCAGGTCGGTGTAACGGCCGATGATGCCGGAGCCGTATCCCAGGACGCCCACGATGCCGCCATGCTTCCAATGGGTGATCTTGTCCTTGTAGGAACGCTCCAGAACCCCCAACAGGTCCGCGGTCTGCGGCTTCCGGGCGGCCACCCGCTTCAGGTCCGTCACGAAGCTGGGCCACGGGCCGCTCTCCAATTGATCCAACAGCGGGGTTTTGTGCATGAAACAATCCTCCTCACTTGATGGCCCCGGAGGGCTTATCCTTTTTTTCACAATTATCTGGCATATCACATACCATCACAGAGAATTTGTCAACTAAAAAAATCCGCCTCATTCCGCCTGAATTTCCGTCACCGGGCCGATTTCAGCCAATGGTTCCTTAACCCTGACCGCCGGCCCCACCACCAGGGTCACCAGGTCCTCCGGGTGCAGGTGCTTCTGTGCCGCCCGACAGACCTCCTCCAGGGTCACCGCCGCCAGCCGCTCCCGGTAGCGGGCCAGATAATCCAGCCCCAGAGCGTGCAGGCCGATGTTCAGCACCTGGCGGGCCACGGCCCGGGGGGTCTCCAGCCCCAGGGGGAAGTGGCCGATGTAGTAGCTCTGGGCCTCCGCCAGTTCCTGGGCGGTCACCCCGGCTTGCCGCACCTCCTGCACCACCCGCCGGATCTCCCGCACTGCCAGGGCGGTGTTCTCCGCCGGGGTGAAGGTGGAGATGACAAAGGGGCCCGGAGCCCGGCGCCAGGCAAAGGTGCTGCGGATGCCGTAGGTGAGGCCCAGCTCCGAGCGGATGCGGGTCATGAGGCGGGAGGAGAAGCCCCCCTCCCCCAGGATGTAGTTGAGCAGCCGCACCGGAAAATAATCCGGGTGGCGCCGGGGCAGGCCCAGGTGCCCCATGCGGATCTCACTCTGGGTGAGCTCCGGCCGGTCCAGAAGGTAGATGCCCGGGGCCGCCAGCCGTTGCGGGGCCTCCCGCCAGGCCGGGCTGGCCGGTCCCCCGCCCCGCCAGGCGCCAAAATGCTCTGCCGCTGCCGCCACCAGCCGGGGGAAGGGCGCCATGCCGACGCAGACCAGCACACCTTCCTGGGGGACGAACTCCCGGGCATACCAGGCCTTCAGGTCGTCCAGGCCCAGCGCCTCCAGACGGGCCAGCTCCCCCCGCACCGCATGCCCATAGGGCGCGCCCTGGAAGAACAGGCGGGCAAAGGCACGGTTGGCCACCTCCCGGGGCTCGTCCGCCGTCTGCACGAGTTCCGCCCGGCGGCGCTCCCGGAGGAGGGCGAATTCGCCCTCCGGGAAGGCCGGGGTGGTCACCACCTCCGCCAGGGTGGCCACCAGCGTCTCCATATCCTCGGCCAGCCCGTCCAGGTGCACATAGGTGGCATCCCACCCGCCTCGGGCGGCCAAAGCGGCGCCCAGGGCCTCGATGTCCCGGGCCAGGTCCAGCTGGCTGCGCCGGCTGGTGCCCTGGGTGAGGAGCTCCGCCGTCCAATCCGCCACCCCGGGCTTGTCCGGCGGGTCGGTTTCCGCGCCCCGTTTGCACATGAAAGCCAGACTGACCCAGGGCACCCGGGTGTATTCCACCCCCAGAACGGTCAAACCATTGTCCAGGATGGCCTCGTGAATGGCGGCGAGCACGGCCATGCATTTCTCCTTCCGCTGACGGCGTCCCTCGGTGCGGGGGGCTCAGCAGAGCGGCCCCAGCACCTGGCTCTCTTCGGGGCTGACGGGCTTGAGGGTGACCACGGTGCGGTTGTCTTCCCGGAGGTAGCGGCGGGCCACCCGGAGCACGTCCTCGGCGGTGACGGCGTCGTAGGCCATGAGCAGCCCGTTGGCCAGGGTGCCGTCCCCGGCCTTGAGGTGAAAGAGGGCCACCATGAGGCCCCGGTAGAAGGTCCTGGCCAACCCCTGCACTGTCTGGGAGCGCAGCAGCTTCTTGGCCCGGGCCAGCTCCAGCTCGGTCACCCCCTCCTGCTGCAGGGTTTCCAGGGCCTTCCAGAGGTCCGCCTCCAGGCGGGGGAGGGGCTCCCCCGGGGCCGCCACCGCCCGGATGATGAAGAGATCCGGGTCCGCCGCGGTCCAGGGCGGGGGATAGACCTCCGCCTCCAGCTCCACCGCCCGGCCCGGCCGTACAAATTCCTGGTAGAAGCGGCAGGCCCGGCCCTGGGAGAGAATGCTGGCCAGCACCATCAGGGGATAGATGTCCGGATGCCCCAGACCCACGGTGTGGAAGCCGGCAAAGAGGGCCTCCACCTGGGAGACCTTCTTGAACACCGCCCGGCGTTCCCCCCGCTGAGGCGGCTCCACCACCCGCTGCCCCTCCCGGGAGCCGGGGGGCAGGTCGCCGAAATAACGCTCCACCAGCTCACGCACCCGTTCCGGCTCCGCCTCCCCGGCCACCAGGATGAGCATCTCTCCCGGCTGGTAGTGGCGCCGGAAAAAGGCGAGGCAATCCTCCAGGGTCATCCGGCGCAGGTCCTGGTCCCAGCCGATGATGGGCCAGCGGTAGGGGTGTTCGGTGTAGGCGGTGGCAAAGAGGAGCTCCTCCACCAGGCCGAAGGGGCTGTCCACGCAGCGCAGCTTGCGTTCGCTCAAAACCACCTGGCGCTCGGTCTCGAAATTCTCTTCATCCAGCTTCAGGTGCTTGAGGCGGTCCGCTTCCAGGGAGAGGGCCAGCTCCAGGTGCTCGGCGGGGAGATTCTCGAAATAGGAGGTGTGGTCCCGGGTGGTGAAGGCGTTGACTTCGCCCCCCTTGGCCTGCAGCCGCCGGGAGAACTCCTCCGGCCCCAGGGTGGCGGTGCCCCGGAACATCAGGTGCTCAAAGAGGTGGGAGATGCCGGTGATCCCCGGCGCCTCGTGGCGGGACCCCACGGCGTAATGCACCTGCACCGACACCACCGGCAGGGTGGGGTCCGGGAGCACCAGGACCTGCAAGCCATTGTCCAGGGTGAAAGGCACGATGGCGATTTCCGGGTTCCATTTCCGGGGATCCAGGGCGGTCTCCTGGGACATGTCGGGGTCTCCTTCTGCAGGAAGTGAAAGGCAAGGCCGGGGATCCGGACCCCCTGCTCCCCCCTCAGCGGGAAAAGGGAGCGGACACAAGCCTCGGGGCGCCGCCTGCTTCAGCGTCGGGGCGCCGGATAGCCGGCCCAATGGCGCACCAGGGATTCGTCCACCTCAATTCTCAGGGGCTGGGTCTCCCGGATGGGGATGGCCGCCGGGCTTTCCCCGGCCAGGACCCGCCCGGCCAGGAGGGCGGCCTCCCGCCCCAGGGCCTCGTAGTCCAGGGTGACCGTCAGGATGGCCCCGGGCTCGGAGATTTCCGGATGGCCGTTCACCACCAGCACCCGGCGCTCCCGGCCCCAGGCCAGGATCCGGGGGGCATAGCGCTTGGCCGTGGCGGCGGGCGGCACATAGAGCACCGCCGCCCCCCGGGCCAGCAGACGCTCCAGGGCCGCCGCGTCCCCCTCCGGTCCGGAGGTCTCCTCCAAAAGCCCGGTGAGTCCCAGCTCCCCGGTCTGGCGTTGGAAGATGTGGGCCGCCTCCAGGGCGGCGCCGTCCCGGGGGTCATAGAGCAGCCCCCAGGGCCGCGCCCCCGCCAGGGCCATGGCCTGCTTCAGGGCCTGGGCCACCGGCGGGGGGGAGGCCAGGCCGGTGACGTTGAGCTGATGGAATTCAGGCCGTTTCGGGTCCCAGGCGGCGTGGCTGAAGTAGGGGTTGGCCACCATGGCAAAGACCACCGGCAGGCGCTTCTCCACGGGGGCCAGCATCATGAGCGCCGGGGTCCCCAGAGCGATGAACAGAGGCGGTTTGGCCGCCCTCAGACGCCGCAGGGTCTGAGCGCCCTCCTCCCCGTATGGGGGGAGGGTGACCAGCTCCACCGGCAGGGGGGCCAGGCCTTCCTCCAGGCCTTTCGCCACCTGGCGCAGGCGGGGGGAGTCCGGAGCGCCCACCACCACCACGGCCTGGGAGGCGGGACGGCCGCAGCCGGAGAGGAGCGCCAGGGCCGCCGCCAGGGCCACAGTCCGCCAGCCCCGCCGGCGAGGCGGCAAGGGACGGCACCTCCCCCTTCTCAACGGATCAGAGAGCCGATGCGGGCCCACCGCACCTCAAAGGCCTCGGTATCCCAGGACAGGGTGGTGACGAAATGGCGCAACCCCTTGAAAAATGCCAAATACACCGGCAGGGAATGATCCCCGTTCCAGGAGAAGTAGATGATGAAGGCCTTGCCCCGGAGGCCGTCCAGGTGCACAAAGCCCCAGAAGCGGCTGTCATAGCTGTGGTCCCGGTTGTCCCCCAGGACGAAATAGGAGTCCGGGGGCACCACCACCGGGCCGAAGTGGTCCCGGCTCGGCTCACCGGGCCGGGCCGGGGGCGGCAGCACCTCCGGATCGGAATAAACCGCCTGGGGGGTGTCAAACGGCTGGCCATTGATAAGCAGTTTCTTGTGGCTGATCTGCACCCGGTCTCCCGGCAGGCCCACCACCCGTTTGATGTAGTCCTTGGAGGGGTCCTGGGGGAAGATGAAGACCACCACATCCCCCCGCTTAGGCCGGCTGATGGGGATGAGGACCCGGTTGGTGAAGGGATTGCGGATGCCGTAGATGAATTTGTTCACCAGCAGGTAATCCCCGATCTGCAGGGTGGGGAGCATGGACCCCGAGGGAATGGAAAAGGCCTGCACCACCAGGGCCCGGATGATGAGGGCCAGGATGACGGCGATGATCAGGGCCTCGCCATATTCCCGGGCCAGGGATTTCTTCCGGGCCGGGGGCGACTCCGGGGAGGGCGCATTTGGACGACTGGCGGGCATGCTCTCGGGCTGGGGCACTCCCGTCGCCGCTCACCAGGGACGGGAGGGATAGAGGTCAGTCCACCGGGCTGAACTGGTCCTTGCTGGCGCCGCAGATGGGGCAGACCCAATCTGCCGGGAGATTCTCGAAGGGGGTGTTGGGGGGGACATTGCCGTCCGGGTCACCCGCCGCCGGGTCATAAATATAGCCGCACACTTCGCACTGGTATTTTTTCATGCCGCTCTCCTTGTCGGCCTCCCGGCCCTGCGGGCCGCTGCGGGAAGGCCAAATTCACCATATATTTACCCCCCTGCCCCGGCAAGTCAACCCCTTTCGGGGGACCTCGGGGGAAAATCGCCTCCCGGAAAGAAAAAATGCCCCCTGCTCCTCCGCCCCTGGACCGCCGCCCTGCCTTCTGGCACAATAAAACCACATCAGCGTGGGGCGGAAGGCCCCAAAGGGAGGGACGCCATGGCCCTGTTTCTCATGTTCGGCAAATATTCGGCGGAGGGCATCAAAGGTATCAGCGCCCAGCGCACCCAGCAGGCGGAGGAGACCATCCGGAAATTCGGAGGAAGCGTCAGCGCCATGTATGCCTTGCTGGGGGACAAGGACCTGCTCTTGGTGACGGAGTTCCCGGATATCGGGGCCGCCATGCAGGCCTCCGTGGCCTTGAGCAAGCTCACCGGCATCGCCTTTTCCACCGCACCGGCGGTGACCGTGGCGGAGTTTGACCGCCTCATGGCCGGGCTGTAAAGGGCCTGGCCGGAAAGGCGCCTGCCTGCAGCCCATCTGAGGCCGGCGTCGGGAAGGTGGGGGAAAGGGGGGCCAGGGAGGAGGTGGCCCCCAATCTCCTTTTCCCCACCCCCGGCCCGTAAACTTTCTCCTGGCAGCCCCAGCCACCTGGCCTCACAGTCCCCAAATTATCGGGAAATGCGGGGAAGGTGGAAGGGGAATGCCCCGGTCGCCTGGCCTGCCTCAAAACTCTCCTGCCCAGTCTCCCCCGGAAAGAGACCTTTAGAAGCTCAGGCGCTTCAGCCCTCCCGGGCCAGCCGCTGGATGAGGGCCGGGGCCTCGGCGAAGGACTCCAGGTGATAATCCGCCGCCAGGGCGGGGTTGCGGTAGGCCACCAGGCGCACGCCGGCGTTGCGGGCGAAGGCCTCGTCCACGGCGGAATCGCCGATGTACAGGGCCTCCTCCGGCCTCAGGCGGAAGTGCTCCAGGATGCGCCGGAAGGCCTCGGGGTGGGGTTTGGGGTGCGCCACATCCAGGGCGGAGACCACCAGATCAAAGGAGTCCCAGAGCCCATGGTGGGTGAGGACCGTGTGGGTGGTGGTGGTGCGGTTGGTGGCCACCGCGGTGCGGTAGCGGGGCCTGAGAAACCGGAGAAACTCCCTCAGGTGCGGCATCTCCACCATCAGGGGGATGAAGGGGCGGTAATCCAGGGTGCGGCAATACTCCAGGACCTCCGGCAGGCGGGGGTCCCCCTGGAAAAGATACTCCACCGACTCCCGGGAGGTGTGGCTGTGGACGAACTCCACCTGCGCCGCCGCCAGGGGCTCCCGCCCGAAACGGGCCAGGATATGGTTGTAAAAGGCGATGTTGGCGTCCCGGGAATCAAAGAGGACGCCGTCGCAGTCAAAGCCCACCAGTTTCAGCACCAGAGACCTCAGCCGGCGGGGCCGGGGCGACTCTCTGCCCGGCCCCCGCATCCATTTGGGACCCCGAAATAATTATCAGAGGCTGCCGGGGGCAGCCGCCCCTTGGCCCTCTCCCCCCGGAGGCCTGAAAGCAGCACCCCGCCCCTCTGCCCCATCCGCCGCCGTGATGAACAGGGGAAGGCGGAGGGGAGAAGGAAGGCTGTTTCCCCGGCCTCCCTGCCGCCCTGACCCTATGAGCTTAGCGGCACGCAGTCCCCCTGTCAACCGACGGCAGCTCCAGGTCCTTTTCCTTCCAGCAGGTCCAGAGGGGAACCAGGACTAGATCATGAAGGCCCAGGACATGGCCGGTCCTTTGCAGGCGCCTCCCTTGGCCTCAGAATAATCCGCGTTGGAGGGAGAGGCAACGGCCTCACTGGGCCAGGTGGCGCACCAGCTCCTCGGCGATGCGGTGCAGGGGCAGGACCTTGACCGCGGCTTGGCGCTGAATGGCCTCCTTGGGCATGCCGAAGACGACGCAGGAGGCCTCATCCTGGGCGATGGTGTGGGCCCCCTGCTGGCGCATGGCCAAGAGGCCGGCGGCGCCGTCGGCCCCCATGCCGGTGAGGATGACCCCCACGGCGTTGTTGCCCGCGGCTTGGGCCACGGACTGGAAGAGCACATCCACGCTGGGGCGCTGGTGGTGCACCGGGGGGCCGGTTTTCACCCGCACGAGATAGCGGGCGCCGCTGCGCTGCAGGAGCATGTGGAAATTCCCAGGGGCCAGAAGGGCCCGGCCGGGGAGGACGGAGTCGCCGTCCGCCGCCTCCTTCACCTCCAGGGCGCAGAGCTGGTCCAGCCGCTCGGCAAAGGAGGTGGTGAATTTGGGGGGCATGTGCTGGACGATGACAATCCCCGGAAAGTTCCGGGGCAGGTTGACCAGAACCTCCTTGATGGCCTCGGTGCCGCCGGTGGAGGCGCCGATGGCCACCACCTTGTGGGTGGTGGTCAGGGGGGAGAGGGAGACCGCCGGCGGGGCGGCCGCCGGGGCGGGGCCGGAAACGGGCCGGGGCCGGGTGCGGGCCGCGGTCCTGATCTTGGTGAGGAGCTGGTCCGCCAGGTTGCCGACGCTGAAGGAGCCCCCGGGTTTGGCCAGGACCTCCACCGCGCCCAGCTCCAGGGCCTCCACCGCCATGCGGCTGCCCTGGGGGGTGAGGGAGCTGACGATGACCACCGGCAGGGGGTGGTAGTGCATCAGCTTCTTCAGGAAGGTGAGCCCGTCCATGCGGGGCATTTCCAGGTCCAGGGTGATGACGTCGGGGCGTTCGTGGAAGATCTTGTCCCGGGCCACGTAGGGATCCGGGGCGGTGCCGCAGACCTCCAGGTCCGGCGTCTGGGAGATGAGGTCGGTGAAGATCTGCCGCACCACGGCGGAATCATCGACTATCAGCACCCTGGTCTTGCGCATGGATCCTTCCCTGGAACCGGCCGGCGATGGGCGGCTCTGCCTTTCCCTGCAGGCGCATGGGGGATAAGCCCCATGGCGTTGGATGGGGTTGGGCCTCCCCCTCCCCCTGGGGGCCCGGGGGGGCAAAAGTTGGGCTGAGCTGGCTCCCCACCTGCCAGCGGCCATCCCCAGCGGGCCCGGGGGAAAGCCTGCAGCTGCGTCTGGCCGGCCCCCGCAGCCCCTTCCCTTTGCCGGCCCGGGGGCGAACCCACCCATGGCTCCCCCAGGCGGTGGGCCTCCCCTTTCCCTGCCGGCCCAGGGGGCGGAGGGGCGGCCCGCCCCGGCAATCCCCGGCGCCCCTTCCCTCTGCAGGCTTGGCGGTACGGCGCAGCGCCGAAGGCCTGACGCCCCCGTCGTTCCCGGCCCGGGAGGGTCGCCACCCCCGCCTCTTGCGGCAGGCCTGCGGCCCGGTCCCCCCTGAGGGCCTCCGGGACGGCCCTGTCCGGTCCGGCCTACAGCTTTTCCACGAAGACCTCCAGGCCGTCATCCTCCACCAGGAGCAGCAGATGATTCAGACTGAGGCGGAAGTGCGGGCTTCCCAGGTCCACCAGCCGGGATTGGGGCGGCTGGAGGTGGAAGGCGGCGGAGGCCCTTTCCCGGGCCAGAAAAGAGCCGGCCACCATGTTGGCGCCCTCCTGCACGGCGTCCTGGACCTGCTCCGGGGTGAGGTCCGAGGGGGTGAGCCCCAGGAAATTGGCGGCCATTTTTCGGGCCAGGGACTGGGGCACGGTCAGGCCGACACAGAAGCTGCGCGGTCCGCTCACCGGGACCCAGGCCCGCACGCCCATACCCCGGAAAACCGGCTGCTCCAGGAGCGGGGGTTCCGGAAAGAGGAAAAACATGCCCTCAAAGACTTCAAAAGTCGCAGCCTTCAAGTTCTCCAGCATCGGGTGTGCCCGCCTCCCCCAAGAGGGTGCTCAGCTGTCGCCGGATGGTTTCCGGCCGGAAGGGTTTCCGGATGTAGCCCGCCACGCCCAGGCGGCGGAAGGGGGCCAGGACCTCCTCCCGGGATTCGGTGCTCACCACCACCACCGGAATGGTCTGCCACAGCGGGTGCTCTTTCAGGGCGGTGATGAAGGCGGTGCCGTCCATCTCCGGCATGTGGATGTCGGAGAGGACCACATCCACCCAGTGCTGTTCCAGGATGGCCAGCCCCTCCCGGCCGTTGGCGCCCTCAAAGCACTGACCCAGCTTGAACCCGGAGATGGCCAGGACCTTCCGGATCAGGGCCCGCATGGTGGCGGAGTCATCCACGATGAGCACGTTGTACGGCATGGCCGTCCCCCACCAATCCAAAAAAGACTTTGGCCTCCCCCCAGGAGCTGCTGAAATGCATCAGCAGCCGCTCCAGGTCCCGCTCCCGGAGATTGAAGTGCCGCAGCACCTGGGGAAAGCCGTCGTAGGCCAGGCCTTCGTTGCCCAGGTCCTGGCCGAACATCATCACCAAAAGATCCGCCAGATACACCAGGAGCACCATGTCATCGGCAAAGGCCTCGGGCCGGTCCAGGTGGTGGTAGTGGATCACCAGCCGCAGCCGGTCCGGGAAATCCCAGATGCGGGCCATTTCGCCCCCCACCTCGGCATGGCTGATCCCCAGCACCAGCTTTTCCGCCTGCTGAAAGGGGATCTTTCGTTTGTCCACCACCGCCATGATCTGGGAGAATTTCTGCTGAACGTAGAGGCTGAGGACGATCTTGCCGATGTCGTGCAGCAAGCCGGCGGTAAAGGCGGTGGTGCGCTCCGTGGCCGCCAGTTCCCGGGCCAGGAGGTCCGCCATGAGGGCGCAGCTGATGGAATGACGCCAAAGGCCGTGATGTTCCTGGAAGTAGCCCGGGGTGGCGTTGGCAAAGAGGCGGGTGGCGCCGCTGGCAATGATGATCTTCAGCAGTTCCTGAGTCCCCAGAAGCAGCAGGGCCTGGTGGAGGGAGTGGATCTCCCGGCGCAACCCGAAGTAGGCGGAATTGCTGATGCGCAGGATATTGGCGGTGATCCCCGGGTCGAATTTCACCACCTCCACCAGTTCCTCGATGCTGACCTCGGGCTGGTTGAGCAGGTTCAGGGCCCGCTGCGCCACCACCGGGAAGGGCGGGAGATGCTTCAGGGACCGCAGGATCTGGGGAATGAGACTCATGGCCCGCTCACCTATAATTCCACGAGGTTCTGCCCGATGACCTTGACCCAGACCCGGCCGGTGGCCAGGTCCAGGAACATGGTCCGGGCCTTGGCGCCCCCCACCTCTTCGTTGTCCACCAGCACATTGTTGCGGAGAAAGATGCGGCGCAGGGCGGCGTAATTGCGCCGGCCGATCTGAAAGTGCTCTTCGCCCCCCAGGACCTGGCCGCCGCCGGCCACCTTCACCGCCAGGCGATGCTTTTGGGCCCCCAGGGCGTAGCACTCCCGGAACAGCCGGGGGATGCCGGTATCCGCAAACATGAAGGGGTTCTCCGCCGCCCGGGCCGGATCCAGGGACGAGTCCGGCAGCATATAGTGGAGCAGGCCCCCCACCCGGGCCTGGGGGTCATAGACCGCCACGCCGATGCAGGACCCCAGGGCGTGGGTCACCAGCAGGTGATTGGCCTGGTTGCTCACCTTCATATCCGCCACCCCCACCACCACGGTCACCCGACCGGGGCCTATTTCCGATAGATCGTGGGGCGGATGTACGCGAAGCGATGGCTGAGATTGCACAGGCTCTCCGAGTGTCCGATGAACAGGTAGCCCCCGGGTGTGAGGCACTCGTAAAAGGTGCGGATCACTTCTGCCTGGGTCTCTCTCTCGAAATAAATCATGACATTGCGGCAGAAGATGACCTGCACCGTGCCGGTGAAGGACGGAGGCTCCGTCAGGTTGTGGCGGAAAAAGTGCACCAGTTCCCTGAGCCGGGGCTTCACCTGCACATAGCCCTCCCAGCGGCCCACGCCCTTGAGGAAGTGGCGCCGCCGCCACTCCGGGGGCAGGGGTGTGAGGCGGCTGGCGGCATAGATGCCCCGCTTCGCCGCCGCCAGCACCTGGGTGTTGAGGTCCGAGGCCAACACCGTGCACCGCCGGGCCTCGGCCTCCGGCAGGGCCTCCCACAGCACCATGGCCAGGGTGTAGGGTTCCTCGCCGCTGGAGCAACCGGCGCTCCACAGCCGCAGGCCCTCCCGGGTCCGGCCCTCCCGGCGCCAGGCCGGCAAAAGCTCCCGCAGGAGGAACTCAAAGTGGGCCGGCTCCCGCCAGAAGGCCGTCTGGTTGGTGGAGATGGCGTCCAAAAGCCGGGTGAGTTCGGCGCCGCTGCGGTCATGGATCACCCGCCGGTAATAGTCCTGAAAACTGGCCAGACCCGCCTCCCGGAGGAGCTTCCCCAGCCGGGCCTGCACCAGCTCCCGTTTCTGGTCGCTGAGGTGGATCCCGGCCCGGCGCTGCACCAGCTCCCGGATGAGGTCGAATTCCCGGGTGGACAGCGGGGGCACCGTTGCCAGGGCCCCGGTCCCCGGGCGCTCCGCCGGGGATGATTTCCGGATCTGCGGCTGCATGGCTGCTGCCTCCTGCCGGGCCAGTCCCCTCTTCCGGGGGTGAAGGTTGACCTGGGCGACCGCAGCAATGTCCCCCTCCGCCAGGTCTCTCTCGGTGGGGGCGAAAGCTCAGGAAAAGAGGCTTTCAGCTCCGCCCGCTCCCCAGGTCCCTCCCGGTGGGGGGAGGGCATCCTCCACCGCCGTCACCGCCCGCCGCTTTTGGCCTCCCCCAGCCCCGGTCCCTTCATCCCCCCAGGGTCTCCAGGCCCAGGAGCTCCTCGCTGGACAGCACCCGGTCAATGTCCAGCAGGATCTTGATGCTGCCTTTGGTCTTGGCAATGCCCAGGATGTACGACTGGTTCAGGTCGTGGCCGAAGGAGGGGGGGGGTTCCAGGTCCTCCGCCCCCACGTTGAGAACCTCCGAGACCGCGTCCACCACCACCCCCATCAGCATGGGCCCCTGGGGGGTTTTCACGTCCACCACGATGATGCAGGTGCGCTCGCCGTAGTCCATGGGGGGCAGGCCGAATTTCAGCCTCAGGTCAATGACCGGAATCACCCGCCCCCGGAGGTTGATGACCCCCTTGACGTAGGCCGGGGTCTGGGGGATGGGGGTGATGTCCAGCATGCCGATGATTTCCCGCACCTTCAGGATCTCCAGGCCGAAGTCCTCCTCGGCCAGGACGAAGGTGAGGTATTTGCCCTCCGTGGCCCGCAGCCCCTTCTTTTCCAAGGACCGTGCCGCTTCTCCCATATGCCTCTCCTTCCGGGGGCCCGGCGCCCCCCCTTCATCTATCGGCGCAGTCGGCCGGTTTCGTTAGAATTCCTGAAACTCCTCTTCAAAGGGGATGAGATGCTCGGGCTTCACCGGTTTGGCGGGCAGGGTGGGCTTCTCCGCCAGGGCCGGCCGCTTCAGGGCGGGGCGTTTGAGCCAGCCCCCTCTGTCCAGGGCCGCCGGTTTGAGGCCGTTTCTGCCGCCGCCCACCAGGCGGGTGAGCTCCGCCACCACTGCCTTCATCTGCTCGGACTGGGCGTTCAGCTCCTCCGCGGCGCTGGCGCTCTCCTCGGCGTTGGCGGCCACCTGCTGGGTGACGGAGTTCATCTCGGTGACCGCCTTGTTGATCTGCTCCACCCCCTGGGCCTGTTCGCCGGAGGCGGCGGCGATCTCCGCCACCAGATTCTTCATCTTGCCGGAGGCGGCCGCCACCTGGTCAAAGGCGCCGGCGGTCTGCTGCACCAGACTGCTGCTCTCCTGGATGCGGGTCACCGAGCCCTCGATGAGGTCGGCGGTGTTTTTGGCCGCCTCTGCGGCCCGCATGGCCAGGGCCCGCACCTCATCGGCCACCACCGCAAAGCCGGCCCCCGCCTCCCCGGCCCGGGCCGCCTCCACTGCGGCATTCAGGGCCAGAAGATTGGTCTGAAAGGCGATCTCGTCGATGGTCTTGATGATCTTGGCCGTCTCCTCGCTGGCCCGGGTCACCTCCTGCATGGCCTGCATCAACCCGTGCATGGCCTGCCCGGCCTGCTCCACCACCCGGGCCGACTCCGCCATCAGGGTGTTGGCCTGGGTGGCATTGTCGGCGTTCTGCCGGGTCATGGAGGCCATCTCCTCCAGGGAGGCGGAGGTCTCCTGCAGGGAGGCGGCCTGCTCGCTGGCGCCCTGGGCCAGGGACTGGCTGGCCCCCGCCACCTGGGCCGCGGCCGCGGCCACCTGCTCGGAGCCCTCCTTCAGGGCGTTCACCA